>JAKFEW010000126.1:0-5222 GCA_036675505.1 Candidatus Sericytochromatia bacterium
GCGCCCGCCGCGACCGCCGCACCCGCCACGCCCCCCGCGACCGCCGCCCCGCCGGCGACCCCCGACGCCGGCGCCCCCAGCGCCGTCCAACACGTGGTCCTCGCGGGCGGGGTCTACGACGAGCAGGGCGCCGCGGTGGACGGCGCCATGATCACGATCCGCTCGCTCAACACGGCCGCGTCGTATGAGGCGACCACCGTGACGAACGCGGGGGCTTGGGTCGTGAACGACGTGCCGGAAGGCGTGAACGTCGAGGTCGTCGCCACCAAGGCCAACTGGACGCTCCGCAAGCGCGTCGGCTCCTTCCAGGCCGACACGGATTCGCGGAACACGCTGAACTTCGGCGCGCCCGGCAACCGGCCGGACGGCGGCGCGGCGTTCTTCCTCTCGAACCGGCCCGAGGTGATCGCCACGGAGCCCGCGCATGCGGCCGAGAAGCAGGACCCGACGGCGCTCCTCTACAAGCTGCGCCTCAGCGAGCCGCTCAGCGACAGCGGCCGCAAGCGCTTCGAGGACGCGTTGCGCGTCTTCCCCGCGAACCAGTACGCGAGCCCGGGGGGCGCGGCCGCCGACCTGTCCGCGCAGGACGACGCCGGCGCGGTCGACGTCGAGGCCACCTACGACTACGTCATCAAAGAAGGCACGCTCTTCCTCGATGACGCGGCCACCTCGGCGACCGTCAGCTGGGACGAGGCCAAGACCGTGGCGACGATCGAGCTCAAGGCGCCGCTGATCGCCGACAAGGCGAACGCCGCGAAGTACCAGGTGGGGCTCGTGGCGAGCGCCGCGGAGGAGCCCGAGATCGAAGACCTCCAGGGCAAGCAGCTCGGCACCAGCGACGCGGGCGTCCTCTCGGCCTACCCCGCCGCGGGCAACCTGATCCGCAACGTCTTCAAGAAGGGCACCCTCGCGATCGACGACGAGGCGGGCTCGGCGGCGGATCGCTGGAACGCGACCCACGACTCGGTCGCCACGTTCAAGTTGAGCAAGGACGCGGTGGCCCCCACGCTGGCGGCGATCAAGGTGAACGTGATCGGCAACGACACGCGTATCGAGCTGACCTTCTCGGAGGCGATGGCCGCCCACGACGACACAGCGGGGTACTTCGACGCGGCGATCACGACCCTCGCGAACTACAGCTTCGCCGTCGCCGAGCAAGCCGCCGACCTCGACCTCGACCTCGAGGGCGATGCCGATCTGCCGACCGTGAACCCGGGCGTCGAAGCGGTCTACGGCGACGAGGACGACGACCTCGAGGCCGAGTTCCGCCTGGTCGACGAGGACGGCACCGCCAACAACGGGCAGACCCAGGCGGGCGACATCGAGGTGAAGGTCTCGCCGCGCAACGCCAAGGTCGTCTGGATCACGATCGAGGGGCGCACCGACTGGTTCGACGCGGGGCTCGACGCGATCAAGGGCCGCGCGGAGGGCTTCGGCGACCCGGCCGGCAACGACATCACGGACGCGAGCGCCGACGCCCACACCCCGATCGGCAACCTGTGATCGCCCGAGCGCCGCTGAACGCCGGAGCGCCGCCGAGCGTCAGGCCGCCGCGGGCGCAGCCGGGCGCTCCACGGCCAGGTACACCCCGGCGAGGATGATCGCCGCGAGCGCCGCGCGCCCGGGCCCGAAAGGCTCGCCCAGGAGCGCGGCGCCCAGCATCAGCGTGCCCACGGGCATCAGGTACACGAAGATGCCGGCGGTGGAGACTTGCATGCGCGCGATCGCCCACTGCCAGAGCAGGTAGGCCACGCCCGAGGCCACCAGCCCGAGGTAGGCGATCGCCGCCCAGCCAGCCAGGCTGGTGGGCAAGAGCGGCCCGCCGACGAGCAGCGCCTCGGCGATCGCGAAGGGCACCAGGCCGATCGTGCCGACCAGGAACATGCCGGTGAGCGCCGTGAGCGCGGGCAGCTGGCTGGCGAGCTGCTTGCTCTGGATGCCGTAGGCGGTGCCGAGCACCATCACGACCAGCATCAGGGCGTCGCCGGGGCCGGTCGTCGCCAGGTTCGGGCCGATCAGCGCGACCATGCCGGCGCAGGCGATCAAGGCGCCCAGCACCTGGCGCAGCGTCATCCGCTCGCGCAGGAAGACGCAGGCCGCCGCGGCCGTGAGCAGCGGGCTCGCGGCCGTGAACATCGCGGAGTTGCCCGCCGTCGTGTACATGAGCGCCGTGTTCTCGAACGCGAAGGTCCCGACCGTGCCGGTCATGGCGGCCCAGACCACCGGGCGCCAGGCCGCGCGCGGCACGAAGAAGCGGCGGCGCAGCACGAGGTGCGCGGCGAACAGCGCGGCGGTCGCGAGCGTGAGGCGCGCGAGCGCGCAGGCCATCGGGGCGGCCTCGCTCACGGCGATCTTGGTCGCGACGAAGGCCGCCGACCAGATCGTGACGGCGGTGAGCAGGGCGAAGACAGGGGCAGGGAAGACCATGGGACCTGGGGCGCGAACAAAGGCCCACCTCCTGATCGAGGCGGGCCTCTGAATAACCGGGGGAAAGGGGTTTTTAGATGTCGACCGAACCGTAGTTCGTCATCTTCTCGCCGAACTCCTTGTTGAAGAGGTCCAGCTCCTGCTTGGGCTTGCGCGTCAGCCAACCCCAGAAGCCACGGCTCGTCATCTGGCCGTCGCCGTCCTTGTCGAACTTCTTGACCTCGGCTGCGAGCTCTTCGCGGGTGACCTGGCCGTCGCGGTTGGCGTCGGCGGCGTAGAACAGGTCGCGCATCGTGTAGACCGAGGTCGAGATGGTGAGCTGGTCTTCCTTGTAGCTGTTGACGTCGGTCTTCGAGCGGACGCGCTCGTCGGGGTTCTTGAGCTTGTTCCAGATGCCGTCGGGGCGCTTGAGGTCGATCACGCCGCTCTTGTTGTGGTCGTACTTGTACATGGCTTCGGTGACGATGTGGTTGACGGAAAGCTGCTTGCCCATGACGGTGGCTCCTTATTCAAACCCTTTGCGGGGGCGACTCACAAAACGCGGAGGCTGGCGACGACTGGCTTGTGATTAGGTTATATGGGTCAAGGCCCGATCCCTGACGTGAGTTTGGTAAAGGACAATTTAAGGTTGGGAATAGATTCATTTAAGGCCGCTCAAGTTCAATCGCCGACCCCGAAAAAACCGCTCCTGTAAACTTAATCCGCCTTTTACCGTTCACGACGAATTAACATCCGAAGAGCCTCCTCGGTGTCCCGGGCGTGGGAGAGAGTCGCCAGGGACAAAGACGTCGGGAAGGAGGCTTTCATGCGGCTATCGGGATCAGGTTGGCAAGGGCCAAGGGTCGTACCACCACCCGCCTCGCGGCCGAGCAGCGCGAGCACCCCCACAGGCGGCGCCGCGCCGCTCGCGCCGCCGGCGCTGCCGCCCGCGCTGTCGCGCCAGCCGGCCTGGACCACGGTGCCCTCCAAGCCCAACCTGCTCGCGGCTGGCCAGGCCTGGACGGCCGAGACCTGGGCCACCATCAAGCAGCACCTCGCGAGGCTCGCGCCGAGCACCCAGGTCGCGGGCTACACCGATGGCCGGTCCTTCACGCAACGGGTGGTGGACCTCACCAACCGCGAGCGCTCGATCCGCGGCCTGCCGCCGGTCACGGCGAAGTACGGCCTGCAGTACGCGGCGGAGAAGCGCAACACCGACATGATCGTGCGCGGCTACTTCGACCACGTCGACCCGAGCGGCCGCGACCCGTTCTGGCTGCTGCGGCAGAACGGCATGCGCTACGCCACCGCGGGCGAGAACATCGCCATGGGCCAGCGCAGCCCGGAAGACGTCGTGCGCGACTGGATGAACAGCCCGGGCCACCGCGCGAACATCCTCAACCCGCGGTTCGGCCACATCGGCGTGAGCGCCGTGCAAAACAGCGCGACCGGCCAGATCTACTGGACGCAGATCTTCACGAACTGAGCCCGGTCGCGGTACGCTCCTGCCGGGCCGCGCGGCCCGGGAGTAGCCCATGAACGAGCCAGTCACGATCGACGGCGCCCAGGGCGAGGGCGGCGGCCAGATCATCCGCACGAGCCTCACGCTGGCGGCCCTCACCGGCCGCCCGCTCGCGCTCGTGCGCATCCGCGCGGGCCGGCGCAATCCGGGCCTGCAGGCCCAGCACCTGACCGCCGCGCGGGCCGCCGCCGCGCTCTGCGACGCGACGCTCACGGGCGCCGAGCTCGGCTCCGAGCGCCTCACCTTCACGCCGCGCGCGCCTGTGCGGGCCGCCGACCACGCCTTCGCGATCGGCACGGCCGGCGCGACCACCCTGGTGGCCCAGACCGCCCTGCTGCCGCTCGCGCTCGCGGGCGGCGGGCGCGTGCAGATCGAAGGCGGCACGCACGTCGCCTTCGCGCCGACCGCCGATTACCTCAGCGAGGTGTATCTCCCGGCGCTCGCCGCCGCGGGCCTGGATCTCACGGCTCGCCTGACGCGGCCCGGCTTCTTCCCGCGCGGCGGCGGGCTGCTCGAGCTCGACGTGCGGGCCGGCCACCCGCGCCCGCTGGTACGCGAGACGCGCGGGGCGTTGCTCGGCGTGCATGCGCGGGTGCTCACGTCGCGCCTGCCGACCCAGGTGGGCGAGCGCGGCGCCGACGCCTTGCAAGAGGCCCTCGTAGGCCTGCCCGTGCCCGTGACCGTCGAGATCGTGGAGTCCGAGGCGGCGAGCCCTGGCGCCGCCGTGCTGATCGTGGCCGCGACGGCGGCCGGCCCGGCCGGCTTCTCGGCGCTCGGCGAGCGCGGCAAGCGCATGGAGGACGTGGCCCTCGAGGCGGCCGACGCTCTCGCGGCCTGGCTCGCCCACGGCGCGGCGGTCGACGAGCATCTCGCCGACCAGCTCGTGCCCGTGCTGGCGCTCGCGCGCGGCGAGAGCCGCTGGACGACCTGGCCGGTGACCGAGCACCTGCGGACCGTCTTGCAGGTGGTGCAGCGCTTCCTGCCGGTGGAGGCGCGGCTCGAGGAGGCGCCGGACGGGTTCGGGCGCGTCACGCTGATCGGCGCGGGCTGGCCCGCCGCCTGACGAACGAGCGGTCGTTGTCCGGCCCTGACCCCGTGCCTAAGATGGAAGCGGGCGACGGTCGCCCGGAGGTCGGCATGGGCATCGGGCGCAAGCGGGCCACGCGCCGCCCGCAGGGCCGCACCGCGCGGGCGCTGCTCTGGGCGGCCATGATCGGCGGGCTGCTGGTGAGCCTGCTCGGCGGCTGCCCGCCCGCGGGCGGCGCGGGCGGCGCGGCGGGACGCGCCGGCGGCA
>JAKFEW010000145.1:0-5141 GCA_036675505.1 Candidatus Sericytochromatia bacterium
TACGAGGTGCACGCCTACGGCCCGCGCCAGCATGGTCCGGGCGTCGGCGAGGCGCAGTGGAACCGGCTGTTCGGCAAAGTCGCGGAAAAGTATCCGGTGTTCGTGGGCGAGCTGGGCGGCGACCCGGACGAGTTCCCGGCGCTGCGCGAGCTGATCGGCTACCTGGACCGCAAGGGCCTGGGCTGGGCGGCCTGGCATTGCGCGGACGGCGACGTGTTCCAGGCCGACGGCAAGCTCGCGCCCCTGGGCGAGCTGGTTTCAGGGGCTATGCGCCGTTGACGATATGAACACGGGCGGTGCTGGCGTTTCGGTGGGTATGATCCCCGATGAGGGCGTGGCCGTATGGCAAAGGAGGGCAGAATGGGTGACGGGATCGACAAGAACAAGGCGGGCTCGGCGAACGCGCTGCGTACCCAGGCGCGGCCGGATTCACGCCAGGCGCCTGTGCCGACTCCCATCCCCGCACAGGCGGCGAAGGCCCCCACGGCGCCGCTCAAAGACGATGGTGCGGGACCGACGGGTACTGGCCAGCGCGAGCTCTCGCGCATCCTCGCGCACGATGCCAACCACGACGGCGTGATCGACGTCAAAGAGATGATGGCTGCGATGGACGCGCTGATTCCCAAAGCCGAGCCGACCACGAAAAAGCAAGGTCACAGGCGCTCGGAGGCGGAGGTCATACGCGACGGGGCGGCGGTCGAGAACGAGGAGGTGCGGGCGGCTGCGCGGCGTCTCGCCAAGTACGAAGAGGACGTCCGCAAGGCGAACGGCGCGCGCGACCTCCTCAAGGCCGCGCGGTTGATGGTGGCGGAGGCGACAGCGGCCGAGCGAGCGGCGAAGAACGTGGCCAATCCCATGAACGCCGAACGCGATGCCAAAGTCTCGGCCGCCGCCCGGGCCGCCGCCGCGGAGCTCCAGGCCCACGCCCGCGCACGTGCGAGCGCCCTGCTCTCCCAGGCCGCGCAGGGCGTGAAGACAGTGGAGGAGGCCATCGAGGTCGTGAGAGCCGCGCGATCGCACCAGGTTCCTCGAGAAGAGCTCGAGCAGTTGCTCGAGTCGGCGCTCACGGCGCTCGGTGAGCCCCTTACTCAGGTGAAACTCGGTGACGCGTTGGGCGACGATCAGCTCGCCGAAAAAGTCTATCGCCAGGCCACGGGCCAGCCGCTCGGGCCGAAGGCGATCGCCTGGGGCGGCGACGGGGGGGCCACGGCACTCGCCGCGTACGCCGCGATCGGCCATCCCGCTGCCCTCGCCGTGGCGAAGCGGCGTGAGGGCGAGGGCGCCGACGCCGCGCTCGCGGACCTCGCGGACGACGCCGGGAAAGTCGGTAGCGAGGCGCGGGCCAAGATCGCGGCCGGCTTGGCGGCGGCGCCCGGCAGCTCCGAGGCGAATCGCGCCGCCGGTCTCCTCGCCAACTATCCGGCGCTCGTGACGGCCGACGCGATCAAGGCGCTCGAGAAGCATGTCGAGTCGGGCTCCAAGGGCGATCCGGCGTTGCACGCGCTCACGAAAGTGGTCTTCGCCGATCCCCGGCTGCCGACGTACAAGGCGGCGTTGGCGGCGCTCGATCGGCTGGCCGGTCGCGACCAGGCGACGACCTGGCGTGTGGGCGATGCGCTCAAGGAAGGGCCGGCCGCGCTTGGGCTCGGCGCGTTGCCGGGGCGCTTCCTGGAAGTGTCCCTGTACGCCGAAGCGGCCTGGAAGGGCCTGGTGGACCGCGCGAAGGGCGGTGACGAGAAGGCGCTACACGACGTGCTCGGCGGGGTCCTGCACCAGTACCACGGCCGGCGCAGCGACGCGACCGCGGCACTCCGCGAGCTGCTCGGGCCTGATCCTGTCCACCCCGAGCCGCGCGCGCTCGCGGCGGCGAAAGAGTTGCTCTACAAGCCGGAATTTCTGATCAACCTCGACCTTCATGATCGGGGGGCGCTGGGCGAGCTGCTGGGTGGCCTCGCGCCCCACTTGGATGTGCACGATCTGCTGAATCTCGGCAAATGGTATGGCCGCTGGACGGCGCTCGAGCAGGCCCTCGACGCGCGGGCGAAGGGCCAGGGCCCGCTCGCCAAGACGGACGCGGCGCGCATCATCCCGCTGCTTGCCAGCCTGGAAGAGCCGCACGCCGTGCGTGCGGCCGGAGCGCTCGGCCGGCTCGAGAAGGAGGCCGGCGCGCGCGAGATCCCGGCGTTGCTGCGGTCGGAGGTGCCGGGTTCCGGCGAGGTGCTGCTCGCGGCGCTCGACGCCGAGGTCGCTGCCGGCCGGCCGCTCTCCGAGCGCGACGCCGGGAAGCTGGTCGATGGGCTCATGGCGCAGGTGCGGCAAGGGTCGATCGACCCGGCCCGGCTCGACGCGTTGGGCCGATTCGCGGAGCGCCTCGATGGCCCGCAGCTCGAGGCGCTCTTGACCTACGTGAACAGCCACCCGAGCCAGGCGGAACGGGTCGACGCGATCCTGGCGCGGCGCCTCGCCACGTACTCGCCGGAGGCGAACGAGAAGGCGCGGCGCCGGGCCGAGATCCGCCGTGAGCCGGATCCGGCCATCTATATGTACAGCCTGGCGCACATCGCGGCGGCGCGCCCCGCGGACGCGCCGCTCGACCCCGCGATCGTGGCGCGGCTGTTCGGCACGACCGTCCCGGCCAACCCGGAATTCGTCGCGCCGGGCGCTCACCCGGCGATCCAGCGGGCGGCGGCGAAGTCGCTGCTCACGGGCGAAAGCGGCGGGCCGAGCGCCAAGCACCCCCTGCCGCCGCCGGTATGGGCGAGGGTGGTGGACGTCGCTTTGAAGTCCGATGATCGCGCGCTCGAGTTCGCGATGGTCCGGGCAGCCGGGGTGCCGGGCGTGAAGGATGTCGAAGGCGCGATGCTCACCGTGACGGCCGAAGACCTCGGCATCCCGCCCGGGCGCCTGAACGTCACGTATTGGCGCCCGGACGGAGCCTCGAAGCCGAGCTTCCACATCGACGCGAAGGTCGACACGCTGCCGAACGGCGCGTGGAGGCGGTCGGTCACCTCGTCGTTCTGGGAGGATGCCGGCGACGGGCACATCGAGCGCGTGGGGGTCGTCGAGGACGCCGCGCTCACCCGGGCCCTCGACGCCGGCGGGGCGTTGCAGGCGTCCGGCAAGCGCGTCGAGACCCGCACCACCGGATTGGAAACCACAGTCAATACGACCGAGACAGAGCGCGGCCGCGTGATCCGCCAACATTCGACCACCACGGTGCAAGGCCTAAGCGTCAAGGAGGACGTGGCGGGCGTGGCCTGGCTGAACAACTGCCCCCAGGATCTCATGAACCGATTGTTGCAATTCGGCCCGTGCAAGGCCGAGCGACGCTCCCACTGGTCGAAGGAGGATGGCAGGGCCGTGGAGCGCGAGGAGCGCGTCGTGACGAGCGCTGACGGCAAGCAGGAGCTCATCGAGGTGACCAGCGGGGATGGCCCCGCCCAGTGGATCGCTCGCGAGAAGAACGAGCACGGCGGTTGGAACCAGCAGATCTTCTTCCAGGGGACGAAAGACGCGATCACCCAGTCGACGACGGTTGCCGGGGGCTGGACGATCACGGCGACGACGCCGAAGATCGAGAAGATCGACGCCCTCAAGGGCATGCCGGCGACCACCAGCCAAGGCAAGGCCGACGCCTCTCCCCAGGAGCTCGTCGACGCGATCGCCAAGCGGGAGGACCTGAAAGCCTTCGCGGGCAACCGCCTCCTCGAGCAATTCCTCGCGCACGCGCAGGAGACCACCAAGACGGGGGCGCCCAAAATCGACGTGGCCGTCCATGAAATCGTCGTCAAGAAAGACGGCAAGGAGGTACGTCAGACGCAGCTGATCGCCCGCTGCAATGGCGCCTCGCTGGCCCTCGGCGCCTGCCCCGACGAGACGCACCAGCTCCAAAGCTGCGCGGGCCTGGACCTCGGCGGCGTGGTCACGCTCTACGACGCCGTGGGCCGGGAAGAGGCCGTGGTCGATAGCCTGAAGCTCCTCGAGATGAGCAAGACGGCCGGCGAGGTCGCCGTCCAGGGAGGGCAGTACAAGCCTGCGAGCGCCCCGACAGGCACGCCGAGCACGCGGAGCCTCAAGGCCTCGGCGGCGCTCGCGTCGGTCTCGACCTTCCTCAGCATGTCCAAGGTCGCGGACGCGATCGCCGCCGGGAAGGCCATCGAGGCGGTCGCGGCCGGTGGGGAGACGGCTGCCAACCTCCATGCGGTGAGTTCCGCCCTGTCCGAGCTTCCGGGCATGGAGACCGGTGTCTTGCGGAAGTTCATGGAAAAGGGGCCCGTCAAGGGCCTGGGGGTGTCGTTCGGCCTGATTGGCATGGGCTTCGGCGTGAAGGGCGTCGTCGACGCCTACGACGGTGGCGAGGATGTCCAGATCGCCCTCGCGTGGGGCAGCCTGGCCTCGTCGACGGCCACGGCGGCGGCGGGGATCCTCAATCTCGCCGCTTCGGCCACGCTCAAGGCCTGGGCAGGCGCCTTGGGCATCGGCGGCGGCGTGGCGGGCCTGGTCGTGCTGGCCGGCACGCTGGTCTACGAATACAGCGAGAAGACCCAGATCGCCGAGGTCGATCCGGCCATCGCAGCGTTCCGGAAGCCGGCCTGATGGTCTGTTCGGCGCCCCGGCGATCCGCCGTCAGCGCTCCCGGCGGGTAAGCCAGGCCCCCGCGAGGTCCGCGAGCCCCGCGAGCACGGCCAGCGCGCCGGGCGGCTGTGCCATGACGCGGCGCGCGTCGGTGTAGAGCACGCCCTGCACGGCGCCGCCGTGCCGGGCGGGCGCCGCGAAGACCGTGCGCAGGCCCTTCGCCACGACGCTGCGGCGCGCGCCGAACGTCTCGTCGACCTGCGCGTCGACGAGGTGCAGCGGCGCGCCCTGGTCGCGCACCCAGCCGACCACGCCCGAGCTGAGGTCGTCGGGGGCGGGCGGCAGGGTCAGGCCTTCGGCGTCGACGCCCGCGACCCACGCGAGCCCCGGGCCCGCGAGCAGCACGGCGCGCTCGGCGCCGGTGGCGGCGATCGCCTCGGCGGCGATCGCCGCGAACACGGCCTGCGGATCGCCAAGGCCGATCGCCGCGCGGGCGGCACGCGCGACGGCCGCGTCGGTGGCCGCCGCTGTGGCCACGCGCTCGGCGGCCTGCGCGGCCCGCACGG
>JAKFEW010000044.1:0-24333 GCA_036675505.1 Candidatus Sericytochromatia bacterium
GCCGGGGGGGCGCCGACCGCCGCCCGGATCTTCGCCACCAGCTCGGCGCCCGCCGAATGGAGCGCGAGCGGCCCGCCCGACGGCTTGGCCACCACGTCGAACGCCCCCAGGTCGAGCGCCTGGAGCGTGACGGCGGCACCTTGCTCGGCCGCCCCGCTCAGCACGATCACCGGCACCGGGCGGCTGGCCCGGATCGCGGCGAGCGTCGCCAGGCCCCCCATCCCGGGCATCTCGAGGTCGAGCGTCACGGCATCCACGCCCTCGCCTTCGAGCGCGCGCAGGGCCGCCTCGCCGTCGCCCGCCTGCGCCACCACGCGAATATCCGGGTCGCCGGCCAACATGCGCGCGATCGCCTTGCGCGCGAACGGCGAGTCGTCGACGACGAGGACCCCGATCGGCCGGCCCTTATGCCCTGCGGTACTCATCCAGCCCTCCTCCCGTTGACTCGCCGCGCCGATACAAGGTCGAGCCCTCCCCGACCACCACCTCCAGGCCGAGGTCGACGCCGAAGAACATCTCCGAGTGGCCGAGGCACAGGTAGCCGCCAGGCACCAGCAGCCGCCTGAGCTGGTGGATCACCTCGAGCTGGGTCGGGCGATCGAAGTAGATCAACACGTTCCGGCAGAAGATCGCGTCGAAACGCCGCCCCACGAGCTGGGCTTCCGCCTGCAGCAAGTTGGCACAGGCGAACGAGACGCCTGTGCGGCAGGCGTCGCGCACGCGCCACCGCTCACGCCCCACCGGCTCGCACGTCGCGTCGCGCCAGCCGGCGTCGACGGCGCGGAACGAATTCGGACCATACTCGCCGGCGTCGGCCCGCGCGAGCACGACCGGGTCGATGTCGACGCCGGTGAGCTGGGCCTGTGCCCGCGCGGCCCTCAACAGGACCGCGAGCGTGTAGACTTCCTCGCCGGAGGAACAGGCCGCCGAGAGCACCTGCAGCGTCCCCTCGCCGCGCGCCGACGCGCGGTGGCGCAGCTCGGGCACCGCCACCCGGACGAAGTCCTCGAGTTGGCGGGCCTCGCGCATGAAGTAGGTCTCGTTGATCGTGAGGAAGGGCACCACCACCGGCCACAGGCGCCGGCCCCAGGCGGTCAGGTCCCGAATCAGATCCGCCACGTCGGCCACGCCATGGAGCCTGAGCGTCGGCCAGGCGACCGCGAGGGCGTGCTCCAGCTTGTAGTCGTCGATGCGGATGCCGCAATATTCGCGCACGAGGGCGCGCAGCCGATCGGACTCGGCCGGCGTGAGGCGTGGATCGGGGGGCGTGCCCGCGCGGAGATCGCGGCCTGCGGTCAAGCGGATGCCTCGCGCGGGCGACTCAGGCGAGCACGGGCGAGCCGGCGCCCGTCCCCGGCCGCGCCACCAGCGTCGGCACGTCCACGATCAGCGCGACCCGGCCGTCACCCAGGATCGTGGCGCCGCCGACGCCCGGGATCTGCCCGAGGAACTCGCCGAGCGGCTTGACCACGACGTCTTGCTGGCCGACCAGCGCGTCGACGATCAAGGCCATGCGGCGCTGGCCGTCGTTCACGACGATCGCCGGCAGGAACCCGCCCGCGGCCTGGGTGCAACCCCTGTGGAGGAGCCGGGCGAGGCGCACGACCGGCACCACGGCCCCGCGGAGATCGAGGATCTCGCTCCCGTTGATCGTGCGCAGCTCGTCCGGCGCGACCCGGCGGGTCTCCTCGACGACGGCGAGCGGGATCGCGTAGGTGTGGGCGCCCGCCTGGACGAGCAGCGCCTTGGCGATCGCCAGCGTGAGCGGCAAGCGGACCTCGAAGCGGGTGCCGCGACCAGCCTCGGAAAAGACGTGGATCCGGCCGCCCAGGCGCTCGATGTTCTGGCGGACCACGTCCATGCCCACGCCACGACCGGAAATCGCCGTCACGCTCGCGGCCGTGGAGAACCCGGGGCGGAAGATGAGCTGCAAGAGGTCGGCGTCGGCGGGGGTCTCGTCCGGCCGGACCCAGCCGAGCGCGCGCGCCTTGGCGAGCACGCGGTCGAGGTCGATGCCGCGCCCGTCCTCGGCGACCGTGATCACGATCTGGGGGCCCTGCTGCGCCGCAGCCAGCGACACGCAGCCCTCGGCCGGCTTGCCCGCGGCCACCCGCTCGTCCGGGGGCTCGAGCCCATGGTCGACGGCGTTGCGCAGCAGGTGGACGAGCGGATCGGCGATTTGCTCGATCACGGTCTTGTCGAGCTCGGTATCGGCGCCGCTCGTCTCCAGGCGGGCCGCCTTCCCGCAGGTGCGCGCCAGGTCGCGGATGATCCGCGGGAACCGATCGAAGACGGTGCGCACGGGGACCATGCGCACCCGCATCGTGACGTCCTGCAACTCGTCGCTGACGCGGTCGACCGCCTGCATGGCGTCCTCGAGCGAGGCGGTGAGCTCCGTGAGCCCGCCACGACGCTCGTCGAGCGGGCCCGGGGCGGCGACCATCGCCTTGAGATCGGCGCTCAGGCGCGACACGCGCGTGCGGTGGATCACGAGCTCGCCGATCAGCTCCATCAGGCGGTCGAGCCGCGCCGTTTCCACGCGCACCGACGACGCGCGCTCGGCGGTGACCTCCTGGGCGGGAGCCGCCGTCGTCGGGGACGAGGCGGGCGGCGCGGCGAGGGGCGGCGCGGCGAGCGCTGGTGCCGCCGCAGCGGGCGCGACCGGCTCGGACGGCCAACCCGGGCCGCCGGCCGGCATGCCGGGCAGCTTCGCCGGGCACCACTCGCCGGGCGCGAGGCCGAGCGCCGCTGCGGCCTCCGCCGGCGCACGATCGGCGCCGAGCAACGCCGCGCCGGGGCCGGCCGGCACGTCCGCCGGCGAACCGACAGGCCCGTCCGGGCCCCACACGGCCAACACCTCGCCAACGGCGGCGAGGTCGGCGGGCCAGCCGGCCGGGCCGACCCGCCGGATCTCGAGCACCGGGATATTCTTCGCCGCGCAGACGAGCACGGCCATCTGGTCGTAGGGATCGAGCCTGGCAAACAGGTCGTCGGCCGGGCCGGCCTCAACCGCGCCGATCGCCGCGACCAGCGCGAGCTCCCGCGACACATCCGCACTGGCCTCGTCGCCCACGGCCTCGACGCTCGCGTTGAGCCGCCGGAGGGCGTCGAAGGCCTCGAGCATGGCCGCGAGGTCGCGGGCCGCGAGGTGGCGCGTCTTCATGCGCGCCTCGTCCAGGCGCTGCTCCATCTCGTGCGCGAGCGCGGTGGTGCCCTCGAAGCCCATCATCCCGGCCATGCCCTTGAGGGTGTGGATCGCGCGGAACATCTCGTTGATCAACGCTTCGCCGGGCGGCGCGCCCGCGGCGGCGAGCCGCTCGGACTCGAGCAGGCCCGCCTCCAGCGCGGCGAGGTGCTCAGAAGACTCCGCGAGGTAGTCGGCGAGGAACTCGCGCGGATCGAACCCGCCGCTCATGCGAGGGTGCCCTGCGGAACATCCTCGGCGCCGAACGCCGACAGGGCCTTGCGATCACGGGCCGACAACACCAAGGGCAGGTCGAGCATGATGAGCAGGCGCCCGTCGCGCTTGCCGATGCCGGTGATGAACGCGGTGGGAATGCCTTCCTGCACCACCTCCGGCGCAGGCTCGATCGCCTCCGGGCCGAGCCGGACCACCTCGTTCACGGCGTCCACGATCATGCCCACGGTGCGGCCGTCCACGTCCGTGACCACGATGCGCGCGGCGCGATCACGCGGCCCCGCCGGCAGCTCGAAGCGGCGCGCCAGGTCGATCACCGGCACGATGCGGCCCCGCAGGTTGACGACGCCCTCCACGAAGTCCGGCGTCCGCGGCACCGCCGTGATCGTCGTCAGGCGGATGATCTCCTGGATCTGGCCGACGTCGACGGCGAACTCATCGGCGCCGACCCGGAACGCCACGAACTGACGCTGGACGGCCGTGACCGCGATGCCTGTGGTGGTCATGGCTCTACCTCCTCGTCCGGTCCCGGCGCATCCGCCGGCCGGGTGATCACTCCTGGGCAACCTTGACGCCGACCGCCATGTTGAGCGTGCCCTGGGGCAGCGTGAGCGTCGTTTCCAGGATGAAGAGGTTCGGCCAGGTGATCTGGACATGTTCGCCCGAGATGACCGACGGCACGGTGATGTTCGCCGCGATGCCGCTCTGGTGGAGCGACGTGGCGCAACCACCGGCGACGATGTTCGCGATTTCGGCCATGCCTGAGGCCGTGAGCTCGTTCCACTCCGGCAGCTCCTCCATCATGAGGACGGACGCCATCTGGCAGGCCGAGCGCCGCGTCATCCCGAGCAGGATCTGGCCCCGCACGCCGCCCGTGAAGCCCACGATCACGTTGACGTCGTTCTCCCGCGGCATCTGCGCCGAGCAGACCCGCGCCGGACCGAACGAAGGTTCGACGTCGAAGAGGAGGCCCAGCGTCTCTTGCGTCGCCGTCAAGATCGCGCGGACATGGGCGGGGACCTGGGCGGTAAGCCCGGGGTTGGAGCTCTGGGTCATGCGAGGATCCTCTCGGGGTCGATGTCGTAAGGCGCGATTTCCACGGCTTTCGCGCCCTCGAGGAAGCAGCTGGATGGGATCGGCGTGGTGGGGCGCATGTGTTGACCGCCGAGCTGGAGCGTGACGCCAGGGTGGAGCGCGCCCCTCACGCGGGCGAACGGGCGCACGCCCAACGAAACCGGCGTGGCCTCACAGGCCGCCTCGACGAGCTCGCGGTCGCGGCGCTGCAGGTGGGCGATCAGGCCGACGAGCTTGGTCATCATCTCGCGGGCGGACTCGTTGCGCGGGTCCATCGCGAGGCGCCGGTTCTCGTCGACCAGGATGCCGAGGCGCGTGAGCTTGTCGGCGAGCTCCCGCCGCTCGCGGGCGATCGCCTTGCCGTCGTCCTCGGGCGGGGGCGGCGGCACGACGGCGACCCGCGTCGCCACCGTCATCGCGGCGCCGAGCTCGCCGGCCTCGAGCCAGGCGACCAGCGACAGCTCGCCGCCGACCACGGCACCGCCCACGATCGCCCGCGGCGCGATCACCGTCGAGCGCAGCAAGTCCTCGCGCACCACGACGGCACCGCCAGCCTCGATCGACGATCCTTCCACGAACTTCGCGTGGACGCGGCCACCGGCGACCAGGCGCGCGCCCTGGCGCACGCCGCCGGTCACCACGATCCGACCGCCCGCCCGGATCGGCGTGCCCTGCACGCCGCCGAGGATGTAGACGTCGCCCGCCACGGCGATGCCGGTGGGGAGCTCGACGTGGCCCTCGACCATCACGTCGCCGTCGATCACGACGTCACCGGCCAGCTCCAGGCCGTCGCCGTCGGGCTCGAGGTTGCCTTCGATCCGCAACAGCGGGCGGACCTCGACGACGCCGTCGAGCCGCATGTGGGGCACGCCCGTCCGGGTCGCCACGAGGTACAAGCCGTCGAGCGAGGGCTCGGTGCCGCCGGCTCCCTGGAACGGCGGCTCCCCGACCTGAGGGATCGGCAACGTCCGGCCTGTCACGGTCCGGCCGGCCTGGCCAGGTAACGCGGGGTGGCGGCGCGCGAGCAGCTCACCCGGCGTGACGATCTGCGGCTCGCAGGGCGCATCGACGCACGGCGCGCCGTCCGGCCCGCGGGTCGGCGAATCGGGCTCCTGGTCGATCGCGAAGCCATACATGACCCGGCCGTCGGCGCCGGCGAGCGGCGGCTCGCCGATCGCCACGCGCAGCGCCGTGGGCCCGACGAGGCCCGGGAGCTTGGCGAGCTCGGCATGGAGCAGGCCATGCTTCACGCCGTTGCGGGCCAGCAGCACGATCGCGACGTTGGTCGACGCGACGCGCTCACCCTCGATGAGCACCAGGTCGGCGGCCATCTCGTCAGGGTCGATGTGGACGACCGGCATCGCGCGTCAGCCCGCGACCTTGCCGAGCGCCGCGAGCACGCGGTCCGGCTTGAACGGCTTGACGATGAAGTCCGCGGCGCCGGCCTTGATCGCGTCGAGCACGAGCGACTCCTGGCCCATCGCCGAACACATGATCACCTTCGCTTCGGGGTGATTCTTCTTGAGCGCCCGCAGCGTCTCGATGCCGTCCATGTCGGGCATCGTGATGTCCATCGTGACGACGTCGGGCCGCACGTTCGGGTAGGCGGCGATCGCCTCCAGGCCGGTGCCGGCCTCGGCGCATTCATAGCCTTCTTGCAGCAAGATCTTCTTGAGCAGCTGGCGCATGAAGGCGGCGTCGTCGACGATCAATACTTTTGCCATTGAAACGTATCCTCACTCGCGCTGGGCTTCGTAAGGCGATCGTAGCCGCCGCCAGCCAGGTGGAGCTAGGGTCCGGAGGCTCGATTCGGGGAGGCCACGAAGCCTGCGGTCGGGACCATGGTCCCGACCCAGGGTCCCCGAGCCGCGCGGAACGCCGGGTCGACGAGCGCCAGCCATGCGATCCGATCGTCACCCGCCACCAGCACGCCGCCGTCGAGGGCGTCCGCGAGCACATGTTCGGCATCGCCCAGCTTGACCACGACCCCCCGATGGAACCGGTCGCGGGCGCGGATCCACGCGCCGGTGGCCGGCGCTGGCGCCGCGGCGATCGCCACGGTCGTCTCGCCACGGTCCGCGCCGATCTCGCCCACATCGAGGCCGCCTTGCCAGGAGACGGAGCCCCCGCGGAACGCGCCCGCGACGACGACCGCGCCGCGGGCCTTGATCTGACACCGCACCAGATCGCCCCCGCAGCGAATGGTCCCACCGCTCATGAGGCCGGCGTCGGCAGCCCCGCCGACCACGATGTCGCCGCCGGCCACCACCTCGGTCCAGCTCGCCAGCCGGCCCGTCACGACGACCTGCCCGCCGGCGCGCAGGCGGGCGCCGACGACGTCCCCCGCGACGACGAGATCGCCCGTCGCCTCGACCTCGGCGTCCGGCGCCACATCACAGCCGATGTGCATGTCGCCGTCGAAGGCGTACCGCCGACCCGGCGCGATGCGATCGAGCACGATGGCCGGCCGTACGATCACGACCTGGCCTGCCGCATGGGGCGCGCCGCCGATCTCGGCGATCACCGTCGCACCGCCGCCGCCCAGCGCTGCGCCTCGGCCCGCGCGGAATGGCAGGACGTCGACGTCGGGCGGCGGGACCGGCTCGCCGGTCACCGTGCGGCCGGCATGCCCCGGTCGGCCCGGCACGCGGACCGCGAGCATCTGGCCCGGCGCCACCTGGGTGGGCAGGTCGCCCGGCGTCCAGCGCGAGAAGAGGAGGATCGCCTGCGCGTCGATGCCGCGTGTCGCAGGCACCCCGCTGGCGAGCACCATCGCGGCCGGTCCGACGGTGCCCTGCGCGAGCGCGAGCAGATCGGGCGCGAGCGGACCGACGAGGCCGTGGGCCGCCGCGAGGTCCCGCAGCGCATGCGGCGCGAGGCGTTCCGCTGCGTCCAGCAAAAGCGTCGCGACCATCTTGTCGGGCGAAATGACGACGCGGGCCATGCATCCTCGCGGGCGGGGGTAGGGTCGGACCGCCCTTACCATAAGGGGAAGCGGGTCCCGTCTCCAAGGGCCGCGGGACCTTTCCGAGGATCGAACGCCGTTTTCGCCGCCGCTCGGAAGAAAGCTCTGGAGTCCAGCACCAGATTCGCCCGTCGTTTGGCTGGGTAAGCAACGCAACAGGGGGATCCCTCCGGTTGCGTGGCGACCGTGGGGTTGGCCTTCGTGTCTGTGCCCCGAGGATGCCGATGCCGCTCACTTCCACACGCGCTAGGCTGATGGTCGTCGACGACGACCCGCAGCTCCTCGAGGTGCTCGACACCTGGCTCAGCTCGGTGGGCTACCAGGTCCGCACGGCGCGCGACGGCATCGAGGCGCTCGCGTACATGCGCCACGAGCCTTACGACGTGATCCTGACAGACCTCAAGATGCCAGGCCTGAACGGCTTGCACCTCATGTCGGTCTTCAAGGACCTGGATCCGAGCGTCGAAATCATCTTCTTGACCGGGGAAGGGACCATGGACGACGCGATCCAGGCGCTGCGCCAGGGCCGGGCGTTCGATTTCCTGCTCAAGCCGCTGAAGAACCTGCACCAGCTCAACGTCGTCGTCGCCAAGGCCCTCGAGCGCCGGGCGATCAAGACGGAGCCGACGGCGCCGCTCGCTCAGCCGCCCCTCCGCCCCTGGCCCGGCCACATCGAAGCGCTCACGACGCGCGAGATCGAGATCGTCGAACTGCTCGCCCGCGGGCTCGACAACGTGGAGATCGCCGACAAGCTGTGCTTGAGCCACAAGACGATCAAGAACAACCTCAGCCGGATGTATGAGAAGCTCCAGGTGAAGAACCGGACCCAGGCGATTCTGTTCTGCCAGGACCATGGACTGCTCTGACCCGGCGCTCGCGAGCGGGATGCCGACGTTCGCAAACTCGGATGACGCGACGCACTTCCTCGCGGCGATCGTGTCCTCGACCGAGCTGCCGATCATGGGCATCGACCTCGACGGCCGGATCGTCGCGTGGAATCGGGGCGCCGAGCGGCTCTTCTGGCACGCCGCCGGCGACGCGTTGGGCCGGTCGATCGCGCTGATCATGCCCAGCGATCGCCCTGGCGAGCTCCCGAACCTGCTCGACCGCCTCCGCCGAGACGAGCCGATCGAACAATTTCGCACGATCCGGGTCCGGGCGGACGGCGAACACCTCCAGGTGTCGCTCACCTGGACGCCGATCCTCGAGGTGACCGGCCGGCTGGTGGGCGCCGCGATCCTCATCCAGGACCTTTCGGACCAGGTGCGCGCGGAGGCCGATCTCCGGCGCATGGCGTTGGGCGCCTCGCTGCCTCATGGCGAGAAGTTCTTCGGTGCCCTGGTCACCTACCTGTGCAAGGTCCTGGACGTGACCTTCGCCCTGGTCCAGGAGCGCGACCCGCACGACGAATCGCAGGTCGTCGCGCTCGCCGTGGCGCATGACGGCAACCTGCTGCCGCCGCAAAGGTTCCCGGTCGCAGGCTCGATGTGCGAGGCCGTGCTCGGCGGCACCTCCGTCAGCGTGGGCCGCGACCTGGCCGCGCGCTTCCCGGGCTGCACCCAGTATGCGGCATTCGGCATCCAGGCCTACGTGGGCGTGCCGCTGCGAGACGAAGCGGGGCGCACGTTCGGCGTCTTGTCGATCGCCCACAACGCGCCGCTCAAGGCGCAGGCGTTCATCCACGAGCTGCTCGAAGTGGCCGCCCGCCGCGCCGAAGCCGAGCTCCAGCGGCGGCGCGATCGGGCGGCGCTCGCCGAGAGCGAGGCGCGCTACCGCCGGCTCGTCGACATGTTCCCGGACGCCGTGGTGGTGCAAGAGCATGGCGTGATCCGCTTCGCCAACCCGTCGGCGGGGGCCATGCTCGCGGGCGCGCCCGCCGACGCGCTGATCGGCCGAAAGCTGCTGGACTTCGTGGTGGAGCCCGATCTGGCCACCGCCGCCGGCACGCTGTCGCAGCCGTCGCAGGACGATCGTCCCTCGCTCGTCGAGCACCAGCTCCAATGCGAAGATGGCCGCCTCCTCGACGTCGAGGTCGCGACGGCGGGCATCGGCTTCCAGGGGCGGCCGGCCGAGCTCGTGGTGATGCACGACGTTTCCGCGCGGCGCGAGGTCGCGCGGATGAAAGACGAATTCATCGCGATGGTGAGCCATGAGCTCCGGCACCCGATCAACACGATCATCCTGGCCCTGGATGCCGTGGGCAGCGGGATGCTCGGCGCGGTGCCGCCTCCGATCACGCGCATGTTGGACGTCGCGCAATCGAGCACGGATCGGCTCGCACGGCTCGTCGCCGACATCCTCGATCTCCAGCTGCTCGAGACCGACCGGGTCAAGATCGCGCCACGCGCCTGCCTGACGCGGAAAGTGCTGCAGGATGCCGCCGATGCGGTGGCGCCGATGGCGCTGCGCCACCACGTCGAGCTCACCTTGGAGCCCGTCCCGGCGGAGCTCGGCGTCTGGGCGGACGCGAGTCGGATCCACCAGGTGCTCGTGAACCTGCTCGTGAACGCCGTTCGACACTCCCCACCCGGTGCACGCGTCGTGCTCGCCGCGTCGACCGATGGCGACGAGGTCCGGTTGCGCGTCGAAGATCAGGGGCCGGGAGTTCCTGTCGAGCTTCGTGAGCAGGTGTTCGAACGGTTCTTCCAGGGCCCACCCGCGCCCAACGCGGAGTCCAAGGGAACCGGGCTCGGCCTCGCGATCTGCCGGCTGGTCGTGCAAAAACACCGCGGCCGGGCTTACGTGGAAGACGCCGCCATCGGGGGCGCGGCCTTCGTGATCGCGCTCCCGATGAGTCCCCCGCAGGGCGGCTGATCGCCGGACGCCGGGGTCAGAACCGGACCTCGGTCCCGACCTCGAGCTTGTGCGCGGCGTTCGCGAGCCCCGTTTTCGGGAAGATCTCGCCCGGCACGAAGGTGCTCGCCGCGCCATACAGCGTCGTCGCGCCCAGCTTCCACGCCAGGCGGGCGTCGACCTCCTGGCCGATGTCCGAGGTGAGGGCGGGGTTGGCCGTCGCCGTCGTGCCCAGGACGCCCGACCCGGCCTTCTGCGCGGCGGACGCGAGGTGGTAGGTGTACGAAATGGTGCCGGTCAGGTCCGGCGCGAAGCGGACCACCACGTTCGGCTGCACGAAGGTCACGTTGTTGAGGCCCGAGCCGCGCGCGATGCCGCTGTCCTGGCCATCGAAGCCGTGCAGGTCGTCGCCGAACAGGTGGTTGAAGGCGAGCGACTGCTCGTCGATGAACAACGACTGGAAGCCGTTGTTGGTGGTATCGGTCGGGTCGTTGTCGCCGCCGCCACGGCCGAGCACGAGCCCGAGGTCGAGCAACCCCAGCGTGTACGTCGCCGTGCCGTAGAGCGCATACGAGCGCAGGTCGGGCCGCTTGCCGCTGGCACCGGCGGGCCCGACGCCGCTCAGCCAGATGCCTTCAGCGCCGAGCTTGAGCGGCCCGAACGTGGCGTCGCCGTTGAGGTCGAGGTAGCGCTTCGACGGGTAGACGGCCGCCTGGGAGGTGTCGATTTGCTGGACGAAGAACGCCTGCAACCGGTTGCCCAGCGGCGCGGCGTTGTAGGCCAGCACGTAGGTGTCGAGCTCATGCCAGGAACCGTCCGGATCGTTGGTGACCGACGCCCCCTGCACGCCGCCCGACATGCCCTTCTGGACGGTCACGGCCGCGGGTGGGGCCGGCACGTGGTCGGGCCACAGCGTGTTGCCCTTCGCGCCGCGCGCGATGATCGCGGCCAGGCCCGACTTCGTCATCGGGCCGAGGTCGCCGAGGGATTTGGTGAAGCGGAGGGCGTCGCGGTTGATGGCCGACACGATGCCGTTGCCGAGGCGGGCCGGCTGGCGGCCGAGCGTGGCGCCGAGACCGATCTCAGGCACGCTGTAGTCCAGGTACAGGTGGCGCATCATGACCTGGAACGGGCGCTGGCGGGCGGGGTTGTCGAAGCCCATGACCGCGCCTTCGTCGAAGTCGGAACCCGCGAGATCGGCGCTCGCCACCACCTTCATGCGATCCCAAGCGGCTTCGAGGCCGAGCCACGAGCGGATGTCGCTGAAAAACAACCAGTTGTCCGATACGGCGCCGGAGTCGAGATCGAAGTTCAGGTTGGACATCACGCGGACGCGATCGTAGCCGCTGACTTTCAGGACCGGCGCCACGGGGGCTTCCGCGGCCTGGGCGAATGCCGGCGGGGCGGCCCCGCAGGTGGCGAACACGGCGAGGGCCAGGGCGACGGCGGGGCGATGGGGCATGGAACTTCCTCCTTGAACGTCGCCCGGCTCGGGCGCCCTCCCCTTGTTCCATTCAGCTGCGCATTCCTAGCGGGACGGAAGTCCCGAATATAAGGCCAGGTCGGTTCCCTGGTCCTCGTCATGTCGGGACTTGTGGCCATGCCCCCGGACGGGGCGTTCCGCGAGAATGGCATGTTCCTGTCCGTCGCCACCGAGCCGCAGGAACATCCCGCGTTCCCTCCCCTACCGAGGCAACCCTCCACCATGAAACAACTCCCGATCAAGCACCTCTTGCTGCTCCAGTTCGCGGTCGTCGCGGCGCTCGTCGGCGGCTTCGTCGCCAAGGAGCTGGGCGACCTCGCCACGACCGGGAGCCGGGCCACCTGGATCGGCCAGGCGAACCGACTGGCCGATCACGCCCTCCTGGCGAACGGCACCGAGGGCGTGGAGCGCGGGACCACGGCGGCGGCCGTCGCCAGCCCGGCGAAGGTGACGCCGGCCACGCGCGCGCGCATCGCCGCGCTCCGTCAGAAGGGCGACGCCGACTACACGGCCGCTGTCGCGATCGCACGTGGCCTCACCACAGGCGGCGCCCGGCCGAAGCTGGCCGCGAGCCTGGCGACCCTCGCCGATCGGCGTAAGGCGCTCGAGACCGCCCGGTCCGGCGCAGATGCGGTGATCATGGCGGGCGTGGGCGACGGGGCCGCGCCGAAGCGCTGGAACGCGGCCATCACCAACTTCATCGACGCCCTCGCGCAGGTCCGTCGGGACGCCTTGACGGCCACCGACCCGCTCGACGCAGCGCTCACGGACAACGTCAAGGTCAAGGAGTTCGTCTACCTGGCGATGGAGAACGCCGGCCGCGAGCGCGCGAACTTCGGGCCGTTCATCGCCCGGAACGAGCCGCTGACGCCCGAGATGGAAGCCAAGCTCAAGGGCTTCCGCGCCATCGTGGACCAGAACCTCGCCTTGCTCCAGGTCATCGCCGACCAGAGTGAACCCGGTTCCGGCACGCGGCAGGCGTGGGCCAAGCTCGACGACGCGTTCCTGGTGAAGTTCCAGCGCCGCCGGCTCGAGCTGTACGCCGCGAGCGCCGGCAGGCAACCCTACACCATCGATGGAGCGACCTGGGTCGCGGAGAGCACCACCGCGATCAACACGCTCATCGGCATGGCCGAGGCCGTGAGCGCCGACACGGTGCAACGCGTCGCCGCGGCGGAGGGGGCGCGCCGCACCCGCGTTGGCATGCTCGTCGCCGCCGTCTTGCTCGTGCTGTTGGTCGGCGGTTTGTCGCTGTGGACGATCCGGCAGCGCATCTTCAGGCCCCTCGACGAGCTCATGGTGGCGTCCCGCCGCATCGCCGACGGTGAGCTGCGCCACCCCGTGAAGGTCGCTGGCGACGACGAGCTCGGCCAGTTCGGCGAGCTCTTCGAACGGATGCGCTGCACGCTGGCGGAGATGGCCCTGCATGTCAAGCGCGCGGCGAACGGCGTCGTGACCGGCGCCGATCAGATCGGCGCGTGCTCGCGGGAGCTGCTCGCGACGGCCGACGCCCAGGTGACCGAGGCCGGCATGACGGCAGACGCCGTCCAGGACGTCGCCCAGAACATCCGCCGGGTCGACGACCATGTCCAGGCCCTGGCGAGCAGCGTCGAGGAGACCTCGGCCAGCATCGCCGAGATGGCCGTCAGCTTCCAGCAGGTCGCCGGCAACGCCGACGCGCTCGCGTCGGGCGCGGGCCAGACCAGCGCATCGATCCAGCAGGTTGCGGCGTCGATCGAGGCGGTCGCCGCGCGCGCCTCGCAGGCCGACGCGGTGGCAACCCAAGCCGCCACCGCCGCGCAAACCGGCAGTGACGCGGTTTCCCAGACGGCCGCCGGGCTCGAGCGGATCAACATGGTCATGGCCGAGGTGGTGACCGTGATTTCCGGCCTGGGTAGGAGCTCCGAGGAGATCGGCAAGATCGTCGAGCTCATCGACGACATCGCCGACCAGACGAACCTGCTCGCGCTCAACGCCGCGATCGAAGCCGCGCGAGCGGGCGAGCATGGGCGTGGCTTCGCCGTCGTCGCCGACGAGGTCCGCAAGCTCGCGGAGCGGTCAGCGACGGCGACCCGGCAGATCGCCACGCTGATCAAGAGCATCCAGCAGGAGACCGACCTCGCGATCGCCAAGACCCGCAACGGCGAGTCCGCGCTCAAGGAGGGCACGGAGCTGTCGATCAAGGCCGGTCGGGACCTCACGGCCATCGTGGGCGCCGTGCGGGAGGTCGCCGACCTGATGGGCCAGATCGCCGCGGCCACGCAGGAGCAATCGACCGCTTCCGCGCAGATCGCCGCCTCGTCGAAACATATGAACATGTTGACGCTGCAAGTCTCTCAGGCGACCCGCGAGCAGGCGCTGTCCGGCGAACAGATCGTGACGTCGGTGGACCTGATGAACCGCCTGACGCGTGAGATCAGCATGGCCACGGCCGATCAGACCCGCGGGGCGGAGAAGGTCGTCGCCGCCATGGGTAGTCTCTACGAGGCCGCGCGGGCCACCTCCCAGGCCAACGAGACCATCGCACGCGGCGCTTCGGCGCTGGACTCGCAAGCCAAGGAATTGCTCGAGGCGGCGTCGCGCTTCCAGACGGAAGAGGAGCGCCCGAACCTGCCTCCCACACAGCCGGCCATGGAAGCGTCGCAGGAGAGCCGGGTCCCCGTCGCGAGCGGTCGGTGACCGCCGCGGCCCCGGCCGGCAAGATTCCGCTTGCATCTTAACCCGACCTTTATGTATAATTAACCTTGGCGCCCTGCCCCGCCGGAGGTTGATTCATGAACTTCGCCCGCCGCTCGCTCACCTGGACCGCGCTCACGCTCAGCCTCGCCACGGCCCTGGGCTGCGGCGGCACCGGCCTCGCGCCCCGCGGGACGTCCGTGCCGGCCTCCGCGCTCTTCGCGGCGGGCGCCCGGGAAGCGTCGGTGGTGCTGTCCTACCAGACGCGCGCCCAGCTGCGCGCCCTCGGCGAGTCCGGCATCGACACCGAAGGCGTGGACGTGAAGAACCACCGCCTGCGCGCGGTGCTGACGCCCGCGCAATACGACATGGTGTTGAAGCTGGGCGTGACGGTGATGCGCGACGCGCGGCCCGTGCGCAACGGCTACGACAAGAGCTACCGCACCTACACCCAGGCGGTGAGCGACCTGCGGGCCCTCGCGACCAAGCACCCCGAGCTCGCCGAGCTCGTCGACATCGGCGACGGCTGGGAGAAGACCCAGAAGAAGGCCGACCGCGACATCGTGGCGCTGCACATCGGCAAGAAGGGCGCGGGCAAGCCCGTGGTGCTCTTCGCCGGCTGCCACCACGCCCGCGAGCTGGTGACGCCCGAGATGGTGCTCAAGATGGCCAAGCACCTGGTCGACGGCTACGGCACTGACGCCGAGGTCACAGGCCTGGTGGACACGCGCGACATCTGGCTCGTGCCGATGGTCAACCCGGACGGCCACGCGCTCGCCGAGCAGGGCCAGAACCAGCGCAAGAACACCAACATCGTCACCGGCGGCAAGAGCCGCATCGGCGTCGACCTCAACCGCAACTACGGCGGCCCGGAGTGGAGCCACATCGGCTCGAGCAACAACGCCGAGTCCGACACCTTCCACGGCAAGGCCGGCTTCTCGGAGCCCGAGGTGCAGGCGATGCGCGACCTGATGCGCCGCATCAAGCCGACCTACCTGCTCACCTTCCACAGCTTCTCGAACATCGTGCTGTGGCCCTGGGGCTACACCGACGCGCCGCCGCCGGACAAGCGGCTCGAGATCGTCGGCAAGAAGCTCGGCGAGCTTTCCGGCTACGACGCCGGCCAGTCCGGCCCGGCGCTCTACCCGACCGCCGGCGACGACACCGACTGGGCCTTCGCCGAGCTCGGCACGCTGGCCTACACCGTCGAGATCGGCGGCTTCAGCGACGGCTTCGACCCGCCGTACAGCAAGGTCGCGAAGTTCTGGGAAGAGAACCGCCCGATGATGCTCTTCTCGCTGCGCACGGCCGACAACCCGGCCGCCGCCGCGGGCCCCGAGATGGGCACCGCGAAGGCGAAGGGCGCCGAGCACTTCTTCGGCCGCCCCGGCGTGACGGGCGCGGGCCTGAAGTCGCTGCCGGTGGGCGGGCCGCGCCAGCTCGTGTGGTCGCACGCGCAGGACGCCAATGGCACCTGGGGGCCGTGGTCGATCACCTGGAGCCGCTGATCCGGCGGGCACGCTCGGCCGGGGTGAGCAGCTGCGGGTACTTGTCGAGCAGCCAGGGATACTTCGCGATCGCGTCCTGGAACGGCTCGACCGACAGGCTGTACCAGTTCAGGAACTTGCTGCCCCGGCGGGTCTTCTTCGCGAAGGCCTTGAACGTCGCGCCGCTCCCGTCGAGGTCCTGGCGGCTCACGCCCTCGTCCACCAGCAAGTAGTAGGCGTACTTCCGGCCGATGTACCGCTGCTGCGCGTAGAGGTTGTCCGGCGACCCGGCCCCCTGGAAGAACCGGCGGTCGGTCTCCTTGAACATGATCGCGTTCCGGTAGTCGTCGACCACCTCCTGGCCGAGGTACTCGCCGATCAACGCGGTGCCCCCTTCGCAGGTGGGCAGCAGCGCGTGCGCCTTGTCGGCGACGCCCGTCGCGATGCCCAGCGACTCGGCGTGGGTCTCCTGGCCGTTGTGGGAGAAGACCTCGAACTTGACGTCGTACGCCCGGCTGAACTTCACGAACTCGTACACGTTCGGGTCGCGCGCCGCCCGGTGCAGCCCGCGCAGGCTCGTGTTGGCGCGGTGCTTCTGGAGCGTCGCCTTGAAGCTCTCGCCGGGCAGCGCCTGGGCCGGCGCACTCGCCCAGGCGAACGTGACCACGAGCGCCAGCGAGGCCAGGGCGACGGTGTCGGGCTTCATGCGGGTCCGTTCCCTTTCGGTGGGCGGGCGATCGAAAACGTGAGGCGGGCGCCCCTTCGGTTGTATAATCCCGGACCCTCGCTTGCACGCGCCGATTTGCACAACAAAGGCTGAAAAATGACACGATTCGGCGCTCGGTGGCTCGCCACCGGCACCACGCTCATCGTCTGCGCCTGGCCCACGCCCGCTGCAGCCCAGGCCGGCCGGCCGGCCGCCGAGCCGCAGCCTTCCTCGATGCTCCCCTGGCTCGCACCGGCGGTGAGCCTCGGCCTCCCCGCCCTCGCGTATGCCGCCATCCCGCTGACCGGCGGCGTGAGCGCGATCGTGGCGCCCGCGCTCGCAGGCGGCGGTCACCTCGTCGCAGGCGCGCCGGGCCGGGGCCTGGCCTACAGCCTGATCGGCGGCGTGGCGGCGCTGGGCGGGTACGGCCTGGGCACCCGCTGGCTCGGGACCGGCGGCCACGAGGCCGGGCTGCAGGCCGCCGTCGTCCTCGGCGCGCCCTTCGTGCTCCTCGCCGCCTGGGATGCCCACCGCGAGGCGGTCCGGCTCGGCATCGTCGTTCCGCCGCCCGAGCCGCCGCTGGGGCCGCTCACGAAGGTCGATTACGGCCGGCTGCAGGGCGGCATGACCGTCGATGAGGCGCTCACGATCCTCGGCCGGCCGGGCTTCCGCGTCGACGCCTCGAAGACGATGGGCCTGCCGACCGAGACCTGGCGCTGGACCAATGCAGACGGCTCCTACCTGGAGCTCACGTTCCAGGCGGGCCGGATGGTCGCGAAGGCCCAACGCGGCCTCGGGGAGCGATGACAGATCGAGCTCGGCGAGAATGGGGTAAATACTCGCCATGACGCCGATCGAAATCGCCAAGATTTTCAATTTGGTCGGGGTGACGGTCATCCTGGTCGTCTCGCTCCTCATCGCCTCGCGGTATCCGAGCCCGTTCTTCCGGAACTGGGCCTGGGCCTATGTGGGCGGCTGGCTGCTGCTCGGCATCGAGTGGATCGCGACCTATACCGGCCGGCCGACGGCGCTGGTGCTCGGCGAGATCGGCGTCGTCGCGAGCCTCGTGTGGTTCTTCATCCAGGCGGGTCGCGCTCTCGACGGGTCGCCGCTGCCGCGCCGCTGGCACGGGATCGGCGTGGGCGCCGCGCTCACGGTCGGCGGTGCGCTCACGGCGATCGGGCTGCCGTTCCAGGCGGTGTTCGGCCCGTTCGCCGTCGTGCTCGCGGTCACGCACGTGTGGCTGGGCGCTCGGGTCATCCGCACGCGCGGCTCGTTGGGCCCCTACGGGGCCTGGTTCCTCGGGGTGGCCCTCATCGGGTCGGGCCTGTGGTGCTTCACCTATCCCGTTGTCGAGAAGAGCGCCTTCGCCTGGATGGGCTACCTCGTCTCGTCGGTCTTGAACCTGGCGGTGGGCCTGGGGCTCGTCTCGTTCCTCGTGGAGGAGACGAGCCGCTCGTTGCGCGAGAAGAACGACGAGCTGACGCGGCTCGATGCGCTGAAGACGGCTTTCATCAACACGATGAGCCATGAGCTGAGGACCCCGCTGACCGCGATCATGGCCGCGGGCTGGCTGTTGCGCGAGAACAAGTCCCTGCCGCTTGCCGCGCCCCAGGTCGAGCTGGCCCGCACGATCACCGAGCAGAGCGAGCTACTCGACCGGCTCGTCTCCGAGGTGCTCGACTACGCGCGGATCGAGTCGCGCACCATGAAGTTCGAGCCGGCCCCGCTGGACCTACGAGACGTCGCGGAGCGCTGCGCGCGGGCGATGGCCCCGTTGATGCGGGAGCGGAACATCACGCTCGCCGTCGAGCCCGCGAGCGAGCCGGTGATGGCCAACGTCGACCGCGAGCGCCTGGTTCAGGTGTGCCTGAGCCTGCTCTCGAACGCGGCGAAGTTCACCCCGACCGGCGGCACGGTCACGCTCGAGGTCTGGAAAGACGGCCAGGGCGCCTGTTTGGGCGTCCGCGACACGGGCATCGGCATCGCGCCGGAGCACCACAGGCGGGTCTTCGAGCGGTTCTACCAGGTCGATCCGTCGTCGACCCGGAAGTATGGCGGAATGGGCCTGGGGCTCGCGCTGTGTCGCGCCATCGTGGAGGACGGCCACGGCGGCGTGCTGCAACTGACCAGCGCGCCGGGCCAGGGCAGCCGCTTCGTGGTGTCGCTGCCGAACCTCGTGGCCTCGCCTTGATCGGCTGGAGAAGCCTCGCCCGCGGCGTCGTCGATTTCTACGTTGCGGCGTTCATCTCGATGCTGCTCGCGGCCACCACCGCGATGATGCTGACTTCCATCTGGCTGGCCGCCGCCTGGGTGGCCGGCGAGGTGACGCGCGTGGTGACCCTGGCGGGCCTGCTCTACCTCGCGACGCGCTATCCGCCGTCGTTCTCGGGCATGCGCTACCGCAGCTACGTGGTCGGCATCGTGGCGCCGGCGCTCGCCTCGGTGGGCTTCATCCTCGCCCACCCGAACATCCGCGACGCCGGCCCCAGGCCGCAGCTGATCCACGTCGTGCCGTTCGTCGGCGCGGTGGCGATGGGGACGTACCTGGGTGGCAAGGCGCGGGCCCGCCAGACCGGGCCCGCGGGGGCGCGGACGCGCGCGTCGTTGATCGCGGCGCGGCTGGTGCGACGCGCGAGCGAGGCCGATCGCCGCCGCCGTGAGGACACCTGAGGGTCCTGACGCCTATCCCTGGCGCATCCGCAGCGCCCACGCCAACACGCCCAGCTCCACCCCGTAGCCCACCACCATCGCGATCGCCGCCGCCGTCGCCCCAGGCAGGCCCACCGCCACGCCCTGTGCCGCCGCGGCCAGCAAGACGCCGGTCCCGACCCAGGCCGCGGCGTTCACCGCCCTCGTCGACCCACCCCCGATCAGCAGTCCCTGGCAGCCGTTCTGCACCGCCACCAGCGCCGGGATCAGCGCACACACGACGACGACCGGCACCACGCCCGCCACGAGCCCGGGATCGCCGCCCACAAACGCCGCCACGCCGGCCCGGCCGGGGGCGGAGGCGCCGAGCATGAGCAGGCCGGCCGAGCAGACCGCGCCGACGCTGAGCGCGAAGCCCAGCAACGTGCGCGCGGGCAGCACGGCCCGGTGGCGGATCGTCACCTGCTGCACCATGCGAGTCGCGTTCGCGACCACCGACACCAGCGACCACGCCGCCGGCCAGGCCGCAAGCGCAATTGCCGCGTCCCCCGATCGCGCCACCACCGCGACCAGCGCCGCGCGACCGCCCCAGACCACGAGCATCGAGGTCGCGAGCGGCCGATAGAATGCCCACACGCCTGGCAGGTCGTCGGGCAGGCCCGGCAGTGTCTCGGCTGCGGGCGGCCGCGTGACGCCCAGGCGCAAGGCCGCGATGGTCACGAACATGGCCTCCGCGACCACGCCTGCGGCGATCGCCGAAGCGCCCACGACCGCCCCATTCCCGCCCGCCGCGAAGCCGATCGCGAGCACGAGCGCGACCACTGCGATGCGCCCGATGCCCGAGCGCCCGACCGCGCCACCCTGGCCGACGGCGATCAGCAGCCCCTGGAAGTACCGCCGCCAGCCGATCGCGGCTGGCCAGAGCACGAGCAGCAGCAGTGCGATGCGCCCGCGTTCGCCGACCAGCGGGTCGACGCCCATGAGCGTCTGCGCGACGAACGCGAAGACCGGCGGCACTACGAGCACGAGGACCGCGGCGGTGAGAACGCCGCACGCGAGCAGCACGAAGCGCCAGAGCGCCCGGCGGGCGGCCGCGGCGCCCGCGAGGGCGTTCGAGGCATGCAGCACCATGATGATCGGGCTCTCGAGGAAGATGGCGATCGCCTTCGCCACGCCGAGCGCCGCGAGGTTGATGCGGGCCTCGGGCAGGTGCGCGAGCGTTGTTGCGACCAGCGGCTCGGACGCCGCCATGGTCACGTCGCTCACGGAGAGCGGCAGGAACTGGCGCCAGAGGTCGGCGAGGGTAGGCGGCGTCTCGCCGGGCGGGAGGGGGGTGGTCATCGGGGGCTCATGGGGCGCCCCAATCATATCAGCCGCGAGTCGCTAGATCGTCGGTTCCAGCCCGGTTCGCCGATCCAGCTGATGAAGTGTCGGTTCCGCGCCAGAGGTCTGAATGGCCTGCAGGACCGCGAGTCCGCCGCCGGAAACGGCAACGACCACGCGATCGCCCAGGGGCGCGATCCCGGTGAACGTCAGCGGACCGGCTTCTCCGAACTCAGGCAATACGAGGGTCTCGCCCTCCAGCCCTCTGACTATGGTCGACTGCTGGAGGTGGGCGACGAGATGGGGCCGACCGTCCAGTAAGAACGCGCCCCCGCCGTCGATGTGATCATCAGGCGCGACGGCGCTCCATGGCAGCTGAAGCGCTTGCTGCAACTCGCCGTCGGGCGAAATCCACAAACAACCGACCCAGAGCTCGTCCTCGCCGAAGGCGTTGCCGTTGAAGAATACCAGGAAGCTTCCATCCGACTGGGCGCAGAGCGCCGCTTCCCATAGGTACAGGTAGGTCTGCGGGAAGGCGTCGTCCACTCCGACCGTCCATCGGACGTTTCCATACCAGTCACACGCCACGACCATCGCCCGCCCCGTAAGGTGAGTCGCCTCGTTCAAGTACACGACGCGATCGGCGTTCGCCCAGAAATCCGCCACCGTATCGACCCGGGACTCTGGGGCGGGCAGGATGGGCAGCGCCACCTCTCGATCGCTGGCGAGATCCCGAACGCCATAGCGATGGAGCTCGTGACGAAGCAGTGCATACGTGCGGCCCTGGCTCACCAACATCTCGCAGCTCTTCCAGACCTTACCCGTCGGCACAGGCCGCTCAAGGCTCAGGGCGAGGCTGCAAACCCCGGTCGAAATCTCGACCATGTACAGGTGTGCGAATTCTCCCGATTCCAGGGTGAATGAAACCGTCTGCTCGTCGACCGCCCGGAGCCAGACGTGGCTGGGATCGCCATCGTACAGCGGCTTCAAGATGTGGTGAAGGTAGAGGCGCATGGTCCCCTCGTTTCGTGCGTCGGGACGCCGAGCTTGCCGTACTCTCCGGTTACCTGTTAATTCGTCGTCTGGCGCCACGACCCGCACCGAATCCGTGTGGTGTTCGAAGCCCGCGCTGACGAAGTAGGCTTCGATCGCCTGTTGTACGAAAGCTTCGTTGGGGAACTCGCACGGGTGCATGTAGCGCTTGAGCATCGCGTCAGGAAAGGCTTGCGAGGAGCCTGGTTCGCAAGGCGTGCTCGTCGACTCCCTCGAGTTCCTGGAAGGCAGCCGCGAGTTGCGGCGAAAGTGAAGCTTTCCAGCCTTGCCGATGGCTTCCCGTATACGAATCGAAGGCATCACGCTGGTTTTTCAGGGTGTTGCGATTCACCCCGAGAATGCGAGCGATGCGATCGAACGTCTGGCCCTGGTTGCCCATCCTCAGGTGCTCATGGTCGAATTTCGACAGATAGAAGGCGGCCAGCAGCCAGGGCTCCGGGCCGGCGTCCGACGAGAACTGAGTTTCGCCACGAGGTACGGCAGGTATGACGGAAACCAGCTCCGGCGGATTTCCGTCGGAAGCAGCCTCCTTGCATTTCCGCCTGGCGGCCTTCCGCGCCGCGTCGTTTAGAGCGAACGGCTCCCGCCAGCGGACCGGGAAACTCTCCGGCCTCTCGGGCGCCGGCTCCATGGCCGGCTTCCATCCGTAGAGCTCCCAGGAGCGAAACTTCAAGCACGCCACGATGTGTGAGTGATGATCGGTCAATGAGGACAGCTCCGCCGGGATGCCGACGAGGTTCGCCGGATGCGAGTAGCATCGGGCGTCGTAGACCGTACCGGGCCAGATGTGGCACACATGAAACCCGATGAAATCTCCGCGATCGATCCCGAGCGCCTGCTTGAACGCCACGTTTGCGTAGGTGTTGTTGTCGAGCGTGACGCCGTCGATCACCTGCCGCACGAACTCGACCTGTTGCCCGTTCTCGCGGAGACCTACGTTAGCTCGGCGATGAGCTGGGAACCATGGCCGATTCACGGCGCTGGCGACCTCGGGATGGATCCAGATGCTCGCGAGGGCGATCAGGTCGGCGAGCTCGATGCCGAGCTCCCCGCAGGCCGAGGTGACGACCTCGGCGGCCAGGATGTGTCTGGTCACGCCTTCGCCAGCCACCCGTCGATCCGCGCCTTCGCCTCCGGCCGGCTCTCGAGCTCCGGCCCGAGCGCCGCGGACACGGCCCGGACGATCGCCGCCATGCGCTTCTCCGCGTCCACCGAACCTGCCGCCTCGGTCATGTCCAGCCGCTCGGCCACCTGCCCGAGCGCGTCGATGGGCAATTCACCCAGGACCTTGCGGAGCGCGTCGCCCGCCTCGGGCGCTGCCTTGCGCAGCAGGTCGCCGAGATCGAGCAGCTGGTCGCCCGCATGCGTGGTGCCGCGCAGGCGGTGCCACTCGGCGAGCGTGAGCTGGCCGTCGCCGTCGGCGTCGGCCATCATGAAGTCCCGCAGGCGGCGCGAGACCTGGCCGCCTTGGGCGGCGCCGACGTACTCCTCGGCGGTCAGCCCACCGTCACCGTCCTGGTCGCGGCGCTGGAACTCGATGTCGGACCGCTCGCGCTCGGTGGCGTCGGAGCCGTCGTCCTGGCGGTCGGACAGCGAGCCGTAGTCGGGCGAGGCGGCGTCGCGGGTGCTGTCGGTGGGCATGGCGGGTCCTCCTGGGGCAACCGGGCCGCGCCCGAGGTCAGGTCGGCTGAAAGGGCTCCGGTCCTACCAAGCTACCCGCCGACCAGGACATACATACGCCTGACCGGCATTCAGTCCGCCTGTCCCGCCACGGGGGCGTTGGCCTTCCGGCGGCCGAGCGCCAGGATCCCGCCCATGACCGCGACTTCGCCCGGCCACGGCGCGCCCGCGGCCACGCGGGCCTCGGAGGTGGGCCGGAAGGGCGCCAGCTTGCGCAAGTGCGGCGTCCCGCCACGCCATAGACCCGCCCGCCCGGCGCCAGCCAGCCGTGCAGCGCCTGGCGGCCGCGCGCGCGTGCGACCGCCAGGCGAGGGCGCAGACCGTCACGGGGTCCTGCGAGCGGTAATTCGGGCTGGTCCAGCCGGTCGGATGCGCGAAGAATTCGTAGCCGAGGTCGGCCAGCGCGGCCTCGCGCAGGTGCTCAGGGACGTCCCAGGTGGCGGTGAGGCCAGCGGGGAAATGGGCGAAGTCGCCCTCGCCGAGCGTGGTGACGCGGCCGTCGGGGGGCGTGATGGCGACGGCTACGGCCAGAACGAGGATCGTCTCGGCGGTCGCGTGGGTGTAATCGAAGCGGCCGGCGGCGCACTCCCCGGTGCGCGCCGCGACGCCCGCCGCCGCGGCGCGCAGCGCGACCTGGCCCTGGGGAGGTAAGGGAGGCGGCGTGAGCCGCAATGCGTTGCCATTCGGGCAATCGCTCGTGTGGCGGCGGTCATGAAAGCCAAGCACAAGGGCTCGACCTTCCACCCGACCAGCGTCGATTACGACCACCGCTGGTCCTTCTTCCAGCTTCGCAGTTTCTTGGCCTACAAAGCGCTGCGGGATGGCGTTGAGCTCGTTTTGATCAATCCGGCGTACACGTCCCAAACCTGCCACCAATGCTTGCACATCGGCGCGAGAGCTGGCGAATCGTTCCAGTGTGAGCATTGTGGATACTCGGGTCATGCCGACTACAACGGCGCTCGTAACATCGGACTCTTGGGGGCGTGCGTAACGCGTCCCGAACACTCGCTATCTTGCCTTCTG
>JAKFEW010000032.1:0-24297 GCA_036675505.1 Candidatus Sericytochromatia bacterium
ACGAAACGCCGGAGCCGACCTTTTTGCAACGCCAGGTTATGTTCTGATAAAACCAGCAGAAGTGCGCGGGGCCTCGTTCGAGGCCCCGCGTCCGTTTTCATTCAACAGGAGAAATGTCTGCGACCCCACCTCGCCATGTCATCCACCAAACTCCTCCCCTTCCTCGCCATCACCTGCCTGCTCGCCGCCTGCGGCGGCAACCCGGCTTCGGCCCCTTCGGGGTCGCGCACGGCGCGCTCACAAGGCTTCCAGGACCAGCGCCCGATCGTCGAGGCCCCCGCGGCCACGCCCGATCCGGCCCTGCGCGTGCGGGTCGATGCTGCCACGACGCGGCTCGACGCCGTGCGCACGATCGCGGGCAAGCTGGCCTTCCGCGAGTCCAAGGACAGCACCGAGGACCGCGGCGATGCCGCGATCGCCTTCCGCCGCAAGCCTTTCGCCGCCCGCGTGGACATCGTCGAGAGCGATCGCCTGCTCGCGCACGGCGGCTCGCTGCTCTGGACCGGCGGCACCAAGCTGCGGATCAAGCCGCTCAAGATGCCTTTCAGCCTCGAGTTCGCCTGGGACAACTCGCAGGTGGTCTCGGTGCGCGGCTACCGCATCGACCAGACCGACATCTTCAGCATGGGCAAGGTGCTGCGTCACCCTGCGGCCCGCCTGCGCGCGCTCGGCGAAAAGCGCCTGCGCGGCGAGGCCTTCTTCTGCATCGAGACCTTCTCGCCGGCGAGCCTGCCCGGCATCACGCGCGAGATCATCGGCATCCACGCGGTCCATGGGATCCCCACCTACCGCGAGATGTACGAGGGCGAGCGGATGGTGCACCAGGGCCAGGGCTACCAGCTGCGGATCGACAAGCCGATCGACAGCGGCCGCTTCGAGCTTTAGCTGCCAAGGGCGTTCGTCACCGGTCGCGAACCCGCCGCTGGGTACAATGGGACGTAGGTAACCGTCCCTATGTCTCGCTGGCCGATTTCCCGGCGCGCGCTCCTGGCCGCCGCCTTCCTCCTTTCGACGCTCCTCGCAGCCCCGGCCCGGGCTGAGGTGCCGATGTGCGCCGCGTGCGGCAAGGAGATCGGGCCGGGACGCTACCTGCAGGACCAGTGGAAGGCCAACTACCACGTCCAGCACCAGAACGTGGCGCGCTGCTACTATTGCGCCCGCGGCATCTCGCAGTTCAACACGGGCGGCGGCGTGCGCTACACGGGCGGGCGCGAGGTCTGCAACATCTGCCAGCAGACGGCGGTGACCGATCCGGCCGCGGCCGAGGCCGCTATGGATCGCGTGCGCAGCCGCATGGCGGCCTGGGGCCTGGTCTTCGAGTACGGCGAGATCCCGGTGCGCCTGGTCGACCAGAACACCTTGAACCGGCTCTACGGCCGCTCCAGCATGCATGACGGCCGGATCAACGGCCTGACCACCAAGCGCTGGACCAAAGACGAGACCGGCAAGGTGCTCTCGCGCGAGGTCAGCATCTCGATGCTCCACGGCCTGCCGATGGAGGTCTTCGAGAAGACGATGGCCCACGAGCTCATGCACGCCTGGATGTTCCTCGACAAGCAACCGGAACACCTGCCGCAGCTCGAGGAGGGCGTCTGCAACCTGGCCGCCTACTACGTGCTGCAGGAGAGCGCGTCCGATCTCGCGGATTTCATGCGCGAGGCGATGTGGAAGTCCAAGGATCCGGTCTACGGCCATGGCCTGCGCCGCGCGATCACCTTCGTCCAGCGCAACGAGTTCAGCGGGCTCGTGAAGATGCTGCGGGCGAACAAGGATTTCCCGCGCGGCTACTAGCCCGATCGCGCGCGGCGATCAACCGGGGGTCGTGGTACCATGCCCCGCATGGTCACGCCGCATCCCCCTTCTACCGCCTGTGACACGCTGATCGTCAACATCGGCGAGCTCTGCACGATGGCCGGCCCCGCGCCCGGCCCGCGGCGCGGGGCGGACCTCGCGGAGCTCGGCGTGATCCGCGACGGGGCGATCGCCTTCACGGGCGGCGCCGTCAGCTGGGTCGGCCGCAGCGATGAGGCCCGCCGCCGGGTGCCCACGGGCCCCGAAACGCGCGAGATCGACGCGCGCGGCGGCACCGTCACGCCCGGCCTGGTCGACCCCCACACCCACCTGGTCTTCGGCGGCAGCCGCGAGGCCGAGTTCGTGCAGCGCCTGCAGGGCGCGACCTACGGCGAGATCCTGGCGGCCGGCGGCGGCATCCACCATACGGTCACGCACACCCGCCTGGCCACGGTGGACGAGCTCGTCGCGCTCGGGCGCCAGCGCCTCGTTCGCATGCTCGCGAACGGCACCACGACGCTCGAGGCCAAGAGCGGCTACGGGCTCGAGCTCGCGACCGAGCTCAAGCAGCTCGAGGCGGTGGCGCGGCTCGCCGCCGAGGGACCGCAGGAGATCGTGGCGACCTTCATGGGCGCGCACGCCGTGCCCAGAGACGTCTCGGGCGATGAGTTCACCGAGCGCGTCGTGAAGGAGATGATCCCCGAGGTCGCGCGCCGCGGCCTCGCTGCCTACGTCGACGTCTTCTGCGAGAAGGGCGTGTTCACGCCCCACCAGACCGAGCGGATCTTCGCGGCGGCCCAGGCCCACGGCCTCGGCCTCAGGCTCCATGCCGACGAGCTCTCCGATCTCGGCGGCGGCGCGCTGGCCGCGCGCATGGGCGCGGCCTCGGCGGACCACCTGCTCATGACCGGTGAGGACTCGATCGACGCGCTCGCCGCTTCCAAAACCGTGGCCGTGATGCTGCCCGGCACGCCTTTCTTCCTCGGCATGCCGGAGCGCGCGCCGGCGCGGGCGATGATCGACCGCGGCGTGGCCGTCGCGCTCGGCACGGACTTCAACCCCGGGTCGTGCTACTCGGAGTCGATGCCGATGATGATGACGCTCGCCTGCCTGCACCTCAAGCTGACGCCGGCCGAGGCGCTCGGCGCCGCCACCGTCAACGCGGCGCACGCGATCGGCCGGGCAGAGCGCATCGGCTCGCTCGAGGTCGGCAAGCAGGCCGACGCCGTGGTCTGGGACGTGCCCAACCACGCCCACCTGGCCTACCACTTCGGCGTGCAGCTCACGCGGCACGTGATCAAGAAGGGCGCGGTGGTGCTGTGACGGCCGGGCTATTGTTGGCCGCGGCGATCGCGGCGGCGCCACCCGCGAAGCCGGCGCCTGGCGAGGGGCGGCCGATCCCCGCAGCCAGGGTGATGACGCACCGCGTCATCGGCGTGAGCGTCGACCTCACGCTGTCGCCGGTCTCCCGCATGGTGCAGGGCAAGGCCAAGCTGCGCCTCAAGCCGCGTGAGGCCCAGTCGCAGGCGGCCGGCCTGGCGGTGCTCCAGCTCGACCGCGCGTTCGCCGTCGCCCGGGTGACGCTGGACGACAGGCCCGCCAAGTTCCAGGTCGAAGGCGCCCGGCTGGTCGTGCCGCTGCCGCGGCCGTCGCGGCCCGGCGCGGGCTGGGTCGTGGGCGTGGACTACGCGGGCCGCTTGACCGACGCGGATGCGGTCCTCAAGCTCGGCCCGACCGGCGCCGTGCTGCCGAATGGCAACGCCGCCTGGTTCCCGGTGCTCGACGCCGGCGCGCCGAAGGTGCCCACGATCGTGACCGTGCGGGCGCCCAAGGCCTGGCGGGTCGTGGGGCCGGCGGCCCGCACGACGGTCGACCCGCCGCACCAGGCCGTGCGCCTCGATTTCGCCGGCGGCGATCCGGCGATCGTCGCCGGCCCTTACAAGGTCTTCAGCGCCGCCGGGAACACCTTCTACGCGCTGACCGCGCCGCCGGCCGACGCGGGCTCGGCCAGGGCCGTCGAGGCCTTCTACCGGGCGCATGGCCTGCAGCTCGGCGCGGCGGGCCGCACAGGCGGCACCGCGACTGCGGGCACGCTGGTGGAGCTGCCGGCAGGCTCGATGCCGATCGTCGGCGAGAATTGGTCGGCGGGCGCCCGCCCGCCGGGCGGCCTCGGGGCCTGGCTCGCGACCCGCGCCTGGCGCCACCGCGACCTCAACTTCGCGACGGGCCGCCAGACCTGGCTCGTGGACAGCCTGGCCGCGTACACCGAGGAGCTGGCGCTGGGCGCTGAGCCGCAGATCGCCCGCACGCGGGCGATCCACGACCACCTCGCGGGTTACCAGGGCTTCCTGCGGCGGCAGCCCGGCAAGGACCGGCCGCTCAGCGCCGTGACCCCGGCCGACGAGGCCTGGCGGCCGGTCGTGGGCGACAAGGGCGTGATTCTCTGGAACCTGGTGCGCGAGTCGCTGGGTGACGACGCCTTCTGGGCGCTCCTGCGGCGCCACCAGGCCGCGCTGCGCGCGGGCACAGGCGACCCGCAGGCCTTCAAGGCGGCCGCCGGCCCTCGCGTCGACTGGCTGGAGGACTGGCTCACCGGCACCGCGCTCCCCTCGGTGAGGCTCGCCGACGTGAAGATCACGGCGCAGGAGGGGCGCTGGCAGGTGACCGGGGCGCTCGCCCAGGACGCGGGCTTCGCGCGCTTCCCGATCGATCTGGCGCTCGTCACCGAGGCGGGCGTCGAGAAGATCGCCTTCACCACCTTCGCGCCGCGCGTGCCCTTCCACTTCGTCGCGAGCGCGCGCCCCTTGCGGCTGGTGCTCGACGGCGCGGACCGCGCGCCGGTGGTGCGCCGCCCACACCTCGCGATCCCCGAGGGCGTCGCCCCCGCCGACGGCGTGATCGTGTACGGCACGCAGGGCGATCCGCTCGACAACCAGGCCTCGCGCGAGGCGGCCGAAGCCTTGCGTGATCGCCTCAAGCGCTACAAGGACCTCGACCTGCCGCTGCGCGCGGACCGCGAGCTGACGGACGCCGAACGCGGCCGCTCGCTGATCCTGATGGGCCGGCCGGGCGTGAACGGCGTGGCCGCAGACCTCGCGGACCAGTTCCCCGTGCGCTTTGCGCGGGGCGAGGCGACCGCGGCCGGCGGCGAGGCGGTGGTGGACGGCAAGGCGCTCTGGTGGCAGGGCCGCACCTACGCCGAGCCGGGCCACGGCGTGGTGCAGGTGATCGCGAACCCGCACGCGCCCGACCGGGTCGTGGTGCTCTTCGCCGGCCTCTCGCCGCGCGCCCAGGCCGACGCGCTGCGCTTCACGCAGCGCCAGGCCACCTACTGCGTCTTCGCCGGCGACCGCGTGGTCGCGGAGGGCGACGCCCTGCGGCCGTTCCCGGACCTGGACGTGGTGCTGTACTAAGCCCGCAGCACCCTCACAGGGGTGCTTCAGGCCAGCGGGAGCGTGCCTTGGCGGCCTTCGAGGTCCGCCATGATCTCCGCGAAGCCCGTGACCGCCACGTGCGGATGGCCCTTCTTCGCGCACCAGCGCGCCAGCTGGTCCTTGGCGTACACCAGGTCCGCGTGCGGCACCGCCAGGCGATCGCTGAAGCCGTCGCCGATGAAGATCGTGTAATAGCCCGCCGCGCGCGCGGCCTGCACGATCGCGGCCTTGTCGACCCCGGTCGGGCAGGCTTCGTCGAGCGGCGCCAGGCCGAAGCAGGCCTCGCCCGCGGTCGCGCGGTTCGCCGTGACCGGGACGTCGAGGTCCGCCGCCGCCAGGAACGAGCGCACGACTTCCGCCGTGCCGGCCGAGAGGACCTCGAGCGGGATGCCGCGCGCGACGCACCAGGCATGGAACGCCGCGAACGACGGATCCAGCCGCACGCAGCCGTGCAGAAAGTCGATCGCTTCGGTCAGCGGGACCTCGCAGGCGCGCAAGGAGGCGTCGAGCAGGCGCCACAGCACCATCTGGCCCTCGACGAAGGCCTGATCGTAGGCCTCTTTCCGCGCGGGGTCCAGGTAGCGGTTCACGAGCGCGCCGTTGCAGTCATCGAGCGTGATCGTGCCGTCGAAATCGGTGAACACGGCGACCGGCATGCGGGCAGTATATCACCCGGGTAGGCCGTTGAACCCCGGCGGCTGAACTAGTAAGCTTGTCGCATGGCGAGCTTTGCAACCAGGAAGTGCGTCCCGCGGCTGACGGAAGGGAAGGCCTAGCCATGCGCTGGCACGAATTGCCCCGCGTCTACGCCCGCCTGGGGGGCTTCCTGGTCGGGTCGCTCGCGCGGCGGATCGACGACGCGGTGCCGCAGCCGCTGCGCGCGGTGGGCCACATCGCCGCCTGGCCGGCCAGCGCGCTCGTCGGCGTGGTGCCCGAGCCCCTGCGCGACGGCGTCGCCTCGGGCTGGCACGGCCACGGCCGCGACGAGCCCCCCGTGCTGATCGTGCCCGGCTTCATGGGGCCGTCGTTCCTGCTCGCCCCGCTGGCGTTCTTCCTGCGCGCGCACGGCCGGCGCGTGCGGGTGCTGAACACGTTTCCGGCGCTGGGCGGCGTCGAGGCGCACGCGCAGCGCGTGGCCGACGCCGTCGCGGACCTGCTCGCGGAGACGGGGGCCGAGCGCGTCGACTACGTCGCCCACAGCATGGGCGGGCTCGCGGCCCGCTACTTCATCCGGCACCTCGGCGGCGACACCCGCATCCGGCGGTTGGTCACGATCGCCACGCCGCATCGCGGCACGATGTGGGCGGCCTTGCGCGTCACGCGCAGCGCGCGCGACATGCACCCGAACGGCCCGTTCATCGCCGCGCTCGGCTCCGAGGAGCGGATCGCGGGCATCCGCTGCACGAACATCCGCGCCGGCTGGGATCAGGTGGTCTGGCCGCGCGAGCACGGCGTTTGGGGTGAGCATGCCGAAGACCACGAGCTGCCCTTCGCCGAGCACTGGGCGATCCAGGCGGATCCGCGCACGCTCGCGCTGGTGCTCGCCGCACTCGAGGCGCCGGAGGACGAATCTTTCGCCGAACTCGTCAGGGACGTCGTCGGTGGCGAAGTGGCGGGCTGAGTCGGGATGACCGCCTGAGCCCGCTCAGGCCCTACTCGCGGTCGGGCCAGGCCTTCTTGGCCCGCTGGGGCGCCTTGCCTGCCGGGATCATCTGGCACTCGAAGATGCCCGCGGGCGTGTTGAGCTCGCTCTTCACGATGCCCGTGCCGGCCGCGATCCAGTAGGTGCCGACGGCGGTGTAGGCCTGCTCGTAGGTGCCGATCGCCGAGACCTTCCAGGCCTTGAACGTGCCGGCGGGCACCTTCACGGTTTCCTCGCCCTTGATTTCGCCGACCCACTGGCCGTCGTCCCACTTGGCGCCCGCGGCGAGCGGGAACCGCAGCAGCGCGATCGCATGGCCCTCGGCGTCGCCCGCCATCGGCCCCCAGTACGTCACGCCGCGCAGCGCGACGCCGTTCGCGTCCCAGCTGAGCTCGGGGAAGCGGTAGCGGTTCGTGAAGTCGTCCAGCGCGCGCAACTTGAGCGTGGTGCGGCCGTTCTTGCGCGCGGATTCCTCGAGCGTCACGGTCTCGACGCCCGGGTAGTCCACGTAAGGGTCATCGCTGGGATGGCCCACCACCTCGTACTGCCAGACCGTGCCGGGCCGGGTCGGGAAGAGATCCGTGCGGGCCAGCGCGCGGCTCGCGGCGGCCTGCTGGACGGCGGCCGGCGCGGCCGCGGGGCCATGGGCACAGGCCGCGAGGGTCAGGGGCAGGAGCAGGGCGAGCGCGATGCGGGTCATGGGGCCTCCGTAAAGTGAACTTAATCTCAGTTTAACCCGTGCGGCCCGAACCAGCAAGCGGGCCCGCGGCGGGCGGGCAGGCTGAAGTGCCGAAGCGCGAGAACCTGGATGGTTCCCGCGCCTCGGCCGGTGAGACCCCCCTCGGGCCCCGATTCAGGGCGGCGGTTCCGCCGCGAGCTTCTCGGCCGCCATGGCGGCGACGGCGATCGCCCCGCCCGGGCCGAGGAGCAACGGCGCCGCGCTGCCCGCGACGTAGCCGGCGGCATGGGCCCAGCCGCCCGCGCGCGCTTCATCCCAGATCATGCCGCCCGCCGCCGCCAGGCGGTCCGGACGCGTGGCGAGCGTCGCCACCCCGCGGGCGGCCTCGAGCGGGTGGGTGGCCAGGAACGCCAGGCCGCCGCCCAGCCCGAGGGCGGCCGCGCCGAGCCCGCCTGCGAACCCGCCGATCGCCTCCCAGAGCGGGTCGGTCTTCGGTTCGGGCATGTGGGCCCGCCCGCCTGCGGGCTCGCCCGGCTCGCCCTCGCCCAGCTCGCCCTCGACGGGGATGGGCTCGGCCACCCCGACAGGCTCCACGACAGGCTCCACGACCGGGCTCGCGCTCCCCGCGGCGGCGGAGCGGCGCACCGAGTCGGCCAGGCGCTGCGCGGCCGCTTCGACCGCCTGCCGCGTAGCTTCCTCCGCTGCGGCGCGCCGCGCAGCGGAGGCACCATCGACGTCCGCCCCCATAGGCCCTCCACGTCCCCCTCGACGCCCTCCGGGCTCATACCCGCGAAGGCGCATGCGGGGCGCCTTTTAGCGAAAAATTAATGCCCGGATGACGCGTCGCTCACAGGAATTTAATGACCTGTGTTAACCTTCCCTCCTATGTCCACCAAATCGTTCGCGCTCGCGCTCCCGCGGTGATCGGCCACCTGGTCTCCGGCACCGATGCGGCCGGCATGGTGCTGTTCGACCCGCTGGCCGTGCGGACAGCGCTGGGCGGCCGCGGGGAGATCGGCCAGGAGGAGGTCGACGCGGCCGCAGCGGCGGGCGCCCTGCTGTACTGGTACACCGCGGCCGACGGCACGCATTCGATGCGGGTCTACGTCGATGAGCCGGCGCCCGCGGACGTCGTCGCGAAGGCCCGGAACCGCGCGAGCGGTCGGCTGCTGCGGGTGCCTGGCGGCCGGGTCGTGTTCGCGGGAGCCGAGATCCTGCTCGACGTAAACACGCGGCCCGACCGCTGGCCGGGGCGCGAGCCAGCGCTCGCGATCGCCCCCGGCGATTACCTGGTCGATGCCTTCGAGCTCGCGGCGTCCGCCGAGGACGATGCGGCCTTCGACGCGGCGGTGCGGGATATCGCCGGGAGCTGGGCCACGCGCGCGGCGGACCTGCTCGTGCTGGTCACCGGATCGGTGGTGATGCTCACCGCGTCCATCGTGATCCCCGCGATCGCGATGCTCTTCGTGCACCCTGCCCGCCTGCTCGCGGTCCTCCCGGCTGCGTTGCTCTGGCTCGGCCTGCCCTGGGCCCTGGTGCTCGTCGCCTGGCAGCTGCCGGCGATCACGCGCGTTCAGGCCGCCCGGGAGCAGCTCGACAGCGGGTGGCCCGACGCCGTCGCTGTGTTGCGGCGCGTGGCCGATGGCGAGCCTCGGCCCGCAGGAGGAGGTGGCTTCGGCGTGGGCTACGCCGACGTTTGACGACCCCGCTCCGGGGCCGGGCTCAGGGCTTGGGGGGCAGCGACGGGTTGGGTGACGCCGAGGGCTTGGGCGCGGCGGGGTCTTCCTGCGCCACGATCGCCCTCACGATCCGATCGCCCACCGCCAGCTGGCGCACCACGTCCATGCCCTTGGTGACGAGCCCGAAGACCGTGTAGGCCTCGTCCAGGTGCGGCGCCTCCTTGAGCGTGACGAAGAACTGGCTGTCGCCGCTGGCCGGATCCTTGCCGCGGGCCAGGCCCACGCTGCCCGCGAGGTGGCGCACGGTCTGGCCCTGGAACTCGGGCGGCACGCTGAAGCCCGAGCCGCCCCGGCCCACCTTCGGGTCGCTCGCCGCCATCGTCTTGGTGAGCGGGTCGCCTACCTGGACGGCGACGCCCGGCACCACGCGGTGCGCCGCGAGGCCGTCGTAGAAGCCGGCCTTCACGAGCTTCACGATCTGCGCGACGGTCTTCGGGGCCTCGCGCGGGAAGGTCACGATCGTGAAGGGGCCCTTCGCGGTCTCGAAGGTGAGGCGGGCGCCCAGGTGGATCAGGTGGCCGGCGGCCTCTTCCATATCGGGGATCGTGGCCGCGGGGTCCTTGTCGCCGGGCTCGGGCGTCGCCTCGATGCGGTTGCCCATGGCGAACGCCGCGGGCGGCGTGGGGCCGAAGGCGGCGGTGAGGAGCGCGAGGGTGGCCAAGGCGAGTACGGTCTTCTGCATGCCCGGGATTGTACCGCCGCGCCCCTGATTCAGCCAAGTCCACGCCTCAGCGCGCCAGCCGGAAGCGCGGTCGCGCGACCTCCTCGTAGATGCGCTCGAGCGCCGCGAGGTTGTCCGCGAAGGCGTAGCGGCTCACGACGCGCCGACGCGCGAGCCCGCGCAGCCGATCGAGCGCCGCGGGATCCTCGAGCAGCCCTTTGATCGCCGGCGCGAGATCGGTCTTGAGCGTCAGCGGGTCGATCACCTGGCCCACGCCCTCGACGACCTCGCCGTCGGCGCCCACGTCGGTCGCCAGGGGCACGGCGCCGCAGGCCATCGCCTCGAGCAGGGCGATCGAGAGGCCCTCGACGCTGGAAGGCAGCACGAAGACGTCGGTGCCGCGCAGGACGTCGATGCGGCGCTCCTCGTCAGCCACGAAGCCCAGCCAGTGCACGCCCGGCAGCTCGCCGTAGCTCGCGCGCAACTTCGCGCCGAGCACACCGTCGCCCATGACGGCGAGCCGGACGTCCGGCCCGAGGTCGAGGTCGCGCCACGCGCGCATCAGCTTGCCGACGTTCTTCTCGGGATCGATCCGGCCCATGTAGGTCACCAGGCGCCGCGCACCGATCGCCGCCTTGAAGGCGCTCGGCCCCGGCCGGTAGCGCCGCACGTCCACGCCGTTCGGCAGGATCCGCACGATCGGCTCGGGCACGGCGAGGTCCGTGAGGCGGCGCTTCTGGCCCTCGGAGAACACCACCACGCGGTCACAGCGGCGGAGCGTGCGCGCGTACAGCCGGTAGACCAGGGCCGACACGCGGTTGGGGAAGGTCGGCCGGTGATCGAGCGCCACATGGAAAGTGGCCACGAGCGGCACGCCGAGCTCCGCGCAGATCTCGGGGATGCGCCAGTCGAGCGGACCGAGCGCGAACGAGGCGTGCACCACGTCGGGCTGGAAGCCTTGCAGGTGCGCGACGAGCCGCTGGCCCGCGTCCGGCTTCGGCACGACGAACATGTGGGTCTTGAGGAGGTACGGCAGGCTCTCCTCTTCCTCGCTGCGGACCTCCTCGTTGTGCAAGTAATAGAACGCGACCTCGTGCCCGCCCGCGCGCAGCGCGCGCACGAGCTCGCGGCAATACGTCACGATGCCGCAGAACGGAAACTTCTTGCCGATGATCGCAATCCGCATCCCGCCACTCTCCCGCCATACAAACCGTAGCACTGCGGGAAAGGGGCTCGCCTTGGGCGTCATGCCCGAAATTGGCGAAAGCGCTTGGCGATTGCGTGCCCGTTGCTCGCCTGTCGGATCGGGCAGGCCTTAAACTCGATCGGTCCATTCTGGGCCGTTCTCGGGCCGATCGACCTGGCCTGCGGGTTAAGACTTTGTCAGGGCACGCAAGTCTTTGGCCTGTTAAGCCTATATTAAATGCACGTTCAGTTTGTGAGAAGAGCCCTGGCGCCGCAAGCGCTAGCATTAGGAGGAATCATGACCACCATCGCCGCCAACCGCCCGATCGTGTCGGCCAAGGCCCAGTCGCCCGTCAAGACCGTCGCGGCTCCTGCCCCGGCCACCACCGATGCCGCGAAGTTCTCGAACTCCCTGCCCACCGTCGTCCAGCCCGTCGGCATGGCGCTCCCGATGTGGCAGCGCGTCACGCAGCTGCTGAGCCAGGCGGGCGCGATGTGGACGCCGCCGGTCATCGTCGACATCTTCAAGTCGAGCGTGAAGTCGGGCTTTGGCCTCCAGAACCTGGCCTGGACCGTCATCCCGTCGGCGATCAGCAACGCCCGCAACGTGTTCAGCAACAAGATCTCCACCGGCCGCGGCGTCGGCAACGTCGCCTCCGAGACCGTCCTCGGCGTCGGCAAGGGTATCGTCTCCGGCGTGGTGGTGCAGTCCGCCTCGATCGCCATCGGCCCGCTGCTCGGCCTGCTGCCCGCGAACCCGATGCTGCTGATGGGCGCGAGCCTCGTGGTCGGCCTCGGCGGCCTGATCGGCTCCTACTGGGTCATGAACAAGGTCATCAAGAAGACCGGCGTCGATCAGAAGATCTCCGACGGCGTCACCAACCTGCTCGGCGGCGACAAGGCCCCGGCCCCCGCGCCGGCGGCGGCATAACTTTTCCGTCCTCCTTCCTTCTCTCTCACTCACAAACGCGCACCCAGGGGACCCGCAAGGGTCCCCTGGGTGTATTTGTGCGCGGCCAACCCCTACTCGCTGGCCGAAACGCCCAGGTGGCGCCCCTTCACCTGTCTATAACGGCCAAAAATCGCCTGATGGCGCAAATCTTTGGCTGGATCCCCCTATCCAGTAGACGAAATATTTCTTTACAATCAACGGGGATCGGGACGCGGGAGACGAGGTGGGGCATGGGCGAGCGCGGGCGCGATATTCGGCCGGTGCACTTCATCATCATCGACAGCTGGGTCGCCCGGACGGTGGAGCGCGAGTTCCTGGCCGGGCGATTGCCGGCGTTGGCGCACCTGCTGCGTCATGGCCGGATGGACCTGGAGTGCACGACGATCTTCCCCTCGGTCACGCCGGCCTGCCTGACGGCGCTCGCGACGGGCGTGGGGCCCGACCTCAACCACATCACCGGCGTGCTCTGGTACAACCGGCCGCCGGATCGCTACGTGCATTACTGGCCGTACCCGCAGAGCCTGTTGTGGGGCACGATCGAGCATGTCGTGGGCGATTTCTTCATTGGGCTCAACGGCGAACACCTCTCGCGCGGTGTCCAGACGGTGTTCGAGCTGCTCGAGGCGGCCGACGTGCCGAGCGCCTGCGTGAACTTCCCGGTCTCGCGCGCGCCCTACCAGCACCACACGGAGGTGCCGGCCTTCATCAAGCGGCTCGGCAAGCTGCCCGACGACCTCGTGCTGCCGGGCCCGCGCTTCATGCGCCATGGCGATATGATCCGGGGCACGCGCCCGCGCTCGAAGGGCTTCTGGAAGAAGTACGGCTTCAACGACGAGATGAGCGCCCTGCACAGCGCGGACCTGATCCGCGAGGCCCGGCCGGCGTTCATGCTCACGTACTTCAACGAGAACGACCTGCGCACCCACCACCATGGCCCCGACAACATCGGCTGGAGCCTCGCGCGGGTCGACGCCGAGCTCGGCCGCATGATGGACGCTTACGGCTCGTGGGACCGGGCCGTGCAGGAGGCGCGCTGGCTGGTGGTCGGCGATCACGCCCAGAGCAACACCTATCCGCTGCGGCCGGGCCACGCCGTGAACGTGTTCAAGGCCTTCCCGAAGCACCGCATCGCGCCGCTGCGCTGGGGCGGCTTGCGCGCGCGCGGCTGCGACTTCGCGGTCGGGCCGAACGACCGCATGTGCTACTTCTACTTCCCGGAGGAGGCTGAAACGGCGCGCTGCCGCGCGGAGGTGCTCGAGGTGGTGAGCGGCTGGAAGTCCGTGGATCAGGTCTTCTGGCGCGACGGTGAGACGTTCCACGGCCTGCGGCGGGCGAGCGGCGAAAGCATGAGCTGGCGGCGCGGCGGGCCTGTGACCGGCGGGAGGCGAGGAACGAGCGTCGTCGACCCGTGGGGCCAGCGCTGGACCGTCGAGGGCGCGCTCGGCACGGTGGGCGCGTGGCTCGACGGCGACTTCCTGCGCTACGGCGACTACCCCAACGCGCTCGAGCGCGTGACCTCGGCGCTCTCGGTGCCGGGCGGCGGCACGCTGGTGCTGACCGCCGCGCTCGGCTACGAGTTCACGTCGGGCTTCCCGATGGGGCGTGGCAACCACGGCTCGCTGCACGTGCTCGATTCGTACGTGCCGCTCGTGTCGGTGGGCCTGCAGGCGCCGCTGATGCCGCGCATCACCGACCTGGTGGGAGTGGTGCTGGACGCCTTCGGCGTCCAACGCCCGGCCTACATGCCGAGCCCGACACACCCTTCCTGGGTGCCGTAGTCAGGTGATGGCCGCGATCGCCGCCCGGCGCAGCGGCGCAAGCCTGGTCTGCTCCAGCTCGTCGCGGTAGAACAGGTTGTACGTATCGAACGGGATCAGCCGCCCGTCCGGGTGCACGATGTGCACGCAGGTCTTCTTCACGCTGCGCACGTCGAATGCGGCGGCGTCGATGAACTGCATGATCAACACCCGGAACACGTTGTCGTAGCCCAGCCCCGCAGGGGCCGACACCTGTGGCAAGCAGCACAGCAGGTCGCGCAGCGTGGCGGCGCCGGATGCCGGCGAATGGTTGGTCGAGAACAGCTTGAAGATCGCGTCGCGGATCGCCGGGTCCTGCTCGTACACGATCGTGTTGCGGCCGCCGTCGATCAGCACCGCGGGGTCCACCAGGCCGGTGAGCGGCCGCACCTGGTCGCCGAGCTTCAAGGCGTAGCCCATGCACAGGCTGTCCGGGTGGCAGGGCACCGGGATCAGGTCCTCGGCGCGGAAGACGTCGGTCTGCTCGAGGATGCGGCGGCGCACCTCGGTGAGCGTCAGGCGGTCCGTGGCCGGGTCGTAGCCCTCGAGCCGCCCGGCCTCCTGGATCGGCTGCAGCGTCACGCCGCGCACGCACTTCTTGGTGAGCGCGTAGTCGATGATCTTGCCGATCTCATGATCGTTCACGCCCTTCATGAGCGTGACGACGAGCGTGGTCGAGATGCCCAGCGCCTCGAGCCGGTCGAGCGCCTGCAGGCGCACCTCGCGCAGGTCCTCGCCCCGCAGCGCGCGCAGGGCGGCCTCCTCGAACGAGTCGAACTGGAGGTAGACCTCGAAGCCGGGCATATAGGCCGCGAGCCTCTCGGTGAAGGCCGCGTCGCGCGCGATGCGCACGCCGTTCGTGTTGATCATCAGGTGGCGGATCGGGCGGCGCTTCGCGGCGTCGAGCACGGCGAAGAAATCCGGGTGCAGCGTCGGCTCGCCGCCCGAGATCTGCACCACGTCCGGCTCCTTCTCGTTGCGCACGACGGCGTCGAGCATGAACTCCACCTGGGCGAGGGACTTGAACGCCTGGGCGCGGTGCGGGCCGCTCTCGGCGTAGCAGATCGGGCACTTCAGGTTGCAGAAGTCCGCGATCTCGATCAGCGAGAGACAGGAGTGCTGCTCGTGGTCCGGGCAGAGGCCGCAGTCGTAGGGGCAGCCGTACTTGATCGGCGTGTTGTAGGTGTACGGCATCTCCGGCGGCTTGATGAAGACCTCGCGGCTGCGCTTGTAGTAGTCCACGTCGTCGGCCACCAGCACGCGCTCGAAGCCGTGCGTCGGGCAGCGCTTGTCCAGGTAGACCTTGTCGTCCTCGAAGACGATCTTGCCCTCGACCTTGCGGTAGCAGGTCGTGCAGATGCTGATCGCGATGTCGTAGTAGAGGTACGGGCGTACTTTAGCCATGGGAGGCCTCCGGGCGGGGGGCGTGCGCGGCCGCCCAGGCGTAGTGGACGAGCACGGCGGCGCAGGTCCACTGGATCGCGGTCAGGCCCGCGAGCGCGATGCCCGGCTTGATGAAGTCGACGAGCAGGCGAAAGGCCATGTACCCGCCCATGAAGACCTGGAAGCGCACCCCCTCGGGCGTGGGCCGTCGCTTCAGCCAGATCAGGACAGCCACCAGGGCGAGCAGGAAGGTGATCTCGTAAAGCTGAGTGGGGTGGCGCGCGATGCCGTCGCCGAAATCCACGCCCCACGGCAGCGTGGTCGCGACGCCATGGGTGTGATCGGCAAGCCCGGTGAGGAAGCAGCCGATCCGGCCGATCGCGATGCCCGCCGCCAGCGGGAGCGCGAACAGGTCGCCGGTGGAGCGCGCGACGCCGAGCGCCTTCTTGGCGAGCTCCACGCCGAGCAGGCCGCCCGCGAGGCCGCCCACGATCGTCTTGCCGCCCAGCGTGTAAGCGGGGTCGGCCCAGTTCGCCGCCGTCAGCGCCGGGTCGAGGGCCAGGAAGACCAGCTTGCTGCCCGCCGCCGCGCCGCAGATGGCCGCCGCGATCACCCACCAGCGCGTGCGCTCGCCCAGGTGATCGCCGGCGCGGACGCGGGCTGCGAGGAAGAGGCGGAAGCCCACGGCGTAACCCGCGAGCTCGAAGAGCATATGCGGGTGGAGCCGCACGGGCCCCAGCTCGAGCCAGGCGGGGAAGGGCATGGACGGTCCGGCCTAGAGGCCCAGACGCTCCGCGAGGCGGTTGATCTCGGCCTCGATCGCGGCGAGGTCGCGCCGCCAATTCCAAGGGTCGCCGCTCTCGACGTGGTCGATGCCCACGTCGATCTCGGCGAGATCCGCGCGCCAGTTCCATTCATGGGCGGGCGCGGCGGGGGGGGAAACCATGCTGGCGAGGGTGCTTTTCATGGCGCCCCCATCTTACCAGAGCAAGCGGCGCGTTGTGGTCATGGTTGCGTCATGGTTGCTTACGATGTGCTCGCGCCAGTGGCGTCAAGACAAAGCCAGGCCGGACACGTCCACATGGGCGCTGTGCCCCGCTTCCGGGAACTGGCCCGCGCGCACGTCGGCGTCGTAGGCGGCGATCGCCTCGACCATCGCCCCGTGCAGCTCCGCGTAGCGCCTCGCGTGCTTCGGCAGGAAGTCCGTGAAGAGGCCCAGCAGGTCATGCACCACCTGGATCTGCCCCGAGCAGCCGACGCCCGCCCCGATCCCGATGGTGGGAATATTCACGCGCTTGGTAACGAGGGCCGCCACCTCGGCCGGGATCAGCTCCAGCACCAGCGCCACCGCCCCGGCTGCCTGCACCGCCTCGGCCTCGGCCAGCAAGGCCCTGATCGCGTCCTCGCTCCTGGCCTGCACGCGCATCCCGATCGCGTGAACCGCCTGGGGCGTGAAGCCGAGGTGGGCGATCACCGGCACGCCGGCCTGGCTGATCGCGCGGATGCAGGCCAGCTGGTGGGCCTGGCCGCCCTCGAGCTTCACGGCCTTGCAGCCGGTCTCCTTCATGAAACGGCCGGCGTTGCGCACGGCCTCCTCCACGCTCACGTGGTAGCTCATGAACGGCATGTCGCCCACCACCAGCGCGCGCTTCGTGCCGCGCACGACGGCCCTGGTGTGGTGGAGCATCTCCTCCATCGTGACCGGCAGCGTGCTGTCGTAGCCGAGCACGACCATGCCGAGCGAGTCGCCCACCAGCAGGAAGTCGACGCCGGCCTGGTCGGCGATTTGCGCCATCGTGTAGTCGTAGGCGGTGATCGCGACGATCGGCTCGCCCTGGTCGCGCATGCGCTGGAGGCCGAGCGCGGTCACGGGCTTGGTCGATTTCGGGGGCGTGGTGCCGGGGGCGTACATCGCGGGCCTTCCTCTGATCATGGATCCATGGATACGGTATCATAGGGCTCCCTCAGCCCAGGGTGGGTTCGTGGGGGGGCTTGAAAGGAACCAGGACGTGGCGAAGAAACGCGTCATGAGCGGCATGCGCACCACCGGCACGCTGCATATCGGCCATTATCTCGGCGTGCTGGTCAACTGGACCCGCATGCAAGAGGAATACGATTGCTACTTCGCGGCCGCGGACTGGCACATGCTGACGACCGGCCTGGGCAAGACCGAGGGCATCCGCGAGAACACGCGGGCGATCGTGCTCGACTGGCTCTCCGCCGGCGTGGACCCCAAGAAGGCCACCATCTACGTCCAGTCGGCGATCCTGGAAACGGCTGAGCTCCACCTGCTGCTCTCGATGGTGTCGCCCGTCAACTGGATGCAGCGCGACCCCACGCTCAAGGAGATGGTGCGCGAGCTGCACCTGGCCGAGGACAGCGTGAGCTACGGCCTGCTCGGCTATCCCTGCCTGCAGACGGCCGACATCCTGGGCGTGATGGGCGAGCTCGTGCCGGTCGGCGAGGACCAGGTGGCCCACCTCGAGCTCTCGCGCGACATCGCCAGGCGCTTCAACCACCAGTTCGAGGCCGACCTCTTCCCGGAGCCGCGGCCCTTGCTCACGGAGATGCCTGTCGTCTTCGGCCTCGACGGCCGCAAGATGTCGAAGAGCTACGGCAACGACGTGAAGCTCGGCGACCCGGCGGAGGACGTCACGAAGAAGGTCATGTCCACGATCACGGACCCGGCCCGCCTGCGCAAGGATGACCCGGGCCACCCCGAGGTCTGCGCGATCTACACGGGCTGGGAGACCTACGCCAAGGCGAAGGCGCCCGAGGTGGCGACGCTCTGCCGCACGGGCTCGATCGGCTGCGTGCAGTGCAAGCGCAACCTCGCGGGCGAGATCAACGGCCTCCTCGAGCCGCTGCGCGAACGCCGCGCCTCGCTCGCGACGGACAGCGGGATGCTCGACGACATCATCGTGGAGGGCAATGCCCGGGCGCGCGAGGCCACGCGCGAGACGATGGAGCGGGTGCGCGACGCGATGCACCTCAATCGTTATCCCGCCCCGTGAGCCGCACCACCGACGTTCCCCTCGCTACACGGTTACCCTGACGCCATGCCCGCCGAACGTTTGCAGAAGATCCTGGCCCGCGCCGGCATCGCCTCCCGCCGCCACAGCGAGGAGCTGATCCGCGCCGGCCGCGTGCACGTCAACGGCGTGGTCGTGGACCAGCTCGGCGCGCAGGCCGACGCCGAGACGGACCGCATCGAGGTCGATGGCCGCCTGGTGGTGGTCGCGACCACGCGGGCGTATTACCTGCTGCACAAGCCGCGCGGCTACCTGAGCACCTGCTACGACCCGCAGGGGCGCAAGACCGTGCTCGAGCTGGTGCCCTACGCGCCCGGCCTGCACCCGGTCGGCCGCCTCGACCGCGACACCTCCGGCCTCTTGATCCTCACCAACGACGGCGCTTTCACCGAGTCCCTCACGCACCCGCGCCACGGGATCGCGAAGACTTATCTCGCCGAGGTGAAGGGCCGGCCGAGCCCGGGGGCGATCGAGCAGCTGCGCACCGGCGTGAAGCTCGAAGGTGGCGTGACGCTGCCCGCGCGCCTCGAGATCATCGAGCGCCGCAAGGAGACGACGATCCTCACGATCACGATCCGCGAGGGGCGCAACCGCCAGGTGCGGCGCATGATGGAAGCCGTCGGGCACCCGGTGGCGCGGCTCGAGCGCGTGGCGATCGGCAACCTGACCGCCGGCGACCTGGCGCCCGGGAAGTTCCGGCCGCTGACGGACGACGAAGTCGCGGCGCTGCGCCGCGGCGCGAAGCGGGGCACGGGTGGCCCCGCCGCGGGGACAGGAGAGAGCAATGGCTAGCCTGCGCGAGGTGGGGCAGCGTCTCCGGCAGGCGCGCGAGGGCCAGGGCCTCAGCCTCGAAGACATCGCGGCCCGCACGCGCATCACCGTGCGCCACCTCCTCGCGCTCGAGGAGGGCAACGAGACGGACCTGCCCGAGGTGTTCTACATCCGGGGCTTCCTCAAGAAGTACGCGGAGGCCGTGGGCCTCGCGCCGAACGAAGTCGCCGACGCCTACCGCGCGGCCCCGATCCCCACGGCGACCACGCCGGACATCCGCCCCGGCGTGGGCCCGATCGCCTACTACCTCGTGATCGCCGGCCTGTTGGGCGGCGCGCTCGCCCTCGCCTGGCATTTCCAGCCGCGCGTGAGCGTGGTCGACGATCCCACCGCCACCGCCACGCCGGCCGCGCAGCCGAGCCCCGCGGCTGTGTCGCCGAGCCCGCTCCTGGCCGTCGCGACGGCCTCGCCTTCAGCCACTTTGGCGCCGTCGCCGAGCGCGACGGCCACCGCGATGGCGCTCATGTCGCCCGCCGCCTCGCCCTCGCCGAGCGCGTCGGCTGCCGCGTCGCCGGCCGCGCGCCCGACCGACGAGGCCCGGCCCAGCCCGACCACGCGCCCGAGCCCGAGCGTGAAGCCGAGCCCGACGCCCCGCCCGAGCCCCACCACCCGGCCGAGCCCGAGCGTGAAGCCGAGCCCCACGACCCGCCCGAGCCCGAGCGTCCGGCCGAGCCCGAAGCCCAGCCCGACCGCGAAGGCCGCGCCGACCGTCCGGCCGACCCAGGCCCCTGGCCCGTCGCCCGCGGGGTCGCCGTCGGCCGTCACCAGCCCCGCGGCCGCCACCCCGACGCCGTCCCCCACGGCGCGCCCGACCGCGAAGCCGACGCCCGCGCCGCCGAAGCAGGTCACGGTCAGGCTCGACTTCGTCGAGCGCTCCTGGGTGGAAGTCGTCGTCGACGGGCGCCTGGTCTTCGAGGGCGTGCTCTCGCGCGGCTCCGAGCGACAGTTCAAGGGCAAGAAGGTCGAGGTTTCCGCCGGCAACAGCGGGGGCGTGCGCATCACCGCCAACGGTCGCGACCTGGGCCGTATGGGCCAACACGGCGTCGTCGTGACGCGCACCTACCGCCCCTGAGAAAAGGAGCCCCCATGAACCGGTTGGCCCTCGCCGTCGCGCTCGCCGTCCTTCCCATGACGGGCGGCTGCATGTTCTTCACGCCGCCCACCGGGGTGTGCGTCGGCGAGTCCTGCAAGACTTTCGAGAAGGCCCGCGACGAGGTGGCCGCCGCGGTGGCGGCCCAGGCCAACCAGCCGCCGGCGCCGCAGCCGCTGCAATACAGGACGACGGACTTCGAGCTCGTCTTCCCCGGCATCTGGGGCGAGCTTTCGATCACGACCAAGGACGAGGCGGGCAAGGAGACCACCTCCCCGCTGCGCGACCAGACCGAGGCCTCGGGCGTCTCGACCCTGCGCATCGCCGTCGGCGGCCTGATCCCGACCGAGGAAGGCCAGGCGGCCTCGGAGGGCATCCGCGTGATCACGCTCAACACAGGCCTCGATACGGCCGACACCGCGAAGGCCGAGGCCGCGCTCGCCGACATCACGCGCCGCTCGATCGCGGCGAGCTTCGAGGGCACGCCGGAGGTCGCCGAGGCCGACGCGCAGTTGGGCGGCAAGAAGGCTTACCAGGTCTCGATGAAGGGCCGCAGCCTCAGCAAGAACCCTGGCACGGGCGTGGTCCTGCGCGTGATCGCGCGCGCCGCGCTGCACCGCGGCCGCGGCTACATCGTGATGCTCTCGACCACGGACGCGCGCTACACGTCGGCGCAGGGCGCCTACGAGGGCCTCTTCGCGGGCTTCAAGCTGCTCGAGGCCGATCCCACCTACACGCTGCCCACGCCGGGCCCGTCGCCCACGGGCACGCCGGGTCCCGCTGCCGGGCCGTCCGGCACACCGACGGGCACGCCCTCGGCCACGCCGACGGGCGTCCCGTCCAGCACGCCGGGTGCACCACCGTCGCCCCAGCCGGCGGCGACCGGCACGCCGGCCGCCGGCGCGAGCCCGCAGGGATGAGCGGCGAGGCCGCCCTCGCCGGCCTCGACCTCACGGCGGTGGATGCGGCCGCGGCGCGCATCGCACCGTACGTGCGGCGAACGCCGCTCGATCGCTCGGCCTGGCTCTCGCGCCGCCACGGCGCCGAGGTCGCGCTGAAGCTCGAATGCTGGCAGCCCACCGGCTCGTTCAAGCTGCGCGGCGCGATGGCGGCGCTCACCGCGCTCGACGGCCCGGCCCGCGCGCGCGGCGTGCTCGCCGTGTCGGCCGGCAACCACGGCCAGGCGCTGGCCTGGGGGGCGGCGGCGCTCGGCGTGCCCGCGACGATCGTGGTGCCCGCGTCCGCGTCGCAGACCAAGGTCCAGGCGATGCGCGAGTACCCGGTCGAGCTGATCGTGCGCGGCGCGGACTACGACGAGGCCGAGCGGCTCGCGCGGGCCATGGCCTGCGAGCGGGGCCTCAGCTTCATCTCGCCCTACAACGACCCGGCGGTGATCGCGGGCCAGGCCACGATCGCCCGCGAGCTGCTCCAAGACGACCCGACCCTCGACGCGATCGTGGTGCCGTGCGGCGGCGGCGGCGTGCTCGCGGGCATCGCGCTCGCGGCCAAGTTGCTGGCCCCGCGGGTGCGCGTCTGGGGCGCCGAGCCCGCGGCCTCGCCCACGATGCGCGCCGCGCTCGACGCGGGGCGGCTCGTGGCGATCGACGAGGCCCCGACCCTCGCCGACGGGCTCGCGGGCAACGTCGAGGCGGGCGCGATCACCTACCCGCTGATCGCGCGCCACGTCGACGATCTCGTCACGGTCTCGGAGGCGGACATCCGCACCGCGATGCGCGAGGCGGCGGCGCACGACCACCTGATCGTCGAGGGCTCCGCGGCGGTCGCGATCGCCGCCCTCGCCCACCTGCCGGTCGCCGGCCTGCGCGTCGCCGTGGTCGTCACCGGCCGCAACGTCACGTTGGAAACCTTTCTCGCGGCGATCGCGCCCGCACACCCGGCGTAGACCGGGGTATACTCCCCTAAGCACCGCTTGCTCCTGGAGAAACCATGCCGCGCCAGCCCTTCTTCCACTTCGCCGCCGCCCTGGTCGTCTTCTTCGCCGCCAACGCCGCGTACGCCGCGCCCGCCCGTACCACCGCGGATTACCAGCTGATCGAGGCGGCCTATGCCGGCAAGCTGCCGCGCGTGCGCGAGCTGCTCGCGCAGGGCGCGATGGTCGACGCCCAGGACGAGTACGGCTACACGGCCCTGCACTGGGCGGCGCAGGCCGGCTGGCCGCTCACCACCAAGACGCTGATCGACAGCGGCGCCAGCGTCGACGCGCGCGACACCCAGGGCCGCACGCCGCTGCTGCTCGCGACCGTGCGCAAGCACGTCGAGGTCGCGCGCGTGCTGGTGACCGCCGGCGCGGACCCGAACGCGAAGGACATGCAGGGCAACGCGCCGCTGGAGTATGCGCGCCGCAAGGGCATGCCGCAGCTCCTGGCCCTTTTGGCCGACGCGGCCTCCAACCCGCGGCTGCCGCAGCGTCCGTCGATCGTCCGCACGCTGCCCACCCCGAAGCCGATGGCCCATGCCACGCCGGGCCACCACGCGGTGTCGCACCCCGCCACGCCGAGGCCGATGGCTCACGCCACGCCGAAGCCGATGATTCACCCGCCGGCCACGCCGAAGCCCGTGGCCCATGCCACGCCGAAGCCGGTCGCCCACGCCACCCCCGCGCCGCACCACCCGGTCTCGACGCCTGCCGCCGGCACCGGCCCGGTCGCCCTTTCGGCGCGGTTCCGCGAGGAGGTCGCGCGCCTCTACGGGCTCTACACCGACCACATCGGCATGCGCGACCCGGAGAACCTCAACCAGCCCGGGTTCAACCAGAAGCTCGAGGACCAGCTCGAGAAGATCTTCCACACGCTCGACTACGGCAGCGCGGCGAGCCTGTCGCGCGAGAAGCTCCATGATGCCCGTGCCTGGGTGATCGCGGCGCGCAAGGACATGAGCGGCGACGACCGGGTCTGCGCGCAGACCCTGGAGTCGCTGGACCAGCTTTTGGCGGGCGCCGGCTTCTGAGCCGGCCGGCCAGGCCCTCCGCTCAAGCCAGCCGGTGCCGGCGCAAGAACGCCAGGTAAGCGGCCGCGAACACGGTAGGCTCGTATTCGCGGAACAGGTGCCCGGCGCGCGGCACTACCAGGATGTGCGCGTCCGGCCGGCGCTCGGCCACCTCGACCACCGTGGCGAGCGGCACGAGGTTGTCGCGGTCGCCCAGGCAGTAGAACAGCGGCAGGCGGTCGCGCTCGGCTTCCAGGGCGGCCCAGCCCGTGGCCGGCTCGTCCGGCAGGCCGCGCAGCAGGGTGCCCACCCAGCCAGCCACCGTGCGCCAATGGTCTGCCCCATGGTGCCGCCCATGGAGATCGGCCAGGTACTTGTCCCAGTGCGGGTACTCGGCCAGGATCGCCTCGGGGCGGAAGAAGTCGAAGCGATCGTCGGCGTGCGTGCGCGTCCAGCCGGGCTTCACGCCCGCGAGCGCGAGCGTCGCGCAACGCTCGGGCGCGGCCGCCCGCAGGGCCAGGGCCACGTAGCCGCCCAGCGAGGTGCCCAGCACGTGGACCCTGGCGAGCCCCAGGTGGTCGAGCACCGCGAGCACGTCGTCGCGCAACGCGGCGAGCGTGAAGGTGCCGCTCGGGTTGCTGCTCGCGCCGTGTCCGCGGAGATCGACGCCGATCAGCTTGTGGCGCGCTGAGAGCGGGCCGAGCACGAGGCGGTAGTTCTGCTCGGCGGTCGAGAGCGCGCCGTGCAGGAGCAGCACGGGCTCGCCGCCCTCACCCCAGGTCTCGACCTCGAGCGCGACGTCGCCGACGCGGACCGCTGGCATGGGCTAGACCCTGCGACCGGGATCCGACACGTCGCTCAGCGTGAGGTCCGGGCGGCCGATCGAGTAGTACTCGAAGCCGAGCGAGCGCATCTTGCCGGGCTCGAAGACGTTGCGGCCGTCGACGATCACGGGGCGCTTCATGAGGGTCTTCAGGTAGGGCAGGTTGAGGCTGCTGAACTCGGCCCACTCGGTCAAAAGCACCACGCAGTCCGCGCCCTCGGCCACCACGTAGGGGTTCTCGGCGTACTCGACGGAGCCTAGCACCTCGCGCGCGGTCTCGTGCGCCACCGGGTCGTAGACCTTCACGCGGGCC
>JAKFEW010000021.1:0-90323 GCA_036675505.1 Candidatus Sericytochromatia bacterium
TGGGAAGATAGCCCGCCGCCAGGACCTTTAGAGTCTTAGATTCCTCAGAGTCTTCGATTCAAGTCCAGGGTCGAACCCCCGATTCCCCGCAAGGGTCGAGTCGGGGGTTTGCCTTTGGCCAGCCGCAGGAAAACCGCATGACCTCTATAATGGGTCCATGAACGGTGAACGTCCCGCTCTTTGGCCCCCCGCGGTGGCCGCCATCTTCGCGCTGGCACTCTGGGCCCTCGTGGCCGACCGCACGCCGGCTTTTGCGCTGCCGGGGCCAGCTGCCGTGGCCGCGGCCTTCGTGGCCGAACTCCGGAACGGCAGGCTCATCGCCGACGCCGCAGCTTCGATCGCCCGCGTGGCGGCGGGCTTCGGGCTGGCTTGCGTGATCGGCATCCCGGTCGGCATCTGGCTCGGCCACACGCCGATCGCGCGCGCCGCGATCCTCCCGGCCGTGAACTTCCTGCGCGCGTTGTCGCCGCTCGCCTGGATACCTTTCGCGATCCTCTGGTTCGGCATCGGCAGTGCGCCGGCGGTGTTCCTCATCTTCATGGCCACGGTCTTCCCGCTGATGCTCGCCACCAGCACGGCCGTCGCCGCGATCCCCGGCGTGTACTTCCGCGTCGCCCGCGACCTGGGCCTCACGGGCTTTGCGCTCTGGCGCCGCGTCACCCTGCCCGCGATCCTGCCGGAAGTCCTGACCGCCGTCCGCCTGGCGGCCGGGCTGGCCTGGATGGTGGTGGTCGCCGCCGAGATGATCGCGGGGCCCGATGGCCTGGGCTTCGCCATCTGGGACGCCCGCAACGGGCTCCGGACCGACCTGCTCGTGCTCGGGATGCTCGCCATCGGCACGATCGGCATCGCGCTCGACCGGTTGCTCGCCGGCCTCACCCGCCTGCCCGGCGTCCGTTGGGCGTACGAACGATGACCGACGACCTGCGGCCCCCCGCCCTGCGGGCAACGGGCCTCGTGCGCCGCTACGGCGACCTCGAGGTGATCGGCGGGCTGGACCTCGCGGTGGCGCCGAACGAGGTGGTGGCGATCGTCGGCCCGTCCGGCTGCGGCAAGACCACGCTCCTCAACGCGCTCGCCGGCTTCGAGCCGCCGGACGCGGGCAGCATCGACCGCGCCGGCCGCACGCGCACGATCCACCAGGCCGACGGCCTCTTCCCCTGGCTGACCGCGCGCCAGAACGTCGCGCTCGGGCTCGGCGACCAGGCCAGTCCCGAGCAGGACCGGCGCGTGGCCGAGTTGCTCGATCTCGTCGGCCTGACCGGGTTCGAGGACCACCAGCCACACCAATTGTCGGGTGGCATGCGCCAGCGCGCGGAGCTCGCCCGGGCCCTGGCCGGCGACGCGCCAATCCTCTTGCTCGACGAGCCCTTCTCCGCGCTCGACTACCAGACACGCCTGCGGATGCGCCACGAGCTCGCGCGCCTGCTCGCCGTCGTGCCGCGCACCGTCGTGCTGGTCACCCACGACATCGAAGAAGCCGTCCAGCTCGCGGACCGCGTCATCGTCCTGTCGGCGCGCCCCGCCCGCGTGAGCCTCGAGCTCCGTCTCACGGGCGAACGGCCGCGTGACCTCAGCATACCGGCCGTCGTGGAAGCGGCGGCCGCGATCCGCGACGCGCTCGGGCTGGGGGAGCCGGCAGCGAAGCCTGCCCCTGCGGCCCCGCCACCCGCGCTGGGCGGCGGTCGGCTGTCGTGGGGCGGCGTGGGCGTCGCCGCCTTGCTCGGCATCACGCTGGCCGTCATGGGCCGGCATGGCCCCGAAGCCTCGCCCGGGGCCATGGGTCTCCGCGGCGCGGAGCCCGCGTCGCACCCGGAACGCGCCGTGCTGCGCGTCGGGCACCTCCCTGTGACATGACATCTCACGTGCCCGGTCACGGACTACGCGTCCAGGACTAGCACCACGGCTCGGTTCGAGTCGGTCCGCTTCACCGAGTTCGCCTCGATCGCCGAGGCCATCAAGGCGGAGAAGCTACTCGCCACCTTCATGATCGTCCCACTCGCCATGAAGCTGCGCGAGCAAGGCGTGCCCGTGCGCATCACCTACCTCGGCCACCGCGACGGCTCCACCCTGATGGTGCGGAAAGGCTCACCGGCCAGTCGACTGGCCGACCTGCGCGGCAAAGCGATCGCCATCCCGAGCCGCTACAGCAACCAGCACCTGGTGCTGCGTAAGCTGATGGCCGACCAGGGCGTGGCCGCCGCCGACCTCCGCCTGGTGGAGCTGCCGCCGCCGGACATGCCGGGCGCGCTGGCCGCCGGGGCGATCGAGGCCTATTTCGTGGGCGAACCTTTCGCGGCCAAGTCCGAGCTCGCGGGCACCGGGCGCGTGTTGCACCACGCCAAGGACGTCTGGCCAGGCTTCATCTCCTGCGTGATGGTGGTGCACGAGAAGCTGATCCGCGAACAGCCGGCGGTGGTGAGCGATCTCGTGCGCGGCATCGCCGAGTCCGGCGAGTGGGCGGAGGGGCACCGGACCGAAGCCGCCCGCATCGCGGCGCCGTACTTCCGCCAGGACGAGCAGCTCGTGCGCTTCGTGCTCACGCAGCCTCCCGATCGCGTGAGTTACAGGATGCTGCGCCCGGACCCGATCGAGCTCGCGCGCATCCGTGACATGGGGCGCGAGGCCGGCATCCTGACGCGCGCGCTGCCGATCGCGGACTACCTCGACCTGCGTTTCATCCCCGCCGACATCCGGCCTTTGGAAATCCGTTGATCAATTTTTCGATCGAACTAGCATGTACAGTCCTTAAACACGCGATAAGCTCCTTGTCCTGGATTTAATGTCCGCAAGGAGACCCTCGCATGACCAAGTCCACCACCTTCATCGCCGTCCTGGCACTCGCCGCCGCGCTCACGGGCTGCGGCCAGGCACCCGTCGGGTCGCCTTACGCCAAGACCGGTGGGATGCGCGCTGCGTCCCAGAGCGGCAGCCTCGCGATGATCAAGCAGGAAATCAAGGACGCCATCGAGGACACAGGGGCCGACACCTGGTACGAAGTGAAGAAGCTGGACGTGAAGCCGACCGAGAAGCGCGGCATGTTCGCCTTCACAGCGATCGCGAACCGCATCAGCGATGGGGATGCCATCCCTGTGCAGATCACCGGCACCTATGACGCCAAGAACCAGGAAATCGACTCGGAAGAAGACGAGCTCTAGAACCCGCTGCCCTAAAGGACACGTTAAGGGCAGGCCAAGGAATTTCAAAGTTCGTCAGTGGCGGGGGGCTCGCGCGGATAAGGCTTGAAGAAGCCGTCAAGAGATCTGCGCGATGCCAACCACCCCCACCAGCCCGACCAACCCAACCACGTCAATCGTCCGCCCTACGCGCACGGCCGTGCCCGCCACGGGCCTGCGCAAGCCGACCGTTCCGGGCGGGACGACGGCGACGGCGTCGGGCGGCAAGCCGACGCCGAGTCGCAATGGCGACCGGCGCGTGGCCGGCGTACCGGCCAAGCCCACCGCTGAGCCGGTTTGCCGGCCTGATACGGCGGCGATCGCGGCGCCCGCCTTAGCCGCCTCGGCCAGCGAGGCGGTTGCGGCAGCCCTGCGCGGCGAGGCCACCAGGCTCCCGTTGAATGACGCAGAGGCCCAGGGCCTGGCGGTGCGGGAGCTGATCCCGCGTGGCGACCAGCGCGCCTTCGAGGTGGGCCTCGGCAAGCTGCGCTTCGAAATCGTCGTCAACGAAGCGAGCGACGCCGCCGGCGTGCTCGGCCGGGTGTTGCCGATGCTGGCCCAGATCCCCGAGCCGGTCCGGTCCTCGGTCCGCCGGGTCACCATCTTGCAACCCGATCAAGCCACGATGGCTTACGTCGCCGAGCTCGCCGACGCCCGCGGCAAGCTCGCGCCGATCGCCGTGAAGCGCGCGGTCACCAACGAGAAGACCGCCACCTATACCGTCTCCGACGCGAACGGGAAGTTCGAGCTCGTCACGCCGGCCGACGCCCAGGACGCCTGGGAGGTCGCGCAGGCCTTCAACCTGTGGGCCATGATCCCGCCCGCGTTGCGCGGCGCGCTCAAGACCATCAGCGTCGACGACGGGCCGAACCCGACCGACGAATACTGGGCCAAGGAATACAAGAACCCGGACTTCACCTCCGCCGCGACCGGCGGCAACGGGGCCACCAACTTCTGGCATGGCACCAAGTTCCTCAAGGAGGACTACTTCCTCCATGAGTTCGGCCACGTGCTCGGCCAGACGTACTCATCCAAGAATACGATGGTGCCTGACGGGTGGGAGGACGCGATGGCGGCCGACAACCGCTCCGTTACGCGTTATGGCGAGAACAGCCCTACCGAAGACTTCGCCGAGTCCTTCTTCGTATACCTGACGCTGCAGAAGGGAGGCCGGGTGACGATCGCCGACCCACCCGCCGACCTTGCCGGCTTCGTGGCGCGCTGGCCGCGCCGTGCCGCCATCCTCGACGCGATCTTCCGGGGCGAGCTCCGCCCCATGACCCGGTGACGCCAATGCCCGAACTCTCGCCCATCCTGCCGACCACCCCGACGCCCAGGCCGGCGCCGGCCGGGCCCGATGACCCGAAGCCGAAACCGAAGCTGGACCTGACGCTGCGCCAGCCGGCCCTGCCGGGCGACTCGCTCGTGCTGTCGCCGGCCGGTCGGGCGCGCCTCAACCGCGCCCCGGACGACGCGGACGTGGCGTTGCTGTTCGACACCGTCGCGTTCGAGAAGTCGTGGCGCGACGAGCTCAAACCGGCGCTCTCGCGCTGGCCGGGCCGCGACGAGACCCCCTTCGCGATCCAGCAGATCCGCTACGCGGACCGGATCGCCGGCGGCCGGGAGACCGAGCTCGTCTTCGAACGCGACCCCGGCCAGCTGATGCCGCCGACGGGCCTGCCCCAGCGGCCGTACACGGATCCCGTCACCGGCGAGACCCGTCTGGATCTCAAGGAAGCCCGGGTGCGCGTCTCGGCCGGCCGCTACGATCTGATCGTCAGCATCGACGGCGACGGCCGCCCTTCGTTCGAGAAGCTCTTCCTCGACGGCAAGAACGTCACCCGGCACGCCGGCGACTTCGTGAAGGCGAAAATCAAGGAAGAACCGTTCGTCTGGGGCCCGGTCGCGGTGGCCGCGGCGGCCGGCGCGGTGGCGCTGGCGCACAACCAGGCCGCCAAGACCGGCAAGCCGATCGGCTTCGATGCCGCAAGGGTCACGCTCTACCGCAACGAAGGCCTCGAGGTGAAGGCCAAGCTGCGTGGCGAGCTGACCGGCACCAACCAGTTCGTGCGCGCCGCCGGCGCCGAAATCGGCACGACCTACCATGACGGCCCGCTCGCGGCCACAGCCGGCCTGCGCTACGGCGCCCACACCAAGTCGTTCGAGCTGGCCGGCAACCTGGCATACCAGGTGGATCGCCAAAGCTCCTTCAGCGCCGCGGCGTCATACAACCAGGCGACGAAGGCTTACGCGGTCGGCGTCGCCTACTCTGCGAACTTCTAAGCTATCCCGGGCCGTTCATGGCCTGCCCTCGTACTCCCAGACGACGGCCGGCCAGATGCCGCCCCACTGCGGCGTGCGAAACTCGCCGCGCCGCACGTAGCCGGGCGGCAGCAGCGAGGCGTAGCGCCCAAAGACCGCGTCCCGCTCGCCCCACGGCCAGGGGGCGACGACCACGAACCGCGGGCGGTGGCGGGCGATCTCCGCACCGACTTCGCGCCACTCGGCCTCGGGCGTGTAACCGCGCTCCGGCGGCAGGATGTATGGATTCCGGGTGGCGGGCGGCGGGCCGTAGAAGTAATAGAAGCCGCCGGCCGGCATAGCCACCATCCGGTCGCCCGGCCGGGCGTGATCGCGTAGCCAGGCGATGATCGGCGTCTCGCGCATCCGCGCGTCCGGCGAGGCGAGCGAGCGCCACGTGGCCGGGTCCGCCGCGATACCTTTGGCGACCATCAGCGCCCCCGTCAGCCCGAACGCCGCCAGCGCCGCGGCCGGCAAGACCCGCAAGAAGCCGAGGTCCGGCTCGGGGAAGCGCGCCGCCCAGCGCGGCACGAGCGCGGTCAGGAAAATCAGCGCGGGCGCCAGGTACATACAGACGTGCACGAAATCGGCGCGCCCGCGCGTGCTCAGCGCCAGGAACCCCAACGCGGCGAGCGCCACCAGGCCGAGCGCCGCCTCGCCCTCGCGAAGGCCGGGGCCACGCAGCCAGCGCCGGGAAAACAGACCGAGGCCCCACCCCGCGGCGAGCACGGCCGCGACTGCGAAGAAGAAGTAGAGCAACACGTAGTGGAGCAGGCGGCCATACCAGCCGGGCAGCGCCTTCACGGGCAGCAGGATCGTGGGGAAGTCGGTCGCGAAGGCCAGGTCGTTGATGCCGCCGCCGCCGCGGTAGAACGTGAGCGGCCAGACGAAGATATCGTAGAGCGCCATGCCTAGTCCACCCTGGGCCGTGAAGATCAGCGCCGCGAGCGCCGGCGGAACGGCGAACCCCGCGACGAAGGCGCCTGCCTGGCGCAGACCCGATCGTTGTCCCTCGCCCGCCAGCCAGGCCGCGAGCACCGGGAACGGCGCCATGGCGATCAGCAAGACCACGCCATCGATCCAGATGGTCACGAACGTGAGCCCGGCGAGCACCCCCGCCGCGGCCCAGCGCCGGGGCCGCGAGGTGGCGATCGCCCCGAGCCCGGCCCACAGCGCGCCCAGCACGAGCGGCAGGGCCACCCAGTGGTGGTTGTAGCCCACGTAATGCGGATAGAGCCCGAACGCCACCGCGAAGCCGGGCAGCCAGGCGGTCCAGCGCCCCGCACCGAGGTGGCGGGCGATCGCCCAGGCCAGCAACGCCGCCACCCAAACGAGCAGCGTCTGGATCACGTGCGTCATGAGCAGCGACGGCCCGGCGAGCAGGTAGGCCGCGGCGAGCAGCCAGAACGGCAGCGGCGACATGAATTGGAAGAAATCCCGGTAGATCGCCTCTCCACGGACGATCCGCAAGGCGTCGCTCATGAACGTGAACTCGTCCGCCGTGAGCGTGCTCGCCCACGCGAAGGGCGTGAGCGCCGCCCCGATCAGGGCGGCGCCGACGAAGAAGGCGCGGCGGTCGGCGTCCATCAGGGGGCTAGCCTCCGAAAACCGCGGGGTCGAAGCGCCAGGGCTCCCGCGCGACGCGCGACCACGCGAAGGCGGGCACGAGGTCGGCGGGCGTGCAGGGCGTGGGCTCCGGCCGCAAGCCGAGCGACCAGCCGAGCACGCCGACGAGACGCTCGGGCGGCAACCCGGCCTCGCGCAGGGAGCGCACGGCCGTGGCCTGATCGCGCTTGGCGAGCCGCGCGCCAGCCAGGTCGAGCACGAGCGGCACATGCGCATAGGCAGGCACCGGCGCGCCGAGCGCCTCGAGCAGCTGGACCTGGCGGGGCGTCGAGTCGAGCAAATCCGCGCCGCGCACCACCTGATCGATGCCCATCGCCGCGTCGTCGACGACCACCGCGAGCTGGTACGCGTACAGGCCGTCGGCCCGGCGTACCACGAAGTCGCCGACGGACTCGGCGACGTCCTGGCAGTATCGACCGGCCAGCAGGTCGTCGATGCAGACCGAGCCTGGCCGGACGGCGAAGCGGAGGGCCGGCTGGCGCGCCCGCTGCTCCGGCGCGGCATCGAATGCCAGCGCCACGGCCTTCTCGCGGCAGAGTCCGGGGTAAACCGGTCCTTCATCGCCCAGCCCATGCGGCGCCGAGGCGAGACGCTTGAGGTCCGCGCGGGAGCAGGTGCAGCCGTAAAGACGCCCGGAGGCGGCCAGCCGCGCCAGCGCCTCGCCGAAGACGACGTCGCGCTCGCTCTGGCGATAGGGCGCGTGGGGTCCACCGACGTCGGGACCCTCGTCCCAGTCGATGCCCAGCCAGCGCAAGTCCTCGAGGATGCGCGCCTCGGCGCCGGGGATCACGCGCGGCGGGTCGAGGTCCTCGACCCGCATCACGAAGGTACCGCCGGCCGACCGCACACCGAGCCAGGCCACGAGCGCCGTGCGCACGTTGCCGAGGTGCAGCTCGCCGGTGGGGCTCGGCGCGTAACGGCCGCGGACATGGCCATCCATGGCTCCACCTTATACCATGAGCCCGCCGCCCGCCCCACCCGCGAAACCTCTGGTTGGCTGAAATCGTGATGGTGACAGGGAATCGGCCGTTTATGGCCGACCCTCGCCCGGGTAGATGGAAGGTAGCGGAGGTTTCTCTACCCTTATGGCGCTGATCAAAGGCTCCAATCTACGGTATACCGAGTCGGCGGCGATCGTCGGCGCGGACGTCATTCCGGCGACGGAGCCCGACGAGGGAACGCTGACCGCAGTCGTCCCGCAGGCCGACGCAGGCGATGGCGAGCTCGAAGGCTTCGAGGCCGGCGACTGGGGCGACCTCGATCTCGAAGGCGGCGTCGACGACCTTTTTGCCACGAACGAGGTGCCCGCCGACGACGCAGGCCCGGCCTGGGACGAGCCGATTCACGAGTTCGAGAAATCCCGCGAGCAGACGCTCTACGGCGCCAACGACGCGGCCGACATCGACGCCAACGCGTTCGGCGAGCAAATCCAGAACAACGCCGGCCTCATCATGACCACCACGCTGGAAGACGTGCAGGCCGAACTCGAGGCCGCCAACCCCGAGGGCGACTTCGGCAAGGTGATGCCCTACATCCAGCGCCGCGTGGCGGTCGAGCTGGACCTCGAGCTCGTCGGCACGGTCAGCGAAATCCGCTGGACGCATTTGCAGCGAGCCGAAAAGGAAATCGTCGCGGGCGCCGAGGAGATCGCTCAGGGCATCGAGGCCCAGCACCCGCCCGAGACCTTCGGCGAGCTGATGGCGCAGCGCGAAGCGATACTCTCCGAGGCCAGGCTCGAGGCCGAGCGGCTCATGATGGAAGCGATGACGCGCTCCGCCGAGACCATGGCGCAGGCCGAGCAGGCCCAGGCGGCCACGATGCTCGAGCTCGAGAAGGAGAAGCACCGCATCCTCGAGGAGCTGCGCGAGCAGGCGTACACCGACGGCTACAACGAGGGCAAGGCCGCCGGCGAGGCCGAGGCCGCGCAGTACGTCTCCGAAGCGCTGCAGAAGCTCAACGAGATCGCCGTCGCGTTCCCGACCGCCGTGAAGCAGAACGAGGAGAAGCTCGTGACGCTGGCGCTCGAGATCGCGAAGAAGGTCATCCAGGACGAAATCGCGCTTCAGCCGGAGATCGTGCAGCGCACGGTCGAGACGGCCCTCAAGCGCGTGTCGGACCTCGAGCAGGTGGTCGTGAAGGTCAACCCGCTCGACCTCGACATGATCCTGCCGAAGCAGGAGAGCTTCAAGGCGCTCGTGCCGGACGTGCAGAACTTCTCGATCGAAGGCAGCCACACCATCCAGCGTGGCGGCTGCGTGATCGAGACGAACTCGGGCAGCATCAACGCCACGATCCAGGTGCAGCTCGGCATCGTCGAGGAGCTGTTCCGCAACGTTCGTGCCGAGTACGAAGAGGAAATCCTCGGGGAGCTGAGCTGAATGAGCGCGGAAAGCGACGTCCGTTTCGACTACGACAACTACATGTTCGCGCTCAAGGGCGTCGACACCGTGCGCGCCAAAGGCTCGGTGGTGCAGCTGATCGGCCTCGTCATCGAGGCGCTCCTGCAGGGCGTGCGCATCGGCGAGCTATGCTACATCCGCTCGAACGACAAGACGCGCATCTTCCCCGCCGAGGTGGTGGGCTTCAAGGCCCGCCGCGTGCTGCTGATGCCGCTCGCGGACATCCAGGGCATCGGTGCCGGCTGTGAGGTCGTGGCGACCAACCGCCTGGTCTCGGTGAAGGTGGGCCCCAAGCTGCTCGGCCGCATCGTCGACGGCATCGGAAACCCGATGGACGGCAAGGGCCCGATCATCGCGGATACCGAGTACCCACTCGACGCCGCGCCGCCCAACCCGATCCGCCGCGCGCGCATCACCAACATCATGCCGGTCGGCGTGCGCGCCATCGATGCCTTCCTCACCTACGGCGAGGGCCAGCGCATTGGCCTCTTCGCGGGCTCCGGCGTCGGCAAATCGACGCTGCTCGGCATGATTGCGCGCAACGCGAAGGCCGACATCAACGTCCTGTGCCTGGTCGGCGAGCGCGGCCGCGAGGTGAACGAGTTCATCGAGGACTCGATGGGCGCCGAGGGGATGGCCCGCTCGATCGTGGTCTGCGCCACCTCGGACATGTCCTCGCTGCTGCGCATGAAGGCGCCGCAGACGGCCTCGGCGATCGCCGAGTACTTCCGCGACCAGGGCAAGAAGGTCTTCTTGATGATGGACTCGGTCACGCGCTTCGCGATGGCGCAGCGCGAGGTCGGCCTCGCGATCGGCGAGCCGCCATCCACGAAGGGCTACACGCCTTCGGTGTTCGCGATGCTGCCGCGCCTGCTCGAGCGGGCGGGCATGTCCGACCGCGGCTCGATCACGGCGCTCTACACGGTGCTGGTCGAGGGCGGCGACATGGAAGACCCGATCGCCGACGCCGTCCGCGGCATCCTCGACGGCCACATCATCATGGACCGCAAGATCGCCTCGCAGGGCATCTACCCGGCGATCGACGTGCTGCCGAGCGTCAGCCGCCTCATCACGCAGTTGATGCCCAAGCCGCAGTACAAGGCCCAGCAGCAGGTGCGCAAGATGATGGCCGACATGCGCGAGGTCGCGGACATGCTGACGATCGGCGCCTACGTGCGCGGCTCCAACCCGGACTATGACCGGGCGATCGCCATGAAAGAGTTGGTCAAGGAATTCTGCGCCCAGGGCATCGACGAGCCGAGCACGCTCGAGGACGCCTGGGCGACGACCCGGATGCTGTCGGGAACCTAGCCCTCTCCTAGCCCTCTCGGGGGAGATGGCGCTACAGCTTCAGGCGTCGCCGGCCTGCAAGACGCCGCCGCCGACGTTCCGCCCGCTCGGAGGCGGCGATCGCCTCCGCTCGCCGCTGCGCCGCCGCCCGGGCCGCGCGCCGCGAGGCCGCAGCCGCTGCCGCGGCTTGCGCCTTCTCGGCCCGGATGATGCGGCTGTCCTTCTTGAATGCCGTCTTGGCCTGCTCCGCGCGCCGCCAATCGGCCTCGCGCAGGCGGCGCAGCACGCCCCAGCTGCCTTCGCTCGTCACGCTGCGGACGATTTGCAGCGCCTGGCCGTAGTCGCCCCGCGCGGCCGCGAGGTCGGCCTGGGCCACGATCTCGGCGGCGCGGGCCTCCTGCACGCGGGCACGCAGGCGCATCGCGGCCGGGTACAGCGGGTCGGTAGGGCCGATGCCCGCGGTCAGGTTCAACGCGGCGCGGTGGTCGCCGCCCGCCGCCGCGTCGTGGGCCTCGAGCAGCGCGCGCTCCGCGATCTCGGCGGGCGCGACGGTGCCGAGCACCTCGCGCGCCTCATCGAAGCGCCGCCTGGCGGCCAGCCAGTCGGCCTTCTGACGCGCGATCTTCGGCTTCGAGAGCGGCAGCACGAAGGGCCCGACCAGGGTCTCGGCGTACTCGCCATCGACCTTGCGCCCCACGGTGAGGGTCACCGCATCGCGGTCGGCCGAAAAGGCCTGCAGGAGCTGGTTCAGGTCGAGGTCCTCGATCGCCTTGCCGTCCACCGCCGCCACGCGCACGCGGTAGCGGGCCGGCGACGGCACGTCGGCCAACGCGGCGGGCGAGTCGGTCGCCACCGAGCGCACCAGCACCATCGACGGCGTCGACTGCACCATGAGACCCGTCTCGCCCAGCTTGCCGGTATAGCGGAAACGGATTGCGAGCCCCATGTTGCCGGGCGCCGTGGTCAACGGGTCAGCCGGTGACGCGACGGCCAGCGGGGCAGGCAAGACGCAGCTCGCCGCGAGGGCCACCGTGAAGATTGCGCGCAGCAGTTGCAACGGCCTATACCCGCGACTTCGCGTCGAAGGCGTCGCGGATGCCGTCGCCGAAGAAGTTGAAGGCCGCGACCGTGGCGACGATGAAGAAGCCGGGGATGATCAGCCAGGGGTGGAGCGTCAGGCTCGAGATGCTCCGCGCGTCTTCGAGCAGGTTGCCCCAGCTCGCCGCCGGCTGCTGGACGCCCAGACCGATCATCGAGAGCGCCGACTCGCCGAGGATGAAGTTCGGCACCATCAGCGAGGCCGAGATCGTGACCCACGTGGCGGTCTGCGGCAGGATGTGGCGCGTGATCACCCACAGCGAGCTCGCGCCGGCCGCGAGGCTGGCCTCGACGTATTCCTGCGAGCGCAGCGCGAGCACCTGGCCGCGAATCACGCGCGCAAGGCTGGTCCAGCCGATCAGCGACATGATGAGCACGATCAGCACGTACCGCTCGGACGGCGAGATGTCCCACTTGTACGTGACGCCGAAGAGGAAGAGCAAGAGATAGAAGCTCGGGAAGGCCATCAACGCTTCCACGATACGCATCAGGATGTTGTCGACCCAGCCGCCGAAGTAGCCGGAGATGCCGCCGATCAGCATCCCGATCGGGATGACGATGAAGATGGCCATGACGCCGACCGTCAGGCTGATGGTCGCGCCGTAGAGCGTGCGCGAGAAGATGTCGCGGCCGGCCTGGTCCGTGCCGAAGAGGTAGATGCCGGCCGGTGCGTCGACGCCGAAGAGGTGGGTCTTCAGGGGGATGAGGCCGACGAGCTTGTAGTCGTCCCCCGGCACGAAGAGCTTCACGTAATACTTTTGCGAGCGATCGACCACCAGGCGCTCGGCGCCGGTCTCCTGGTCGAGCGTAACCTCGGCGTTGCGCACGAAGAGGCCCCCCCCATCCGCGAGGATCCGCGTGGGCGGCATGAACGAGCGCTCGCGGTTCTCGGTGGCCTCGCCATAGGGGGCGAGGAAGCCACCGAAGATCATCATCAGGTAGAGCACGGCCAGCACCACCAGGCTGGCGACGGCCATGCGGTGCTTGAAGAACCGGCGCAGGATGCGCTGGCGCGTCGAGACCATCGGCGGCAGGTCGTCCGCGACGCGCGTGATGGTGGGCGCCACCGGGAGCGCGGCCGGCGGGGTGGCGGCGCCGGCCTCGTGCGGCTGGGCGGGCAGGTTGGTGGGTTCGGACATCGCCTAAGCCTCCAGCTTGATGCGCGGATCGGCGATCCCGAGCAGCACGTCCGCGAGCAGGTTGCCGAACAGCAGCATCAGCGCGCCGATCATCATGCCGGCCATCGCGAGCGGCATATCGAAGGATTGCAAGGCGTCGAGCATCATCTGGCCGAGGCCGGGCCAGCCGACGATGATCTCGACCAGGGCGAAGCCCGAGAGCAGGCCCGCGATGTCGTAGCCGAGGATGGTGATCATCGGGTTGATCGCGTTGCGGACCGCGTGCTTGTAGATGACGGTACCCTCCGGCAGGCCCTTCGCCCGCGCCATGCGCACGTAGTCCTCGGCGAGCACGTCGAGCAAGTTGCCGCGCATGCGGCGCTGGAGGATCGCGATCGTGCCGATGGTGACGGCGATCGTCGGCACGACGAGGTGCCTGGCGAGGTCGAGGGCCTGACCGAAGAAGCCCATCTCGGCGAAGGTCGCGCTCGTCATGCCGCCGACCGGCAGCACGCCCGTCTTGGCGGCGGCGAAGAGCAACAGCAACGCCAGGAAGAACTCCGGCACGCCCAGCGCCGTGAACGTGATGATCGAAAACACCTTGTCGGGCAGCGAATACTTGTGCACCGCTGCATAGATGCCGAGCGGAACGGCGATCAGCCAAGTCAGGATCAGCGCGGCCACGCCGAGCACCAGGGTCGCGCCCAGGCGCTGGAAGATCAGGCTGTTCACGGGCGTACGGTACCGGTAGGAGTCGCCCATATTGCCGACCGCGAAGCCCGCCACCCATTTGACGTATTGCACGGGCAAGGGCTGATCGAGGCCGAGCCGGTGGCGCTCGGCCTCGATGCGCTCGCGGGTCATCGACGGGTCGGACATGCGCGCCGTGAGGTGATCACCCGGCGCCAGCTTGCTGATGCCGAAGGTGATCATCGAGATGATGATCAACAGGGGGATCATGTGGAGCAGCCGCTTGAGTACGTAGCGAAGCAAACCGACCTCCTGGCACCAGCAACCGGGCGTGGGATACGCCCGGTTAGCTGATTTCGGGCATTCGCCCACATCTTACCCAGTTCGCGCGGCTTGCGCGCGCCGGGGGGGTGCTACTTGCGGTAGATTTCCCAGGCGTTCCAGCTGATGCCCAGCGAGTTGTAGGGGTTCGGGCGGGTGTTGCCGAGCGTGTTGCGAATGGCCACCGTGTAATTGAAGACCGGCAAGAAGATCATCGGCTGCTCCTTCATGACGAGCTGCTGGAACTCTGCGTAAATCGCCTTGCGCTTCTCCTCGTCGAGCGTGGACGCGCCTTCCGAGAAGAGCTCGTCGATGCGCTTCTCCCAGGGGTAGGTCGGGGTCTTCCGCGCGGTGTCCAGGTTGAAGAAGTGCGCCTGGCCGTTGCTGGTCCACAGGTGCGCCACGCCGTGCGGCTCGATGCCGGCGCCCCAGGCGCCGATGACGGCCTCCCAATCCTTCGATTCGTGGGTGCGGGCGATGTGCACGTTGAAGGTGACCTGCTGCATCTTCATCGTGATGCCGAGCTTCTTGAGGTCCTGGATGATCATGTTGGCCTCGAGCTCGCCGTCCTTGAAGCCGACCTGGTGCAGCTGGGTGAAGACGACCGGGTGGCCGTCCTTGTCCTTGAGCGTGTCGCCTTCCTTCTTGAAGCCGGCTTCGGTGAGGAGCGCCATGGCCTTGTCGCGATCCAGCGCGTACGTGGGCACCGTCGGATCGTAGTAGGGGCTCTTCTGGAAGATCGGCGAGTTCTGCTCGGCCGCCATGCCGCGGAAGACGTTCTTGATGATCGCCTGACGGTCGATCGCGTAGCTGATCGCCTGCCGGAAGCGCGTGTCCTGGAACCACTTGAGCTTGATCGGGTCAACGTACGGCTTGCCGTCCTTGTTCTTGCCGGGGTTCAGGTTGAAGCTGAAGTAGCTCGTGCGGAAGTCGGGCCCGGCGTTCACGATCGAGAAGTTGCCCTGCTGCTCCAGCGGCTTCATGTAGGCGAAGTCCTTGCCGGGCAGCCACTGGGCGTCGGTCTCGCCCGCCTTGAACTTGAGGATCGCCCGGTCGAGGTTGTTGAGGAACGGCACGACCAGCTTGTCGAGGTACGGCAGGGGCTGCTTGTGCCGGTTCGTGCGGAAGTAATGCGGGTTGCGCTTGAAGATGATGCGCTCGCCCGGCGCGTATCGCTCGGGGATCCAGGCGCCGTTGCCGACGATCGTGTTGATCGGCGCGTCCACGCCCCACTTCGAGTTCGAGAGCGGCTTGCCGGCAGGGCCCTTGCTCCGCGCCCAGGGGCCGAACACGTGCTCCGGCATGATGATCACGCCTGAGGCGGTCGTCCGCAGGAAGGGCGCGAAGGGCTTGGGCAGGGTGAAGACGACCGTGTAGTCGTCGGTCTTGGTGACCTTGGGCAGCACGCCGTCGATCTTGACGATGTCCCGCGCGTCCCAGGGGATTTCCTTGTTGCCCATCAGCTCGCCGAAGGTGAAGACCACGTCATTCGCCGTCACAGGCTTGCCGTCCCACCACTTCACGCCCTTGCGCATATGGAACGTGTAGATCTTGCCGTCTTCGCTGACCTGCCAGTCCTTGGCGAGCACCGGCTCCACCTCGTAGGACGTCGCGTCCTCCTCGCAGAGCATCTCGAACATGTAGGTGATGAAGCGGTTCGACGTCGCGTCGACCGCCATCGTCGCGTTGAACGTCTTGGGATCCTCGTACGCGCCCGCGATCAGCTGGCCGCCGTACTTGCCGGCCGGCATGTCCTCGATGCGGGCGTCGGCCAGGTCGGCGTCGAGCGCCGGCGCGTTGGCCGCGGGGCCGGTATCGGCCGCCATCGTCGCCGCCGCGGATGGCTGGCTTGCACCCGGGCTCGCGCCCTTCGTGGTGCCCTGGTCGGCTTCCTCGGGGCAGCCGGTGAGGGTGGTCAGGATCGCCACCGCGAGGGCGGGGCCGAGCTGGGAATGGCGCATGGGCGGGCTCCTGTAAAACGGCGGCCAGCCTCCCGACGTGGGGAGGCTGGCCGTGGCTAGGGTGCGACGTTAGCGACGATGCGCAAGGCTACTTGTGGTAGGACAGGAAACCGAGGACGATGGCGTCCAGGGCCCAGAGAATCGCCACGGTTGTCGCGAAGCGGTTGAGGCCGGCCTCGACGCCCTTCTGGCTGCCGAAGACCTTGGCGCCGCCGCCCATGGCGCCGATGCCCTCGCCCTTGGCGGAGTGCAGCATCACGGCGACGATGAGCATGACCGACAGGATGACCTGCACGATTTTCAACGCGAGCATGTAATCGATCATGGTGGCCCTTGGAACGAGGCGTCGCGGGGCGACGCCGGGATAACCGAACGTTTCTATATACCACGCCGCAACGGCGGGCGTCAAACGCGCCCGCCGTCTAGTTTTCCGGACTTCGGCCGATCAGAGGACCGGGGTCGCGGTGGGCGAGGCAGTGGGGGCCGTGGAGGGCGCCGGGGCGGGCGAAGGGGAGATTTCCGGCGTCGGCGTGGCGACCGGCACGGGCGCCGCCACCACCGGCGGCTGGATCACCCGGATGCGGTTGTTGTAGGTGTCTGCGACGAAGATCCGGCCGCCCGCGTCCACCGCGATGCCCGAGGGGTTGTTGAGCTCCGCCTTGCGCGCGTCGCCGCCGTCGCCCGAGAAGCCGTACGCCGACTTGGTGGTGGAGCCCGCGACGCGCACGAGCTTGCCGTCGCTGGTCAGGCGGAGCACACGGCTCGAGCTGCCGAGCAGGGAGTCCGGACCGTTCGCCGTCACGATGCCGGTCTTGAGCGCCCAGCTGTCGGTGATCAGCAGCTCGCCGTTCACGTCGAGCGCGAGCGCGGTGGGCAGCGCGATGTCGGCCTGCAGCGCGGGCCCGCCCTCGCCGGCGAGCGCGGCGTTGCCGGAGCCGGCGACCGTGATCAGCGCGCCTGTTTTCAATTCGTAGCGCAGAACACGGTGGGCGCGCCCCTCGGCGACGTAGACGCCCTTGCCGCTGGGTTCGGCGACCAGCGCTGTGGGGAGATCGAGTGACGGCGCGGGCAACCGCAGGCCGGTCGCCTCGGTGCCGAGGGTCGCGCCCGAGCCGATGACTGTGGTCACCTGTCCGCCCGTGATGCGGCGGACGCGGTTGTTGTAGGTGTCCGCGACGTAGAGGTTCCCGAAGTTGTCGAACGAGAGATCCGACGGGTAGGAGAACAGGGCCTGGCCGGCGGCGCCATCGAGGTACCCCTGCCGGCCGGTGCCGGCGACGTCCTCGACGCGGCCGGCGGCCGTGATCTTGCGGATCATGTGGTTGTCGCGATCGCAGAAGTAGAGATCGCCCTCCGGGCCGATCGCGAGGCCGCTCGGCACGCCGGACGCGGCGCTCGCGAGCGCCGGCGGCACGCCGATCGGCGGGGTGCCGGCCAGCGAGGGGCGGCCGGCGACCGTGGTGACGGCGCCGGTGGCGAGCTCGATGCGCCGGATGAGGCGGTGGCCTGAGTCGGCCACGAACAGCACCTGGCGGGCCTGGTCATAGACCAGCGATCGGGGGTAGTAGAACCGCGCGGCGAGCGCGTCCTGCGCGTCGAGCGCGCCGGCGACGCCGTCGCCGGCCAGGGTCTCGATCACGCGGATCGGGTCGATCGACGGCGAGGGCACCGGCGTCGGCGTGGGCTGCGTCGGATCCACGCTGCCCGTCGGCGTGGGCACCGGCGTCGGCGTGGGCGTCGGCAGCGGCTGGATGTCCTTCGGGTCGACAGCCTGGAGGACCAGGTGCGCCTCCACGAGCGCGTTGGGCTGGACGGCGATCGCCACCCCGCCGAGCGCCGTCGGCCGGCCTTCGGCATCGTAGCCGACGCCCTCGACGAACTTCGGGCCGATCGGCACGTCGACGAACGTGGACGCGTTCTCGGTCCCGCTCGGCGTGACGACGGCCTTGAGCGGCGCGGCATCCGGGATGCCCTCACCGCGGATCGAGACCTCGATCCTCACCGTGGCTTCCGGGATCGCCTGGATCGTGAAGGCGGCCTTCTTGGCCGGCCACTTCACGGTGATCGCCATGCGGCCCTTGGTGGGGGCCACGAGGTCGCCCACGCCACAGGCGGAGAGCAACGCCAGGGAAACGGCACAAACGGCGCTGAAGCCGCGGCGCAAAATCGCGGTCTTCATTCGATGATCACCTTCACGGTGCCGGTGGTCGGCGAGCCGCCGATCACCCGCGGGTCGAACAGCGGGCTGGTCTGGGTCTTGAGGTCGGGGTTGACCGGCTTGTCCGCGGCGGTGCCGGCGGGCGCCGTGCCCGCGGGCGTGCCCGGCTCGGGCGCGGTGCCCGACGGCGTGACGTTCGTCCCTGCGGGCTGGGTGTTGGTGGCGGGGGGCTTGCTCACGTCCGTCTGGCCAGGCCGGACGGCGGTCGGCGAGGCGGGCGCGGCCGAGGGCGTAACGCCCGTGGGGGTGCCGGGCTCGGGCGCGGAAGTCGGCTCGGCGGTCGGCGTGTCGATCGACAGCGGGCGGAACAGGTTGTTCCGCTCCTGGATCTTCGAGTTGTCGAGCGGCATGGGGGCCATCGCCGGCGCCCTGAAGGGCACGCGCGAGGTGGTGCCGGCCATGACCTTCACGAGGTCGCCGACGTCGCCCGTGACGTTGACCGCGCCTTCGAAGACCGTGACCTCGGTGGTGCGCCTGGCGGGGTCGAACTCGACCATGAGCTCCGTGCCCGTGACCGCCGCGACCGCACCCGGCGTGATGATGCGCATGCCGGCACCGCTCTTGCGGATGTTCAGCCAGATCTTGCCGCCATCGAGGCGGATCTCGCGGCGCTTGTCGCCGGTCAGCGTGAGGGTCGTCAGGCTGCCGACGCGCGTGACGGAGCCGTCGCCGTAGAGCAGCTCGGCCTTGGACTCGCCTCCGGTGCGCAGCGTGTCGCCGCCCAGGAGGAGCGTTTCGACCAGCGCGCGCTGCCAGGCCTTGGTGGCGTAGCGCTGCCACTCGACCTTCTTCACGGCCTTGGTGAGGATCGCCTGGAAGGGATCGCCCGCGGCGATCTGCGTGGCCTCGCCCGCAGGCGCAGGCGCAGGCGCCGCCAGCGCGCCCGACGGGGCGGTGAGGGCGGCCACGGCGATGGCGGCGATGGCGAGGTGGGTGGTCAGGCGGGTCATGGTTTCTCTACTCCCTGATGGGGAGACGGTCCCAAGTTGAAAATGGTTCCGGCTTCATGGTACCACCGCCGCCGCGGGCCCGGGGCCGTGCACGCGCACACGCGGCCTGTGAGATCGCTCACAGGCCGCGTACGGCTGCTTGACTGGCTTTCAGGCTACTTATTCTCGGTGCCCGTGACGCTGCGCCAGAACGCCATCAGCGGGTCGTAAGCCCGGTCGACGACGCGCTCCTTGAGCGGGATGATCGCGTTGTCCGTGATGGTGATGCCTTCCGGACAGACCTCGGTGCAGCACTTGTTGATGTTGCAGTAGCCGATGCCCATGTCCTCCTTGATGACCTCGATGCGATCGGCCTGATCCATCGGGTGCATCTCGAGGTTGGCGGCACGGACCAACCAGCGCGGGCCGGCGAAGCCGACCTCCTGGTGATCGCGCAGCACGTGGCAGGTGTTCTGGCACAGGAAGCACTCGATGCACTTTCGGAACTCTTGCACGCGATCCACCTCGTACTGGTAGATCTTCCATTCGCCGCGCTCGTCCTTCGGCTTCGGGGCGAACGCCGGGATCCGCTTGGCCATGCGGTAGTTGAAGCTGACGTCGGTGACCAAATCTTTGATTAGCGGGAACGTCTTCATCGGCTTGACCGTCGTCGCGCCCTCGTCGATGACCTGGTCCATGCGCGTCATGCACATGAGGCGCGGGCGGCCGTTGATCTCGGCGCTGCACGAGCCGCATTTGCCCGCCTTGCAGTTCCAGCGGCAGGCCAATTCGGGCGCCTGGGTGGCCTGGATCGCATGGATGGCGTCGAGGACGACCATGCCTTCAGACAGGGTCAACTCGTAGTCGACGAGCTCGCCGTGTTCCTTGTCGCCGCGCCAAACGTTGAAGCGATGCTTCTTGCCCGCGACCGAGACGGTGGGACCGGATGAATGACTAGCCATTCTTCTTCTTCTCCTCGATCAGCGCAGCGAGATCCTCGGGCACAGGCGTCATCTGCTCGCGACGGAGCTGCATGCGGCCGTCTTCCCCACGCCACACGATGTGGTTGAACGTGCCGAACTCGTCGAGCGTTTCCAGGTGGTCGACGCGCATGTGGCCTCCGCGGCTCTCACGGCGCTCGAGGGCGCAACGGGCGATCGCCTCGCTGCAGACCAACAGGAAGTCGAGCGTCAGGGCCTGGTGCCAGCCGGGGTTGAAGCGGCAGTCGCCGGTCACGCCCACGCTCGCCGCGCGGGGCTTGAGCGTCTCGATGTCGGCGATCGCCTGCTGCAGCTCGTGCTCGACGCGGGCGATGCCCACGTTGGCTTCCATCGAGGTCTGCAGCTCCTCGGTGATGGTAAAGGCGTTCTCGCCTTTCTCGCGCTCGAACGGCACGAACATCTCGCGCACCAGGCGCTCGACCTCGGTATCGTCGATGCCCGGCTGGTCCTTCTGCTTCTGCGCGAACTCCGCCGCGTAGAGGCCGGCACGACGGCCGAAGACCACCAGGTCCGACAGCGAGTTGCCGCCGAGGCGGTTCGAGCCGTGCAGACCGCCCGCACATTCGCCGGCCGCAAACAGGCCGGGCACCGTCGACTCCTGGGTATCGGCGTTGACGCGCACGCCGCCCATCACGTAGTGGCAGGTGGGACCGACTTCCATCGGTTCCTTGGTGATGTCGAGGTTCCCCAATGCCATGAACTGGTGGTACATCGACGGGAGCTTCTTCTTGATCTGGTCCGCGGGCAGCTTGGTCGCGATGTCCAGGAAGGCGCCGCCATGCGGCGACCCACGGCCCTCCTTCACCTCGCGCGTGATCGCGCGGGCCACGACGTCGCGGGTCAGCAGCTCGGGCGGGCGCCGGGCGCCGGGGATCTTCTTGACGTACTTCTCGCCTTCTTCGGGCGTGTCGGCGGTCTGCTTCCGGTAGAGCTCCGGGATGTAATTGAACATGAACCGCTCGCCCTTGTTGTTCTTGAGCACGCCGCCTTCGCCGCGCACGCCCTCGGTGACGAGCAGGCCACGGACCGACGGCGGCCAGACCATCCCGGTGGGGTGGAACTGGATGAACTCCATATCCAGCAGCTCAGCGCCCGCGAAGTAGGCGAGGGCATGGCCGTCGCCCGTGCCCTCCCAGGAGTTCGAGGTGATGCGGTAGCACTTGCCGAGACCGCCGGTGGCGAGTACGACGGCCTTCGCCTTGAAGACGATCGGCCGACCGGACTCGCGCCAGTAGCCCACGGCGCCGGCGATCTGGCCGTCTTTCTTGAGCAGGCGGTGGATCGTGCACTCCATGTGCACCTTGATCTCCTCGCCGCGGTGCGGGTGGCGGCCCGAGGCCACCACGCGCTCCTGCAGCGTGCGGATCATCTCGAGGCCTGTGCGATCGCCGACGTGGGCGAGGCGCGGGTAAGCGTGGCCGCCGAAGTTGCGCTGAAGGATCTGGCCGTCGTCGGTGCGGTCGAAGACGGCGCCCCAGGTCTCGAGCTCGCGGGCCCGGTCGGGCGACTCCTGGGCGTGAAGCTGAGCCATGCGCCACTGGTTGAGGAACTTGCCGCCGAACATGGTGTCGACGAAGTGGACCTGCCAGTTGTCTTTCTTCTCGACGTTGCCGAGGGCGGCGGCCATGCCGCCTTCCGCCATGACCGTGTGGGCCTTGCCGAGCAGCGACTTGCAGACCAGGCCGGTGCGCAGGCCCATCGAGGCGGCCTCGATGGCGGCGCGCATGCCGGCGCCGCCCGCGCCGATGATGAGGACGTCGTAATCGTGGGTTTCGTATTGAGAGGGCATATCGTGTTGGACCTTATGGCGTGTCTATTGCAGGGAAGCGGGCTGGCTCGGCGTCAGAACGTGACGTAGAAGTCTCGCCAGACGCCCATCGACACGAGACGGATGTAGAGGTCCGTGAAGGCGACCCAGAAGAAACTCAACCAGGCGAAGGCCTCGTGGCGCTTGTTGAGCCAGGAAACACCCTTCCAGGCCTTGAAGCTTGCGGGCTCCTGCGGGCCGCCGCTGACCAGGCAGGAGAAGCAGTCATGCTTGCCGCCGATCAGGTGGCGCAGCGAGTGGCAGCCGAACGTGTAGCTGCCGAGCAGGAACACGTTGAGCCACATCACGAGGGTGCCGACGCCGACGCCGAGCTTCCAGGTGGCGACCGGCGCGTGGTGCGGGTCGGTCACGAGCACGCCGTCGGCCGAGAACGGGAAGTAGTGGGCCAGTGCCGCGTCGTACGCGAGGATGAAGATGAAGACGATCGCCGCATAGAGGAAGAACCGGTGCATGTTCTGCAGCACCCAGGGAAAGGCGCGCTCGCCCGAGTAGCGGCTCGAGCGGCCCTCGCCGACGGCGCAGCCCGGCGGATGGAAGAAGAACGACCGGTAGTAGGCCTTGCGGTAGTAATAGCAGGTGCCACGGAAGCCGAGCGGGAAGATCAGGATCAAGAATGCCGGCGACAACCACTCGGGCAACCAAGAGGGCTTGAGCAGGGGCGAATAGAGCGGCGACAGGTACGGGCCCCACTCGTAGTGGCCATTCAGCGCGGCGGCGAGGAAGAGGTAGCCGCCGAGCAAGCTGAAGCCGATCGCGACCGACAAGGGGTAGATCCACCAGGCGTCTCGCCGGTCGGTCGCGCCGAAACTCGTGATGTGGGGCTCGATGCGATTCATTGATGCTTCTCCGTCGGTGGCGAGGACTCTGGCTGCATGCGGACGCCCGGGAGCGACCGAGGGATTTTAGGCCCCGAAACCGCTTACCGTCAATGGAGGTCCGTCACTGCCACGCAAGCGACGGGTGCGTTAGAATGGTGGCGACCCGCCCCCCGATCGCCAATCGAGGCCCGTCCCCACGATGCGGAAATCCGTCCACGAGCGCCTCGGCGCGATGCTGCTGTCCCAAAACATCATCACAGAGGACCAGCTGCAAGATGCGCTGGAGCATCAGCGTAAGAAGCCGTTCCTGCGGATCGGCGAGCTGCTGTTCAGCCTCGGCCATCTCACCTTCCAGCAGCTCGAGGACTTGCTCGAGCAGCAATACCGGGATATGCGGCTCGGCCAGCTGCTGATCCGCAAGGGCTACATCACGCCCGATCAGCTCGACCTCGCCATGGAGGAGCACGAGCGCACCGGCTTGCTGCTCGGCCACCTGATCATCAAGCTGGGCTACTGCACGATGGAGCAGGTCCAGCAGGTGCTCGAGGAGCAGCGCCGCCTGGCGGAGAAGCACGCGGAAGCGTAGGTTCCCCGCCCGCGGGCGGGTTGCCTCAGAGAATCAGGTGGAGATCCCCGAACTCATGCCAGAGGTAGCCCTCGGCGAGCGCGGCCCGGTAGGCCACCTCGAGATGCCGCCGCCCGCACAGGGCCTCCAGGATCGCGAGGTGGCTGGCCTTCGGCTCGTGAAGGCCCGTGAGCAGGCCGTCGATCGAGCGGATCTGGCGGTCCGGCGTGATCACGAGCCGGGTCCAGCCTTCGCCGGGGTGCGTCTCGCCGCGCTCGTCCGTCACGGTCTCGAGCGCCCGTAGCACGGTCGTGCCCACCGCGATCACGCGCCGGTCGTCGCGCCGCGCGGCCGTGACCATGCGGGCTGTTGCGGCCGGCACGCGGTAGTGCTCCTCGTACGGCGGCTCGTGCTCTTCCGGGCTCGAGACGCCGGTGTGCAGCACCAGTGGCGCGACCTGCACGCCGCGCGCCACCAGGGCAGTGATCAGCGCGGGCGTGAAGGCCCGGCCGGCCGAAGGCAGCTCAGCGCTGCCCGGCTCGGTCGCGAAGACCGTCTGGTAAGCCTCCGCAGGCCAGGCGCCGCGCGCGTAACCGTAGCGGATCGGCGCGCCGTGGGTCTCGAGGTAGCCGTCCCAGGTCGGCGATGCAACCGGCAGGAACACGCTCGCGACCCACAACCGGCTGCCGCACGCCGGGGCCGTGGGGTCCGCGCCCGCCTCGCGGCGGTAGGGTGCGTGGAGCGCCGCCGCCGCGCCGCCCGGCAGGTCGAAGACGTCGCCCGCGCAGGCGTGCGGGAAGGGCCGCGAGCCGTGGCCTTCCGGCAGCCGCACCTCCACCAGCCAGAGGTCGGCCGGCAGGCGCGTGGAGAGGTGGATCGCGTAATCGACGAGGTCCTTTTCCGCGGAGCGCCGAGTCGCGGGCAACGCCGCCTTGAGGGTGCCGCTCGTGTTGATCACCACCACGTCGCCCTCCTGGAGCACGTCGCCGAGGCCGTCGAAGCGCAGGTGGCGCACGGCGTCCTCGTGGCGCCAGGTCGTCATGAGCCGCACCTGATCGCGGGCGAGCCCGCGCGCCTCCGGCGGCTCGCCGGCCTCGAGGGCGGCCGGCAGCTCGAACTCCATCACGTTCATACCATGACCCCCTGGTCGATCAAGTCGGGCGCCGCGTAGAGGCCGCTCGGCAGGTCGCCGCGCAGCAAGCGCAGGAAGCCGGGCACGCGGTCCTCGGGCAACGGGCGGTCCGAGATGTCCTCGCCCGGGAAGGCCGCCTGGTGCATCGCCGTGCGCATGTCACCGGGGTCGACCGCGTAGACGCGCCATTCCGGACGCTCCTTCGCGAGCACCTTGCTGGCCTGGGCGAGCGCCGCCTTGCTCGCGCCGTAAGCGCCCCAGCCCGGGTAGGCCTCGACGGCCGCGTCGCTCGTGAGGTTGACCACGCGCGCGCCCGGCCGCAGGTGCGGGGCGAGCGCCCCGACCAGCGCAATGGGCGCCACGACGTTGGTTGCCAGGATCGCCGCGAGGTCGCTCGCTTCGAGCCCCGTGAGGGCCGGGAGCGGCGAGGGGCCGAGCGCGCCGGCGTTGTTGACGAGGGCGTCGAGGCCGCCGAGGCCCGCGACGTGGGCGGCGATCGCCGCCCGGTGAACGGGGTCGGCGACGTCGCCCGCCAGGAGATCCACCCGGCCGCCGGCCGGGAGCGTGGCCCGGGCCGCGACGAGGGCGTCGCCGTCCCGCGCGGTGAGCACGAGATCCCAGCCGGTCCGGGCCAGGGCGGTGGCGAGGGCGAGGCCGAGGCCCCTGGAAGCGCCGGTGATCAAGGCGACCGGGCGCGCCGAATAGATGTTGCTCATGGGTCGGTTCCTCCGAATTCGTTGTGCGAACGACCCGAGTGTAGAACGATTCTAATAATAAAACAAGTATATTCTTTGAAAATCACGTGCGCATGATCGCGCCGACGATCGTGGCTTGCCTTCCAAAATAAACTCTCGTCGGGCTATCACATTCAGCGACGTTCTCGCCTAGGGTGGGTGCGGTGAGTCTCAGAGGGGGGAGCAGCTCCCCGATGGTCTGAAAGGAGCGCGTAGGATGCCCAAGAACAAAGATGAATTTCGATCGGAGATGCCCGCGACCGCTGAGCGGACCGAGGCGGCCGGTACGGTGAAGGAATCGCCCAACGCCACGCTGGTACGCGGCCTGTTGGACGCGTTCATCCGCGGGGACCTGGATTACATCGTCTCCAAGATGGACGACCAGGTCGTCTGGCGCTTCCCGGGCAAGCACCCGCTCGCGGAGGACTACCAGGGCAAAGAAGGCGTCCGTCGGTTCCTGACCAGGGTCAATGAGGAATCGCAGGGCACCATCAAGCCGACCATGATCGCGGCGTTCGGCGATGCCGACTACGGCGTGATGTTCATCCACACCACCGGCGACCGCAAGGGCAAGCACCTCGACATCAAGGAAGTGCTCGTCTTCACGATCCGCAACGGCCTCGCCACCGAGGTCATCCACCGGCCGGACCCGTTGGCCGTCGACGACTTCTTCGCCTGAGCCGGTCAGCCACCAGCGCGGAACGGTCGTCGGCCTATCACGCCGCACGACCGCCTCCGCTACGCTGGGAGGAGAGACGCGTGGGGGTGACCGCCCCCACGCGCGCGCGAAAGGAGCGCCGACCATGCCGCACGATCAATTTCGTTCGGAAATGCCCGTCACCGAGGCCCGGCCCGAAACGAATGAACCAAGCGCTCAGTCGCCCAACGAGGCGCTGGCGCGCCGGATCGCTGCGGCGTTTCACAGGGGCGACCTCGAGGCGATCGGCCGTGAGCTCGCCGACGACATCACCTGGCACACGCCGGGCAAGAACGCCCTGGCGGGTGATCACCGAGGACGCGAGGCCGTCCTCGCGCTCATGCGCAAGGCCGGCGAGCTGAGCGCCGGCACCCTCCATGTCGACGTGCTCAGCGCATTCGGCGACCAGGATTATGGCGTGCTCTGGGTGCGCACCACAGCCAAGCGTGAAGGGAAGCACATCGACATGAAAGAAGCGCTCGTCTTCGCCATCTGCGACGGCCGCGTGACGGAAACGTGGCAGCGTCCGGACGCCGAACAGTTCGACGCGTTCTTCGCCTAGAAGACTGGGGCGGCCAGGGCCTTCAGCTTCTCCTCGCTGGTCTGCTCGACCTGCGCGTGGAGGCTGTTGCCGTGGCTGTCCATCGTCACGATCGCCTGGAAGCCCTTCACCCGCAGGTGCCACATGGCCTCGGGGATGCCGAACTCCATCAGGTCGACGCCCTCCACCTGCTCGACGCAACGCGCGTAAAACTGCGCCGCGCCGCCGATGGCGTTGAGGTAGACGGCGCCGTGCTCCTGTAGGCCCTTGAGCGTCTTGGGGCCCATGCCGCCCTTGCCGATGACGACGCGGATGCCGAACTTCTTGATCACGTCGGCCTGGTAAGGCTCCTCGCGGATGCTCGTGGTGGGCCCCGCAGCCAGGATCTTCCATTCGCCGTCGCGCTGCACGGCGACCGGACCGCAGTGGTACAACACGCCGCCTTCGAGCGAGACCGGCGCGTCGTGGTCCATCAGGTACTTGTGGATCGCGTCGCGGCCGGTGTGCATCAGGCCGTCGATCGCAACGACGTCGCCCACTTTCAGGCTGCGGATGGTTGCCTCGCTGATCGGTGCTTCGAGCCGGATGACTTCGGTGGCCTCCGCGCCCTGGCCGGTCGTGGACATGGGCTGGGCCTCACTCGGGGCCACGCGGTACTGCCACTCGAGGATCTCGCCCGAGCCGGCGTCGAGCAACACGCCCAGCCGGCGGTAGGCCCAGCAGTTATAGGCGACCGAAACGAAGAAGCTGGCCGGCAGGCGATTCAGGACGCCGATCTTGCAGCCGAGCAGCGTGACCTCCCCGCCGAAGCCCATCGTCCCGACGCCCAGCGTGTTGGCCTTCTCCATCACGTAGGCCTCGAGGGCGGCCAGGCGCGGGTCCGGGTTCACGTCGTCGACAGGGCGGAACAGCTGGTGCTTGGCCTCGGCATACCCGGACGTGCGGTCGCCGCCGATCGCCACGCCGATGAAGCCCGCCGAGCAGCCCTGGCCCTGGGCCTGGTGCACGGCGTGCAGGATGCATTTGCGCACGCCGTCGAGGTCGCGGCCGGCCTTGCCGAGGCCGGGGATCTCGGCGGGCAGCGAGTATTGAATGTTCTTGTTCTCGCAGCCCCCGCCCTTGAGGATCAGCTTGACTTCGATAATCTCTTGCGCCCACTGCTCGAAGTGGATCACCGGCGAACCGGGGCCCAGGTTGTCGCCGCTGTTCGCCCCGGTGAGCGAGTCCACCGAGTTGGTGCGCAGCTTGCCGGCCTTGGTCGCGCGCGCCACCGCGTTGCGGATGGCTTCCTTCACGTGCAGTTGGTTCGTGCCGACCGGCGTATGCACCTCGAAAGTCGGCATGCCGGTGTCCTGGCAGAGCGGCAAGGCGTCCGCAGCCGCGTAGTCGATGTTCTGGGCGATCGTGCCCAGCGCCAGGGCCGAGCGCGTGGTCGCATCTTCATTTTCACGCGCGGCGCGAATGGCGGTGCGCACGTCGGCGGGCAGGTTGGTGGCGGTCTCGACGACGAGCTGGTAGAGGCTCTCCTCGAGCTTGGCGCGGTCGATGGTGATCATCCGAATCCTTTGTCGCGGAGCGATCTAAACGCCCTGGGTGGGGTGGGTGGGTGGGGCGGCTGGAAGGAGCGAAGCGACTGAAGGCTGCCAGGACTCGATTTTGGCCTGGCTCCAGAGCCTTTCCAGGTTGTAGTACTCGCGCTCCTTGTCGCGCATCACGTGCACGACCAGGGTGCCGAAGTCGAGGAGGATCCAGACGGCCTCGGCCCAGCCTTCGCTGCCCTGCAGCTTGTAGCCCGCATCGGTGAGCTCTTCTTCGATGTATTGGGCAATCGCCTTCACCTTGACGGTGGTCTGGCCGCTGCCCAGCAAGATGTAATCCGCCATGAGCGACACGCCCTGAAGGTCGAAGATCTTGATGTCGTCGGCCTTCTTGTCGTCCGCCTTGTTGGCTGCGAGCTCGACGAGCGCCCGGGAATCGACCTGTTCAACCACGTGATGGAGCCTCCAAGTTCGAGACGCCCGCAGCCTTTGCTGCCAGACGCTCGCAGTAAATCAACCAGTTCCGACCGCGCGCCGCATCCGGGTGGATCGGCTGGCCGGTGCGGAGCAAGAATTCGAATGTATGATCGTAGGCCCGCCGGCAGGCGCGGTCGAGGTCCGTCGCCGCCGCCTCGCGGATGTCGAGCAGGTAGGCCGCGTCGCCGCGGTTGGGCTCGATCGCGTCCGCGACGAAGAGGATTTTCTCCTCGAGCGTCATGCGCTCGCGGCCCAGCGTGTGGTGGGCGATCGCCGACAGCAGGCCGTCGTCGGTCAGGCCGAACGTCTCGCGCGCCAGCCCGGCCCCGACCGGCCCGTGCAGGCAGGGCATCGGCGCCATCTCCACCATGTAATCCACCGGCAGCCCCGCCGCATGGGCAGCCTCGAGCAGGCGAGCGCTGGACCATTCCCGCGCGGCGTCGTGCAGCAGGCCGGCCAGCTCCAGGCGTTCCGGGTCGCCGCCGAAGCGCACCGCCAACGCGCGGGCGGTGGCGCCCACGCCCAGCGAATGCTGGTACCGGAGCGGCGTCAGGTGGACTGCCAGCCACGCGTGGACCTGCGGGCGCAGCACCGCCAATTCGGGCGCGCCGGCGTTCGCATGGGGCTGGAAGCTGCGCTCGGTCACGCCTTCAGTGTACCGCGAACGCGGCGCCCTGTCATCGCCGGGCCGGTCGCCCGCGTACAGCGGGGCGGCCTTTCCTGAGCGTGCCGACGATCAGGTAGGCGTCGGACTCGCGCTCGCGCCGGCCCACACGGCCCACCAGCTGCTCGATCTCGGCCTCGCCGAAGCCATCCGCGTCCGTGATGATGATGAGGTCGGCGTCCGGCACGTCGGTCCCCGCGCCGACCAGGTTCGTGCTGACCAGGAACGCGGGCAGCGTCTCGCGGAACTTCCCCATCATCGCGACGCGCGTGCGGTCGGGACGGTAGTCCTTGAAGCGGCGCAGGCGCTGCGCCTGCTCCTGTGTGTCGACCATCTCGCCATGGAGCTGGAAGACCGGCGTCGCGAAGCGGTTCTCGAGGAAGCGGGCGATGCGTGGCACCTGGTCGCGCGTTCGCGAAATGATGAATATCCGGCCCTGGCGAGCGAGATGGTCCCGGATCGGGGCTTCCGCCAGCAGCACCTGCTTGATCGGGTCGTCGCCGAACCGCGCCCGCAGCTCCTTGGTCGCCGTCGCAGGGGTCTCGAAGGGCATTTCCTGCAGGTGGGCCACGTGCGCGTAGGCTTCCTTGAACTTGAGGAACTCGTCCACGGCCTGCGGCGTGGCGGTGGCGAAGAGCGTCGGCGAGTGGATGCCGCGCAGCGGCTTGAGGTGCTCCTGCGGATCGAGCGCGTTCACGTCGTCGACGATCAAGAAGCCCGCTTCGCGCAGGATCGCGCGGTGCTTCTCGTCCTTGAGCAACAAGCCGCTCGCGATCAGGATCGGCACCAGCCGCTGGCTGAAGCGCCCGAGCAGGGTCTCGCGATCGCGCGGCGCGACGCCGCCGTGCAGCTCGTCGACGTGCAAAGGCGTGCCGGCCAGGCGCTGGCGGAAGTAGGTCATGTGCTGGCGCACCAGGTCGCGGGTCGGCACGAGCACGATCACCGGGGCCTGGCGGGCCAGGAACTCGGACACGGCCAGGCGAAACTCCACGGCCGTCTTGCCCGCGCCGGTCGGCGCATGCAGCAGCGCCGATCGGTTGCCGCCGCGGAACCAACCCTCGAGGCTTGCAAGCGCCGCCTCCTGGCCGCCAGTCAGGCGGTAGTTCTCGCCGGGCTTCACGAGGCCTTCTTGCTCGGCGACGCGCTGCTCGTTGGTGGCGATCCGGCGCCACAGCAAGTCCTGGTTCAAGGCGCCGCCTCCAGACGATGACGGTAAAGGCCGTAGCGCGCCACGAAGGTCGCCACGAGCGGCGGCAACAGATCGGACGTGCCCTCGCCCCGCGCCAGCGCCGCCCGCAGATCCGTGGATGAGACGTCGACGGGCTTCATGTCGATGAAGGCGACCGCCTCACGCGGCGCCCACGGCACGATCTCGGCCAACCGCGCTCGCAGCCAGGCCTCGTCCCTGCCGTCGCGCGGGAGCACCAGGAACCGCATCTGCGCGAAGAGCGTCCGGACGTCCTTCCAGGTATCGATCAGGCCCATCGCGTCGGTGCCGATCACCCAGGCGAACTCGGCGTCGTCACCCAGCGCCCGGCGCGCCGCCGCGAGCGTATCGACGGCGTAAGTGCGGCCCTGGTCGGCCCGGTCGGTCTCCCAGCGCACGACGCGCATGCCGGGCTCGTTCAGCGTGGCGAGCACCGCCATACACCAGCGCTCTTCGGCGTGGGCGTGTGTTTCGCCGCGATGCGGCGGGGTCCCGCCCGGGATCACCACGACCTCGTCCACCTGGCCCGAAGCCAGCGCGGCGCGGGCCACCGCGAGGTGGCCGACGTGAAAGGGATCGAAGGTTCCGCCGAAGAGGGCGTAACGCCGGCGTGTGGTGGTCATGAAGCGACCATATTACGCTAGAAGCTCCCCTTCGGCAGCATCTTGATCTGGTTGAGCGCGCTGTCGGCGATGATCAACCGGCCCTCGCGGTCGACGACCATGTTGAGCGGATACATCAAGATGTTGTCGCTCGCCGGGTCGTTGAGGACCCGCGTGCCGTCGCCCGCGATCGTGCGGATCGTGCCGTCCGGGCTCACCCGCCGGACGCGCGTGCTCACCTGGGGCAGCGATTGGATGATCTCGGCCGGCAAGACCGTGCCCCCCAGGCTCGCCTCGCCGAACGTCGCGAGCTTGGCCGTGCCGAGCTCGGCGATATACAAGTTGCCGGCCGGATCCAGGCACATCGCCGAGGCGCCGAGCAACATGGCGTCGACCGCCGGCTTGCCTTCTTCGGCCGCGGGGTCCGGCGAGGTGGCCGCGCCGAAGTACGAGCCGAAGAACTTCTCGGGCGTGAGGCCGACGATCGTCTCGACCCGGCTCGCCGGCTCGCCCTGCGCGATGCGCAGCACGCGGCTGTTGCCGGTTGCCAAAACCAGGAGGTCGCCCCTGGCGTCGAAGAGCACCATGAGCGGCGTATGCATCTCGCACTCGCTGGCGGGCTTGTCGGTCGCCGGATCGCCGGGCTTGTCGTACTTGCCGATCACCACCTCGGCCGTGCCGTCCTCGCGCAGGCGGAAGACCTGGTGGGCCTTGGCGTCCGTCCAATACAGCAGGCCTTTCGGGCTCACGGTGCAGAAGAAAGGCTCGAACATGGGCGCGAGGCCGACCGGGTATGGGCCGGGGCTCTTGTTCAGCGCCTTGCCGCCGTCGCGCACGACCGTGGTGACGGTGCCCGCCGGGTCGATTTTGCGGATCGCGCGGTTGAGCGCGTCGATCACCCAGAGCGAGCCATCCGGCGCGAAGGCGATGCCGGCCGGGTTCGCGAAGCGGGCGCTCGTCGCGGGCCCGCCGTCGCCGTCGTAGCCGGCGCCCGCACCCGCCACGAGCGCGATGTTGCGACCGTCCAGCCGCTTGATCGTGCTGCCGCCGGACTCCGAAAACAGCAGCTTGCCTTCGCGGTCGATCGCGAGGCCGCTCGGGCCGTTCACGGAGAGCCCGAGGGCGTCGCCTTCGATCAGGCCGGTGGTGCCGGCGATCGCCATGATCGTGCCGTCTGTCGTGATCTTGCGCACCAGGCCGTCGGCATCCGCGATGTGGAGCTCGCCGGCGGGCGATCGCCACAGCCCCGCCGGCTGGCCGACCCGGGCCTTCGTCGCCGGCCCGCCGTCGCCTTCCAGGCCCTGCTCGCCTGTGCCGGCCACGGTGGTGAGGCTGCCGTCCGCCGCCACCCGCACCACCTTGTGCTCGCGGGCGGCGCTGACGATCACGGCGCCGTCGGCCTCGACCCAGAGGCGGCTCAACGAGTTGAGGCCCGGCACCGCGGCGAGCTTCTCCCAGGCGGCGCCGGGTCGGCGCCGATAGACCGCCCCGTTGCCCTTGTACTGGGCCGCGTAAAGCGTGCCGTCCGCGCCGAGGCCCACGCCGGGCCAGGCCGGCCGGCTGTCCCCGATGTCCACGACCGGCGAGATGTCCGTGAGGACGCCGTCCTTGATCGCAAGGAGGCGGCCGTCGTGGCCGCCCGTGTTCGGCACCTCGCCGACGTAGATGGTGCCGTCCGGCGCGACCGCGATCGCGCCCGGATACTTGAGCCCGCCCGCGGCTCCGCCGACGAGGTCGAGCACGGACGACATGGTGCCGTCCGGTGCGATCTTGCGGATCTGGTTGGTGAGCGTCTGCGTCACGTAGAGGAAGCCGTCGGGGCCGATCGCCATCCCGCTCACGGCCTCGAGGGTCTGCCCCTGGATGCCGCCCGACCCATCGCGCGCGCCCGTGCCCGCGAAGACGGAGATGAGGCCGTCCGGCCCGATTTTCCGGATACGGAAGGCGGCGACCTCGGCGACGAACAGGTTGCCCAGGCGATCGCCCACCACGCCCGTCGGCAGCGCCAACGCCACCCGGGTGGCCGGCAGCCCGGTGCCCAGGTCCGCCTGGCCAGCGAGCAGGATCGCCTTGATGGTTTCGAGGCGCTGGCCGACGGTCTTGTCTTTGCCACGCAGCTCCTCGGCCACGGCGACGAGGTCCGCCGGCTTGTAGCTCGGCTTCCTGTCGCCGAGCAGGCCGCGCGCCGCCTCGATCTCGCGGTCAAGCGCCTCGGCCTCGCTGGCGGGCAAGCGATCGAAGACCTTCTGCTCGCCTTTGACGAACTGGTCGAGCACGTAGCGGGTGCCGATCGACGACGCGGTGTCGAGGTCGAGCTCGCCCGACCGGCGCTCCCTGGGCAGCGTGGCGAAGAGCTGGCCGCCGGCGCCTGTGGCTGAGAGGCTGGGATGGAGGCGGATGCGCAGGACGAGGTTCTCATCCGGCAGCGCGGCCTCCAGCTTGAACCCGCCGTCCTTGTCGGTGACTCCACCGAGCGGCTTGCCGTCCTTGCCCACCAGCACGCGGCCGGCCGCGTCCAACAGCTCGATCTCGGCGTCGGCCAGCAGCGATTCCTGGCGCCCGCCCGTCTGCAAGACGGCGTAGCTCGCCCCATTCTGCCCAACCACGCCGGCCCCGTTCTGGCCGATGATGCCCGCGCTGTTGTTGCCGATCAGGCTGCCGCCCTTGTCGCTGATGAGCGTGCCGCCGTTGTTGCTGATGATGCCGCCGCCATGGTCGGAGATCAGCTTGGCCTTGCCCACCAGCGCCGCGACGGCGAACTTGGTCTTGGCGGTCAGGTCGGTCGGATCGACGACGCGCCGGGCCTCGGCCAGCGGCAGCCGACCGTCCTTGGCTTCCACCTTGATGGCAGCGCTCGCCTTGGGCTTGGGCTTGCCGCCCTTGAGCGCCGTCTTGCCGGTCGGTAGCTGACAGCCGAGTGTCAGGGAGACCGCCAGGCAGAACAGAAGCCGGTGTCGCATGGGATTCTTGTACCCTCGCTAGCCGCGGCTGCCCCGCCCATCCCGGGCTCCGGCAGGGGCTAGGTGATGACCAGGTTGTTCCTGTGGATCGCCTCGTCGTAGTGCTTGTAGCCCAGCACCTGCTCGATCTCGGCGCTCTGGTGGCCGCGGATGCGCACCAACTCCTCGGAGCCGTAGTTCACGAGGCCGCGAGCGATCTCGAGGCCCGTCGGGTCGAGCAGCGCGACCAGGTCGCCGGGCTCGAAGGCGCCCGCGACCTTGCGGATGCCCGCGGGCAGCAAGCTCTTGCCCTGATCGCGGACCGCGTTCACGGCGCCGCCGTCGAGGGTGAGCGAGCCAGCGGGCTTGCCACCCCAGGCGAGCCAGCGCTTGCGCCCCTCCAGCCGGTTCGCGCCGGCCACGAAGGTCGTGCCCACCGGCTCACCGCGCAGGCTCGCCAGCACGAGCTCGGGTTCGCGCCCGTGCAGCAACACGAGCGGGATGCCGCACGACGTCGCGATCTTGGCCGCCATGATCTTCGTGGCCATGCCGCCCGTGCCGAGGTCCGAGCCGCTGCCGCCGGCCAGGGCCTCGATCGCCGGCGTGATCACCTCCACGCGCGGCAGCCGCTTGGCGTCAGCCTTCACGCGCGGGTCGGCCTCGTAGAGGGCGTCCACGTCCGACAGAATGAAGAGCGCGTCGGCGCACACCAGGCTCGCCACCAGCGCCGACAGCGTATCGTTGTCGCCGAACTTCAGCTCTTCGACGGCCACCGAGTCGTTCTCGTTCACGATCGGCACGACCGGCGTGCTGGCCGCCAACAGGACGTTCAGGGTGTTGCTCGCGTTGACGTAGCGCTGGCGATCGCCCAGGTCCGCGCGGGTGAGCAGCAGCTGGGCGCTGGTCAGGCCCCGCTCGGCCAGCACGCGCTCGTAAAGGTGCATCAGGATGCCCTGGCCAACTGCCGCCGCAGCCTGCTTCTCCGGGATGCTGCGCGGCTTGTGGGGCATGCCCAGGCGCCAGCGCCCGGTGCCGACCGCGCCGGACGTCACGACCACGACGCGGTTGCGCGCAGCGGACAGGGCGGCCAACACGTCGGCCAGGCGACCGAGGACGGCCATGTCCGGCCCCTCCGCCCCCATGAGCGTGGTGGTGCCCACCTTGAGGACGATCAGCTTGCCCGTAGGCAGGCCCTCACTCGACGAAATCGAACTCGTAATCGCCGATCGCGATGGTATCCCCATCCTCGACCCCCATCTCGCGCAGGCGCTCGACGACACGGTGTTCGTCGAGCAACTTGTGGAACTTCACCACCGCGGCCGCGGTTTCCAGGTTGAGCATGCTCACCTGGCGCTCGAGGCGATCGTGCTTGACGCGCCAAACCTTGCCGTCGCGCTCGATCGTGGCATCCTTCGGGCCCTCGTCCGGCCTGGCGACGACCTCCGGGAGGAACATCACCGGCGGTGGCGCGGCGGCGACATGCTGGCGCAAAGCCCCCAGGAACGGCTCGAGGCCTTCGCGGGTGGCCGCCGAGATGGCATAGATCGGCAGGCCCTTGGCCTTGAGCGCCTCTTCGACGCGCGGGCGGTTCTCGCGCGCATCCGGCAGGTCGATCTTGTTGAGGATCACCACGCGCGGCCGCGCCGCGAGCTCCGGGCTGTAGCGCGCAAGCTCGCGCTCGATCGTCTCGTAGTCCGCGAGCGGGTCACGCCCTTCGAGCCCGCCCGACAGGTCGAGCAGGTGGAGCAGCAGGCGACAGCGCTCGACATGCTTCAAGAACGAGTGGCCGAGACCGACGCCCTCCGCCGCGCCCTCGACCAGGCCGGGAATGTCGGCCATCACGAGGGTCTCGCCGGGGCCGTAGCGGATGACACCGAGGTGCGGCTCGAGCGTGGTGAAGGGGTAATCGGCGATTTTCGGCCGGGCGGCCGATACGGCGGTGATCAACGTGGACTTGCCGGCGTTCGGCAGGCCCACCAGGCCGACGTCCGCCAGAAGCTTGAGCTCGAGGGCGACCTCGCGCTCCTCGCCCGGCGTGCCCGGCTCGGCGAAGTCCGGCGCCTTGCGCGTCGGCGTCGCGAAGTGCTGGTTGCCGCGCCCGCCGCGCCCGCCCTTGGCGGCCAGCCAGCGTTGGCCGGGCTCGGTCAGGTCGGCGAGCACCTCGTTGGTCTGGGCGTCGAAGACCACCGTGCCCACCGGCACGCGCACCTCGACGTCCGGCGCCGTCTTGCCATGCTGGTTCTTCGGCCGGCCACGCTCGCCTTCCTCGGCAATGAACCGGTGGTTGTAGCGGAAGTCGAGCAGCGTATTGAGGTCGTCGGTGGCCACGAGCCAGACCGAGCCGCCGTTGCCGCCGTCACCGCCGGCGGGGCCGCCCGCGGGAACATATTTTTCCCGTCGCCACATGACGACGCCGTCGCCGCCTTTGCCACTGCGTACGAGGATTTTCGCGCGATCTATGAACATGCCGTGTAGTTTACCAGTAGGTTTCTGAAATGAAACGAGGCCCGAAGCCGGGGCTTCGGACCTCGCATCTGGGTCGATACCGGGGAGCTAGGCTTCCGCCGCCGCCGCCACCGTGAAAGGTACAACGTTGACCTTCTTGCCCTTGGCGCCCTTGTGCACGAACTGCACGTGGCCCTCGATCAAGGCGAACAGCGTGTGGTCTTTGCCCATGCCGACGTTGTCGCCGGGATGGATCTTCGTGCCGCGCTGGCGGATGATGATGTTGCCGGGGATCACGACCTCGCCGCCGAACTTCTTCACACCCAGGTACTGGGGGTTGGAGTCGCGGCCGTTGCGAGTCGAGCCTACGCCCTTCTTATGAGCCATGGGGGTTCCTCCTAAAAGCTAGGTGCACCGCAGCGCCCCTGCGGGTCCTGCGGATGCGGCAAATCCGGCCAGTGGCCTTAAGGGGCGATCGACTCGATCAGCACGCGGGTGAACGGCTGACGGTGACCACGCTTGCGACGGTAGTGCTTCTTGGGGCGCTGCTTGTAGATGATGACCTTCGGGGCGAGGCCGGGGCGGCCCTTCTGATCGAGCTCTTCGGTGGTGAGCGTGCTGCGGAAGCGGACGCACCACTTCTTGCCGGAGATCAGCACCTTGCCCTTGACCGTGGCGCCCTTCACGAGGGGCGCGCCGATCGAGACCTTTTCGCCGTTGGCGACGAGCAGCACCTGATCGAACGTGACGGCTTCGTCCTTGTCCTGGGGCAGCAGCTCGACGTCGATGAAGCGACCTTCTTCGACCTTGTACTGCTTGCCCCCGGTCGCGATGATTGCGTACATGGGGTTCAATTCCTCTAACTGGGCGGTTTTTCGCCCTGAGAGACACGCCGAACACGGGTGGCACCGTCGCCTGGGGCGCGTTGCACTTGGAAACCCTGGCCGAGCGGTTCGGGACACGAGGTAAAGTTTGTACCATGAGGGCCTTAAGGCCGTCAATTGGCGCTAGCGGCGGGGCTCGATGACGAACTTGATGGCCGTGCGCTCTTCGCCGCCCACCTGGATGTCGAGGAAGGCCGGCACGAAGACGAGATCGATGCCGGCAGGCGCGACATAACCGCGGGCGATCGCGATCGCCTTGATCGCCTGGTTGATCGCCCCCGCGCCGATCGCCTGCATTTCGCAGCGACCCTTCTCGCGGATCGTGCCGGCGATCGCCCCGGCCACGGAGGCTGGATTCGAGGTACTGGCGACCTTGAAGAGGTTCGACCCCGACGGGTTCGGGTTGCTCGGCGGCTGGGACATGGGTCACCTCCCTCTCGCTACCATTCTAGCGCCGGGACGGGCGGGCGACAATCGCCGGCTCGCCGAACGGTTAACCGCCGCGCCCAGGCGGGTAAGCTAGGGTGTGGAAGGGGTTTCGAGGTCCACGAGCTTCATGTCGTCCTGTATTTACGACGACGCTCCCAGTGTTACCGTCTGTACGGGATGTGATTTCGGCGTCTGCCAGGATTGCATCGACGGTGGCGGGGATGGCGTCTGCAAAACTTGCTACGAAGAACGCTCGTCCCGTCAAAAGGAGAGCGCCTTCCAGCGCGAGTATACGGTCGAAACCCACGTCCCGCGCTGCAACTATTGTCGCGCGGCGGAAGACGAGACGACGACCCTCGATGCCGAAGGCTATTGCGATGCCTGCCGGGCCCTGTCGCGCTGCATCCTCCACGAAGAACTGATTGCCGTGGGGCACTGCAAGACGTGTCGCCGCGAGTTCTGCCGCAAGTGCCTCGGCTTCACGGACGTGTGCCAGGAGTGCACCGCCAAGAACAAGACCAAGCCGCTCAAGGACAAGGCGCCCTCCGCCACCGCCGCGCCCAAGCCCTCGAAATCGCCGAAGAAGGCCAAGAAGACCGCGCCGATGGAAGAGCCGGCCGCGTCCGCCAGGGGCACGAAGGGTGGCAAGGCCGGCACCAAGGGCCTCAAGGGCAAGAGCAAGCAGCTCGAGGAAGAGCCGGCGCTCAAGAAGGGCCCGAAGAAGCCCTCGCGCGGGCAAGCGGCGATTGTGGAGAAGCTGCAGAAAAACTCGGGCGCGCGCTCGCGCACGCAGCTCTTGATCGCGGCGTCGATCCTCGCGATCGGCATGCTCGTGATGGTCAGCGGCATGTACATGCATGCGATGTCGCCCGAAGAGCAGGCGCGCAAAATCAAGGATCAGATGGTCACGGTCCACCGCGGGGTCGTCCACCACTACAAGAAGCGCGGCAAGCTGCCCAAGAACTCCGAGGACATCCAGCGCGCGCTGGCCGAGATGAAGGTGCGCGGCGCCGGCAGGATCAAAATCACGCTGAAAGCGACCGAACCCGGCGCAGTCATCTACGTGCCCGGCCAGTCCGGGTTCATGGTCCAGGGCGCGGACAGCAAGGGCGAGCTCCTCATGAGCCCCACCGGCGTCCCCTTCTACCTCGACCAGTACTACGATTCCTCGACGCTCTGACTTCGGCGGCCAGGTCGGGCGAGCAGGCGGCCGAGCAGCCGCCCCATGGGTTTACGTCATGTTACGGACGGGAATCATGGAGAGGAAACGAGTACCGGGACGGGGGGAACACGTGGTGCAGCAGCGAGGTGGGTTCACGCTGGTCGAGGTCGTGATTGCGGCCTCGGTGCTGGTCATCGCCTTGTTCGGCATTCTCGCGATGGCCTTCCACACCTACAAGAAGTCCGACGTGGCCGATGAAGCGATCACGGCCGCCAACCTCGCGACCGAGCGCCTCGCCTATTTCCGGAGCCATTCGAACCCCTTCAAGGCCGTCGGCGGCACCTTCTACGCGCCGCCGAGGGCGCGCAACGAGGTCGACCTCAACCAGGCACGCGGCACCAACCGGGCCCAGGTGCACAACATCTGGAACAAATCGCCGCGCTTGTTCGTGCGTGAATACCTGTACGCCACGTCGACCTCTCGCTTCAAGAACCCGACGACCGGTGAAGACGAAGGCCTCGACAACATGCGCGACCGCCACGCCCAGAACGACCCGAACACCATCGCTGGCGCGGCGGCCCGGCGCAATTTCATCGCGCCGACGAATACGGCCGACCGCAACATCGACGGGATTTTCCCGGATTGGGGCGACGCGGGCACCAGGCCGGGCAACCACACGGTCTCCCATTCGGCGATGCTCGACGGCTCCAACGCCCAGACCATGACGTTCCAGCCCGCGCCGCGAGCCAATGACGCGCTGCGTGGCTATCCGCTCGCGCAGCTGCCGGCCAGCGTCCGCTACATCCGCGAGGTGTGGGTGCAGACCAACCACCCGCTCGGCGAGCCGTTCAACCCCGGCGACGACGAGGTGGTCGGCACGCTCACTCTCTCCGCGCCGGCCTTCTACACCGCCGCCGGCGGCACGGCCGTCATCGACTCGCAGATCCGGCGCGGCGCCAACACGGCTTTCGGCGGCGCGGGCTCGGGTGTGTCGGTCATCCGCATGCCGGCGTGGGTCGCCACCGTCACCGTGCGCGTATTCGTGCGCGATCCGCTGGTGAAGACCATCCTCAACAATGTGAGCGCGGTTCGCGCCAAGGGCGCAAGCGGCTTCGAAGGCCTCGGCTACGATCCCACGCGCCCGTTGGCGACGGCGGTGGGCTATTTCGGCGTCCGACACCAGCTCGGCAACTAGAGAGGCGCTCCGATGTACGCTCGACGTAGGTCTGCGGGCTTTACGCTCATTGAAGTCCTGGTCGCGGCCAGCCTGGTCAGCCTGGTGCTCGGGCTGGCGCTGAAGGGCTTCATTGAGGCGAAGAAGATCGCGGACATCACCAAGGCCAAGGTGATCGCCGAGGAAGAGGCCTCGCTCGGCGCGCAGAAGCTCGCCAAGCTGCTGCGCAAGACCCACATCATCTACTTCGACGCCCGCGCGCTGCAAAAGGCCGACGCCGACGTGCCGACCCTCGGCGGCCTCGACGCCATCCGAGAAGATGCCCCGCCGACGTGGCTGGCAGGCACCACCCCGCCCGACAACAGCGGCACGGCGCTGGGCGTCCCCCTGGTCTTCCTCGGCGACACGAGCGGCGCGGGCTACCGCAGCCCGATCCGTGACGGCTGGGGGGCCACGGGCATCAACCGCTCGCTCTTCTTCGTCCGCCACCTCACCGACACGGCGGCCGGCACGAAAGACGCACCGGTGAACAACCCGACGATCCGGCTCAAGAGTGGCGAGCGGTTGGCCGGCGGCGCGGAGCTCGCGAACGACTTCGATCGGTTCTTCACCTCGCCGCTGCTGTATTGCGCCGAGGCCACCTTCAACAACACGGCGCCGGCCGGCGGCACCCGCGTCGACGCCAACCTTCCGATGACCTGGACGTTCTACCTCGTCTACCTGGCGCCGATGCGCTTCGACAAGGCGACCGACGACGGCCATGCGCTCTTCCCGGTCCAGGAGAGCATCCTGCCGGTGTCCGGCAACCACCGGCGCGACCTCGGGCCGGAGGGCTGGGTGCGCGCGACCGTACCCTACGAGCTGCGCTTGCTCACGATCCCGGACGTGCGCGCGGTCAACGTCACGGGCGCCGACGTCGCGCCGAACCCCACGGCGGCCTCGCTGCCCGCCCGCCCGGGCTACCAGCGGGGTCGGCGGCTCGACACAGTCTCGGTCCTGCCCTTCCCTTACGACATCCGACAGGGTGAGGCGAACTACGATCCCGTGCCCATGTCGATTGGCGCGGCGAGCTTCGGCACCATGACATTGAACAGCACGCATTACGGCAACGCTGCCGGTCCACGCGTCGCGAGCGGCTCCAACGACTACGCCCATGGCAACTGGGACAACCTCGGCAACGATCCGCCGACGCAACAGGCGCTGAGCAACCGGGCGCATTGGGATACCACGTTGGCGGACTTCACCACGACCGCCGCGAGCCTCACGCCGATCACGGATACCGTGCTCGCCAAGTACGTCGATCCCGACGCCGTGCACGGCACCTTCGTCCGGCTGGCGAACGATCAAAACCTCGTCAACGAGCTCGAGACCGAGGCCCGCCCGTACGTGAACGCCTATGGCGGCCCGCAGAAGTACAACCCGAGCTGGTGGAACGCCGCCAACGCCGGGATCACCCGCGCCGCGGCGCCCCGGCGGGCACTCGTGAGCGTCGCGACGCGGTTCCGGTTCTCGCGCCAGCACCCGTTCTCTTTCTCGACCGAGTCCATCGAGGTCGATCTGGACACCCTGGTCAAGTTCCAAGATATGTCGCACCGGATGCGTCGGTAGCGTAAGGAGATCAGCCATCATGAAGCTTGCGTGGGGCCAGAAACGGCCAGGCTCGATTCTCGCCACCTCGATCTCCCTCGTGGCGGTCTTTTTGACGCTCGTGATCGGCAGCATGGTGTACGTGCAGAACACCATGTCCCAGGCCCGCACCGAGCGCCTGCGCACCTCCGCCGAGGAGGCGGCGCGCTCGGGCCTCGAGCTCGTGCTCGGCTGGGCGGAGGCGAACATCGACCAGGAGACGCGCCTGCCCAAGACCTGGGACTCGATGACCGACGGCCAGGTGATCGACCCGATCAGCGGCATCATGGAGAACGCCGCGGCCGCGACGGCGACGATCTCCACGACCCTGACGCCCGGCTCCGTGATCGGCGTCAAGCAGAACGAATACGTCGTCGGCACCCAGGGCCAGTACATCACCACCTTCAAGGCGCGCATCCAGCAGTTCCGCATCTCCGACGACATGCCACGCCAGTATCGCATCGGCGTCGTCGGGCGCGTTCGCAAGGTCCAGCCGGCGTCCCGCGCGGGCCTGGGCTACAACAACATCGACACCAACGAGCGCGAGTCGATCGTCGCCGAGCGCGTGATCGTCGCCTTCGTCGGCAAGGAAGTCACCTCGCGCTACGCGGCGCTGATCGACATCGACGGCGTCAAGAACTGGGTGCCGGGCGAGGTCGTGACCGGCCCGGTCCACATCAACCGCGGCTACGTCGACCAGACGCCCTGGTCGAGCTCGGCGGTGGACATCGCCACGGCCTCCGGCATCGCGCCGGCGGCATCCGTGCCGTTCCGCGATCTGCGCTCGACGATGATGCTGTACATCGAGGGCGAGGGCGGCAACGTCGGCTTCAAGGCGCCCTCGGCGCCGCCCGCCGACAACGTCAAGAAGTACCCCATCTTCGAGTCGCAGGTGACGTTGACCGAGATCCCGGGCGGCAGCGGTGATTACAAGGCGTCGGATCCGGCCACCACCGCCCAGCCCATCGCGATCAAGATCAACGGGTTCAACTACCACAAGAACAACAGCTCGGCGCTTCCGCTGCTGAACGCATACCACGACAAGATCTTCACGGCCGGCGAGAACAGCACGGCCGACCGCTACGGCGGCCCCACGGCCAGCACCACCTACCGCGGGCCGCTGATCGTGAGGCAGCCGATCGAGCTGCCGCGCTCGGTCCGCAACGCGCTCGGCGGCGCCACCGGCGTGCCGGGCGAGTGGCTCGCCCAGACCAACTCGGGCCGGTGGGGCGGCATCCCGAACGGCCTTTACATCCCGACGCCGCGGTTCTGGGCGCTCGACACCGGCAACGGCTACATCGACACGGTCGACGTCAAAGCTGACGGCTACAGCTTCGGCGGTGGCCAGCCGGCGGCCGGCGGCATCTACATCCGCGGAGAAGTCGAGCTCATGCGGTTCGGCAAGGGCGTCAACGCCGGCGTCGACGACCACATCTCGTATTACCTGTTCCAGGTGAGCGACGGCTGCCGCCCCAATGGCACAGGCAACCGTCGCACCTACGGCGTCTTCGCCGACCGCATCAACAAGACGCTGGCCCTTTCCGCGCTCGCGCCGGGCCGGCGCCTGCAAGGCGCGGGTGGCGTGCTGAGCGCCGCGGGCTCCGTCACCCTCGGGACCGTGATGAGCGCCGCCAACTTCAACATTCCCATCAACACGACGACCTGGACCCCGGGCGGGGACGCGCCGTTCTCCTTCAAGATCGGGGACGCCAGCGCGACCGGCAAACGCGCTTTCTTCAAGGCGCCCCAGTACTCCGACTTCCCCTTCAACGGCGTCGTTTACGTGGATACGGTCAAGGCCGATCCGGCCCGCACGTCGGACACGAACGGCTGGCGGTCGATGGCGACGACCGGCAACATCCTCGCGCTCGGCAACCTCGGCGGCACGGCCGCCCCATCGACCAACAAGACGGCCTTCACGATCGACAGCGTCAACTACGAGAACGTCGCGACGTACAAGGGCACGACGCCGGCGGGGCCGGCCTCCAAGCTCACGATCATGGCGCGCGGCAACATCTTCATCCAGAACCACCTGCTGGTCGACGGCGTTTACAAGCAGTACCTGGCCGAGGCCTCCCAGAGCGGCAACGTCTCGGGCGCCACGGCCACCGGCGCCGCGCGTACGGCGCTCGGCAAGATCAAGCTCGAACACTCGCGCGACGTGCTCGGCCTGGTGTCCGACAAGCAGATCGTGGTCGGCGCGGCCGCCCCGCGCCCGGCCGCCGTGCCGGCATCGGCGGACAAGCGGCGCGCGGGCGTGGTGATCATGGCGGCGATCGCGGGCCTCGGCGACCCTGCCTACACCCCGTGGAACGAGTCGATCAAGGTTTCCCACCTCTCCTCGCCGCTCAGCTACGTGGGCTCGTTCACCACCGAGGGCCTCATGCAGGCGTACAACCAGAGCGAGCAATACTACATCAACAAGACCGGAACGTTCGACGCGGCGCAGGCGACCCAGCCCGACAACAACGCGAACCTCTACAGCGCGCCTGGCACGGCAAACGTCACCCAGGGCTACCCCGGCAACCCGATTTACGATGCCGAGGGCTACGAAGGGGCGCTGACGCCGCTCAACAACAACCCGAACATCCAAGGCACGCGCGGCCGAATGATCGTCTTCGGCTCGATCACCCAGAAGAAGCGCGGCATCGTCGGCCAGGGCAACCAGTCGTACGACAAGGACTTCGTGTACGACAAGCGGCTGCTCACCATCGCCCCGCCCATCTTCCCGAGCTCGGTCAACGTCCAGGTCCGCACCCAGTCGCCGTTCTCGCCGGACGACGGCAACGCGCAGCGGCGGCTCACCTACGCCAAGGGCGCAGGCCCGATCAAGAGCAAAGGCGACCTCGACTTCCTGGGCGCTACACCGGCTGGCGCCACCCCGGCGCCCTGATTCCACAGGCTCGCCGAGCCGCATGACGGGGCCCCTTCCAGGGGCCCCGTTCGTTTGACACCCTCTCGCCTGCGTAATATAGTGAGTGGCTGACATTCAGGCCCTACGGCCGCTAAGCCGCATGGGCCGCCCGCCCCCGACAACCGGACGAGGTGCCATGACCACCGAGAACGCCCCCCACATGGTACGGCTCACGTACGTCCTGCCCGCGAAGATGAGCGGCAAGATGTTCACGGTGAAGCGTCCGAAGGCTGCCGGTGCGGCGACCCCGGCCCCCGCGCCCGTCAAGCCGGCGATCAGCGCGCCGGTTGCTGAGGCCCCGCGTCCGGCCACACCCGTGGTGGCGGAAGAACCGGCGCCCCGCCCGCCCGTGGCGGCGCCCACCCCGGAGCCCGCGGCCCGTCCTGCGGCACCGCGGCCGGAGGTGGCCGTTGCCCGTGGCGGTCGTACGGACGTCATCAACGTCGGCCTCGACCTCGGCCGCTCGGAGACGCGCGTATACGACGGCGAGCACCTTTACACCTTCCCGACCATGGTCGGCGGCCCGGTGGCCACCATCCGCCGCGGGAGCGCCCAACTGCTCGACGAGAACCTCGAGCAGAATCTTTGGCTCAAGATCGATGGCCACGAGTACTCGATCGGCCGGTACGCGATGGAGCAGCCCTTCCTGTTCCCGGTGAACGAAGAGAACATCTTCCAGGGCGAGCTCAACAAGGCGCTGGTGCTGACCGCACTCGCGCTGCTGGCCCGCCGCACCAGCCAGGCCGGCGTCCCGCGCTACAAGATTTGCCTGGGCCTGCCGGTTTACCTGAGCCGCCGCCCGGACTACATCGACAACGCGCTGCGCGAATGGCTCGGCCGCCACGAGTTCACCTTCTGCGGCGATACGACCACGCTCGAGATCGTCCAGATCGACACCATCCCGCAGCCGGTGGGGGCGGTCTACGCCGCCATCCTGGCGGGCCAGCTCGACTACAACCCCGAGGAGACCATCGGCGTCATCGACCCGGGCCACCTCACCACCGACTGGGTCGTGGTGCGCCTGCCCAACGAGCTGACCAAGTACTCGGGCCACACCACCGCCGTGGCTGGCTATCGCCTTTACGAGGAGGTCGCCTCGTACCTGAGCGAGCAGATGGTGCCGCGCATCAACCCGATGGCCGTCCAGGAGAGCCTCATCACAGGCGTCTACAAGGACAACCAGGGCGACACCATCACGATCCCCGAGCACCTCGTCGAGAACCTCAAGGAGATCATGGCCCAGCAGATCGCGCTGACGGTCAAGCAAAGCTGGCGTGACCTCCGGATCCATCGCATGCTGCTGGTGGGTGGTTTTGGCCGCATCCTCTACCCGCTGCTCACGAAGTACCCCTATTTCCGCGACCTCCAGCTCGCCCAGGATCCGCGCTACTACAACGTCAAGGGTTTCTTCGAATACGCGATCGCCTCCCCGCTCCGAGAGGGAGCATGATGCCGTGTCCGATTTCCTGAAGGCCATCGTCGCGAAGCTGCTCGGCCCGCGGGACGATGATCCCTTGGGCGAAATCACAGCGGACCAGCTGGCCATCGTGTTGAAATCGATCGAAGACAAGTACACAGCCCTCAACGACGACAACGCCCGACTCAAAGAGAAGGTCGAGGCCCAGCAGCGCGAAATCGCCCGCCTGAACCAGGCACTGGCGGCGTATGAGCGAGGCGGGCGCGTCGGTGGGCCGACGCAGGAGGGATCGACCCGTGTTTGAGCAGCTCCAATCCCAACTGGGCAAGCTGCTCGGCAAACCCGGGGAGGACCAGGCCAGCACGATCACAGCGGACCAGCTGAAGGTCGTGCTCAAGTCGATCGAAGGCAAGTACAACAACCTCAAGAACGAGAACAAGCTCTACAAATCGAAGATCGAGGAGCAGAAATCCACGGTCGCCGAGCTCGAGCGCGCGGTCTCGGAGCTCAAAAATGCAGGGCCCACGACCGACACCACGCTGCTCACCCAGCTCGAGGCCGACCTGAACGCCGCCCAGCAGCAGATGGCGGACACCTCGGAGACGCTCGCGGGGCTGAGAGCGGAGAAGCTTCAGCTCCAGAGCAAGCTCTCGGTGCAGGAGGCGCTCGTCTCGTCGCTGCGCCATGAAATCTCCGAGCTGCGTGAGGGCCACGCGGGCGCCGCCAGCCCCGAGGAACACGCCAAGGCGCTGGCCGAGGTGGACCGCCTCAAGTTCGACAACCAGCAGCTCAACGAGAAGGTCCAGGACCTGCTCGGCCAGCTACTCTCGGCCGAGGGGCTCAAGGGCGACATCACCAAGAAGCAGGAAGAAGCGGACTCGCTCAAGCAAGACCTCGCCGAGCTGCGCACCCAGCTGGAAGCCGCACTTCAGGCGCGTCGTCAGGCCGAAGTCGAGCGCGACGGCGTCGCCTCGCGCCTCGCGCCCGTCATCGACGAGCTCGACACGCTGCGCGACCAGCTCGAGACGATCACGGCCGAGCGCGACGACCTGGCGGAAAAGGGCCGCACGGGCTCGGCGGACCGCGAGTCGTTGCGCGAGCGCGCCACCCGGGCCGAGACGGACCTGGCTCAGGTCGTCCAGGACAAGGACGAGCTGCGCCACCAGGTGACCCGCCTGCAGGGCGAGGTCGAAAACCTCCAGCACCAGCTCGCCGCCGGCGGGCCGCAGGCCCAGGTGATGGCGGAGCTCGAAGAACGCGTGCTCGAGCTCAAGTCGCGCTGGGAGCAGGCGCAGACCGAGAACCAGGCGCTTCAAGCGCGCATTCAACAGCTGATCGAGGAGCCGAGCGGCCTCTCGGCCCGCGAGAAGACCGAGTACGAGTTCCAGATCAAGCGGCAGGCCGACGAGCTGCGCGAGGCGACGCTGCAGATCACCAGCCTGCGCGAGGCCAAGGTCAAGGCCAACCTCGACCTCGAGGAGGCCGCCGCCGAGCTGGTCGAGCTGCGCCGCCAGCTCGACGAGATGCGCCGCGACCGCAACCAGTACCGCGAACAGGTCTCGGAAGGGCACGCGAAGTCCAGCGAGATGGATGTGCTCAAGAGCCAGGTCCGCGAGCTGATGATGCAGATGCGCGGCGGCGCCGCCACGCCGCCGGCGGAGCCTGCGGCGCCTCGCCCGCGCGCCGACGAGGCCGCCCAGCCCGCCCGCCCGGTCCAGGCCGAGGCGGGCGAGGCGAAGCCGAAGGCCGGCGGCACGGAAGCGGCGCTGGTGCGCCGGCGCGAGATGCTGAACCGGCTGATTGGCGAGAAGAAGCCGAAGGACTGACCGCCGGCGCTACGGGGCTTCTTGCAGCGTGACCTTCCGAATCAGGTGGTTGCCCCGATCCGCCACGAAAATCGCCCCGGCGGCGTCCACGGCCACGCCGCCCGGCTCGCGAAACGTCGCCGAGGCGCCGAGGCCGTTGCTCACGCCCGCGTTGCCCGAACCGGCCACCGTCGTGACCGTGCCGTCCGCGGCCACACGCCGGACGGCGTGGTTCGAGGCGTCCGCCACCAGCAGGCGACCCTTCGCGTCGAAGGCCAGGCCGGCCGGATAGGCGAAGCGCGCGACGGCCGACGCGCCGTCGGCGAAGCCGGCCGTGCCGGCCTCACCCGCAAACGTCTCGACAGTGCCGTCGAGCTTGATGCGCCGGATGCAGTGGTTGCCCTGGTCCGCCACGTAGAGGTCGCCTGCCGCATCGAGGGCCAGGCCCACCGGGTTGCGGAAGGTGGCCGAGGCCCGGGCGCCGTTGTCCACGCCTTCGGCGCCGGTGCCCGCCCACGTCGTGACCTGGCCGCCGCCGTCGAGCCGGCGGATGCAGTGGCTGAACGTGTCCGCGATGAAGACGTTGCCGGCGCCATCGACGGCCAGCCCGTGGGGCTGCGAGAAGCGCGCCGCGAGCGCCGCGCCGTTCGTGAGGCCGGTCTCGCCGTCGCCCGCGCGCGTCGTCACTGCGGTCGCCGGGTCGGCACCGGCGATCGCCCGCACGCGGTTGTTGATCGTATCGCCGACCAGCAGCGTCGTGCCCGCGAAGGCCAGGCCGACCGGCGAAGCGAAGCGCGCGGCCACGCCCGCCTGGTCGACGAAGCCGGGGCTCGCCGCCCCCGCCACGGTCGAGACCGTCCCATCCGGCTTGATGCGCCGCACCCGGTTGCCGGCCCACTCGGCCACGAAGAGGTCGCCGCCGTTCGCGACCAGCCCGAACGGTGCGTTGAACTTGGCGGCGGTGCCGACGCCGTTGGTGCCGCCGGCCTGCCCGGCGCCTGCAAACGTGGACACCAGGGCGATGAATGGCACGACCTTCACGTTGACCTGGTCCGCGAGGCCGCCGCTCTGCACGCGCAGCGTCGAGTCGCCAGCCGCCAGGCCGGTCACGAGGCCGTTCGCCACCCGGATGGCCGGCCCGACCGTGGCCCAATCGACGCCCGGATCCGCGATCACCTGGCCCGCGGCGTCCTTCGCCTCGACCGTGAACGGCTGAACGCCGCCAACCAGCACCTGCGGCGACGTCGCCCGCAGCACGAGGCTCTTGAGCACCTTGAACGGCAAGCCCGCCGCGCCTGCGAGCGGCCCGACCTTCACCGTCACGTCGCCCGAGGCCGCGCCCGCTGGCACCTTGGCGACGATCGTGGTGTCGTTCACGACCTTCACGTCCTGCGCGGCCGTGCCGGCGAACGCCACCACCGTGGGCAGCGCCCCCGTGCCGAAGCGCGCCCCGTTGATCGTGAGCTCGAAGCCCTCGCCGCCGCTGGTCGCCGAGAGCGCGGACGGCACGGGCGCCGCCGCATCGAGGGCGAGCTCCGGGGCGCCGGTCTTGAGGCCGCTCTTCACGGCGAGATCGAAGATGCGCCCGCTGCCCAGGCCATCCTGCGCCGCGCTGACCGAGAAGGTGCCATCGGGCACGCCCTCGAATTTGTAAAGCCCATCAGCCGCGACCGTGGCCGTATACGGCGTGCCGGGCAAGCGTACGGCCACCCCGGAGAAATCCGCCAGGGTCGGTGCCTCGGGCGCGGTCACGCGGCCCTCGATGCTGCCGGGCACGCGTACGGCGGCCTGCAGGCCGGCCGCCTTCGGCTGGACCTCCGTCAGGAAGCCCTTGAGGTCGGCCTTCACGATCTCGAAGTTGAGCAGCCGGCCTTCCGCGTCCGCCAGCTTGAAGCGCCCGTTCTCGTCGGTCTTGCCCTCGACCGCGATCGCGCCGTCGCCATCGACGACGAAGCCGCGCACGGTGGCCCCGCTCACGGGCGCGCCGGTAGGGTCGAGCACCTGGGCGGTATAATCGCCCACCACGGTCGGCGCCGGGGCATCGGCGGGCGCGGTGCTGGTACCGCCCGACGGCACGACGATGGGCGTGGCGGGCGCGCCCGGTGTCGGCGTTTCGGAGGGCCCGCGGGTCGAGCGCGGCGACGGCGTGCCCTGGGGGCCCGGCGTGGCCTGGCGCCCCTTGCCGGTGGAGCCCTTGCCGCCGCCCTTGGCCTCGTCCAGCTCGACAGGCGTCGTCGCCGTCGGCGCGCCGGTGCAAGCGGCGATCACCAACGCGAGGGCGAGCAACGTCGAGAGGCGCGACGGTCGGATCGACACCGGAATTCTCCTGGATGGCTCCTTCCATGTTCCCCACGGGCGGGAAACGAACACATGGCACGGGCGGCGGACATAAGGCCCTAAGCCATATTAGCCCCGACGCGGTGGTACATGAGCAGCACGATGCCGCGTTCCTCGATCCCCTCCTTGCTCCGCTCGATCCCGCTGGCGCTGACGTTCGTGCTGCTCGCGGCCTGTTCGCTCGGCCAGCCTGCAGGGACCCGCGAGGTCGTCGTGTCGGGTCGCGGCGACGGCGGCGGCGTGGTGCCGGCGCAAGGCGTCCCGCCGGCGAAGCGGAGCAACGCGGTCCCGCGCGTCGTCGAGTTGGGGCTCGAGTCGCGACCTGGCGTCACGCCCGAACAGTTCGCGGTGCTGGACGCAGGCGGTCAGCCGCTCGCAGGCGCGACCGTCGTGATCGGCCCGGAGCGGATGACGACCGACGAGCGCGGCCTCTTCACGCTGCCTGCGGCCATGCGTGGTCAGGGCGAAATCCTCGCCGATATCGCGATGGAGGGTCACGTCGGCCGAACGGCCCTGCTGTTGCCGGGCTATGCCATCCGGCTGAGCCCGATCGAGGACAACCGCACGTTCGTCGGGGCGACGACCGGCGGCGTGGTGCGCAACGGCGACGGCAAGCTCGAGGTGACGATCCCGCCGAGCGCGCTCGACCGCGACGCCGTCGTGACGGTCACGCGGCTCTACTCGGAGCACGATCACGTCGAGGCGATCCACCCTGGCTACCGCGGCATGAACCCCGGCCTGCGCGAGCGGCCCTCGCTGGGCAACTACGGCGTCCACGTCGAGATGGGCGGCGCGGCCTTCAAGGCGGACATGGGCGTGAAGGCCCGCTTCCGCATCGAGGAGCGCCTGGCCCTCGCCATCAAGGCGGGCGTGATCGACATCGGCGACGAGCTGAAGCGCGATGCCGACGGCACGCTCTGGTTCGAGATGCCGATCCAGGCGGCGATCGGGGCCAAGCTCCCGCCGGGTGGCAAGTCGTACAAGCTCCAGGGCTACGAGTGCCGCACCTATGACGACTACAACGAGGGCTGCGGCACCCACTGGAACGGCAGCTGCCGCGAAGAGGACCAGTACCGCGTCCTGAGCGCCAGGGGCAAGCAGCCGCGCCGCGAGCTGCTCCAGTTCATCGGCCCGCCGGACAACCAGCTCGGGCCGATGAACCACGTCGAGATGCGGCAGCAGCTCGTCGCCAACAACGGCAAGTACGTCAACTTCTACGACTCGGACAAGGACATCGTCCACAAGGACAAGAAGCAGGACGCGAGCTGCTACGAGTACGTCGAAGATGACGGCTCGATCTCGGGCTCGATGCTGCACAGTTTCGTCATGCGCGGCGACAAGAAGCTGCCCGGCGCCGATCGCCAGCCGATCGACGCCTACCAGGCGCCGATCGGCTGGTGCCTGTACCGGCCGCACGGCTGCCCCAAGGAGACCTGCGAGCCGGGCGCGGTGATCGGCATCCTGGTCGACACGACCGTGGCGAACGACGCGAAGCGGCTGGTCTACGTCATCGGCGGGAACTGCCCGACCGGCGACTGCGAGCCATGCCCGCCCGAAGGCCCCTGTCCACAGCCCGCGCCGCTCGGCAAGAAGCTGCGCCCGGAGCCCGTCTCACCGACCGGCTACAGCTGCTACGAGCCCGACATCTGCTCGCCGAACCCCGGCGCCGGCATCACCTGCGAGGGCACCCCCGTGCCGTTTCCTGGCGGCGATGGGGATGGTAACGTCCCGCTCGGCAAGGATCCGGAAGACATACAGCACTCGCCCGGCCCCTGTGGCAACACCGACCGGTGCTACGACGAGCATGTCGAGCGGGTCTACCACATCTCGCAGTCGATCAACGCGCTCGTAAAGTGGTGGAGCGACGATCCGCGCCTCAAAGACAAGCCGGTGCCTGGCGCTGCCGTCGGCTTCGCCCACAAGGGCACGATCAAGCGCGGGCCCACGCTCTCGGACGCGACCGACGCCAACGGCTATGCGACGGGCGTCGGCATGCAAGGCGCGTTCGGCATCGCCAACGTCTCGCTGCCTTCGGAGCCCTGGACCTACGGCACCAACGGCACCTACCAGATCGGGTGCGGCCCGGTGCCGCTCTTCGTGGTGAAGAACCGGCCGGTCGTGCAGCTGGTGATGGACGTGGCCGGCAAGGCCGCGAACGGTCCCTTCCTCTTCAAGAGCAACGTGGGCGACCAGAAGGTGCCGGCCGTGCCCGTCGCGACGATCCCGCTCGACCATTGCAGCCTCACCGCGGCGAACACGCCGTTCCGGTTCCAGGGCAGCTGGAAGCATGACGCCACCTGCGCGATGGACGTGGAGAGCCCTCAGCTGGACGTGGCCTGGAACCGCACGGACTACGTGATGAATCCCGTGAAAGTCTGGTTCTCGCGCGAGATCGCGACGGACCTGCGCTACCTGTCCGACGACAACACAGGCCCGAGCGACCAGGTCCCCCCCGGGCCCTTCCAGTGGGCCGGCAAGGTACCGAGCGGCGCGACGGTCAAGTTCGACCACAAGACCTCGGTGGCGGCCCTGAAGGAGCCCACGGACCGCGACAAGCTCGAGTTCACCGGCGTGACCGGCTCGGCCAAGACGTGGGGCCTCTCCTTCGCCACCGGCCGCGTGCGCGCGAACGTGACGGGTCCGGACGGCACGCACTGCGACGGCACGACGAGCTACACGATCCAGAACAACAAGGTCCCGGTCTACATCAATGCGAACCTTCCGCTGATGACGATCGCCGTCGAGCGCGAGACCGGCGAAGGCAAGCTGCAGATGACCTACAAGCTGCGCCGCTCGGATGGCGTCGGCGGCGACCAGACGCGCACGCTGGAGCTCGACCAGCCACGCGGCGGCCAGTGGGAGTTCCACATCCCGGTCGAGGACCCGATCCACCAGCCGTACAGCTGGACGTTCCAGATTCTCGAGATTTGGGGCAAGGGCGATTGGAGCGACATCCGCATCCTCAGCCCCGGCTCGAACCCCTTCGCGTACGACCCGATCAAGGTGCAGCGTGGCGGCACCTTTGTTTATCCCGGCAAGTGCTTCGGGATGCTGACGACGCCGAAGTACAAGGCGCCGAAGGCTGGATAACAAAACCCCAGGTCGAGCCTCAAGTGTCGCTCGCCATCCGCCGATGGGCTCCATGAGGCTGATCAGCGTCACCGCGCCCCGGCGCCCGGTGAGGCACGATCATAACGCCCCCCATCCGCGAGGAACCCCGTGAACCCCGGCATCGGCAACGCCCTCTCCGCCATCGGCCGCATCCAGCACCGGATCGGCGAGATCCAGACCCGCCTGGGTCAGGTCGGCCCCTCGGCCGGCTTCGACGACGCCCTGTCGCGGGCCGGCGGGCGCGTGGGCAGCGCCGTCTCAGCCCCCCCCGGCAACCCGGCGACCGGCGGTGCCTCGCCCAAAGGCGCGACCGGCCCCGGCGGCGCGCTCGGTCCCAACGGCGCGGCGCCCAGCGGCGAGGTGCACCCCAAGGTCTCCGCCGGTGGCACCGCCGCCTTCAAGGACCTGATCGCGGGCGCGGCCGCGCGCCACGACGTCGACGCCGCGCTCGTGCGGGCGGTCATGGCCGCCGAGTCCGGCGGCAACCCCGAGGCGCGCAGCCCGGTGGGGGCGATCGGCCTCATGCAGCTGATGCCGGGCACCGCCAAAGACCTCGGCGTGGCCGATGCCGCCGACCCCGCCCAGAACATCGAGGGCGGCACGAAGTACCTGGCCGAGCTCACCAAGAAATTCGGTCTCGAGCATGGCGTCGCCGCGTACAACGCGGGCCCCGGCGCCGTCGAGAAGTACGGCGGCGTGCCGCCTTACCGCGAGACGCGTGCGTACGTCGATCGGGTGATGCGCCTGTACGGCGCCTTCAGCGAGGAATAGCCATGATCCGCGGTTTGTACACGGCGTCGGCCGGCATGCAGGTCGAACAGATCCGCCAGGACGTCATCGCCAACAACCTGGCCAACCTCAACACCAGCGGCTTCCGGCGCGATCTCGCGGTGCTCGAGGCGCGCGGGGACATGGCCATCCGCCGCACCAACGACCCGCTGAGCGCGGATCCGCTCGCGGCCACGCGCCGCCGCCCGATCGGCGAGATCGGCACGGGCGTGCTGATCAACCGCATCGTGAAGCGGTTCGAGCAGGGCGTCCTCAAGCAGACCGACGATCCCTTCGACATGGCGCTCGACGGCGACGGCTACTTCACCCTCGCCACCCCGAACGGCGACAAGATCTACACGCGCGCCGGCGAATTCACGCGCAACGCCCAGGGCCAGATGTGTTCCAAGGACGGCAACTTGCTGTTGGGCGCCAACGGCCCGATCACGGTCCCGTCTGGCGCCACGTTCAACGTCTCGAAGGATGGCTTCGTGGGCGTGAACGGCCGCCCGGTGGACCGCATCGCGCTGGCCCGCTTCGATGCCCCCGACCAGGATCTCGAGAAGGTCGGCGACACGGCCTTCCGCTACCGCGGCGCCGGCGAGCCGCCCGCGTCGACCGCCCAGATCGCCCAGGGGATGATCGAAGGCCCCAACGTGAACGCCGTGCAGGAAATGGTCGAGATGATCGCCGCCCTGCGCCACTACGAAGCGAACCAGAAGGCCCTGCAGAGCCAGGACGAGACGCTCAGCAAGGCCGTCAACGAGGTCGCTCGGGGCTAACCCGATAACTCGGGCTCGGCGGCCCTAAAGTCGGCCGCGTGGGGGGCCGATGATTGAAAATGATGACTTCCCTGGCCGGACGGGTGCCCCATACCCGAGGCCGTCGCGCCGCCGACTGATCGACGTGGCGCAGTTCGAAAGGACCGACCGCCCATGATGGGAGCCCTCTGGACCGCTGCCACCGGCATGCGGGCCCAACAGACCAACATCGACGTCACGTCCAACAACCTCGCGAACGCGAACACCTTCGGCTTCAAGAAGGTCCGCGCCGAGTTCCAGGACCTGATGTACCGGACCGCCAAGCAGGCCGGCACGCCGATGCAATCAGGCACCCAGACGCCCGTCGGCAACCAGATCGGCATGGGCGTCCACAACTCGGCCACGTCGCGCATCTTCTCGCAGGGCGATTTCCAGCAGACGGAGCAGCCGCTGGACTGGGTCATCGAGGGCGACGGCTTCTTCCAGATCCAGCTGCCGGACGGCCAGATCGCCTACACCCGCGACGGCTCGTTCAAGAAGGACGGCAATGGCCAGATCGTCACGAGCGAAGGCATGCTGCTGATCCCCCAGGTGACGCTGCCGACGAACGCGACGCAGATCAACGTGACGCCGGAGGGTGCCATCACCGTTCAGGTCGGCAACAACAACACGACCGTCGGCCAGGTGACGCTCGCGCGCTTCATCAACCCCGCGGGCCTCACGGCCGTGGGCAAGAACCTGTTCACCCCGACGGCCGCCTCGGGCGAGCCCGTGGTCAACAGCCCGACCCAGGACGGGATGGGCGCGATCAAGGTGGGCTTCGTCGAGATGTCGAACGTGAAGGTCGTCGAGGAGATGATCAACCTGATCATCGCCCAGCGCGCCTACGAAGCAAATTCGAAGTCCGTCCAGACGTCCGATGAGATGCTCGCGATGGCGAACAACCTGCGCCGGTAATAGGCGATGTTGGGACCCATCGGCGCCAAGGCGACGGACGCGACGGCAGGCACGGCGGAGCAAAAGAAGCTACGCTCGGCCTGCGAGGAGTTCGAGTCGGTCATGCTCGGCATCGTCTTCAAGCAGATGAGCGCGTCCGCCAAGGGCGGCATGCTCGACCAGAGCGCCGCCAACAAGACCTGGCGGGATATGCTCGAAGACGAGCGGGCCAAGAGCATGGCCAAGGCCGGCGGCATCGGTCTCGCCGACGCCCTATATCGGGACCTGGTCGATCGGGTATAACCCTCCTTGGCTGCTGCCAGGGAGGGCAAATGTCTATCGCCAATTGCACCCGATGTGACCGGGTCTTCAAGAAGCTCTTCGATCGCAAGATCTGCCCGGACTGCATCCAGGCCGAGGAAGAGGCGTACCGCCTCGTCGTCGACTTCCTGGATCAGAACCCAGGCAGCAACCTCGGCCAGATCGCCGAAGGCGCGGGCGTTGAAGAAGCCCAGATCTTGCGCTTCATCCGCGAAGGGCGCCTGACGCTGCTCGACAAGCTCGGGGAGGGCGCGCGCGTCGCTTGCCGGCGTTGCGACACCCCGATCGCGAGCGGCCAGTATTGCGGCGCATGCTTCCAGGAAGTCGGAAACGCGCTCCGCGACTCCGCTCGCGGCGTCGGCGAGGACAAAGAGCGATCCAGCTCACGGATCCGCCACGCAGAAACCCTCGAAGAAAAACGCGGGGGGGATTCAAGTCGGCGTTCCGACCGCCGATAATACAGATGGAGGCGGTCCGCCATCCGGCTGGAAGTCGGTGAGGACGGGCCCGAGCGGTCGCATCGGCAGAACGCGTAGTGGCGCTGCGGTGCATCGTCAACGGAAAGAGGTGAGGACCGTGCGTATCTCCAACGAGCAGGCCCAGCAAATTCTGGCCGCTCAGGGCGTCAAGGCCCCGAAAGCGACCAAGGGCGCAGGCGGCCCGGGTCCGGCGGCTCCGTCGGATGCGGTCTCGATGTCGTCCATGGGGCTGGAGATCGGCAAGGCGATGCAGGCCCTGTCGGGGATTCCCGACATCCGGGCGAGTCGCGTGGCCGAGCTCAAGGCCCAGATCGAAGCAGGCACGTACAACGTGCCCGGCCGTGACATCGCCGAGAGCGTGTTGCGCCGGGCTGCCGACCAACTCCTCTAGGTCTGCCATGCAGGCGAACCTGGACCAGCTCGATCAGGTCTTGGGCCAGCAGGTTGCGGGCCTGACCACGATCAAGCTGTCGCTTCCCAAGAAGATCGAGCTGGTCAAGGCGCATCGTCTCGCGGATCTCGAGGCGTTCAACAAGCGCGAGGAAGAGCAGGTCGTGCGCCTGCAGCAGGCCGAGTCACAGCGGCAGGTTCTCCTGAGCCTGATCGCCCGGGACCTGGGCCTCGATCGCACGCCGTCGCTGGCCGAGCTGGTCGAACTGGCGCCCACGGGCGCCCGCGAGCGGCTCGCCGCTCGCCGGGATCAGCTCAACACGCTCGCCGCGCAAATCAAGAGCGGCCAGGCGCTGGTGGACCAGCTTCTGCGCGTTTCCATCGAATTCGTGCATTACTCGATGGACATCTTCGCCCAGCTCGCCAACGCTCGCCCCAAGACGGGATACGGCGGCGACGACTTCGCCGCCCCCGAGGCTTCCGCGAGCTGGCTCGTCAACAAGCACGCCTGACGCGAGCCCCCTCACCCCAGCCCTCTCCCACCGGGACGAGGCGGAGGTTTCAATGAACGTCGGACTGTACGCCTCGGTTCGGGGGCTGCTCGCGGCGCAACGCGCCGTGGACGTCGCCAGCCACAACATCGCCAACGCCGATACCGAAGGGTACTCGCGCCAGCGCGCCGAACAGTCGGCCGGCACGCCGATGGGCTACTCGCCCTACGGCCAGGTCGGCACCGGCGTGCAGATCGATGCGATCCGCCGCATCCGCGATGGCCTGCTCGATCGCCAGGTGCGCCAGGAGTCGAGTCCGCTGGGCGAGTCGATGGCGCGCGCCGAGGCGATCGGCCAGATCGAGGACCTGCTCGGTGAGCCGGGCGCCGGCGCGCTCTCGACCAAGCTCGCCGAGTATTACGACGGCTGGAACAAGCTCGCGACGAACCCCGAGAACTACAACCTGCGCATCGCGCTGCGGGATACCGCCACCGAGCTCACCACCACGTTCAACCGGCTCTACTCGGACCTCCAGGGCCTGCGCCAGGACCTGAACGACCGGATCGACACGCAAATCGCGGACATCAACTCCAAGGCCAGCCAGATCGCCGATCTCAATTATCAGATCGGGGCCACGATCGCCGCCGGCCAGAACCCGAACGACCTAAAAGACCAGCAGGACTTGCTCATCGAGCAACTCTCGATGATGGTCAAGCTCCAGGCCGTCGAGGAAGGCACCTCGGGCATGACGAACGTCTACGTCGCCGGCGACCCGCTGGTCATGCGCACCGACGCCTTCGGCCTCAACCTCGCCCCGATCAACCCGCTCGTCGACCAGTCGGTCATCAACTATTCGCCCACCGGCCTGCCCGCCGTGATCACCGGCGGCTCGCTCAAGGGCATGCTCGACATCCGCAACAACGTCCTCGCCGTGCTCGCGCCACCGGCCGGCGAGGCGGGCGGCCTGGTCTTCCAGCTCAATTCGCTCGCCGCCCAGCTGATCGCCGACACCAACGCCCTGCACACCCAGGGGTTCGGCCTCGACGGCACCACGACGCTGAACTTCTTCAACGGCACGGACGCCGGCGACATCGTGGTCAACCAGAGCATCACCAACCTCGCCAACGGCCTCGACTTCATCGCGGCGGCCGCGAACGACCCCGGCACGCTGGCCGGCGGACCGGGCGACAACGGCATGGCCCAGCTGATCGCCCAGCGCCGTGACGCGCTCACGATGGGCGGGTTCGCGCCTGCCCCGCCGGCACTGGCCGTGCCGCCGAACGCCACGTTCGAGAACTTCTGGAAGCAGGAGCTCACGAACCTCGCGGTGCTCGGCCAGGCAGCCAACCGCTCGGTGACGACCCAGGAAACCGTGCTCGCGAGCGTGAAAGACCGCCGCGACCAGATCTCGGCCGTCTCGACCGACGAGGAGATGGCGAACGTGATCCGCTACCAGAAGGCCTACGCCGCTTCCGCGAAGCTCATCTCGACCATCGACGAGATGCTCGACACGCTAATGAATATCCGCCGATAGGAACCCACCCGAGAGGGGGAGGATCAAAGAATGCGTATCAGCAACAACACGATGATCGAGCACGCGATGCGCGACATTGGCGCCAACAAGGTGCGGGTCGCGAACGTCCAGCGCGATATCACCACCGGCGTGCGGATTCACCGGGGCTCGGACGATCCGACTTCGGCCGCGCGGGCCGCGGCCCTGCGGCAGCAGTTGGCGGTGAACGGCACCTACGCCGAGAACATCGACCGCGCCGGCGACTTCCTGATGAACACCGACGAGGCGCTCACGAAGCTGAACGATGCGATGGTGCGGATCCGCAACCTCGCCCTGCAAGGCGCCAGTGGCCATCTGCAGCAGTCCGACAAGGAAGTGATCGCCCGCGAAGTGACCGAGCTGCGCGAGCTGATCCGCACGGTCGGCAACACCAAAGACGCGCAGGGCCGCTACCTCTTCGGCGGCCTCAAGACCCAGACCGAGCCCCTGCCCGCGGCCGACGTCACCCTCGGCCCCAACGACGCGGGCACGATGTCCGTCGAGGTGGCCCAGGGATCGACCATGACGTACAATGTAACGGGCTTCCAGGTGTTCGGCGACTTGTTGGCGCCGGCGGTCGCCCCCTCCAACTTCCCGCCGAACGTATTCGGCACGCTCGACGAGCTGGCTTCCTTTCTGAACGGCGGCACCAACGACCGCAGCATCACGGATACCTCGCTCGCGAGGATCGATGCCCACATCGATTCCCTGTCCGCGCTCCGTACGGAGGTGGGCGCCCGGATCCAGCGGCTGGATCTCGCCAAGATCCGCTACGAAGACATGAACATGACGCTCGACGGGCTGCTCCAGGATACGGAGGCCACCGACATCGCCGACGCGTCGCTGCGACTCAACCAGTACGAAGCGGCCTTCCGGGCTTCCCTCTCGGTCGGCGCCCGCGCGCTCCCCCTTTCTCTCGTGGACTTCCTCCGGTGAACGTGACGCTCTTGAAGGACGCCTCAGGCATGCAGTTCCAGACCACCCGCTTCGGCACCATCGAAGTCGATCTCGACACGATCATCCACTTCCCGCTCGGGCTGCTCGGCTTCGAGCGCTACCAGCGGTACATTCTGATCGACAGCGACGAAGCGGCGCCATTGCGCTGGCTACAGTGCGTGGACGAGGGCGGGCTGGCCTTCCTGGTGGTCGAGCCGGGCCTTTTCTTCGCCGCATACGCGCCGAAGCTCTCGGCCGACGACCGCGATTTCCTGCAACTGGCGGAAGGCGACGTTCCGGCCGTCGCGAGCCTGGTGGTGGTCCCGGAAAACCCGCTCGAGATGACGGTCAACCTGGTCGGCCCCCTGGTGATGAACGTCGACAAGCGGCTGGGCAAGCAGGTCGTGCTGCACGACAGTGGCTTCTCCACGCGCCAGCGGCTGATCCCCGATACCTCGACCCCCGAGACGGCGGTACCGGTGTAGTAGAATTGACCCATCGCCGTCCTCGTTTTCCCCGTCAGGTGTTCGCCGTTGCTCGTACTCAGCCGTAAAATCAACCAGAGCGTGATGATCGGCGACGACATCGAGATCATCCTGCTGGAAACCAAGGGCGACACGGCCAAGATCGGCATCGTGGCGCCGCGCGATGTAAAGGTCTTCCGCCAGGAAATCTACCAGGCCATCAAGGCCGAGAACCAGAAGTCGGCCCAGGCCAGCGCCACGCTCGAGTCGGCATCCTCGCTTTTGAAGGACGTCTTGAAGCAACGGAAGACCGAAGAGTAAGAACCCTCAATCGCCTGATACGCCCGCCACGCCTAGCGTGGCGGGCGTTAACTTTTGTGACGCGTGTGACGCTTGCACAGTTTTCGATACCAACCGGGGGGTATACTTATGTTTGGCAGAGCCCTGAAAATCGGCACGGCGAGCCAATTAGCGGGTAAGCGAGCGTTTCGTGACAACGCCTGCGGCCAATCCCGTTAGCGCCTGCGGCTAATCCGGTTAGCGCCTGCGGCTAGACCGGTAAGGGAGGACGACCTTGAAGATCCGGCAGTACACGGCCCCCACGATGCAAGAGGCCATCTTGAAGATCAAGGTGGACCTGGGCCCGACCGCGGTCATCCTGCACACGCGCAAGTTCAAGCGTGGCGGGTTCATGGGCTTTTTCGCCCAGGACATGGTCGAGGTGCTCGCCGCGGTCGATCCCAAAGACGCCGACAAGGAGAAGGGCCAGCCCCAGGGCGAAAGCCGGGAGCGCGCCCCCGCGCAGGCCTCCCGTCCGGCCGCCGCGCTGCCCGAAGGCCTCGACCTCGGCCCGCTGGCCGCGCCCGGCGCGCCGCGCAACGCAGGCCCAGTCCGCGAGCAACGCGAAGCGGCCGCCATGGCGCGTGAGCTGCTCGCCGCCGCCGGTCTCACCGCCAGGCCGCCGGCCAACGAGGACGTGGTGATCCCGGCGGGCCCCCGCTACCAGGAGGGCGTCGAGCCGCCGGCCCGCCGCGCCGCGGCCACGGCGGTGGTCGAACAGGCACCGCCCGTGGCCCCCGCGCGCTCGTCGTTCGGCCAGCCCGCGGCCGTCACGATGATGCCCGAGGGCAGCAAGCTGGCCGATGAGGTCGGCGAGCTCAAGGCGACGGTCACGGACCTCAAATCGATGATGGCGACGCTGGTCGGCCAGCTAGAGATGACGCCGCGCACCCCGCAGCAGTTCCCGACCTTGCTTCAGCGCGTGTACGACAAGCTCCTCGCCCTCGACGTCGACGCCTCGATCGCCCGCGGCCTGGTCGTCTATCTCCAGCGCGAGCAGCCCCACCTCAAGACCTACGACGAGCTCTGCGACGCCCTCGAGCTGCCGGTCGCCGGCCTGCTCGGCGTGAGCGGCCCGATCGTCACGGCCACCGGCGAGCGCAAGATCGTCGCGCTGATCGGCCCCACCGGCGTCGGCAAGACGACCACGATCGCCAAGCTCGCCGCCAACTTCGCGCTCTCGCGCAACATCGACATGGCGTTGCTCACGATCGATACCTACCGCGTGGCCGCCATCGAGCAGCTCAAGACCTACGGCGACATCATCGGCCTGCCGGTCGAGGTCGTGCTCACCCCCCAGAGCTTGAAGGAGGCGCTCAAGCTCCACCTGGACAAGGGTCTGATCCTGATCGACACCGCCGGCCGCAGCCCCTACAACCGGCTCCACATCAACGAGCTACGAAGCTTCCTCGACGTCGAGCCACGGGTGGAGACCCACCTCGTGCTCTCCGCGAGCACCCGCCTCGCGGACCTCAAGCAGATCGTCAAGAACTTCGCCTCCACCGGCGTCGACCGCCTGATCTTCTCGAAGACGGACGAAACCGACATCGTGGGCGGCGTCATCTCGATCGCCCACGAGACCGGCCTGCCCGTCTCGTACGTGACGACCGGCCAGAGCGTGCCGGACGACATCATGGTCGCCGAAGGTCAATCTCTGTCCCGCATGCTCGTCCAGCAGCTCAAGGGTTAAGCGCATGAGCGATCAAGCCAACCGCCTGCGGGAGCTGATGCGGGCGAACAAGAAGGCCGGAATGGCCGCCGCCGCCGCCAAGGCCGCCCTGGTCACGAAGGTCGCCGAGCCCGCGGGCTCCCCGGCAGGCGTGCCGACGGTCTCGTCGGTCGCCATCAGCAGCAGCCCGATCTTCCCTACCACCTCCCATGCCCGCGTCATCGTCGTGACGAGCGGCAAGGGCGGCGTGGGCAAGACCAACATCACCGTGAACCTCGCGCTCGCGCTCGCCAAGCGCGGCAAGCGCACCGTGCTGTTCGACGCCGACCTCGGCATGGCGAACGTGGACGTGATCCTGGGCGTCTCGCCCAAGGCCCACCTCGCGGACGTCGTGGCCGGCCGCAAGCGGCTCGAGGAAATCCTGCTGCAGGTGACCGAGGGGCTCGAGATCGTGCCCGGCGGCTCGGGCATGCACGAGCTCGCCGACCTGCCGCAAGACGTCCTCGAGGGCTTCGTGCGTGGCCTGCGCGACCTCGAGCACCGCGCCGACTTCATCCTGGTCGACACGGGCGCGGGCATCAGCCGCGCCGTGCTCAACTTCGTGCTCGCCGCCAACGAGATCTTGGTGGTCACCACGCCGGAGCCGACCGCCATCACCGACGCGTACGGGCTGATCAAGGCGATCGACCAGCACAACCCGCTCGCCCAGGTCCGCCTGCTGATCAACATGGCCGAGTCGGAGCAGGAAGCCCGCGCCGTGGCGCAGAAGTTGATCATGATCGTGGATCGTTTCCTCGACGTGGAGGTTTCGTACCTCACGTGGCTGGAGAAGGACCCCAACGTCAGCCGCGCCGTGCTCCAGCAGCAGCCGTTCTACCACGCGTTCCCCTACGGACCGACCACGCGCCGCATCAACATGCTCGCGAGCCTGTTGATCGAGCCCGAGGAGGGCCAGGAGCCCCCGGAGTCGACCACGAGCTTCTTCAACCGGGTGGCGCGGCTCTTCCGCTAGAGCCGCACCGCGCGGCTCGACGTCCGAAAGTCCGGCTTTTCCGTCCAGGGCTCGACGCGCAGCTGGCGTGCCGGCCAGAACTCCGGCAGCGACGCGACCTGGCGTGCGCCGATGCCGGCGGCATCCACCGCGCGCACGATCACGTCGCCTGTCCCGGCCGGCGGCCAGGCGTCGGCGTCGACCTCGACGCGCCGCTCGGTCGTCCACACCTCCCAGACGGGCCCCGCGAAGCCATCCTTGTAAACTTCCACCTGGTAACCCTCGACGTCTGCCACCTGGCTCCAGGTGATCACGCGCGTGGGCGCGTCGATCGTCACGGTCGGCACCTCGAGCAGCCGCCCGGTCGTGGAGAGCGCGGCGCGATCGATGACCCGCGTGTACGAGCTGCGGGCGTTGCCGGAGCCGTCACGCGCCTCGAGCAGGAGCCGCAGGACGCCGGGCAGGTCAGCCGCCGGGGGGATGGCGAAACTGCCGGTGTTCGCCGCGGAGTCGACGATCGCGGTGGTCGGCGCGCCGTCCTGCACGAGCTCGAGCTGCGCGTGGAAGCTCGTCAGGCCTGCCGGGATGACGCTCGTGACATAGGACACCGAATCCGTGAGGGCGTGCAGCGTCACGGCCGGGCCCTCGTCGTCGCGGGGATCGAACGGCGCCGAGACGCCGAGCAGGGGCGCGCCCGCGCCGTCGAGGCCATTCGCGAGGAGGACCGCGCCATGCCGGCCGACGTCGCGGTAGCGTACGAGGACGCCGAAGCGACCGTCCACGAGCCCGACGCTGCCGGGCGTGTACCGGCTCGCCCCGAAGTCCTGGTAGTAAACCGTCGCGGCCTGGAGGTCGGCGAGCGGCCATACGATCGTGCCGCCGATGCCATGCGGATCGCGCTCGGCCGGCGCCGTGAGCTGGCTGACGCTCCGCACATGGAGGTCGGTGGGGAAATCCAGGCCCTGCACGGTCGAGGTCGCATAGCCGGCCGCCATGACGGTCACCGGGGCCTGCATCGGACCATCGATGTGGAAGACGCCGTCGGCGCCCGTGGTCCCGCTGCGGCCGTCGGCGGTGCGGACCTCGGCGAGCGCCACCGGGCGCTCGGTCTCGTCGAGCACGCGTCCGTCGAAGTTCGGCGGCAAGGTCGGGGCCGCCGACGGCCGGGGACGGGAGCCCCCGCCCGAGCCACTAGATACGAGCGGGGCGCTGACGGCGGGCGTCGGCGTCGACGCCGGGCTCTCCGAGGGCCCGGGCGTCCTGGTCGGCCCCTCGCTGGGCGTCGGCTCAGGCGTGGTGGGCGCGGCACTCGCGGCTGCAGCCGTGGTGACGGGCCGATCGCCTCGCACCGCCTGGACCTCGAGGCCGAAGCGGAGCGACGGCACGGCTGGCCGCGGGAGCGGACCAGTTGCGTCGGGGATCGCGTCGCACGCCGCGACAGCGAGCGCCGCGACGAGGACTGAAAGGAGTGTCGGGACGCCGGATCGGCGTCCCGGAAGACCGAGGCACATGGCTAGAGGTTGAAGGCCCAAAGCCGCCCGTTGTTCGGTGAAGCAGCGGTCGGGTGGAACGTGCCGACGTACAGGCGGGCCTCGTTGGGCTCGAAGACCATGTAGGGGGTGCCGCAGGCCGCGTCCGCGAAGACCGTGCCGGCGCCACTCGTGATGTCCAGGGTCGACACGACCGGCGGGAAGGTACCGTCCGACGTCGTCGTCGGGATCGTGCCGAAGCCGAACTTCCGCAAGGTCGTCTTGATCGAGCGGCCCGAGGAGTCGAGGTCGTTGTCCATCACGTAGACGCCGCCGTTCGTGAGGAGCGGTGCCGTCCGGTTACCCACGAAGCGGGTATTCGGGCTGCCGGTCGCTGCGAAGAGCGGGCCGTCCGCGGCGTCAGCGCCGATGCTGGTCATGTTGTAGAACGTCTTGGTGGGGTCGGCCAGGCTGGCCATGCTCTCGGCGATCGATGCCGCCGAGTACTGCGCGGCCGTGAAGGTCTGGTAGCTGACGCGATAGATGGCGTTGGTGTTCACCGCCCAGATCTGCTGGTACAGCGAGTCGATCGTGACAGGGATGCACATCGCCGGCGCCGGGGCGCCACGCGAGCTGAGCTCGAGGATCAGCTTCGGCCGTTTGTTCTCGCCCGTGCCACCGTTGGTGAACTTCGGACAGCCCGCGTTGTGCGGCTTGCCGTTGTCGTGCGACGTCGAAGACTCGTGGTCCAGGTCGTCGTAGAAGGCGAAGGTGCGCGTCTCGTTCTCCGGGATCTTGCCGGTCGTGTACCAATCGTACTCCAGGCCGCCCGCCGTCGACTGGAAGGTCGAGGCGGTGCCGTTGTTGACGATGCTGGGAATCAGCTTGTCGGCGTCATGGTCGCCGTTGCCGAGCGGGCTCGTAGAATAGTCGCCGGCCGTGTCGAAGGCGTCGCCGTCGAAGAAGGTCGGACGGTTGTTGGGCGTGATGGTGTCGTAGTCCCAGTCCACGCCGGAGCCGTCGTTTTTCTCGCTTTTCACGACCCAGCCCTCGAAGGCCGGGTATCCACCGGCGCCTGCGGAGTTCGAAGCCACCGAGCAGTGCAGGCGGACGGAGCTCGAGATCAACGCGCGCGGCGTCGGTTCACCAGTAATGGTGAGGTTGGCCGCGTCGAGCGTGAACTTGACGTAGGCGTACTGGCCCTTGAAGGGCTCCGCATCGGTGTCGGCGTCGTAGGTGCGGAAAGAGAAGAAGGAGTCGTTGGTCTTGTTGACCGTATAGCTGGGCCGGAGGTTCGTCGCGTTGTCGTCGCTGAGCGTCACGCTACAAGGCGTGCCGGTGCCGCCGACCGTGTTGTCGGGGTAAATCGTCTTCTCGACGGTGCTGTCGTTGTAGGGGTAGTTGTTCAGGCTCTGGGGCGGCACGATCGGGTCGGTGACCGTGACGACCGGCTTGCCGTAGGAATACGTGTAGGTGGTGGGCGGCGTCTGCTGGTCGACCAGCAGCGAGACCGACTGGCCGATCTGGCTGGTCGGCAGGTGGATCATGGCGATCGACGAGGCGACTGGCACGAAGGCATAATACGGCACGAAGCTGTTGTCCACGTCGACGGCCGGCGTGGCCCACACCGGCGCCGACAGTGAGATCGGCGCCGTGACGTTGCCGGGGCCCATGCCCGTGGTCGAACCGACCGTCGCGGTGGTGCACTTCGTGTCGTAATAATAGACACGGCCAAAATCGGCGGTGGTCGTCGTCGTCGAGTCCTGCACCCACGTACCGATGACGGCCTTGCCGCCGAGCACGATCGGTGCGGCGCGCACGCCCTCATGAACCGCACCCGCGTTGATGATGCTGGGCAGCGTGTAGCTGTCCGACAGGGTAAACGTTTCGTCCGTCGTGATGCTCTGATCCTGGCCGATCGTGAAGCGAAACAGCTTGACGGTGTTCGTCGAGCCCGCCGTGCCGCTATTGCCGAGGATGTAAACGGTATCGAGCGTGCCGTCCGTGCGCGAGGCGAGGGCGTCAATCCAGGGGGCCGGCATGGTCGGCTCGGGCCCGGTGAAGTCGAGCGTGCCGCCGATGTTGTAGTTGAGCGTCGTCGAGGTGAAGGCGGTGTTACGGCCAATGTTGTAGCTGTCCAACGTATCGCCCGTGTTCACGTCGATAGCGATGAAATTGCCTTCCTGCGAGACGACGTACGCCCGCTTGCCATTGAACGACATCGTGATCGAGGTGTGCGAGAAGGTCTGGGCGACCCCGCCGCCACCGATCGGGCTGCCATCGTCGTTCAGCGCGTCGGTCGTGACTTGCTGCGCCTCGATCAGGGTCGGGTTGCCCGACGCGTCATGCTGGTAGCGCAGCAAGATCCCGTCGTTGGTGAGCGCATAGGAGCGATTCTTCTTCCAGTCGTAGGCCGGCGAGCTGGTCAGCTTGCCATTGGTCGTGGTGCTGAAGCTGGTCTTGTAGCCCAACGCCTGAATGCCGAAGGACGGGGGCTTGATCGGCGTGTTGTGCCGGATGCGGTCCGCCTCCGCGGTGGTCAGGCGCTGGTAGGTCCAGTCCTGTACGGGCGGATGGGCCATGTTCTCGAGGACCGCCTGCCGATCCACCGTGAAGCTCGCGAACGGGTGCACATCGGCCGTCTGCAGGGCGACGGGCGCCGCCTGACAGGCGACGAGCGACGCGCAGAGCGCGACATGGGTCCAGAGCTTGCCGAAACGCCCACGAGTCGCACGATCCATGTGCAATCCTCCCTTGCTCCCAACCCGGCCCGATCTATCCGAGCCGCCTCATCATGCGTACCCGATCGAGCGAGCACCGAAACGCGCGGTTTGGTGCCACTCAGGGCACGGGATGCTTGCCGGGTCCGAGGGTTTCGGCGGCGAGCGCGGCGGCGGCCGGGTTGTCGGGATCGATCCGGAGGATGTTGCGCAGGTACATGCCCATGCGCGCCCGATCTCCGGCGTCCCAGGCCGTGCGCGCCGCCGAAGCAAGCAGCGTGCCGGCCCGCCGGCGCGCGTCCGGACGGCTGTCATGGGCGAGCAGGTCGACCGCCTGCTCGATCGCCCGATACTTCGCGGGGCGATCGCCGACCACGTGATACACCGCGCCGAGCCGCGCGAGCAGGTCGGCCGCCTGAGGCGGATCGAGCTCGGCGTGCCGCCGGAGCAAGCCGGCCACGGGCTCGGCCGGCGGCGGCGCCCCGCCCACGAAGCCGGCCGTGTCCATGAACTGCCGGTAAGCCAGGTCCGACGCCAGCGCAACGACCTCGCGATCGCGTGGCCGCGCCGCCAGCACCGGCGTGACCGCCCGGAACGCCTCTTCCCTCCGGCCCGCCGCCGCGAGGACCTGGGCCTCGCGCCAGGCGCCCGTCAAATCGGCCGGGAAGGCCCGACGCCAGCGGGCGAGCAGAAGGGGCGCCCGCGAAAAGGCCGTGTCCGCGAAATTCGTCGCCTGGTAGCCGTGGGCCTCGGCCAGCTCGTCGGCGGCCAGCGGCCGGCCGCGCTTCCGCAGCAGGGCGGCGAGGTGCAGGTCCGCGGGCGCATCGGCCGGCGCCTTGAGCCGCTCGTCGCTCGCGTAAAGGCCGAGCGCGCGGGAGCCGGCCCAGAAGGTGCGCGGCGCGCGGTACTCGAGCAGCGGGCGGCGCATCTCGTGCAGCGGCCCGGCGCCGGCGAAGCGACGCACCGCCTGGTCGGTCGCCACCTCCAACATCAGCAGCGACGTCGGCCGCGTGATGCCGATCCGGCGCAGCTCGGCCGCCACCTCGGGCACCGCCATGCGCCGCGCGAGCACGTCGCTGCCCGGGTCCGGACGCTCTGTGCCGCCGACCACCATCAGATCGAGCGTGTAGGTCTGCCAGACCGAAACATAAGGGAAGGCCGCCGCAAATGACCGCAAGATGATCTGGAGCGACGCGTCGTCCATCTGATACAGGTGGAACCATTGCACGGCGAGCCCACCCGGGCGGAGCGCCTTGGCCATCCGGCGGTAGGCGTCGATCGTGAAAAGGTTGCCGACGCCGGCCATCCACGGGTTCGAAGGCTCGCTGACGATCACGTCGTACCGGCCGTCCGGCGTGGGCGGCGCGGCGAGGAGCGCCAGCCCGTCCTCCGCGATCACGTGCAGCCGGCGGTCCGCCACCGCGACGCGGTTGGCGCCCGCGAAGAGGCCGGCCGCCTCGACCACGGCCGGTGAGATCTCCGCGACGTCGACCCGCTCGACGGGGTGGGCGAGGATCGTGCCCGCCGTCATGCCGCTGCCGAGGCCGATCACGAGCGCGTCCTTCACGCCTTTCGGGTGGAGCAGCAGCGGCACCTGGCCGAGCAGGATCTGGGTCGGCTGGTCCTGCAGGTTCGAAGCGTCGACCTTGCCGTTGACGACGAGCTTGAGGTGGTCGCCGCGCGCGTGGACGGTGACCGTGGCCTGCGGATCGTCGCGGTGGAAGATCGGGGGGTCTTCCGCAACGTATTTCCGCCAGCCCGCGTAGCCGAGCGACCAGCGAGCGGGATCGGTGCGGAACGGCCCGCTCGCGAGCACCGCCATGTCGAAGGCGGGCCAGGCGATGCGCTGGACCAACCAGATCGCCGCGATGACGCCCGGCACGAGCGCCCGGCGCCAGCCGCGCGGCCCCGGCGCGAGCCACGTCGCAGCCCCCGCGAGCGCGAGCGCCAAGAAGGCGCCAAGGTCGAGGACGCCTTTGAGGCCGAGCGCCGGCATCAGCACGAACGTCGTGGCGAGCGAGCCCGCCACGTTGCCGAGGGTGTTCGCGGCCCAGACGCGGCCGACGGCCGCACCGGCGCCCTCCGAGGGGCCCGCGGCGAGGCGAAACGCCAACGGGAGCGCCATGCCGAGGAAGATCGTGGGCGGCAGCATCGCGAGCGCGCAGATCGCGAGCTGCGCGACGGTATAGATCGAGAACGACACGTCGGCCGGCGCGAGCGCCGCACGCACCCCCAGGAACCAGTAAGGCAGGCGCTCGACGAGGAGCGCGGCGAACACCACGGCCACGGCCACGCCGAGTTGGGCGAAGGCGAACCGGCGCAAGGGATCGCGTCCGGGCACGAGGCAGCGGTGGAGCAGCGCCGCGCCGATCGCGATGCCGCCGACGAAGGTCGCGAGCATGAGCGCGAAGGCATAGGCCGTCGAGCCGAGCACCAGCGCGAGGATGCGGATCCAGACGATCTCGAGCGCGAGCGCAACGAAGCCGGAGAGCGCGGCGCCTCCGATCGCCAGCCGGCGCCCGCGCACGTCCGCGGGGGAGTTCACCGCCGCCTCGGTGGCCACGGGCGCCGCTTCCTCCCGCCACACGGCGGCGAGCGCCGCGCCGCACAAGGCCAGCGCGGCGTTCAAGGCGGCCGTGAGCCACGACGCGCCATCGAGCCCCCAGGCCGGCACGAGCCAGAACCCGGCCGCCAGGGCGCCGGCCACCGCGCCGGCGCTGTTCAGGGCGTACAGCCAGGCCACCGGGGCGGTGGCCGCCGCGCCGCCGCCGAGATGGCGGGCCAATGCGGGCAGCGTGCCGCCCATCAAGATCGTCGGCGGCAGCAGCAGGGCGGCGGCGGCGAGCGCGCGGCCGCTGAGCGGCCAGCCGCCGGCACCCGCTTCGAGCAGGCCGATCGCGAGGGGCAGGGCGGCTCCCGCCGCCGCCACGCCCAGCTCGAGGCCGGCGTAAAGCCGCAAGGCGGACGCCGCACGGTCGGCGCGCGGCCCCCACCACCAGCTGCCGAGCGCGAGGCCGCCCAGGAACGCCGCGAGCACGATCGCCTGCGCATGCGCGGCGCTGCCCAGCGCCAAGGCGAGGTGCTTCGCCCACACCACCTCGTAAACCAGCCCGGTGGCCCCTGAGGCGGCGAAAAGCAGCGCGATTGCGGCCCGTTGCCGGGCGAAAGGCGACGTCACAGCGTGACCCGGAACTGCCGCGAGGCGCGGCGCCAGTCCGCACCCTCCGCCGGCAGGCGCAGCGCGCGCGGCCCGGCCGCCATGACCTCGCGTGGCGAGAGTCCCGCCGCGTCCCAGGCGGTGATCGTGAGGCCGTACAGGCCGTCGGGCAGGAAAGCCTGAAACGAGAAAGGCATCGCCGGGGCCGCCGTGAAGCCCTCCCAGAGGAACCCCGCGCCGCCGATCGCCGCCAGCGTGACCTGGTAGCCACGGTTGCCCGGGACGTCACGCCATTCGAGCGCCTCGTTGAGGGCCAGCACGGGGTCGAGCTCCGCGCCCGGCGGCGCGAGCAAGCTCGCCTCGACGCGGCCGGCGCTCGCGTCGACGACGCGGTGGAACACCGAGGCCGTGCCGCGGCCGACGTCCTCGGCCTCGACCCGCAGCTCGTAATGGGCCTCAGGCAATTCCGCGACCCGATAGCCGCCTTCGCGGGCAGGCAGCGCCAGCGACGCCCCGTCCGCCGTCACCAGCTTCAGCTCGGTGCGCGCCGGCACGCCTGGCAGCGCGGCGGCATCGACGGCCACGGCCAGCGTCCGCTCCCCCGCGATCACGCCCACGTCGCCGACATCCCCGGCCTCGGGTGAGGCCACGATGCCGGCGCGCGCGCCGAGCCAGTCGGCCTCGCCCAGGCTCACAGCCAGGATCGTCGCCGCCTCGACCGCGCGGCCGGGCGCGAAGACCACGAGGTTGAAGCGGCCGTCGGCGGCCGTGGTGACCGGGGCGCTGAATGCACCCCGGGCGTCCTCGAGCACCACCAGCGCGTCCGCCAGCGGCCCGCCGCTCGCGTCGACCACGCGGCCGGTCACCGTGAATGGGGCCTCGGCGGCCGCGGCGGCGCCCTCACGCAGCCGCGAGCGGCCGCGCAGGTGCAGGACCGTCTCGCCACCGGCCGCGAGGCCGGCCACGGCCGACGCGACATAACCGTCGCGGCTCGCGACCAGGCCGCCATCCGCCGGCCAGGGGCCCGGGATCGCGAATTCGCCGTCGGGCCCGGTCAGCCCGGCTCGGCCGTCGCTGGTGCTCACGAGCGCGCCCGCGAGCGGAGACTCGCCCCCGGCGTCCAGCCCGACGACCCGTCCGCGAACCGCCGGGTCTGCCGCGACGGGGCCGACCGCCGTGGCGAGGGCGGCCGCAGGCTCCAGGAAGCGGCCCGACGTCTTGGCGGCGGCGCGGCGGAGGCGGGGCCGATCGAACACCATCGTCGCCCCGCGGAACGCGGGCGGCGCCACCGCCTGGCAGCCCGTCAGCGCCCCGACCAGGAGCGCGGCGACCAGGCGGGCAGGGAAAGGGAACATCTACCGATCGTACTGGTACACGCGGCCGTTCGCCAGCCCGAAGTAGACGTTCTTGGCGTTGGAGTAGGGGTCCGACGCGAGGTAGGCCGCGGCCTCCTTCTCGGTCGAAACGCCGGTCAGCGCGGCCTGGCCTGCGATCGAGGTGTAGGTCGGCGATCCCGCGACCAGCGTGCTCGCCGACGCATTGAGCGGCAGCGAGATCTTGCTGAGCGCGTAGTTCCAGGTGGTGGGCGCGGCGCCGTCCGTGGTGGGCGTGCGGCTGAGCACGTACATCGCGCTGAGGTCGGAGGCCGGCAGGGGCGCCGTGTAGTTGCCGATATACTTGGTGCGGTTGTTGTAGATGCCGCCAGGCCGCTTGCCGCCCACGCCGGCCGCGTTGTTCGCGGGCACGCCATGCCAGGCCATCTGGAACTTGGTGTACTTCGAGCCCACCACCGTATCCGACCAGGCCGCCGGGGCCGAGAAGTCGAGCTCGTAGAGCGCGTTGGTGTAATAGACGTAGACCTTCTTGGTCAGCGCGTCGATCACGGGAGGCGTCTCGATCGTCGCGGTCGGGAAGGTGGAGGTCGACCTGAGAATCGTCAGCAACGGCCGAGTGTCGTTCGAGGCGCCGGCGGACGGGTCCGCGTTGAGCGCGTTGTTGCGGAACTTCACGGCCTCGACCTGGGTGGCCTTCTTGGCCTTCTTGCCGACGCCGCCGCCCACCGGGCCGTCCGGCCACAGCACGGCGTCGCCACCCGCGTTGTGCTTGAGGGCGAGCGCATACCGGCCGTCGGCGGACGGGGCGCCGAAAGCGCCCGAAACGTCCCAGACGTACGACTTGTTCGAGCGGAAGTCCACGTTGCCGGCGGCGCTGACGCCGCCGCTCTGGTAGGTGCCCGCGCTGGCGCTGCCGATGATGGGTCGGTTCGTGTTGGTCAACGCATTGCTCACCCACGGCCCCGAGCCGTCGGCGTAATTCGCGCTGGTGGTCCGCGGCTCCGGCACGCGGCAGCCCTGATCGAAGGCCGGCGTGAGGGTCAGCGTCGCGCTCGCGATGATCGAGCCGGCCGCGACCGCCGAGGGGGAGTACCAGCGCAGGTAGCTCACGATCGGTCCGCCGAGCGCGTTTGCCGGCGAGCCGCCGTCGTCGCGCGTATTGGTCTCGGCCGGCGTGATGTAGTCGTTCTTCCAGATCGCCGCAGGCGACGTGCCCGGCAGGTCGAAGTCGGGCGACTCCGTGTTGATGTTGCCGCCGTCCTCCGCCGCCAGGTACTCCGTGGTGCCGCCGTTGCTGTAGTTGTAGTCGAGCAGGTTGCCGAACAACAAATTATCGTTGTCGTCGATGCGCAGTGATAGCGATCGGCTGATGGTGGCGTCGTGCAGGTTCAACCAGGCGCAAGTCGCGCCCGCCGAGACGAAGGCGTAGACAGGGGATCCCGGGCCGACGGTCTTCGGCACGCCGGCCGGGTCGGTCAGCGTGTAACCATCCTGGATTTCGATCGCCGCCGCCGTGGTCACCGGCTCGCCCAGCGCATAGGTGAAGCTGTCGGCCGGCGTGACCGTGTCGTATGCGTAGAAGTTGCCCGCCATGTCGCCGACGTAAATCTTGCCGCCCAGCACGACGGGCGGCGCGGCGATCTTGCGCGTGCCGCCGTAGAGCGGCGTCACGCCCGTCGCGATGTTGAAGGTGGTCGCGGCGCTCACAGCGCCCACAGTGCCGTCCTGATTGCCGCCCACCGTGTAATAGTGAACGGCGCCCGCGTTGGTGGCGACGTAAACCCGCTCGACCTGATCGTCGTGGCGACTGGCATAGGGGTCGATCCAGGGCGCGATGCCATAGCCGCCGCCGCCCACCGCGACCACGGCCGCGGTGGTCATGGTGACCGTGTTCACGATGTAGAGCACGCCGTCGTCGCTGAGGAGGTAGGCGCGCGCGCCCCGTGGGCTCAGCGTCACGAAGGTGCGTGAAAAGGTCTTGCCGGCCGGCGCGTCCCAACGGACGAAGCTCGCCGGGTTCGTGCGGTCGACCTTGACGAGCTTGCCGTTCTTCGTGAGGAAGAATAGCTTGCCGTAGAGCGGGTCGGTGGTCGACACGCGGTAGGCCGCCGCAGGGCCGTTGGGTGAGAAATCGGCAGCCGAGCAGCCATAGTCGGTGAGCGGCAAGCCGGCGGTGGCGCCCACTGACCAACCCGTGGAGGCGGCAGGATAGGCCATCGTGCTGAAATGTGCGGCCCGCTTGGCGCGCAAGCTGGCGCCGCTGACGCGGTAGAACGACCAGTCGACGGCGCCGGGCGCGCTGAGCGCCTGGGGCGTCAGGTCCAGGCCGAGCGCGGCATGGACGGTCGAAGCGGGCACGTGGCAACCGACGACCGACCCCGCCAGGGCGAGCGCAACGCCGAGGGCCGTGCCGCGGATCAAACAGTGTCGCACGCGTCGCTCCGTCGTCATCCACCGTCCCTCACTGAGGCCGCGGATCCTTCCGCCCTGTTCGGGTTATACCCGAATGCGCTCCATCCCGGGCTCAGCATGGATCGGCCGAAGCAAGCCCGAACTTGAGCCTGCCCAAGGTGTCGCCCGGCGAGCGCTCAATGGCCTTCTTCCTTCAAGCCCTTGCCCAGGCAGCGGATGATCTCCGCGACGCTGGTCGTCCGGTTGCGCGCTTTCCGCTTGCCGTCGTCGAGCAAGGTCAACATGCCGTTTTTCCTGGCAGCGTCCAGCAGCGCGAGCGACGAGGCCTCCTGGTTGATCAGCTCCTTGATGCCGCGGGTGACTTCGAGGATCTCGAACACGCCGAGCTGGCCCTTGTGGCCCGAATTGTTGCAGATTTCGCAGCCCTTGCCGCGCGCCAGGGTGTGCGGCTGGTCGAGCGGCAGCCCCAGGAACTCTTTTTCCTCGGCGTCCGCCTCGTACTCTTCGTAGCAATTCTTGCAGACTTTGCGCACGAGGCGCTGGGCGACGACGCAAAGCAGCGTCGCCGACACCATGTAGGGCGGAACGCCCATATCGATCAGGCGGCTCACGGTCTCGACGGTCGAGTTGGTGTGGAGCGTGGACAGCACCAGGTGGCCGGTCAATGCCGCCTCGATGGCGATCTCGCCGGTCTCCTTGTCGCGGATCTCACCCAGCATGATCGTATCGGGATCGAGGCGCATGATGGTGCGCAGCGCGGCGGCGAACGTCAGGCCGATCTTCGCGTTCGCCTGAATCTGCGTGATGCCCTCGACGGGGAACTCGACCGGGTCCTCGATCGTGACGATCGAGTCACTGTACTTGTCCATCGCGGCGAGCGAGGCGTAGAGCGTGGAGGTCTTGCCCGAGCCCGTCGGGCCGGTGACGAGCATGATGCCGTTCGGCGCGTTGACGTAGCGGCTGAGCATCTCGAGATCTTCGGGGCCGAAGCCCAGCGCCTCGAGCCCGAGCGAAATCGTCTTCGGGCGCAACAAGCGCATGACGACCTTCTCGCCCCAGTGACAGGCGATCACGGCCACGCGGAAGTCGATCTTCGAGCCCTGGTGCTTGACCGAGAAGCGGCCGTCCTGTGGGCGGCGTCGCTCGGCGATGTTCATGTCGCAAAGGATCTTGATGCGGCTGACGACCGCCGCCTCTACCTGCTTGGGCAGCGTCATGATGGTCGTCAACACGCCGTCCATGCGCAGGCGGCACTCGAGCTTCGTCTCGTACGGCTCGAGGTGCAAGTCCGAGGAGCCGGACTCGATCGCCTTCGACAGGATCTGGTTGACCAGCTCGACGATCGGCGCCTCGCCGTCCTCGCCGCTCTTCTGGTCGATCGAAGAGGTCTCCTTGACCCGCGTCTCGCCCATGGTGCCGCTGATTTTCATCGCGGCGTCGACGAGGCCCTTCGCGGCGTTGCGGCCGAAAATCGGCTCGATCGCGCTGAGGACGTCGTCCTTCTTGAAGCCGACGCCGACCACCATCAGGCCGGTCAGGTGCGAGACCTGGTCCAGCAGCTTGACGTCGTAATCCTTCTGGTACGCGTCGGTGGAGCGCCCATAGGCGATCACGAGCCGCTCGCCCAGCTTCATGAGCGGCAGGATCACCTTCTGCTTGGCGACCGGCTCCGGGATCAACGGGACGACACCGTCCTCCACCGGAAACTCGGCGAGCGACGGGATGCTGCCCAGGACCTGCTGGAGCTTGATGGCGCCCTGAAGCTCTTCGGTGGTGATGAAGCGCTGCTCGACCAGGGTCTGCTCGAGCGAGGCTTGGTTGGTCTCCCGGAGCTCGAGCGACACGGCGAGCTGGCGCCGAGTGATCATGCCCAGGTTGACGAGCCACTCGCCAATCTTGTCGGTAGGAGGAGTTTCGGTTGCTTGGCCCATGCGCCCCAATTCCGGGAAACCCGCAGCATCCGTGTCGCGGGCCAGGGTACGGCGGATCGAGGCCTATCGCTTGAGGTCGAGGGGGATTTCTCGCCCGTCGACCGCCAGGGTCACATGATCCACCTTGATCGCGGTAACCCTTGCATTCCCAGGCAAAGTCCCGTTTAAACCTACCGTGTAGGCCTTCCCATCGACGTTTATGAGCGCCAGCGGTGGCCCACCGCCGCCCACCAGGACGCCCCCGAGCTCGTACTTGAAGCCGGCGGCGCCCGGCGCCTTGGGCGCCGCGAGGCCGGCCGTCGTGCCGCCCGCGCCGGGGATCGGCAGCCCCGGCAGGACGCTGCTGAGTAACGACGGCTTGCCAGGCACCGCCGGCGCGCCGCCCTTGCGTTCGAGCTGGCTCTTCGGGCGCGCGAGGGGCTTGAAGGGGTTCTGGCGGCCGGTGGTCTTCTCGCGGTCGATCGGGAAGCTGTAGGTCGAGGTCAGCGAGCGCGTGAGCGACGGCCCGGGCGGTGAGGCCGCCGGCATCGGCAGCGGCGTCGCCATCGGCGAGGCCTTGGACGACGGCTTCGCCATCGGCGAGCCCTTGGGCAACGGCTTCGCCATCGGCGTGGGGGTGGCCATAGGCCTCGGGCGCGTCGCCGTGACGACGGGCAGCTGGGGCTTCACGCGGCGGGCTTGCGCACGCCGGATGGCCGCCTGGGCGACGGGGCCGCGCACGACGCGGCGGGCCGGCTGCTTGACCACGATGATCGGCCGCGGCTTCGGCGTCACGGTGCGCGCGGGCGCCGGGCGGCGCACCGACCCGGGGTCCCGCGTGACGGGGTTCTCCTTGGTGGTGGTGACGATCGCCGAGGTCGCCGCGCTCGCGAGGCGGACCTCGTGCGACAGGCCGGGCCGCTCGGCGAGGCGCAGGCGCAACACGCCGTCAGGCCCCATCACGGGGTGGACGGCGACCGAGCCGTCGGTGTCGACCACCAGGCGGACGCGCGGCGGGTGGTTGTCATACAGGGCCGCGCGCACCTGCTTCACCCCGGCCTGGCCGACGGCGAAGAGGCGCCCGGATCCGGGCAGTTGGGTCTGGTCCAGCTCGAGGACGATCGAGCGGCGATCGCCGCCGACCACCTTGAACGTGGGGGCGGGCCCCTCCGTGCGCACCACCAGCGCGCCGTTCTGGAAGTCCACGCCGCGCAGGCGCGTGGCAGGCCCGGCGGGAGCCGCCGCGACGGGCTTCGCCGCAGGCCTCCCGGTCGGCCGCATCACCAGCCTGGAGGCCGGCTTCGCCGCAGCCTGCTCGACCAGCTTCGGCGCGCCCTTCTCGACCAGCTTCGCGGCAGGCCTCACGACCGGCTTCGCGGCAGCCTTCACGATCGCCTTCACGGGCTCGGGCTCGGCGCCGGCGGGCGGGGTGAACGCCTCCGGGTCGCCGCCCTGGGTCGAGGCCCATTCGGCCGCCGCGCGCTCGGCGAGGGCCGACCAGGTCTCCGCGCCGGCGGTGTCCTGGCGCATGGCAGGCGCGACGCGGCGGGTGGCGATCGGATCGGCCTTGGTGGCCTTCTGGCCCCTGGCGTGGGAAGCGTCAAACGGCGGCGCTGTCGAATCGGCGGCCTGGAAGGCCGCGTGGATGGCAGGCTTCGGGGCCGCGGCAGGCCTGGCGAGCACGGCCTTGGCGACTGCCGGCCTGGCGGCCGCCGGTTGGGCGGCCGCCGGCTGGGCTGCCACTCTCGGCTGGGTGGGCCTGGCCGGTAGCGCGAAGGCGCGGAGCCTGAGCTGCGAGCCCTCGAACACCGGGATGAAACGGGTGCCGTCGGTCTCGACGACGATCACCGCGGCGTTGGGATCGGTGGTCGATGGGCGCGCGGAGACGGCCCGCACGCCGGGCACCCGGGCCGCGAGCATCGCCGCTGCCCCCAGGCGGGTCTCCTCGAGCTCGAGCACGAGGCGCGAGGCGGACGTCGAGAAGTGGTAGCGGGGCACGCCACGGCGGGTGCGGACCACCAGATCGCCACCGGCGCTGGTCACGCCGGTCACCTCGAAGCGCGTGCGCACGGGCGCTTTGGCCGGCGTAGCGAGTTCGGCCGCGTAAGCGGGCTCGCCCAGCCAGTTCGCGGCCCAGTGCAACAGCTCGAGGCTGATCGGCTTGGCCGATGGCGCGCCACCCGGGGCGCCAGGCGCCGGCGCACCGGCAGGCGGGGCGCCGGGCGCTTGCGCGGGCAGGCCGCCGGCCATCAGGTAGGTGACCGACAGCTGGAAATCGAGCTGCAAGAGCGATTCCGAGACAGGCGCGTCGTCCGGCCCGGGGGTCGGCGCCCCCGGCGCACGGACGAGCGACAGGTCGAACTGGTTCACGCTGATCGCGCGCGGCAGGCCCTGGATTTCGGTCATCGCCCTGACCAAGTTGGGGTACTCGCCGCGGATCGAGAACGTGAACGCCTTGTGCGTGAGCTGCACCGGCGCCTCGGTCGGCGGTCCGCTGGGCGAGCCGGTCGGCGTCGGCGTGGCCGCGGGCGCACCAGGGCTCGCGCCGGCGGCCGGCCCTGCCGAGACGGCCGGCGTCGGCACGGGCTTGTTGAGCCCCTGCGTCTCGCCCTTCGGCGTCAGGATCTGCACGTCGATCTTGTTGTCGTTGAAGATCTCGGTCAGGCTGGCGAGGGTCTCGACCGTCTTGGTTTCCATCTCGCGGCGCTGGTTCGGGCTCGTGCGCAGGTCGAAGTACGCGATCTCCCCCATGGCGTGCCGCTTCACCTGGGCTTCCAGCGTGGCGACCTGCGCCGCGAGGCTCGCCTTCTGGCTCGCCTGCGCGGCTTTGTCCCGCGTGAGCTTGCCTTGCTCTTCCCACTCGGGCTTCACGAACAGCAAGCCGCTCACCCCGCTGCCGAGCAGCAGGGTGGCGACGGCGATGATGGCGACGGTGGAACGGTTCACGACGGACTCCTGGAGGCGGACCAGGGCGACCCTGGACGGGTCGCCATTAGGGCGTTTTCGGCGGAGCGGAGGCGCCGGGCGGGGCCGACGGTCCTGGCGGTAGCACGGCGTCCGTGGGGTCGACCGGCTTCTTCGCGAGCGCCGGATCGATCGTCGCGATGATCGCCCACGTGTAATAGCCTTCCTCGGAGAGCGTCACGTCGTTCACGGCGATCTTGGCGACCTCCTCGAACTCGGCAACCTTTTGGGCGAGCGTGAGGGCGGCCGACTGGGTGTTGGACCCGCCCTCGATTCTCAAGCTCGTCGGGCTCTCGGCCTTCACGGCCGTGAGCCAGGCGTCGGACGGCACGATGTCGTTCACCTGCCCGACGAAGTTCACCGTGAGGTTCGGGGCCGCCTGGCCGCCGATCAGGCCCAGGATCGCCTCGTTGGCGGCGGCCTGCTTGGTGAGGTTCGCCATCGTGGCGGTGAGCCCCGCGTTTGTAGAGGTGAGTGTGCTGATCTCGCCCCTGAGCACGTTGTTTTGCCCGCCGATCACGTTGCTGCCGAGGTACCAGAGGCCGGCGAAGCCGACCAGGAACGTGGCGGCCGAGATACCCGCGGCGATGCCCACGGAGCGATCGAGCTTGATGTTCTCGAAGTAAGACTGGATGCTGACGAGCAGCTCACTCTGCTTGCCGGTGCGGTTGAGCAGATCCAGGCTCGGGATGCGTTGCTCGTGGCCCCAGAGGGCCAGCCCGAGCACGGCCGGGCTGACCAGCGCGAGCGCGTCCGCGGGCACGCGGCGGGCCCAGTAGTCGATGCCGGCCGATTGCAGCGGCAGGTCCGTGTGGTACTGGAAGTAGTCCGCGATGCGCGCGGACTCCGCCAGGCTGGTGCAGGCCACCATGATCTCCCGCTCCTTGCCACTTTCGGGCCGGAGCGTGCGCGAGACCTCGGTCTCGATGAACTGGTAGAGCTGGTCCTCGGCGCCAGGCTCGAAGCGCTGGGCGCTCACCTCACGCCAGTTCAACAGCTTCTGGCCGAACCAGCTCGTGATGACCAGGCGGGTCGGCATGACGATCACGCCATCCCAGACGTCGGAGTCGGAGAGCTTGAAGTGCACGAGCTGGCGGAGCGCCGCGAACTGGGCGATGTCCAGCGCGACCATCTTCAGCTTCGCTTCTTTGAGCGTGTGGACGTACGCATTGATCAGCTTCTGGGACGCCGCGGCGTAGAAGACCGTGGAGGTCTCCGTGTCGGCATCGACCGTGAAGTAGTCGACGAAGGGCTCTTCGTCGCGGAACAGCTGGTACTGCTCGGCTTCCGACAATACCACCTGCTGAAGCTGGGCCGCCGGGATGCGGGGCAGCGAGACGAGTCGCGCGATCGCGCGCTTGCCCGACAGGCCGAGCACCACGTTGCGGGTCTTGATGTCGTTGATCGTCCAGAACTCCGAGAGCGCCTTCCCGAGCGCCTCCGCGTTCGTGATGTCGCCTTCTTCGTCGACCACCGAATCGGTCATCGCCATATGGTGGTAAAAGTCGAAGTTGATCTCGCCGGCCTCATTCCGGCTGCACTGGGCAGCCTCGATGGCGGTCGGGGTGATCAACAGGCCGACATAAGTCTTGGGTGGCACGTGGTCGGATCCTTCGCCTCAGCGCGGCTGGCAGGGCACCAAGTTCGATGCTAGCGCCCCGGTGGCCTCGTCATCAGTGAAGTTTGCACGTTCGTTACGTCATTCCTGGCTGACGGGGCGCCAAACGAACGGGGGCCCAGCGGGCCCCCGTTTCGGTGGATCGTCGCCACGTGCCGCGTGGCGCCTACTTTACTCGGCCGTGCCGTCCGACTTGCAGTAGCCGAGGAATGTCAAAGTGACCTTGTTGGGGTCGGCGAGGCTGTAGGCACTCAGCCTGCACTTGGCGAACCGGTTCACCGTGACTTTACTGTTCGCGACCGTGTTGAACAATGGCACCCAGCACTCGTCGGTGCCGTTCACGGTGTTGGTGAGCGGCGTGGTCGTCTGGTTGTGCGAAACGGCGGTGCCGGTGACCGTGATGCTGTCGCCTTCGTCGATGTGGGTGTCAGCTGCGCTGTTCGGGTTGATGTACGTCTCGGAGTTGCCGGGCCAGGTGAAGCGATCGGCCCAGACCGCCTTGTCCCCGGACACGTTGTTCCAGATGCACCAGCGGAACGTGGCGTCCGACGTGATCAATTCTGTCGTCGACTGGCCCGCCGTCAGCGCCGAGAAGATGCTGTCGTGGACGGCGATCGGATACAGGTCGTTCGAGGTCGCCGGCGACGGCGAGGGCGAGGGCGCGACGCTCGGGGATGGCGAGGCCGACGGTTCCACCGAGGCCGCGGCAGACGCCACCGCGGAGGCTACCGCGGAAGCCGCGGACGACGGTGCCTCAGAGGGAGCCGCCGAGGCGCTGACGCTCGAGACCACGGTCACCGGAGCGTCCGTCGTTGCGGCGCCCACCTCGCCCGTCGACACGGGAAAGAGGTTGCCGTCGCGATCGCACAGGCCCAGGAAGGTCGCCATGAGCTGCTTGTCGCCCGAGCCGTCTAGATCGCCGGTCGCGATCTTGATCTTCGCGAAGCCGGTGATGCGGTAGGCGTCCTGGTCGGACCAGCCAGGCTCGTTCTTCTCCTTGAAGGTGTCCCAGACGAGCACGATGACGGTCTTGCCCGCGTACTTCACGAGCTCGTCCTCGGCACCGACCGCGTTACCGGTGTTGCCCATGACGTAATCGCCGATCTCGAGGCTGTTGTCGCCCGACGTGGCCGGATCGGGGTTGGTGTAGGGGTGGCTGCCGGTGCCCGCGATCATCTGGCGCAGAGGGGTGGTGCCCTCCGTGCCGTCCCAGGATGCGAAGCCCTTCTGCGACGAGGCCGCCCCCTCGAAGGTGTCGAAGCTGGTGCCGATCGGCATCGTCGCGATGGTGGCCTCCTTGACGACGACCGGCACCAGCCCGCCGGTCCCGTTGATCGTCTTCGCCGGATCCCACGGGTAGGCGTCCACCGAGTCGTTCACGCCATCGCCGTCGGAGTCCGTGGGACCGCCCGCCGGCGTAGAGGCGGAACCGGGCAGCCACGACCACTTCAGCACCCGCGGCGCGTAGGCGCTCTGCACGTACATGGCGAGCATGTCGTCCTTCTGCATCTTCGACGTCAGCTTGAGCAAGTTGTCGCGGACCGCCGGCGAGTAGGTCATCGCCAGCTGGCTGCTGCCGAGCGCCTTGGCCTCGCTCGTCTCGTAGGACTGGTAGGCGAACATCGCGGCGTCGTGCATGCCGCGCGTGCCGATGCCGACGGCTTCCGACCAATTCACGCCGTCCGTCGACATCATGAGCTTGCCGCCGGCCTGCGAGCCGTCGTCTTCGCCTTCACGCCAGCGGAAGTCCATCGAGCCCATGCCCATCTCGATCTCGGAGCCGTCGGTCTGGCTCATGGTCAGCTCGAGCTTGCCACCGGACGCGTCCGAGATCTCGGCGAGCTTCTCGGGCACCGTGGCGTCGAGCGTGGTGTTCAAGTCCTTCACGATGTTCTGGAGGGCGACCTCGTTGTAGACGCCCACGGCCGCTTTGCGCATTTCCGTGCCGGTGTAGGCCATCGAGGAAAGCAGCAACGAGCCCGCGACGGCGGCCATCGCGACCTCGACCAGGGTGAAAGCCCGCCTGGCGCGGGGCTTAAAGGCCAATCTTGTCATCGTTGGTACTCCCGGTCGGCCGCAGCGTGCTCATACTCAGGGTCGAGACGCTCTGGCCGTCATATGTCACCACGAGGTCCATGTAATTGAGTTTCCCGTTCGCGTCGACCGGCGAGACGTAGGACAGATCCACCTCGAGCGCGTACAGGCCGGGCGGGGTGACGACCTCGCACGAACCGGCGTCGTTGGGGATGGTCTTGAGGACGCGCAGGCCCTCGGCCTCGCCGCGCAGGATCTGCTCGGCCACGATGTAGCGGCGCAAGCCGCCGTAGGAGCCGCGCGGATCCAGCTTGTCGTAGAGGTTGCGGAAGTAAGCGCCCATGAAGAGCGTCCCCGAGGTCATGATCACGGTCGCGAGCGCGACGTCGATCAACGAGAAGCCGCGCCGCGGGCGGGCGGTGAGGAGACGGATAGTCCTGTGCATCATCGGTCGGCCTCGTTACTGGATCGCGTAGGAGCTCAGCTCCCACGCCTGGGGCGCTGCCGTCGAATCGTAAGCGGCGCTGAAGGTAACGGTCTTGGAGTATGCCGGCAACTCCGGCATGTCGAGGGTGCCCACGCAGGTGAACGACTTGCTCGTCGCGGTCGCGGCGGTGAGCGTGACCGTGCATGTCGCCGTCGAACCGGCCAGGCTGCGGGTCATGGCGATCTTGTCCTTGAAGTCGATCGAGACCACGTCGCCCGCGTTCGCCAGCGAGATGCCGGAAAGCGGGTTCGCCGTGGCCACGTTCGCGGCCTTGTTCATCGCGTACATGACGTGGTTGAGGCCCATCTCGGCCAGGTAGATCGTCTGGAGCCGCGCGAGCGTAATGTCCTTCACCTCGATCGACTGGTTGACCTGGTTCGTCACCATCGTGTGGGTGCCACCCACGAGGACGGCCATGCCGACCACGAGAATGAAGCTCGTGACCACCAGGTTGCCTCGCCGCGCCCGCGGCTTCCAGAGTGCTTGCTTCCGTGCAGTCGGGTTCATAGCTCGCTTCCTTGCATCCCTCTCGTACCCGGCGTTTATGGTGTGATCCTTGCCTGGCGGTTACGTGACTATGACTTTACGCGCCGGGCAGTAACGAACGCGTCACCACGAGGCCGGACGCTGATCCGGGTAGTCCTGGTTCGACAGGTTGGCCCGGAACGAGCCCGTGGCCTCGTCGTAGAGCCAGCCGCCCTTGCCGTAGCCGGGCGTGGGGCCCGGGCTCAGGAACACGGGGTTGTCCCACTGCGGCGTCGGCGCGCCGGCCACGAGCGGCACGGCGGTGGCCGTCGAGTCGTAAGGCAGGACGTCGTTGTAGCCGGTCACGGGATCGTTCGGCATCGCTCCCGGCGAGGCCTGCGGGTAATAGGCCGTGCCGGTATAGTCGGTGTTGATCGAGACGCCGAGAACCGGCGTGGCGCCCGGGACCGGCGTGCGCGGTGGCGGCGAGCCGATTCGGAACTTGTCCATCGCGATATTGCCCTGGACCGTGCCGACGATCGTCTTCGTGTTCGCCATCTTCGACGAGGCGTTGACCTGGTTGAAGGCGAACACGGTCGCGCCGAGCACCATGAGCCCGACGGCGACGGCGAGCGCGATCTCGATCAACGAGAAGCCGGACCGCGCTCCGCGCGGCGCCGACCGGAAAGCGTAAGTCATACCGACCTCCATGTCCGTGGTTGCGGAGCGCGTCAACGTTTGGGACCGCCCATGATGCCCATGAGCGGGAAGTAGAGGGCGCCGACGATGAACATGACGGTGCCGCCCAGGAAGAGCGTCATCATCGGCTCGATCGCCGCCGTCAGCGCCTTGACCGCCTGCTCGACCTCGTTGTCCATGTACGACGAGGCGCGGAACAGCATGTCGTCCATGGCGCCGGTCTCGTCGCCGACCGCGATCAGGCGGTTGACGAGCGGCGGGAAGATGTCGGCAGCCAGGACGACGACGCCCAGACGGGCGCCCATCGTCACGTTGTCCTTGATTTCGGCGACCTTCTCCTTGAGGATGTGGTTGCGGGTGTTTTCGTGCAGCGAGTCGAGCGCGCGGATGACCGTGAGGCCCGAGCGCATCGAAATCGCGAGGTTGTTCAGCATGTGCGTGAGCGTGACCTTGTAGTTCAGGTCACCGAAGACCGGGATCTTGTATTCCACCTTGTCCCAGAGGAACTTGAAGAGCGAGGTGCGCACGATCAGCTTGCGGATCCAGAGGATCACGGGGATGAAGGCCGCGTAATACCATCGTTGCGTGACGCACCAGCTCATGAACAGCAGCACGCGCGTGGCGAGCGGCAGATCGACCTTGAACTCCTCGAACAGCTTCATGAAGGTCGGCACGATGAAGATCATCAGGCCGACGACGATCAACACGAGGATGCCGAGCACGATCAACGGGTACGTCATCGCGCCCTTGACCTTCTGCTGCAACTCGAGCTGCTTGGCCATGTATTCGGCCAGGCGCTTCATGTTCTCGTCGAGGTTACCAGTGGTCTCGCCCATGTCCACGAGCTCGATGAAGAGACCCGGGAAGACGTCGCGATACTCCTTGATGACCTCGCCGAACGAGACGCCCTGCGAGATGCTCTCGATCATCTCCGTGACGATCTTCTGGAGGAACTTGTTCTGGATGGTGTCGCGCAGCAGGTGCAGCGCCTGAATGATCGGCAGGCCGGCCTGGGTGATGGCGGCGAGCTGCTGGGCCATCAGCGTGAGGTCCTTCTGGGTGACCTTCGGCGGGAAGACCTTTTCGAGGAACTTCTCGATCTCGTTTTGATCGAAGCTCTTTTCTTTCTTGACCTTCGGTCCCTGGTCCTTGTGGGCCTTGAACTGGCCGAAGATATCAAGCCGGATGGCCTTCGGGATCAGGCGCATCCCGCGCAGCTGCTCACGGGCGTGCTTGAGGCTGGTGGCCTTGAGCATGCCGGTCACTTCGTCGCGCGTGTCGTCGTTGATGCCCTCGTAGTAGTAATACGAGGTCTTGCCCATCTTCTGCTTGAGCTCGTCGACCTCGGCCTTCTTCTTGGCCGCGGCGCCATCACGCGCGCGCTCTTCTTCGGTGGGGCCCGCCTTCGCGACCGCGGCCTTGAAGCCCTCGATCATCAGCGAGAGGCGGGAGATCTCGGTGATTTCCATCGGCATCAGGCCGCGCTCGCGCAACAAGGTGCGCGCGTCCTTCACGCTCGGAGCTTTGATGCGCTCTTTCACGTAGTGGTTGTTCGTATCTTTGGAAACGGCCTCGAAAACCGGCACAGTCGTTCACCCTCGGTCGAAAGGCTCTTGTGGAGCCAGCCTCAGCGTACCCCCGGGTAGGTGGTTTTAAACGAAGAAAGGGTATAATGCGATCGAACCAAAACCCGCACCAGGACAAGGTCTTCGGCAATTATGTCACTTCGTTCTGTTGTGCGCTCTCTCCAGAAAGGCCCGTTCGAATGCCCTCTCCAGCCTCCACCAACCGCATCATCCACGCCACGCTTGCGTTCGCCGTCGCCGGGGCCGCACTCGGCGCGCTCGTCGGTTGCAACAAGGACACGCTGCCGCTGCCTGCCGCCACCAAGAACCTGCCGCGTCTTTACGTCTCCGACGTGAAGTACCGCGTACGGGGCGAAATCGTCGGCCCCGGAGCCGATGCGTCGGACCTGGACAAGGCCATCGAGGTGCTTTCGGCCTGGAAGGACCTCGGCACCTACCTCACGCCGAGCATCGCCGTCACGATCGATCCCGAAATCATCATTCAGACGACGGCCCACCGCACGGCGCCGGCCGAAGAGATGGTCGACGAACAGATCTTCACCTCCTCCGGCGGCGTCGGCACCCAGAAGGTCTTCCGCAACCCGCTGTTCTATCTCGACTACGTGGAGCTCAAATACAAGGTCGAGGGCTATGATCTGCCGACGCGCACCTTCAACCTGAACATGGCCATGAAGCAGACCTACGCCGTGATCACCAACCTGCCGGTCTCGAACGCCGACCAGCTGATACGCGCGCTCTGGGACAAGCCAGACACCACACCGCCGGCCGTGGGCACGGTCGACATCACGGTCTACGGCCGTGATATGGATCCCCTGCTGCTCGAAAAGTCGACCCAACCGCTCGTGACGCGTTCTTTCCCCGTGCGCTACACCTACGGCAGCGCGCTGCTCGGCGAGGCGGTCCAGAACAAGACGCCGCTCACCGTGCCCCAGCCGGCCATCTTCGGGACCCCGACGCCGGCCGCCCCACCGACGGCCACGCCCTAGCGCGATCGCCAGAACCAAAGCGGGTCCCGGCTCCATGGATGGAGCCGGGACCTCGTCTTGCGGGCGTCCAGCGCGAGGGCTCAGGGCTTGGCCCCGGCCGCCGCACCGGCCTTCGGCACGACGTCGCCTTCCGGCACGACTTTCGGCGTGATGAGCACCACGAGCTCCGTCAACGTGCGGGTCTTGTCCGTGCGGCGGAACAGCGCGCCGAGCAGCGGGATGTCGCCGAGGATCGGCATCTTGTCCAGCTGCTCCGTCGTGCGCTCCTGGTTGAGGCCGCCGATGATCAGCGTCTCGCCGTCGCGCACGCGCACCTCGGGGGTCATCAGCTTGCGCGAGCTCTTGAGCGTCGCGAGAATCTCGGCGTTGGTCGCGCCGCGGACGGTCTCGCGGATGAAGGAGATCGTGGGGTCGACCTTCATCGAGATGTAGCCGTCCGGGTTGATCTTCGGCGTGATGGCGAGGGTGACGCCGGCGGTGCCGAGCGTGACGTTTTGCCGCGTGAAGATGTTGTTGGCGTTGACCGTGGTCTCGATCAGGACCTTCTCGATGATGTCGTCGGTGATTTCGATCTTCGACTCCTTGGAGTCCATCGCGATGATCGACGGCGAGGCCAGCAGGCGCGCCTTGTTGTCGCGCAGCAAGGCGTTGATGCGCACGCGCAGCTGCGTGAGGGCGTCTGTCAGGGGGTTGTAGCCCAGGTCGAGGCCGGTGGTGGGCGTCCAGGCGCCCGCCATCGTGCCGGACTGCGCGTCGAAGGTCACGCCGAGCAGGTTGTTGGCCGTGCCGGAGAGCTCGATCAACTTGACCTCGATCAGCACCTGGCGCAGCCGGCGATCGACCTTGTCGAGCACCTGGCCGACCAGGCGCAGGTCTTCGGGCGAGGCGACCACCATCAGCGAGTTCTCGCGAACGATCGGGATGAACTTCACGCCGGTGTTCTGGGCGCCGGCGAACAGGCTGCCGGTCAGCAGGGTCGCCGCGTCCTCGGCCTTGATGTAGTTGAGCCGGAAGATCTTGTGCTCGTGCGGCAAATCGAGGCGCGAAATCAGCTTGCCGACCTGGTCGAGGAAGTAATCGTTGCCGCTGACCACGATCGAGTTCGAGCGTGGGTCCGCGGTGATCAGCTCCTCGATCTTGGCCGACGATGCGGCCGCGCCGGTCGGTGAGATGCCGGCCGCCTTGATCGAGGCGCCGATGATCTTCGTGAGCTCGGCGGCCGAGGCGTAGTTGAGCTGGAAGACGCGCACGCCGCCCAGGCCGGCGGACGGCGAGGTGGAAACGACGAAGGAGTTGCCGACCTGGCGGAAGTGCAGGCGGTTGGAGGCGACGATGATCTCGAGGATGCGGTTGAGGCGCTCGTTGTAGAAGTCGAGATCGACCTTGCCCTTCACGTCGGGGGCGATCGACAGGCTGAGCTTGGCGCGCGCGGCGATGAGGCGCAGCGCTTCGGCGAGCTCTCGGTCGCGCAGCTGCAGCGTGACGCGTTGCTCGCCGCCGGGAACGCGGATTTCCTGCGGCGCCAACGTGACGCCGCTCGGGTTGGCGGCGGTCGACGGCTGCGAGGTCAGGGCCAGGGCGAGTGGCGTGGCGATCAGCGCAGCCACCAGCGGCATGCACATGAACGGGCCCTTACGGCGAGTGGACACGGTTACAGGCCTCCCTTTTTTGGGGCATCAGACCCCATTCAAGCACCTGAAACCGTGGCCGCGCCGTGACGCCGATAACAAGTCGGAGCGTCGCGGCGGGGTCGCTTACTTGGTGGCGCCGGCGGCGTCGAACCAGGGCGTGCCGCTGCTGTCGTAGATGCTGAGCACGTACGCGCGCAGCGTCTTGGTCTCGCCGGTGTTGCGGGTATCGACCTTCACGTAGCCGCTGTTGGCGACGCTCGTGTAGTGGAGGCACCCATGGCGCGCGCCATCTGCCGCGACCGCGGACGTTTTGTCGGGCGCCGAGGCTGCGTCGCCCGCGCCATCGGTGAACGGCGAATCCTCGACAGCGCCTTGCGCGATGCCTGCGGAGCCGCCCCACGGGCTGCGGGCCGCCTCGTCGGCGTGGCTGGTCGCCCACATGGTGACGAACTGGTTGGCCCCCGAGACCGGGTAATCGTGGTTCGCTGCAGCGAACTCCTCGATGACGGTCTGGCCGATTTGAATGCGCTTGCGCGCGTCGGCGCCTGCCGCCTGCGCCTTGTTCGCGTTGTACGCGATGACGGTGCCGGCGATGATGACGAGGCCGAGCACGGTGACGAGCGCGACTTCGACGAGCGTGAAGCCCCGCCGGTCGCCGGCGGGGCCCGAATTCAAGTTATTCATGTTGCTCATTTGTTCGTCGTCAAGTGAAACCAGGGCTGGCCATGCCGATCGTGGATCGAAAGGACGAAGCCCTTGACCAGATAGGCGTCGGGGTTCGAAAGCTGCTTGAGCCTGACGTACCCCGTGTTTGTGAGGTTGGCATAAATCATGTTGGCGGCCTGCGTGCCGTCGGTGGCAAGCAGGGTCGTCTCGTCCGGCGCGGAAGCCGCATCGGTGCCGGTGGTGATCGGCGCGATTTCCAGCACGCCATCCGTCGTGTCCGACGTTTGGCCCCCCCAGGGGCTGACGTTGTATTCTTCGGGGTTCTTGCGAACCCACATGGCGCTGAACTCCCCGCCGGCCGCACCCGCGACCGAGGTGGGGTAACGGCCGAAGTTCGCGGCGCCGTACTCGACCACCGCACTGGTGCCGATGTTGACCTTGCGCCGGGCCATCGAGCTCGACGCGTTGTCCTTGACCGCGTTGTAACCCGTGATCGCGCCGCCGAGGATGATCAGACCGACCGCTACGGCCAGCGCGACCTCGACGAGCGTGAAGCCGGAACGCCTTCGGATTGTCATCGATGTAGCCATGGTGGGCCTCCTAAGCCCGCCGACGGAGGCGGGACGATGAAGTCCCGCCTCCGTCGACCTGAGGCTGAGCCTGAGGCTTACTTGCTGCCCTTGACGTCCCACCACGGGTCGCCGGTCTTGTCGGCGATGCCGACGGCGTAGTTCTTGATGTTGGTGTTCGACGAGGTCGACGAAGCGGTGACCGTGGCCCACGGGGTGGCCGCGGTGCTCGACGAGACGTAGAGCATCGAGGCGTTCGTGGCGACGGCGGCGCCGTCGGTGTAGCCCAGCATGACGGGGCCAGCCGTGGTCGCCGCGTCCGACGTGGCGGAGCCGAAGTTCATC
>JAKFEW010000017.1:0-89022 GCA_036675505.1 Candidatus Sericytochromatia bacterium
GGGCGGCGGGGGCGGTGCGGGCGGCGGCGGCGGCGGGGCCGCCGGCGCGGGCGCGCTCGGGTAATACCCGGACGTCGCTCCGGAGAGCTGCACGTTGTAGAAGCCCATCGCGGTGTGTTCCTCCTGGTGGAAGTCTTGTCGCGATGACAGTTTTCGAACTGACGCACTCGGGCGAAATTTAAGGCAGACTTAGCCGATCCTTACCCTTTTCCCGGGCGGCGGGCCACGGCCTCGCCGAAGGCCCAGGCGCCGACCTCGAGATCCTGACGGGCGTGCGCCGCGGGCGGCAGGTCCGGACCCGGCAGGCGGTAGGCGATCCGGGCGTCGCGGTAGTAGGCGGCGAGCCCGTCGAAGGGCGCCTCGAGCGGCGGCGAGCCTCTGTAGAGCGCGACGACGAGCGCGTGCTGGGCATGGTGGAAGGTCTCGTGGGCCACGGTCGCGACCCAGTCCGCCGGGCCGCCGGGGGCGCCCGGCCGCAGCTGCAGCAGGCCGCCGTCGATGCGGAACAGGTACTGGCCGCGCAGCGGCGCCGCCTGACCGAGCTCGCGCTGCCAGACCACGCGGGGCGCGCCGAGCGGTGCGCCCGCGGCCGCGCACAGGCCCTCGACGAAGGCCTGCCAGGCGTCGAGCCCCGCCTTGCCCGCCTGTCCGACGCCGGGCAGTGGGCACGGCGCGGCGGCGGTCCAGGACGCGATCCAGGCTCGCTCGGCGGCTTGCGCGACCCGCTTCGCCCGCGCGTCGAGATACTGCCGCCCGGCCGCCCGGTCGGCGGACATCGTGATCAGCCAGAAAGGGGCGTCGCCCGTCTCGGCAGCGGGGGCGCGCTCGAACGAATCGGCTTCCTGGCCCGCGTCACCGGCCGCCAGGGGCCCCCGAGACAGCGGCGGCGTGCCCTTGCGCCTCAGCGGGCGCCCGTCTCCTGGTCCACGGATCTCCATGAGACTTTCGTACCCCGACGCAGCGCGGGGGGAGGCAATTGCCTCCCCCCGCGGGTGCCTGGCTCGTCGGGTCGGGCTACCAGCCGGTGACCAGACGAATCTTGCCGTCGTTCTGGCCGACGAAGATGCAGTCCGTGCCGGCGACCTTGCCGAACGCGAGCGAGGTCGGGAAGTAGAAGCTACCGGCATCGCCGGCACCGTCCACGTTGCCGAGCTTCTTGTTGCCGGCGACCGTGATGGTGTCGCCGTTGGGGCTGACCTTGCGGACCGTCTGGCCAGCCTGGTCGACCACGTAGATGTCGCCCGCCGCGTCTGCCGCGACGTCGGTCGGCGTCTGGAACGACGCGACCGAGGCCGAGCCGTCCTTGCTGCCGAACTTGCCGCCCGAGAGGGTGGAAGCCGTGCCGTTGAAGTCGATCTTGCGGATGCGGCGGTTGAAGGTGTCCGCCACGTAGAGCGCGTCCGCCGTGATCGTGATGCCGCTCGGCTGGTTGAAGGCCGCCTCGGCGCCCGTGCCTTCGGCGTAACCGCCGTAGAAGCTGGGCGTGCCCGCGAAGGCCGACGTCGCGCCGGTGGTCAGGTCGACCTTGAAGATGCAGTTCTGGCCGCGGCTCGACACGTACGCGTCGTTGCCCTTGATCGCGAGATCCGTCGTCCAGCCCGGGTCGATGCCTTCCATCGACACCTCGCCGCCCGCCCAGGTGATCTTGGCGCCGCTCAGGGTGTATTTCTGGCCGCCGGAGAAGCAGACCGACGTGACGGTGCCCGACGCATCCGAGAAGCTGGATTCGGCGCTGAGCCCCGAAACGGTCGCCGTCTGGAGCCCTGCCTCGGAGGGCGCGAAGAGGTTGCCGGAGTTGGGCTCGACCTCGAGCCGCTTGCCGCTCTTGGCCTGGCCGACCGTGAAGAGCGTCGCCTTGACGGCGGACTCGACCGGCGTCGCGGTGCCGGAGCCGCTGTCGGTGCTCGTGCCGCCCGTGCCGGTGTCGGTCGCGCCACCCGTAGCGCCACCACCCGTCGAGCCGCCGCTCGCCACCGGGGCCGTGACCACGCCACCGTCTTCGGGCGGGGCCGCGGGCTCAGGGCCCACGCCGCTCTCGACGTTCGGCGTCTCTTCAGGCGCCGCCGCGATCGGCGCGGCAGCGGCGGGCAGCGGGGGAAGCTCCGTCGGAGGAGTCTCCCCGACGACCGCGGAAACGCCGGCGCTCGCCGCGACCGCCTCGATGGCGGCGGACAGCACGGCAGGCGCTTCATCCATGATGTTGTCGAAGGTATCCGACGCGATGTCGTTCGTGAAGATCGCGGCGGCGACGACGGCGCGCGCCGTCATGGCCGGCGCCAGCACCGTCGCCATCTTGTTGGCGACCGACGGGCGCAGGGTGGCCGCGTTGACCGCGCGCAGGCGGATCATCTCGCCGAACTTCTTCGCGACGATCGTGGTGGCCGGCGTGACCGCCACGTTGACCAGGCCCGACTTGCGCGGCGCCGGGGCGGTCGACATGAGGATGATCTGCTGGCCTTCCTTCTCGTAGACCGCCTTCACGAAGAGCAGGGGGCCCGAGGCCTTCAGGCGCGAGAAGACGTAGTTGCCGTCGCCATCGGTGGTGGACCAGCCGTACGAGACCATCTCGCCGCGCTCGTTGAAGACGCCGACGCGGGCGCCGGGCACCGAGGCCGTCAGGTCGACGAGCTCCTCGTCGTCGCCCGCTTCCGCCTGCTTCAGGCGATAGCCGCCGGCGTTGTTGGAGATGAGGCCGCCGGCGTTGTTCGAGATGAGGCCACCGGCGTTGTTCGAGATCAGACCGCCCGCGTTGTTCGAGATCAGCCCGCCCGCGTTGTTCGAAATCAGGCCGCCGGCGTTGTTGGAGATCAGGCCGCCCGCATTGTTCGAGATCAATCCGCCGGCGTTGTTGCTGATCAGGCCCGCCGCGGGGCCGCGCACGGTGCCCGTGAGGCCGCCGGCGTTGTTCGAGATGAGGCCGCCCGCATTGTTGGAGATCAGGCCGCCCGCATTGTTGCTGATCAGCCCGCCCGCGTTGTTGGAGATCAGGCCGCCCGCATTGTTGGAGATGAGGCCGCCCGCATTGTTCGAGATCAGGCCGCCCGCATTGTTGCTGATCAGCCCGCCCGCGTTGTTGCTGATCAACCCGCTGGCGTTGTTGCTGATCAGATTGCCACCCGCCTTGGGCGCGAGGTCCGCACCCGGCGCGGTCGCCGAGGGTGTCGGAGTCGCGCAGCCAGTGGCGACGGCCACCAGCAGGACCGCCGATCCCTTGAGAATCCGGTGACGCTTCGGCATGCTTTTCCCCCTCTTGCTCATAGGCATTTGCGCCTTGTCCCTCAGTTCCGCCCAACGATCCCTGCGTCGCTTCATTTCAGCAACGCGGCCGGGCGATTCGCCCGGCGCCCGGTTTATCCCGCTTGGCTGCTCGTCCGGCGCTTCCCGGCCGAGTCTAGAACCCCATCCGGCGCACAAGCCGTATCGGCACTATACCCGTTCCTTCCAAGCGAGGGAGCGCGTTTCATCAACATTTAGGCAAACTTTGTCCGCTTCCAACACGCAATTAACAGCTTATTAAAACAGCGGACACGTCGGCGCAACCATAAATAGGCGATTTGGCGTAGGCGAAACCAAGCCCTCCTATGCCCGGTTTGCACGACATTCACTGTGCTTGGTGTCGATGACGACGCGGCGATTTCGGCCGGGATTTCGGCCAGATCAGGCTTGACGACGTGGCGAGCCACCCGCCCGGCGGTGGTCAGATGAAGATAAAATTCACTTGACTTTAAGACCAAGTTAAGCGAAGATAAGGCCTGGTTAACACCTCCGGCCGCCTCGCGGCCCCAGCCAGGAGCCAAGCGCCTTGAACCGCTCAACCCGCCGTACGCTTCGACTCATCACCGGCTTCGCCCTCGCCGCCAGCACGTCCGCGGCTGTGCTCGCCGGCTGCGGCCGCATGCCCATGCCGTCGCAAGCCGCCGGCCCGCGTGATCTCGGCCCGCTGACCGCCGCCGCCTTCAAAGGCGGCAAGCCCGCCGTCGTGAGCGTCTCGTTCAAGTCGCGCCGCGAGCTCGCCGCGTTCGTCGAGGCCGGCCTCGAGGTGTGGTACGTCGACCAGCAGGCCCGGAAGGCCTTCGGCCAGATGAGCCAGGCCGAGCTGCCCGCGCTGCAGCGCCTCGGCGCCCAGCTGCGGATCGTGCAAGCGCCCGGCGTCTACAACGACTTCGACAACGAGTACCACACCTACGACGAGCTCAAGGCGGAGCTGGTGGCGATCGCCGCCAAGAACCCCGACCTCGCGAAGCTGGTCGACATCGGCGACGGCTGGGAGAAGACCCAGGGCCGCTCGGACCGCGACATCCTGGCGCTGCGCATCGGCAAGGGCGACACCTCCGCCAAGCCCGGCGTGATCCTTTGCGGCAACCACCACGCGCGCGAGATCGTCACCCCCGAGATCGTGCTGCTGATCGCGAAGATGCTGGTCGACGGCTACGGCAAGGACGCGGAGCTCACGCACTTCGTCGAGAACCGCGACATCGTGCTCGTCCCGATGGTCAACCCGGACGGCCACAAGCTCGCCTCCGAGGGCAACGACTGGCGCAAGAACGTGAACCCCACCGCCGGTGGCGGCAACGACTTCGAGAGCGGCCCCAACGGCCCCGGCGTCGACCTCAACCGCAACTACGGCTTCAAGTGGGGCCTGCCGGGCGCGAGCGCCACCCCGGCTTCTGCGACGTTCCGCGGCGCTGGCCCGTTCTCGGAGCCCGAGACGCAGGCGATGAAGAAGCTCATCGAGAGCCGCAAGTGGGCATTCCTGATGACCTATCACAGCTTCTCGAACCTGATCCTGTGGCCCTGGGGTCATACGGACGCGCCGCCGCCGGACAAGCGCATCGCGCCGATCGGCATGCAGCTCGGCAAGCTTTCGGGCTACAAGCCGCAACAGAGCGTGCAGCTCTACCCGACCTCGGGCGACACCACCGACTTCGCGTTCGGCGAGCACGGCATCCTGTCGTACACCACCGAAATCGGCGCCTGGGGGGACGGCTTCGATCCGCCGTACGCCAAATTGCCTACGTTCTGGAAGCAGAACGAGCCCGGCGCGCGCCTGATGCTCAAGCTGGCCGCCAACCCCAGCCACGTCTTCGGCCCGGAGCTCGCCGGGGCTGCCGTCCGCGGCGGCCAGATCGAAGTCGGCGCGCCGAACGGCGCCGTCGAAGTCGAAGTCTTCGTGGGCCGCGAGGGTGCCGACGGCGCAGGCATGAAGGCGCCGGTGACCGGCGGGCGCGCGGTGCTCCCGACGCCGGCCCGGGCTGCCAACGGCCTCGTGTTGGTGCACGCCCGCGACGCGAAGGGCGCCTGGGGCCCCTTCAAGGCCGTGTTCAGCCGCTAGAACCGCGTCAACGCCGGAGGGCGGGCCCATCGTGGGCCCGCCCTTCGTTTGTTTGGCCACGGTTGGCTTGTTGTTATGTAATTCAAAGCCCCGTTAAACGATCGAAGCCCCCGCGCGAGGCGCGGGGGCAACGTTAGGATCGATTCGCAGAAGGTGTGGGAACGGTGATGGCCCTAGGCCATCTGCACCACGTCGGTGCCCGAGTTGACCTGGCTGAACAACTCGTTGACGATGACCGCCTCGTGGTCGTTCTGGTAGACCCGGTTCTGGCACTGGTAGGCGCCCGTGTAGAAGATGTTCTCGAGGATCGTCTTCACGGTGTTCGCCTGCCAACGGCCGCCACGCTTGGTGGGGATGCCGTCACGGGTGAGATCGTTTGCAATCTGGCGCAGGCTGCGGCCCGCGATGCGCTCCCGGAAGATCCGGCGGACGACGTTCGCCTCGAGCGGAACGACCCGGAACTGGTTGGTGGACTCGTCCAGGTTGTAGCCGTACGGGCAGGTGCCGCCGTTGTGGAGCACTTCGCGGCTGCGGACGAACGTCTTCGGCTGCTCCACGGGCGCAGCGCGCATGAACTTGGCGACCTGCGGGATGGAGACGAAGACCTTGAGGATCTGCTGACCCTCGGGGCGGTTGGTGTCGATGTCTTCGGCGACGGACACCATCTGGAGGCCCAGGAAGCTGATTTCGGAGAGGATCGTGGCGACGTCGTGGAAGCGGCGACCCAGCGCGGCCAGCGAGGGGATCAGGACCGTCGTGTCCTTGCGCTTGAGGAGCTCCGAGAGCACCGGGCGCTCGAGCGCCGGACCTGTGGTGTTCTGCTCGACGCAGACCTCGGCGAGCTGGAGGTTGTTGGCCTGGCAATAGACCCGCAGCGCTTCCATGTCCGCCTTGACGGCGTTGTCGTCACCGGCCTGCTCGGCTGGCAACCAGATGTAACCCACGGCGCTCGACATTGTCTTTTCTCCTTATGTAACCTGCTAGAGGTCGATCCCAGAAAACCTACTTGCGAATCCTATGAGATGGTTATAGCAACTTTATCCAAGGCGCTTGTCCCTTGGCGTTTATGACCTGTATAAACCGTGATTAATTCTGGATTAATGGATCGGCGTCGGTGCCGGAACGCCGCATCGTGGTTGCCCCGAGACCGCACGAAGCCTTAAGATCATGACATGGACTATCGACCCCGCGCGGAAGGCGTCCGCCTGTCGGCCGCTGCCGCGTACCTGCCTTTCGTCGCGATCGCGTTGCTGCTGCAGCGTAAACACCGCGACGTCCGGCTGGTCCGCTTCCACGCCTACCAGGCCCTCGGCCTCACCGGCACGCTCTTCGCCTGCATGCTGGTGGGCAGCATCGCCTCGACCCTGCTCGGCGAGCTGCCGGGCCTGGGGTTCTTGATCAACCTGATCGTGGGCGTGTTCTTCATGTTGCTGCTGATCGGCTTCACGGCTGTCACGTTCTATGCCGCCGTGATGGCCTACCAGGGCAACTACACGAGCTTCCCGGTGCTCACGGAGTGGGTCTGGGCGCGCGTGAACGGCCCGCAGCCGGCCGACGACCTCGTGCTGCCCGAGCCGCCGCCAGAGCCGCGCCGGCGCAGGCGGCGTCGGGCGCCGGAGGACGACGCGTAGGTCCACCCGGCTGCGAGGCTAGGTCTCCAGGCTCGCGACGGACGGGATGCGGTAAAGCAGCTCGTCGCCGTAGCGCAGGCTGCTCTCGCCGGCCGCGAGCTGGGCGCGGTAATGCGGCAGCGCGAACTCGATCCAGTGCGCCTCGGCCTCGAGCGGCACCATCTGCAAGCAGACGTCCTTCATCATGATCTTGCCCACCAGCAGGTCGTGGCCGAGCATCGCGATGTAGCTGTCCGCGTCCGGCTCGGCCAGCGGCGGGGCGATCGCGGGCTGCCCGTCGTCGTAGCTCATGACCAGGTGGTCACCCGTGATCTCGGCCGCGACCAGCTTGCCGGTCGCCACCGGCGAAGGCATCATCCCGACCGGGTTGATCAGGATGCGGCCGTGTTCGAAGGCCATCTTGCCGCCGACCGGCATGAGCCGGCCGAGTTCGACCCCCAGCAACGACATCAGCTTGTCGACCGGCAGCCCCTGGGCGCGGATCTCGGTGGGCAAGAGTGCGATGCGGCCGTCTTCGCTCACGGCGACGGACAGGCGCATGGTGATCTCCATCTGGAGGAAGCGGGTCGGGCGGAAGGCCGCCGTCATCGCGAGCTGGCCGTCCGCCAACGTGACGCGCACGTCGGAGAGCGGTGCGGGCACGCCCGGCGGGAACGCGTGGCGGTTCATGAGGTTCGACATGCTGGCCCCGTCCATCGCCATCCGGCCGCGGTGGATGTTGAAGAGATAGCTCTCGGGCTTCTCGGGGATCAGCGGCGCGTTGACGTCGAGCACGCGCAGGTGGGCCTGCAACTCGTCGACGAGGATCGCGATGCCCTCCTCGAGGATCAACCGCGCGTTCCGCGCCCACAGCCGCGACGTTCCCGGCGGCACCGTGCCGAGCTGGGCGGTGACGGACTGCTGGAGCTTGGCGCCCGCGCGGAACGTGTCGCCGAACGCCTTCACGAACGCCGCGAAGACCTTCGCGGCATCGCCGACGCGCGGCCGCGAGCGCGGCGGGCGCCCGGACTGGCTCATGCCCCGCCACCCGAGCGGGCCAGCGTCGGCCAGTGCCGCTCATGGGTGGCCTTGACCTGGGCGATGCGCGAGCGCAGCACGGGCGAGGCCGGCAGCCTGTCGCCCTCGCCGACCACGTCGATGCCGGGCGGCTCCTGCAGCACGCGGCAAATCGTCTCGACCGCGCGGGCGGCCACCGTTGGCGAATAGCCGCCCTCGAGCACGAAGGCCAGGCGGCCGCCGCAAAGCTCGCCCGCCAGCCGGCGCATGATCTGCGTGAGGCGTGCGTAGCCTGCATCGGTCAAACGCATCTTCGCGACGAAGTCGCCCATGTGGGCGTCCTGGCCCGCCGAGACGAGGATGAGATCGGGTCGGAAATCGCGGGCGATCGGCGCGAGGATCTCCTCGAAGACCTTCACGAAGCCGTCGTCGCCCGTGTACGGCGGCAGCGGCACGTTGACGTTGAAGCCGCGGCCGGCACCCGCGCCGACCTCCTTGAGCTTGCCCGAGCGCTTGGGATAGATGTTCTCCTGGTGCGTGGAGAAGTAGAGCACGCTGGGGTCGGTGTAGAAGATCTCCTGCGTGCCGTTCCCGTGGTGCACGTCCCAATCCACGATCAGCACGCGCTGGGCGCCATGGATCGTCTGGGCGTGCCGCGCGGCCACCGCGGCGTTGTTGAAGATGCAAAAGCCCATGTTCTTCGACCGGCGGGCATGGTGCCCGGGCGGCCGAATCAACGCGAACGCCGACTGGGCGCGTCCGCTCATCACCTCGTCGACCGCCCGCACGGCGCCGCCCGCGGCCAGGGCCGCGGCGTCGTAGGGGCGGGCGCGGCTCATCCGCGGCGCGCCGGCCGGGGCGCGCACGTAGCGCACCACCGACTCGAAACGCCGGACGGGTTGAGGCGCAGCAGCGGGGTCCGTGGGCCCTCGCGCCGCGTCGCCGCCGCTGCGCGAGGGCCGATTCACCAGGCGCTTCTCCACGCGCCGGATCAGCGCGAACTCGTCTTGCGGCAGGTAGGTGGCCTTCTTGATGTAGCGGATGTAGGGCAGCGTGTGCGCGCGCGCGAGCTGCTCGACCGTCGCCTCCAGGACCGGGTGCGTCTCGACCGCCAGGCCGAGCCCCTCGAGGCGCTCGACGATCGCCTGCAGGCGCGTCGGGCTCTCCCAAAACGTGCCCACCTTCGGCCCCTCGTACAGCAGGTAGTCGCGGTCGTACACCAACGCGAGCGGCGGCGATGCCGGCCTCGCCGCGGCAGGTGCGGCCGCACGGACAGGCGCCTTGGGCACGCGCCGCGGCGGCAACGTCGCGGCGCGCGGCGGCGAGGTCGGCCCGAGGAGGGCACCGGATGCGGCGGCAAGCCCCATCGAGCCCAGCCACATGATGAAATGACGGCGATTCACGGTGAACGATTCGGTCTAGGATTCGGGCTGTGAGGGTGTAGGCGCCGCGGCATTTTCCGCAGCAGGCTTGCGACCATTATACGCGGTCATGGCCCGCTCGACGCCGAGTCGCATCACACCGAGCGTGGCCTCCGCGCCGAGCGCGACGGCCTCGGGCACCAGCACCCGCTCGCCCGGCGCCCACTTCGCGAGCACGAAGCGCTCGCTCGGCACCCCGGGCGGCTGCGGACCGATGCCCACCCGGACACGGTCGAAGACCTGCGTGTTCAGGTGGGCGATCAGCGACTTGATGCCGTTGTGCCCGCCAGCCGAGCCGTCGGGCCGGACACGCACGGAGCCGAGCGGGATCGCGAGGTCGTCGTAAAGCACCAGCACGTCCTTCGGCGTGAGCTTGTTGAAGCGCATGATCGCGCCCACCGCCTCGCCCGAGAGGTTCATGTAGGTCTGCGGCTTGATCAGCAGCACCTTGTCACCGCCGCGCCGGGCCTCGGCGATCTCGGCGCGGAACTTCTTGTCGAGCCGGAACTCGGCCGCGCCCATCTCGCGCGCCACGGCGTCGAGCACGAGCCAGCCGACGTTGTGGCGCGTGTCCGCGTATTCGGGCCCGGGATTGCCGAGGCCCACCACCAGTTTCATGGACGGGAGTTTCACTCGAAAAGGGTGGAAACCGAGGTGTCCTCGTGGATGCGGACGATCGCCTCGCCGAGCAGCTCGGCGGTCGAGAGCTGCGTGATGTTGGGCAGGCGCTTCTCGGCCGGCAGCGGAATCGAGTTCGTGATGATGAGCTCGACCAGGTTTGAGGTGCGAATGCGCTCGATCGCGGGGCCGGAGAGGATGCCATGGGTGCAACAGGCGTAGACGGCGTTGGCGCCCTCGCGCGCGAGCAGTGCCCCACCGGCCACCAGCGTGCCCGCCGTATCGACCATGTCGTCGACCATGATCGCCGTCTTGCCACTGACCTCACCGATCACATGCATCACCTCGGCCTGGTTGTGGGCCGTGCGGCGCTTGTCGATGATCGCGATCGGGCAGTCGAGCTTCTTGGCGAAGGCGCGGGCGCGCGCCACGCCGCCGACGTCCGGCGACACGACGACGACGTCGGGCAGGTTCATCGCCTTGATGTGGTTGATCAGCACGGGGGTCGCGAAGAGGTGGTCGACGAGGATGTCGAAGAATCCCTGGATCTGCGGGGTGTGCAGGTCCATCGCGACGATGCGGTCGGCACCCGCGGTGGTGAGCAGATCCGCCACGAGCTTGGCGCTGATCGCCTCACGGCCGTGGGCCTTGCGGTCCTGGCGGGCGTAGGCGTAGTACGGCACGACGGCTGTGACCTGGCGCGCCGACGCCCGCTTGAAGGCATCCAGCATGATCAGCAGTTCCATCATGTGATAGTTCACAGGGTGGCAGACCGGCTGGACGATGAAGACGTCGTCGCCCCGCACGCTTTCCTGGATCTGGACGTAGATCTCGCCGTCGGAGAAGTTCGCGATCTTCATGCCGCCCAGCTCGACGCCGAGGTGATCGGCGATGTTCTGGGCCAGCTCGGGGTTCGCCGAGCCGGAAAAGAGCTTGATGTCCCGCCGAACGATGAGGTTGTCCGGCAGTTCGAGCTGTGTCGCCGTGCCCATCTCGTTCCTCCTCTCTTCCGCCACCATCACTGGTTACTCCCTAGCTGATGTGGCCGCAGCGCCCCTTCGGGGCCTGCGGACTCACTCTTTACTGACCGGCTGGGCGCCCTTACGCTTGGCGACCCAGCCTTCCTTGTTCACCTGGCGGCCCCGGCCAACGGCCAGGGCCCCCGCGGGGACGTCATCGGTGATCGTGGACCCGGCGGCCACGTATCCCGCCTCTTCGACGGTGACGGGGGCAATCAGGTTGGAGTTGCTGCCGACGAACGCGTTGTCGCGGATGGTCGTCTTGCACTTCTTGGTGCCGTCGTAGTTGACGGTGATGACGCCGCAGCCGATGTTCACGTTCGCGCCCACCTCAGCGTCGCCGAGATAGGCCAGGTGAGCGGCCTTGGTGCCGTCCCCGAGCGACGATTTCTTGATCTCGACGAAGTTGCCGAGTCGCACGTTGCGGCCGATCGTGGCGCCCTGTCGCAGGTGGGCATACGGGCCGACGTGCGTGCCGTCGCCGATGGTGGCATCGACGAGGTAGGAGTTGAGGATCTCGACCGCGTCGCCACAGGTGACGTCGCGCAGCTGGCTGTAGGCGCCGATCAGACAGCGCTCGCCGACGGTGGTGTCGCCGATCAGAATCGCGCCGGGCTCGACGACGGTGTCGCGGCCGAGCTGTACGCGGGGCCCGATGATGGTGGTCTCGGGGTTGAGGACGGTGACGCCTTCCACCATCCAGTGCTCGGCGGTGCGCCGCTGGTAAGCGGCCTGCAGGCGGGCCAGCTGGGAGCGAGTGTTCACGCCCTCGCCCTCGAGCGGGTCGTCGGTGAGGTGGCTGGCGACATGATGGCCGGCCTGGACGAGGTGGGCGATCGCATCGGTGAGGTAATACTCGCCCTGGGCGTTGTTCGGCGTCAGCGCGGCGAGCGCCTCGCGCAGCTGGGGCCAGGAAGCGAGGTAGGTGCCGAGGTTGCCTTCGCGGATGGCGCGCTGGTCGGACGTCGCGTCCTTGTGCTCGACGATGCCGATCACGCGGCCGCCGCCGTCCCGCAGCACGCGCCCGTACCCGGTGGGATCGGGGAGTTCGGTGGAAAGCAGGGTGACGACCGCCTCGCTCTCCACATGCAGCGCGACCATGGCTTGCAGCGTGTCGATCGAGAGCAACGGCACGTCGCCCGAGAGGATCAGGACCTGGCCGCCGAAGTTCGACAGGTGGGGCGTGACCTGATCGACGGCATGGCCGGTGCCGAGCTGCTCGCGCTGCTCCACGACGCGTACGTCGACAGGCAGCATCTCACGCACCTGATCACCGCCGTGTCCGACGATCACGTAGGTCTCGACGAGGTCGACGGCCGACAGGGTGTGGAGCACATGACCGAGCAGCGGCTCGCCTGCGATCTCATGCAGCACCTTGGGCCGGTCCGATTTCATGCGCGTGCCCTTGCCCGCGGCCATGACGATGGCTACCAACGCAGTACTCATGGGAAACGTCCTCATGCCGGCTTTCCGGTCGCCGCCAGTATACCACCTCTCATAGCGGCGACCCCGATCGCGACCGGCGCTCCCGGCGCAACATCCGTTCCCCTGGTGCTTACCGGGACCACGCCGACTAGGATGGGCCAGGCGTGGCGATCGCGGAGGAGAGTGTCAGATGAAGACCCAGTTCTACAAGCAGCTCAGCCTGGGATGCTTCGTGGCGGGGAACGTCGCCACCGCGGGTGCGATCGGAACCTGGATCGCGGGCCGGCTGACCCGCCGGGACGACCTGGCCCATGACGGCCTCTTCCTGGGTGTGATCGGCACGGCGTTTTACTCCCTCGGCAACCGCCTCGCCGTCGCCTCGCTCGACCACGCCGAGCGCGTGCGCTTCACCGGCGAAGACGGCGAAACGCCTGAGGCCGGGATCGGGATGGCGACGACGTTCCAAGGCGAACGGCTGCCCCAGGCGACGCCCGGCATCGCCGTGGACGAGACCAAGACCCAGTCGCCCCGACCGCTCTCGCACGTCCGGCACGGGGCCAGCCTCTGACCACACGTGCCGGCGGGCGTGTATCATCCTCGGATGATGCGACACGCCCTCCTCACCCTGCTCGCCCTCCCGGTGCTCGCGCTCTCCGCGCCCGCCGTCGCGCACCCCGCGCCGGCGCGCGCCGTCTCGCACCCGGAGTGGGCGGCTCACTTCCGGGCGGAAGGCGTCGCGCCCGCAGACGGTGCGATCGTGGTGTACGACGAGCGCCGCGCCACATGGCACCGCTTCGCCCCGGCGCGCTGCGCGGAGCGACACCGACCGGCTTCCACCTTCAAGATCTTCAACACCATGGCCGGCGTCGAGGCCGGCGTCGTGCCGGACGCGACGTTCGCCCTGAAATGGGACGGCAAGCGGCGCATGATCGAAGACTGGAACCAGGACCTCGACCTCGCCAAGGCCTTCCGCGTCTCGGCGGTCTGGTTCTACCAGGCGATCGCGCGCGGCGTCGGCGCCGACAGGATGCGGACCTACCTGGCGCGCGAGCGGTACGGCAACGCGGACATGCGCGGTGGCCTCGACGCTTTCTGGCTCACCGGCGCGCTCGCGATCTCGCCGGACGAGCAAGTGGCGTTCTTGCGGCGGCTGCGCCACGAGCAGCTCGGCTTCCCGGTTCGCGCGCAGCGACTGGTGAAGTCGATCATGGTGAACGCACACACGGACGCGGGGACCGTTTACGGCAAGACCGGCTGGGTCCAGCGCTCGGCCCCGGGGCCCGAGGTCGGCTGGTGGGTCGGCTTCGTCGAGACGCCGCGCGGGGCGCATGACTTCGCCTTGAAGATCGCCACCCACGACCCGAAGATTGCCATGGGCCCGGTCCGCAAGCGGATCGCGAACAGGGTGATGGCGAGCCTGGAACTGCCTGCAGCGCGCTAGCGGGTCGCCAGCGCCCTTTCGAGCTGCTCTCCGAACCCCTTCGGCGTGAAGCCCCGCAGCGTGCCGGCCTCCCAGATCGAGCGCACGAAGAAGTACGCGGGCACGGCCGCGCAGGCCAGGCAGGCGACGACGGCAAGCTGGAAGGGGACCGCCGGGAAGCGCGCGGCCACGTTCACGATCACGCCGGACATCGCGACGGCCGGCAGGACCGTCGCCGCACCGAGGCCGGCGTGGATCAGGCCGCGGTCGTAGGTCCGTTGGTGCTGGACCATGCTCATGAGCGCGTCGCGCTGCGGCTCGCGCAGGACGAGCAGCGCGTCGGCCAGCTCGGTCGGCGTCAACGCCCCATCGCGGTCGGCGTCGGCGCGCTCGAAGGTGTCGCGGCCGAGGCCGAGCTCGGCGGCGGAGCGGCGCCCGTCCTTGTCGCCGTCAGGCATGAAGCTGAACACCCAGCCCGCGACCTCGGTCGCCGTGCTTTCGGGCAAGGGCAACGGCCGATCGGCCCAGAACTCGGCCTTCCAGCCCGGCTGCCCCACTGCGGCAGCGTCCGCCCGCAGCTGGCGCAGCTCGGCGTAGCAGGTGTCCGCCGTGCGACGGGCGGCGACGAACTCCGGCGACCCGGTCCGGGCCTCGAGCGCGTACCCCTCGTGCTGGCGCGCGCGACTGAAGAGCAAGACGACGCGGTTGCGGTAGGTGTCCGGCGAATCGGGCTCGTCGGCGCCGGCAGCGGCGCGGGCCGTCGCGGTGCGGGCAGTGGCCGGGACGGCCTGGCCGATAGGGGTCATAGGGTGCTCCTCTCCAAAGCGCGCTCCGGCGCTGGAGAGGTTATCGGTCCCGGGTGGCCACACCGCGACCAAGCTCCATTTAGGTCGCCGTTAAGCCTCGATGAAGGGTCCCATGCCGCTCAGGCGGTCTCGCCGAACGTCGGCTTGGGCATCGTGGGGGCAGCCGGCAAGGAGTTGGTTCCGCGCTTCGAGCGGCCTGCCAGGTGCACGTCGACGATCTCCCGCAATTCACGGTTGCGATAAGGCTTGGTGAGCACGGCGTTCATGCCGGCCGCCAGCAGGGTCTGCCCCATCGTCGGATCGATCACCGCGGTGACGCCGACGATCGGCAGGTGCGCAAGAGCCGGATCGCGCCGGATGGCCCGCGTCGCAGCCAGCCCGTCCATGGCCGGCATCAGCACGTCCATCAACACGAGGTCGACCGGTTGGTGGGCCAGCAAGTCGAGGGCGATCTGCCCGTTTACGGCGATCGTGACCTCATGCCCCGCGTGCATCAGGATCGTGAACGCGATTTCGGCGTTCGACGGCTCGTCTTCGACTATCAGGATTCGTGCCATAGGGCACCACTATGCGACACGGGTTTTGCCGGGAGGTCTCCTCCACATCAACCGAGTGTTGCATGTGTCGGGTACATGGAAATACGCGAAAGCGTCGAATTGGAGGACCGTTCATGAAGCGCGCCATCCCCGCTGTCGCCCTGCTGGCAGCCTTCGGCTGCCAGACCCTCCCGCCGAGCGCCAGACCGTCATCCGATCCGCGGTCGGCCAGCGCCGCGCCGCGGAGCCAGGCTTCGGCCCCGGTGACCGGGCCGTCCGCTTTCGCGACCCTCGATCCGGCCGCCAGGCCGTCCGGCCTCGCGGCGTCAGCGCCGGTCGCCGGGCCGCCGGGCCTCTCGGCCTCCGCGAGGCCAGTCGGGTCCTCCATTGCCTTGCCGACGCGCGTCACGCCGCCGCTGCCCGTCTCCTTACGCGCGGCCGCGGGCCTGGTCGGGGCGGACGGCGCCTCGCTCATCGGCGCCGACGGCGGCACGATGGTGGCGGCCGGGAGCCTGAATTACGCGGTCATGCAGGCGGAGAGCCTGCCGCTGTCCGGGGTGATTCGCGGCCAGCTGCAAATCTACCTGGTCACCACCGGCGTGATCGAGGGGCTCCTGATGGCGGCCGTGGCCGCGAGCCTGCAGCCTGGCGGGACGTTCACGTTCCCCGACAAGGACAGCCCCGACCTGACCGCCGAAGAGAAGCAGCAGCCCGAAAATCACCTGACGGTACGCCTGCGGCCGGCCGCCGATCATGCCGTCGTCGAAGTCTTCCGCGGCCCGACGGCCAATCCCGAGCGCCAGATCGCCGGCGTCTCCTTTTCGAGCCCCACCCGCGGCCGGGCGCTGCTGCGCGACCTCACACCCAAGAAGGACGGCTCGCAGATCTGGGTGGCCACGACTTTCGACCTCGACGCAGGCAGCTCGAGCGCCGATCTCTACAGCGAGGGCGCCGGGGCGGCCAGGGCACGCCTGCACATCGCGTTCACCGCGGCGCCTGGCGCCGGGCCGAACCAGCCGACCTTCAAGGTCCGGACGGCAGGCTACGGCAAGAACCCGGCCAAGAAGGAAGACGGCGTGATGGAGCTGAGCGTGAACTTCCGAGATGAGGGGGCCGCGGCGATCGTGGGCCTCTTGCCGACCGAGTTCAAGGCCCTTCTCGGGGAAAACCTGGTGTTCCTGACGGCGGACGGCAGCCAGCCGAACCCTGCGAACACGGCCCCCCATGCCTTTTTCCTCGACGCGCAGGGTCGCGAAGTCGCGGCGGCAGATGCGCACGCGGCGCTCAGGGCGATCGTGCCAGCCGATGCGGATGTGCAGAAGCCCTTCATGACGGATCCGACGCTGCCGGCCGAACGCGCGCCGCTGCAAGAAGCGGTTTTCAAGTTCCCGGAATGACCGGCGCCGCAGCGAAAAAGCGTCCCTGACGCGAGACGCTTTTTGTCGTGAAGGTGAAGCAGGGGCGCCAGGATTCGAACCTGGGAATGTCGCTACCAAAAAGCGATGCCTTACCACTTGGCGACGCCCCTACGGGTCGCATCATCATAGGCGATGCCCGCGGCGCCCGTCAAGGCGCATACCGGCGCCGGGGCGGGTTTCCGGGGTTTGCTCCGCCGAACCCTCGCCGGGGTGTCATAACCGGCTGGCGGTGGGTAAATAAAGGGTCTGCAAGCTACCCTCAATGTCGAAGGTATAGGAGCCGTCCCGCATGTCGACTACCCCCGTCCGGATCGCCGCGCCAAAGGATCGCCTGGAGCAGCGCATCGAGGACCTCAAGCCGCCGCTGTCGCAGGGCTCGGCCAGGCTCGAAGCCGAGCGCTGCCTGATGTGCTACGACGCCCCATGTATCCAGGCCTGCCCCACGGCCATCAACATCCCGCAGTTCATCAAGCGAATCGCGACGGGTGACGTCGCGGGTGCGGCCGAGACCATCCTCGATTCGAACATCCTCGGCCACTCCTGCGCCCGGGTCTGCCCGGTCGAGGTGCTCTGCGCCGGCGCCTGCGTTTACAACGAGAAGGAAGAGCCGCCGATCATGATCGGCCGCCTGCAGCGCCACGCCACCGACTACGCCTATTCGCGCGGCCTGCGCTTCTTCAAGCGCGGCAAGGCCACCGGCAAGAAGATCGCCTTGATCGGCGCCGGCCCCGCCAGCCTCGCGGCCGCCCACGAGCTCGCGCGCCTCGGCCACGAGTCGGTCATCTTCGAGGGCCGCCCGCTGCCCGGCGGCCTCAACACCACCGGCGTCGCGCCTTACAAGCTGCAGGCCGACACCGCGCTGGAGGAGGTCGACTACATCCTCGGCATCGGCGGCATCGAGCTGCGCACCGGCCAGTGGATCGGCAAGGACATCACCTTCGAGCAGCTCGAGAAGGACTTCGACGCCGTGTTCATCGGCGCGGGCCTGGGCGCCGACAGCAAGGTCGGCATCCCGGGCGAGGACCTGCAGGGCTCGGTCGGCGCGGTCCACCTGATCGAGCGCATCAAGAACGAGCCCGGCTTCAAGCTCGACGGCGTGCACCACGCGGTGGTGATCGGCGGCGGCAATACCGCCATCGACATCGCCCGCGAGCTCAAGCACCTCGGCGTGCCCTGCGTCTTCATGGCCTACCGCCGAGACGAGGATTCGATGTCTGGCTACAAGCACGAGATGGCCTACGTCAAGCAAGAAGGCGTGCAGCTGCAGTTCCGCGCCGTGCCCGCCGAGATCGAAGGCAAAGACGGCAAGGTCACCGGCCTGCGCTGCCACATCGTCGATGAGAACCTCAAGCCCATCGAAGGCGCCGACGTCGTGCTGCCCGCCGAGCTGGTGGTCAAGGCCACCGGCCAGGAGAAGCTCGGCGACATGCTCGCGGTCATCGCGGGCCTCACGATCGAGAAGGGCCGCGTGAAAGTGAACCCGGACACGCACCAGACCACCCACCCGAAGTACTTCGCCGGCGGCGACTGCGTGAACGGCGGCAAGGAGGTCGTCAACGCGGCCGCCGAGGGTAAGCGTGCAGCGCGCGGAATCGACGCCTACTTTCGTGGCGACAAGCCCACGACCGTGATCATCAAGTAGAGGACGCACGACCATGGCCAACTTGCAAACCAACTTCGCGGGCATCAGCTCGCCCAACCCCTTCTGGCTGGCGTCGGCGCCTCCGACCAACACCGGCAAGCAAATCATGCGCGCCTACGACATGGGCTGGGGCGGCGCTGTATGGAAGACCCTCGGCACCCCGATCCGCAACGTCACGGCGCGCTTCGCGGCGAACCAGTGGGGCAACCAGCGGATGATGGGCCTCAACAACATCGAGCTCATCACGGATCGCCCGCTCGACTTGAACTACGCGGAAATCCGCGAGGTCACGCGGAAGTATCCCGAGCACGCGACCGTCATCTCCCTCATGTTCGAGACCGAGCAGGAGTGGAAGGAGAACATCGAGCGCGCGATCGAGAACGGGGCGAAGGGTCTTGAGCTGAACTTCGGCTGCCCGCACGGCATGTGCGAGCGCGGCATGGGCTCGGCCGTCGGCTCGGAGCCCAAGGTGCTCGAGGAGATCACCCGCTGGGTCAAGCGCTACAGCTCGGTGCCCGTGATCGTGAAGCTCACGCCCAACATCACGGACATCACCCGCGCGGGCCTCGCGGCCCAGGCGGGCGGCGGCGACGCGGTCTCGCTGATCAACACGATCAAGAGCCTGATGGCCGTCGACCTCGACAACATGGTGCCTATCCCGAACGTCGGCGGTGCCAGCACCAACGGCGGCTATTGCGGCCCTGCGGTCAAGCCGATCGCCCTCCACATGGTCGCGGCCCTGGCCCGCCACAGGGAGTTCAACATCCCGATCAGCGGCATCGGCGGCGTGGGCACCTGGCGCGACGCCGCGGAGTTCATCGCGCTCGGCGCGACGAATGTGCAGGTGTGCACGGCCGTCATGCACTACGGCTACCGTATCGTCGAGGACATGAAGACCGGCCTCTCGCGCTGGATGGACGAGCACGGCTACGAGAACATCGAGGACTTCGCCGGCCTCGCCGCCAAGAACTTCTGGAACTGGGAAGAGCTCAACCTGAGCGCCAAGGTCGTCGCGAAGATCGACAAGGACAAGTGCATCGGCTGCCAGCTGTGTTTCGTGGCCTGTCGCGACGGGTCGCACGAGTGCATCTACATCCCCGGCGCTGAAGACGGCAAGGCGCCCGCCCCGCAGCCCGGCTACAACCGCGTGCCCTGGGTCGCCGAGAACGAATGCACGGGCTGCAACCTCTGCTCGCTGGTCTGCCCGGTCGACGACTGCATCACGATGACGCCCGTCGATACGGGCCATGCCCCGATCACCTGGAAGGAATACGTCGCGGGCAAGGGCGAGCTGCCGGCGTTCTACCACAAGTAGGCGCGAGCGCGCATCTGGTCAGGGCCCCCGGCAACGGGGGCCCTGACTTTATCTGAACGTTAAATTTGCGTCAATAAAGTTCGAGTCGGGGCGCGCGACGGCGATACTGATCCCATGACCGACCTGCGTGCCGCCATCCCGATCCGCTCGATCGATCCCCGCCGCGGCCTCACGAAGGTCACCGCGCGCGTGAGCGGCGCCGTGGGGAGCGCCGCGGCGTCGGCGCAGGGTTTGGGCGATCGCCTCGCGTTGAGCGCCCGCGTGCTGGCCGACAAGCCCGCCGGTGAGGGCGGGGCGAACGACGGCCAGTCCGGCCCCTTCGCGGCGGTCACCTCGCTCTTCGGCAAGGCCCGCGCGTGGGTCTCGGACACGATCACGAACTTCCCCAAGAAGTTCAGCAAGTTCTGCGAGTGGGGCCAGCAGCAGTGGGACAAACACGTGCTGGGCGCCACCCACGGCGACTTCAAGTCGCTCGTCGGCGTCGACGACCCCTCCGACGTGAACGATCCGAGCAGCCAGGACGTCGACGCGGCGAAGGAAGCCTTTGCCAAACACCGCGCCGCCGAGGTGAAGGCCGTCGCTGCGCTCCCCGAAGCCGAGCGCGCCCGCTACGAAGCCGTCGCCAAGCATTGCGAGGGCTCGACGCTGGCCCGCCGTGGCCTGCAGCGCTTGCTGCTCGATGGCCAGCTGCCCGGCGCCAAGGATCTCCGCGGCGAGGCGACGCTCCTCGATCAGCTGCACGGCCTCGCCACCCAGCCGCTCGCCCCCGGCATCGATCGCGGTGCGATGGTCGCCGAGGTCGTCGCCGAAGTCGAGAATCCCGTCCGCATCAACCAGCACGGCAAGGGCACCTGCGGCGCCACCACCGCCCAGATCCTCTTGATCCGCCAGAACCCCACCGAATACGTCCGCCTCGTGCGTGGCCTGTCGTCGCCCGACGGCGCCGCCCAGATGTTCGGTGGCAAGACGATTCGCCGCCACCACGACTGGGCCGCCGACAATGACAACGGCCGTTCGAACCCGAGCCGGATGTTCCAATCCGCCGTGATGGAATTCGGCCAGATTCTGCCCTTCTCGCATTACGACAACACCGACGACAAGACCGTGATCGGCGGCGTCGGCCTCTTCGGCGGCCTGATGCCGGGCGGCCTCGCCAAGGCGCTCGACCAGCTCACGGGCAAGGACTATGAATCCACCGCCGCGTGGCGCTGGAATCGCGGCGCGGTGTATGACGACATGAAGAAGATGCTCGCGGCGGGCCAGGGCCCGATCCCGATTTCGCTCACGTGGAACGGCGGCGGCCACTTCGTGCAGGTCGACAAGGTCGAGAACGGCAAGGTCACCTTCACGAACCCCCACGGCCGGGTGCAATCGATGGACGAGAGCGAGTTCCGCAACGTCCTGACCTCCATCATCCACCCGGCCTGAGCCGTAGCGGCGACGCGACCCCCGCTCGCCGCCAACAGCCCTTCGTCGATTTGTCAGAACCGGTCGTAGCAGATCGCCCAAGTCCTCCTTAGGCTTACACAGGCTGACCCCTGTGCGAGGAGGAGGAAGCGATGCGGAGTCTCATGATCGGGGCCGTGGGCCTCGTGGCGGCGACAATCGTGGCGGGCTGTGGCGGCACAGGGGGCCCGTCGACCGGCCTCGGCGGACCGGCGACAGGCACGTCCGCCCACGCGGATAGCGGCATGAAGTCGCGATACGACTTGCTGAACGGCATCATCGTCTGCCCGACCACCTGCAACGCGGCCTCGGCGAACGGCGAGTTCGGCGACGTCGGCAGCAACGACTTCTTCGAACTACGGGTGGTCGATGGCACGGCGGGCGACGCCGGCAACGTGGTGGTCCTCTTCGACGACGATTTCTTCGCCGGCATCACGCCGGTCGTGACCATCGCGGGCCAGACGATCGACGTCGCCGACACGCTCTGGAACGAGGCCCACACGATCTCGAGGTCGGTCGCGATCCATCTCGAGGTCTTCTCGGGCGGCACGTCGACGGTCACCTTCGCGGGCACAGGGTACCCGGCCCACGACTTCGCTGTCACCTTCTTCCCCAACTCGTGCGACGTCCCGCCGCGGCGGCCCATCGACTCGCCCCCGGACGAGTAACTCGAGGAGGAGAAATGCGACTTCCGAAGCGAGCCCTATTGGGCATGACAACCATGGGCATCCTCGCCGCATGCGGCGTGGTCGGTACGCCAGGACCGGCGACGGCCCCCGGACGCGATGACACGGCCAAGCGATTCAAGGTCTTGAGCACCGAGGTCGTCTGCACGCCAGGCTCGTGCTCCCGATCGACCGGCCTCGTCCTTCACAGCGTCTACAACGGCCCCTTCACCTGGGATGTCGTCGACAATGGCGCCAGCGACGGGGGCGTCGTCAGCATCGCAATCTTCCCCCTCCCCGGTTTCAGCGGCGGCAATTACATCGGCACCATGCCCAACGTCACGATCTCGGGCAACCAGGTGACCATCTCGGGGATCATCGCGCTGCCGGGAAACGTCGAGCCGCACACATTCTTCTTCACCACGACCACACCCGGCGGTCCGACCACATTGGTCGTCGATTCCACCCCGCTGACGCCGAACCTCACCAGTGGTGTCGTGTTCCAGGGTCCGTGCGATTTCCCTTTCCTTGTTGACTGAGCGGCGAGCAAGCTGAGGACGCCACGCGGAGGGAAGCAAAATGCGAAGGTACAGATGGTCCATTTTCGGGCTGGTTGCCTCGTGTCTGGTGGTGGCCTGCGGCCCTCCGCAGCCTACCGGCCAGGCGCCGGGCGCCGCGCCGGATCGGGGCTCGATGGCGCAACGCGAGGCGCAACGCGAGGCGGAACGCTACAACGTGCTTTTTTCTATCGAGCTCTGCACACCCGCCCCGGGGTGCAACGCCGCGCATGGGACGGGCACTTACGGCAGCCTCGGAGAGACGTTCTGCTTCTCCGCCGTGGACCGCGTCGTCGCCGGCAATCCCGACGACCTCGGCGTCCTGAACGTCACCATCGACGGCGCATCCTATACGGGTCTCGTCGGCACGGCCGGTGCCGTGATCACCGCGACCACGATCGACGTCTCGGCCACCGTCGAGGACTCGGTGAACGGCGATCTCGCGCTCGCGCAGGTGATCATCACCCCGAGCAGCCAGCGTGTCCTGATCGACGGCGTTCCGGCGACCATCACGGTCGACTCCCCGTTCAACATCATCCCCGGCTCGTGCAAGGTCCCTGACCTCACGTGCGTGAAATGAGCTGGCGTTCGGCGGAATCGCCCCAGTTCAGCCTTTGAAGGCCGGCACCGGCCGGTTCGGCGCGAAGGGAAGGAAGCGAGATGAATCGAGCTATACGGGCCGTGAGCGGCCTGTCGACTTTGTGCGCGTTGGCGGCCTGCGGCCCGGCCGGAAGGGTGGCGCTGGCGCCAGGTCCGGCGCAGCCGGGGCGGCTGGATGCGGCGGCGCGGTATGCCGTACTGACGGCCAACTCGATTTGCCCGGTGGTCCGCACCTTCGTGGCCGGCGCCGGCACCTACGGCGGGGGCAAGTCGTTCTCGTTCGCCGTGGTCGACGACGCCGCCGGCGACGAGGGCCGCCTCGCCGTCACGATCGGCGGCGTGGAGTGGCGCGGCACCCTGCCTGCCGTGACCATCGATCGAGGCGCCAGTCCCCCGATCGTCCGGATCACGGGCCTGGTGGCCCACCCGACCACCGGCGCGACCACGCCCGTCGCGATCACCTTCGGCGGCGGCGACGCTCCCCGGTTGCTCCTCGACGACGTCGCGCAAATCGTGGAGGCCTTTTCCGACAACTTCACGGGGACGGCTGAAAAAGGCAGCTGCATCCGCTTCGTGGGGGGGTTCACGGTCACGGCCACCAACCCGCTCGGCGGGACGCGCACCTCCACGGTGACCTTCGACCTGACGGAAGACGGAGCCTCGGACTTCGGCACGGTCAGCTTCACGTCCAACGAAGGCGACACGTACACGGGCACCAGCCCGAACGTGAGCTACGACGGCACCGACCTGGTGATCGCGGAGACCATCATCATCCCCGGCCAGCTCGTGACCGTTCTGGACATCGCCTTCCGGATCGACCTCACCGACGGCACCACGGCGGCGATCCAGACGGGCACAGGCCCGCTCGAGGTCCCGCTGACGAGCTTCACGACGCTCGCGGGGCTCTGCGACGACAGGCTCCCCTGATCCCGACCAGGGACCCGCCGATCAGCCCTTGAAGGCCGGCACCGGCCGGTTCAGGGCGATCGCGTTCTCGGCCGGCTTGCCGAGCTCGTGCACCGTCAGCCAGTTGCGGCGCGCGAGCTCGTAAAGCGTCTCGGACAGCCTGGCGTCGGCGGCGGGCAGGTCCAACACCTCGGCGAGCTGGCCGAGCGCGCGCTCGCCGCCCAGCATCTCCTGGCGCATCACATCGGAGAGCCTAGAGATCTCGAGGTAGGCGACGGCCAGCGGGCCGATCGCCAGCGGCTTCGCGAGCGCCTGGGGCTTGAGCAAAGCCTTGTTGGCCTCCGAGAAGAGCAGCGCGTCGCGCAGGTCGTGGTGCTCCAGCTTGCCGTCGCGCTTGAACAGGAAGCGTGGCACGCCGCTTACGGTGTACTCGACGCGCTCGAGCAGCTGGAAGGCCAGCGCGTTGCGCGCGTCCGGCACCAGCCGCGCGAACCGGGCCGTCGCGCCCTCCTTGAAGAGGTCGGCGAGGGCGCCCCAGCGCAGCTTCTCGCCGTCGCGGTAGATCAGGCCCGAGACGGGGCCGGTGGGGTCGTCGGCGCGGCGCGTGACGCCGAGCAGGAGGTGTGGATCAGCCATGGATGGGCTCCGGGGTGAGATGAGGGGCGGCGATGGCGAGCGTGTCGTCGATTTCGGCCTCGTCCATCATGCCCACGACGACGGCGTGGACGAAGGAGCGGGTGAGGTTGTAGGGGATCGCCTCGTGGCGGCGGTCGGCGAGCTTGCCTTCACCGAGCGTCTTCATGGTGATCACGCCCTGGCCGGCGGCATGCGCCGCTGTGAGGGCCTTCGTGTAATCGTGGAGGCCCGCGTCCATATGCACCTCGGCGAAGTTGAAGTTGGTCAGGAGCACGTCGATGTCCGGATCACCGGCCACGTGCTCGAGCGTGAGGATCGCGTGCGTCGAGAGGCCAAAGGCCCGGATCAGGCCTTCCTGCTTGGCGCGCCGAAGGGCCTCGCGCGCCCCTCGCCGGGCCGCGAGCTCATCCGGGCTGTCCGGCTCGTGCAGCAGGTACACGTCGATGTAGTCTGTGCCGAGCTCGGTCAGGGATTGCTCGAGGCTGCGGCGGGCGTCGTCCGCGGATTCGGCGTAGGTCTTGCTGGTGAGCTGGACCGCCGCGCGCGGCAGCTGGCGCAGCGCCCAGGCCGCGTGGGCGTGGGTGCCGTAGTTGTCCGACGTGTCCCAAAACGTGATCCCGCGGGCGTGGGCGTGCAGCAGCACCGCGCCGTACCGCTCGACGGCCAGCTTCGACTGGGCGGACTCGCAGTCGAAGGTGGTGGTGCCGGTGCCGATGCAGAGGCGGGAGACCTGGACGCCGGAGCGGCCGAGGGCGATGGCGGACATACGCCCATGTTACCCGATCCGGCGCGCCCTCATCGCGATGCGCCTTCCGGCCGCCGCCCGGGCCCAGGCGAGCCCGCGCGCGAGGTCGTCGGCGTCGACGAAGACCACGTAGGTGAACACCATGAGCAAGCCGAAGAGCGGGATCGTGAAGGCCCACCCGATCCCGGCGTGGAGGAGGACGCCGAGCGCCAGCAGCGGGTAGCGCAGCTCGCGCACCCAGACGAGCGTCCCGAGCGCGAACTCGAGCGCGAGCGTCGCCCAGGTCGCGAGCTGGATCGCCCAGAGGTGGTCGGGCAGGAACGGGACCGGGAAGCGGGCCATGCCCTCGACGTGCAAGCCGTAGTAGATCGCCGTCCCGTCGACCCAGGTGGCGCCGTCGCTCTTTACGAGCGCCGTGGCCAGGTAGACCGTGGCGATTTGCACCTGTAACAGCCGTTGGGCCCAGGGCGCGACGGGCGCGAGCGGGCCCGTGACTTCGCCGCGCGCGACGCGGAGCCGGCGATCGAGCGAGAGCGCGGCGCCCGCGGGCGAGAAGATCAAGATGAAGGCGGCGATCCGCATGATGACATCGGCGCTGTTGAGGATGTAAGGGTTGCGCGCGTGCAGGCTCAGGATGCAGGCGAGCAGCACCGCCGCGCTGCTCCGGGTGAACAGGCCGAGCGTCAACGCGAGCCCGGCGCCCATGTACGCGCCGAAGACCAGGAAGGTCCAGCCGTCGCCGGCGGGCAGCCAGGCGAAGAGGTTGACGCGCGGGCCGGTGCCGAGCGAGGTTCGTGCCGTTTCGGCCGAGATGATCCCGTTCTCGCCGAACAGGATGAGCCAGTCCGGGGCCAGCAGGAGGCCGTTGCCGAGCACGAGCAGGCCGAAGAGGATCCGGAACACCGCCATCGGTAGGGGCGAAGCCGGCGCGAACCAGAAGGCGTGCCAGGCCGCGGCGAGCTGCCGCCAGGCGATCATCGCGCCCCGCCCGGGCGGACGTCGAACGCCGCCATCGTCGTCGTGGTGCCCCGCGGGCCGGCCGCGGGCGGGCTGCCGGGGGGCGCGATCGGCTCCAGGCGACAGGTGACTGCCACAGCCACGGCCGGGTCGCGCGGGTCCAAGCCGTGGGTGACGACGGCCCAGCGGGCGGCGTCGGCCCAGGCGCCCGGCTGGTCGCGCAGGACGAGGTCCCACGTCCAGCGGCGCAGGCGCCACTTCTGGGTGCGCTCGAGGTGGCCGTCGAGCGTCGGGAGCGCGACGGTCCGCTCGCGACCGTCGGCGAAGCGCAGCCGCGCCTCGATGACTGGGTTGGCGCGCGGCGGGTTCGGCGCGAACATCATCCACTGCTGCGCGAGGCCGGTGGCGCGCAGGTAGGGGCCGACGAGGCCGGCCACGTGGTCGCGCAGCGTCCAACCCGCAGGGGCGAGCCAGGCGGCGATCGCCACCAGGTGGAAGGCCACGAAGGCGTTCACGAGCGCGATTTGCGCCCGCGATCCCGGAGATCCCTCGGTTGTCTCGCCGGTCACGTCGACCTCCTTGCGGCGGCCTGCGCGGCCGTCGATGCTCGGGTCGCCCGGCCGGCCGGCCCCTGGGGCCGGCCGGCCGGGCGCTCGCCCTTGACGCCCCCAAGGCGCGCTAATCGGGCGGAATGCCGTCGGCGAGTCCATCCATGTTGCCATCCGGGAAGCCGTCTGGCGGACAGATCGGGATGAAGTTCAGGCGCCGGAGGCGCTGTTGCTTGGTCTCGGCCGTCGGCACCAGCACCGGCGCCTTCGGCGCGGCTTGCTCCGGACCTGTCGCCTTCGTGAGCGAGGGGGTCAGGCCGCAGCCCGCGGCCAACAAGGCGGCGGCCAACGCCGCCTGCCAGAGTTTCGGTTGCATAGCCATCCTTTCCGACCCGGGGGTCGAGCCGGGGACGCGGCGTCCGAGCCGACGTCCCATTCCACGGGAGCGGTCCGGCATAGAGCCTGGCGCGAGTCGCCGCAGCCTCATCACGGCGGATGGCGGGTGATGACGTTTCGATGAAGGATCGCCTCGATGACGCAACCGTAGGCGATTTCGAGGGGCCAGGTTCGGCCATTGGGGACGAACTTCTTCGTCGAGAATGGACGAATTTCGATCGACGAGCGGCGGAGGCTACGGGTGGTTCGTCACCCAGACCTCGCCGCCCTCGAAGTGCTCGCGCTTCCAGATCGGCACGTCCCGCTTGAGCGTGTCGATGCCATAGCGGCAGGCCTCGAAGGCCTCGGCGCGGTGGCCGGCCGAGACGCCCACCACGACGACGGTCTCGCCGAGCGGCAAGCGGCCGAGGCGGTGGACCATCGCCACCTTGCGGAGCGGCCAGCGGGCGTACATCTCGGCGGCGATCGCCGCGATCTGGGCGACGGCCATCTCGGGGTAGGCCTCGAACTCGAGCGCGTGAACGACGCGGCCCTCGTTCTGGTTCCGCACGGTGCCTGTGAAGACGACCTCGCCGCCGGCGGCGGGGTCGGCCAGGAAGGCGTGGATCGCCGCCAGGTCGATCGGCGTCGGATCGACGATGATGAGGGGGGCCGGGTGAGCGGTCATGGTCCGATGCTACCCGCCGCCGACCGGCGGGATCAAGGCCACGTCGTCGCCGGGCGCGAGCACCTGGTCCGGGCGGGCGAAAGTGAGGTTGACGGCGACGCGGCTCGCCTCGAGATACGGCGCCACGGCAGGCTCCGCCGCGCGCAGCCGCCCGGCGAGCGCGCCGACGGTCGTGCCTGCGGGGACCTCGAGGGCGATCGCCTCGCGCCCGACCTTCTCGCGGATCAGCGCGAAGAGCCGGACGGAGAGCGGAAAGGTGGACTCAGAAGCCACGCCGCGGGCCCATCACGAGCGCTGCGAGGCTCGCGGCCTCAGCCGGCGCCGCAGCTTCCTCCTCGGCCTCGGTGGGCTCGGCGGCGGGAGCAGGCGCCGGCTCGGCCAGCTTGGCGAGCGGCTTGCCCGTCAGCGCGTCGAGCATCACGATCTGGCGGGTGCCGCCGTCGTCGTCGAAGGCCGCCTGGACGTCATCGTCCCGCTCGGTCACGGCCGCCACGGGGCCAGTGGCGCTCGCGACGTAAGCCACCATGAACGTATCCGCCTTCTTGAGGCCGGCGTCCCGCGCCCACAGGACGGTCTGGCGCAGTTGCGGCAGCTTGGCGGCGTCGAGCTTGGGGACCTGGCCGGACCACGGCTTGGCCGCGAGCACCCGCTTCCGCGCGGTCCAGTCGATCACCACCAGCGAGGCGCGCGGGCCCGTGGTGCGGCGCTCCTGGAAGCCCACGACCCAGCCCGATCGGTGCGAGTCCGCGAGCCTGCCGACGGGCGTCACGCCATAGGCCGCGGCGTAGACCAGGGTGGCTTCCGGGTCGGCGAGCGCCGCCCGGGCCGACGTGACGGCCGCGGCGAGCTCGGTGGGCATCGGCGCGAACTGCGTCTCCGGCGGCGGCGGCGGGGCGGGCGGGAGGATCGAGATGCGGCCGCAGGCGCCCGTCGTGAGCGCGATGGCGCCCAGCGTGACGGTGATGATGGTGCGGTGGAAACTGTTAAGCATGAGTGAAGTCCTGTTTATCCTTTATAGGCACGCGCGCGGCCGGACTTGCGTGACCGGCCGCAGAAGCCGATAATGGTCGCCGCTCCGGCCTCGCCGAGCTTCTCCCCCCCCCCAGATGCACCCGAGACCCTCCCCCATGAAGACCTCGCGCCTACCCGGCTTCTACAAGCTGTCGATGAGCGAGCGGATCGCGCAGATCGCCGACACTTACGAGCTGACGATTGGCGACGTGGAAGCCCTCGCGTCGCAGGGCGCGCTGACGCTCGACCAGGCCGACAAGATGATCGAGAACGCGGTCGGCATCTACAGCCTGCCGATCGGGCTGGGCCTGAACTTCTTGATCAACGGCAAGGACTTCCTGGTGCCGATGGCGATCGAGGAGCCCTCGGTGCTCGCCTCGGCGAGCCACATCGCCAAAATCGTCCGCGAGGCCGGCGGGTTCAGCGCCGAAAGCACAGGCCGCACGATGATCGGCCAGATCCAGGTCATCGGCTGCCCGGATTGGGGCGTGGCCGCGGAGGCCGTCCTCGACGCCGACGAGGAGCTGCTCGACCTCGCGAACGCTGCGCATCCCGGCATGCTCGAGCGCGGCGGCGGCGCGAAGCGCGTCCAGGTGCGGCTGCTGAACGACGACGAAGACGCGACGTACGCCCAGATGCTGATCGTGCACCTGCTGGTCGACACCGTCGACGCGATGGGCGCGAACACGATCAACACGATGTGCGAGGCGATCGCCGAGCGGGTCGAGGAGCTGACCGGCGGCAAGGTCTATCTGCGGATCCTGAGCAACTACACCGATCAATGCCTGGCGACGGCCACCTGCCGCATCCCACCCGCCTTGATCGCGACCGGCGGGTTCACCGGCGAGGAGGTGCGCGATCGCGTGGTGGCGGCGTTCCAGTTCGCGGACTCGGACGTGTACCGCGCCGTGACGCACAACAAGGGCGTCATGAACGGGGTCGACGCCGTCGTGATCGCGACCGGCAACGACTGGCGCGCGATCGAGGCCGCGGCCCATGCCCATGCCTGTCGCGACGGCCGCTATCGCTCGATGACCGAGTGGTCCACGGACGAGGCCGGCAACCTGGTCGGCCGCCTCGAACTGCCAATGCCGGTGGGCACCGTGGGCGGCTCGATCGGCCTGCACCCGATGGCCCAGATCGCCCAGAAGTTCCTGCGCGTCCACTCCGCCGAAGAGCTCGCCCAGGTGATCGTGTGCGTCGGCCTGGCCCAGAACCTGGGCGCGCTCAAGGCGCTCGTGACGCACGGCATCCAGAAGGGGCACATGGCGCTCCACGCGCGCTCGGTGGCGATGACCGCGGGCGCCGAGGGCGACATGGTCGACCGGATCGCCGAGGCGATGGTGGAGGCCAAGGAAATCAAGCTGAGCAAGGCCAAGGAGCTCCTGGCCTTGCTCCGTTAGGCCGAGGATGGCAAACGCCCTGCGCGCCGCGATCGGCCGCGCCCCTGGCAAGCTGATCCTGGCCGGCGAGCACGCGGTGGTCCATGGCCGGCCCGCGGTCGCGATGCCCTGGCCGGCCGTGGAGGCCGTGGCCGAGGCGCGGCCGGCCGAGGGCGCGCTCACGGTCACGAGCGAGCGCCCCGAGCTCGACGTGAGTGGCTTGCGCGCCGCCGCCGCCGAGACGCTCGCGAGGTTCGGCCGTTCGGCCGAGGGGCTCGCGATCCACGTCCGCTCGACGGTGCCGGCCGGCGCCGGGCTCGGCTCATCGGCGGCGACGGCGGTGGCCGTGGTGCGCGCGACGGCGGCGGCCTGCGGCGAGACGCTCGCGGCCGAGGACCTGGCGGCGCTGGCGGACATCGCGGAGCGGCACGCCCATGGCCTGCCGAGCGGCGTCGACGTCGCGGCGGTGGCCGCGCCCGGGCCGATCTTCTTCATGCAGGGGCATCCCACCGAGGCGATCGCGCCGGCCTTCGAGCCCGCGCTGGTGGTGGCGGACTCCGGCCGGCCACGCGACACGCGCGCGGCGGTGGCCGCGGTGCGGGCACGCCAGGAGACCGCGCCCGAGGCGTTCCTGAGCGCGCTCGACCTGCTCGGCAGCGCGGCGGTATGCGCGGCGTCGGCCTTGCGCACCGCCGATCCGCGGCTGCTCGGCGAGGCCTTCGACAGGGCCCAGTCGGCGCTCCATGATCTCGGCGTCAGCGACCCCGCGCTCGAGGCCTTGATCAAGGCCGCGCGTGCTGCCGGCGCGACCGGCGCCAAGCTGACCGGCGCGGGGCGCGGCGGCTGCGTGGTGGCGCTGGCGCCGGACCTCGCGAGCCGGCCCACGATCGCCGCCGCGATGCGCGACGCGGGCGCGGTGCGCGTGTGGACGAAGGAGGGCGCGGCGTGAGCGGCGACATCTCGCAACGCAAGCTCGACCACATCGCGATCAGCCTCGAGCAGGACGTCGCGATGGGCCGCACGCCCACCGGCTTCGACCGCTGGCGTTTCACGCATGAAGCGCTGCCCGAGCTGCGGCCGGAAGACGTCGACCTCGGCACGACCTTCCTCGGCCATTCGTTGGGTGCGCCGCTGCTCATCTCGAGCATGACCGGCGGCCCCGAGCGGGGCGAGACGATCAACCGCCACCTGGGCCTCGCGGCCCAGCGGCTCGGCCTCGCGATGGGCGTCGGCAGCCAGCGGATCATCTTCGAGCGGCCGGCGGCGCTGGCCTCGTTCGCGGTGGTGCGCGAGGTCGCGCCCGACGTGCCGCTCTTCGGCAACCTGGGCGCCGTGCAGCTGAACTACGGCTTCGACGCCGCACGCTGCGCCGAGGCCGTGCGCATGATCGGGGCGGACGGCCTGTATCTGCACCTCAATGCCCTCCAGGAGGTCGTGCAGCCCGGCGGCGACACCGACTTCCGCGGGCTGCTCGCCAAGATCGGGGCGCTGACGGCTGCCGTGGACTTTCCGGTGCTCGTGAAAGAGGTCGGCTGCGGCATCAGCGGTGCGACCGCCGCCAGGCTCGCGGCGGCCGGCGTCGCCGCCATCGACGTGAGCGGCGCCGGCGGCACGTCCTGGGCGAAGATCGAGGCGGCGCGCGCGAGCGACCCGGCCCAGCGCTCGCTCGGCGAGGTCTTCGGCGACTGGGGCATCCCCACCTCCACCTGCCTCACGAGCTGCCGCGCGGCGCTGCCGGCGTACCCGCTGATCGCGTCGGGGGGCGTGCGGACGGGGCTCGACGCTGCCAAGGCGATCGCGCTCGGCGCGGACATGGTGGCGATCGCCATGCCCTTGCTCGGCCCGGCGACGCGCTCGGCCGAGGAGACCGAGGCGGCACTGCGCCAGATCGTCGCCGAGCTCCGCACCGCGATGTTCCTGCTCGGCGTGAAGGACCTCGCGACCTTGAAGAACAGCCCGCACCTGCTCACGGAGGTGGGCACCCGATGAGCGGCGCCGAGGCGAACCCAGCCGGCGCCGCGACGGCGCGCGCGCATGCCAACATCGCGCTCGTGAAGTACTGGGGCAAGCGCCATGAGGGGCTCCACCTGCCCACCAACGGCAGCCTCTCGCTGACGCTCGACAACCTCTTCACCACGACCACGGTCGCCTTCGACGCGGCTCTTCCGGCCGACACGTTCGTGCGCGACGGTGCGCCACGCGAGGGCGGCGAGGCCGAGCGCGTCTCGCGCTTCCTCGACCTCGTGCGCGCGCGCGCAGGCCTCACGACGCGCGCCCGGGTGACCTCCCGCAACGACGTCCCGACCGCCGCGGGGCTCGCCTCCTCGGCCTCCGGCTTCGCGGCGCTCGCCGCGGCGGCGAGCCGGGCGGCGGGCCTCGACCTCTCGGCCGCGGAGCTCTCGGCGCTGGCCCGCCGGGGCTCGGGCTCGGCCTGTCGCTCGATTTTCGGCGGCTTCGCGGAGTGGCGCAAGGGCGACCGGCCCGACGGCGCGGATTCCCACGGCGTGGCGATCGCAAGTCCCGAGCACTGGGACGTGCGGATGGTGGTTACTTTGCTGTCGGCCGCGCCCAAGGGCCGCTCGAGCCGCGCGGGCATGCGCGATACGGTGATGACCTCGCCGTTTTACCCGGGCTGGCTCGCCACCGTCGAGCTGGACCTCCTGGCTGCGCGGGCGGCGATCGCCGCGCGCGACCTCGAGGCGCTCGGCACGGTCGCCGAGCGCAGCGCGCTCAAGATGCATGCGACGATGCTCGGCGCGCAGCCGCCGTTCACCTATTGGCAGCCCGCCACCCTGGCGGTCATGCACGCCGTGTGGGCGCTGCGGTCGGCAGGCCTCCCGGCCTGGATCACGATCGACGCGGGCCCGAACGTGAAGGTGCTGACCGACCCGGCGCACGTCGCCGCGGTCGAGGCGGCGCTGCGCGCGGTGCCCGGCGTGGAGGGCCTCGTGACCTGCGGCCCCGGGCCGGGCGTGGCCTGGCTCGAAGAGGGCGTGAGGTAGCGCATGCCACCGTCGCTGCTCGAGCTGCGCGTGCCCGGCAAGCTCATGATCGCGGGCGAGTACGCCGTGCTCGAGCCGCACCAGCCGGCGGTGGTGGCGGCGGTCGATCGCTACATGTACGCCACGATCGAGAGCGCGCCCGCGTTCAGCGTCTCGCTGCCGTCGTTCGGGCTCGAGCGCCTGCCTTTCGAGGCCTCGCCCGCGGGCATCAAGTTCGCCACGAGCGACCCGCGCCTGCGCTTCGTGGCCGAGGCGCTCGCCGTCGCGCTCGCGCACGTGCGCGAGGAGTTCCTGCTGCCATTGCCCTTCCACCTCGCCGTGCGCAGCGAGCTCGACGACGAGACCGGCCGGAAGTTCGGCCTCGGCAGCAGCGCCGCCGCGGTGGTCGCGACAGTGGCTGCGGTGGTGAACTGGCTACGCGACGACGACGCGATGCCGCCCGACCCGACCACGGTGTTCAAGCTGGCGGCGATCGCCCACTTCCGCGCCCAGGGCAGCGGCTCCGGCGCCGACGTGGCGGCCTCGACGTTCGGCGGCTGGCTGCGCTACTCGTCGTTCAACCCGAGCTGGCTGGCCGAGCGGCTGGCCCGCGGCGGGCCGCTCGCGCCGTTGGTGGGCGCGGCCTGGCCTTTCTTCTCCGTCGAGCGCCTCTCGCCGCTGCCACGCGACCTGCGCCTCTGCGCGGGCTGGACCGGCGAGCCTGCGTCCACCGCCGCGCTGATCGCGAGCGTGACGGCGCTGCGCGACACCGATCCGGCCGCCTACGAGGCCTTCCTGGCGAGCTCGGAGCGCGCCGTCGATCACCTGGTCGGCGGGCTGCAGTCCGCCAACCGCTTCCGCGCGCTCGACGCGCTCGAGCGCAACCGGCTGGCGCTCGCCACGCTCGGGGAGGCGGCTGGGGTGGAAATCGAGACGCCGGCCCTCGCGACCCTGGCGCGGATCGCGCAGGCGTCCGGTGGCGCGGGCAAGCCCTCGGGGGCTGGCGGCGGAGACTGTGGCGTGGCATTGGTCTTCGGCGATCTCGAGGCCGTCCGCCTGGAGGCGGGCTGGCTCGCGGCCGGGCTCGAGCCGCTGCGGCTCGCGGTCAGCGACGCGGGCATCGCGGTCACGCGCCTGGAGTGGTGAGGCCCCCCCCCTCAGGGGCGCGGTGGGGCGATCGCGGCGGCGATGTCGGCGGCCAGGTCCGCGAGCGGCCGGGTGGCATCGAGCACGATCGTCGCGGGGGTGAGGGAAGCCTGGAGCCAGGCGCGGTAGGCCGCCAGGTCACCCGCGGCGGCGAGCGCCTCGCGCGCCGGGGCGGGCTTCGCCGCGACCCGGCGCCCGCGCGCGGCCTCATCGAGCGCGAGGCGGAAGACATGGCTATCGGCCGGCGCGAACCCGGCGGCGAGCGTGCCCTCCACTACGAGCAGGACGCCCTCGCGCCGCGCCTTCTCGGCCTGGGCCGCCAACACGGGGTGGGCGTGGCGGCACTGCTCGGCCGCCGCGAGGTAGCCGGGCCCGGCCGGGAACCCCGGCTGGAGGTCGCGGAGCATCACCTTCACCACGTCGGTGTGCACCACGCGGACCTCGCGGTCGCGCGCGAGCCAGGCCGCGGCTTCGAGCGCGAGGCGGGTCTTGCCGGTGCCGGGCAGGCCGGTGATGACGATGGTGCTCACGCTATCAATATATCAACTCACGCGCGCTCAGACAGGCACCGGACCGACGTAGCGGCTCTGCGGCCGGATGATCCGGCCGGTCCGCTCCTGCTCGAACACATGCGCGGTCCAGCCTGCGACGCGGCCCATCGCGAACACCGCCGTGAAGGCCTCGCGCGGCACGCCCACGGCCTCGAGCAGCAACGCCGTGTAGAACTCGACGTTCGTGTGCAGCGGCCGGTCCGGCTTGCGCGCCGCCAGCAGCGCGAGCGCCCGCCGCTCGACCTCGCGCGCGAACGCCAGGCGGTCACCGCCCACGCCATCGAGGCTCGCCAGCACGCGGGCGAGCACGTCGGCGCGCGGATCGCGCACGCGGTAGATCCGGTGGCCGAAGCCCATCAGCCGCTCGCCGGCGTCCAGCGTGGCCGTGAGCCAGCCGTCGATGCGGGAGGGCTCGCCAATCGCGTCCAGCATGTCGAGCACCGGGCCCGGCGCGCCGCCGTGCAAGGGCCCCTGCAGCGCGCCGAGCGCGCCGACCACGGCCGCCACGGCCCCAGCGCGCGTCGAGGCGATCACGCGGGCCGTGAAGGTCGAGGCGTTCATCCCGTGCTCGGCGACCGTCACGAGGTAGGCGTCGAGCGCGGCGGTCGCTGTCGGGGAGGGCGCAGCGCCCGTGAGCATCCGCAGGAAATCGGCCGCATGGTCGGCCGTGGGATCGGGCGCCAGCGGGGCCTGGCCCTGCGCGTCGCGCAGCAGCGCCGCCAGGAAGACCGGGATCGCGCCTGTCAGGCGGTGGTGCGCGGGCCGCGCGGCTTGCGCGGGGAGGCTCGCGAGCATCAGGCGCAGGCCCTCGAGCGGCGGCAGCCCGCGGGCCGCCACGAGCGCCGGGCTCATCGAAGCGAAGGCCTCGCCACGCGCCGCGCCCAGCGCCTCGGCCACCGCTGCGGGCGTCTCGGGTTGGCCCGCCTGGGCGCCCCAGAGCCGCGCCGCGATCGCCGCGAAGCCCACGCGCCCGGCCAGCGCCTCGATCGGCTCGCCGCACACCACGAGCCGGCCGGCAGCGCCGTCCACCTCGCTCAACACGGTATCCGCCACCACCACGCCATCGAGTCCGCTCGACATCGCGAGCCTCCTTTCTCGGGAACGCCCGGCGGCTCGCCGGGACCAGCTTCATCCTGGGCCCACTCGTCAACATCGTCAATCTTGATTATGATAATCAATGTATTGTTGCCGGGGAGGATGATCGATTGGGCGCTGAAGCGGACCAGGACACCTACAGCGCGCGAGAGGCGGCCGAGGCGCTCGGCGTCACGTTGCCGACGCTCTATGCCTACGTGAGCCGCGGGCTGCTGCGCTCGCTCGAGGGCGCAGCAGGAGCGAAGGCGCGGCGCTATCCGCGCGCCGACGTCGAGGCGCTGCGCCGGAGGCGGGAGCAGCGGGGCGATCCAGGGCCGATCGCCGAGGCGGCGCTCCACTGGGGCACGCCGGTGCTGCCCTCGGCGATCACGCTGATCGCCGAGGGCAGCCTTTACTACCGGGGCCGCGACGCGGCGACGCTCGCGCGGGAATGGTCCTTCGAGCGCGTAGCGATCTGGCTGTGGACCGGCTCCACCGCCGCATGGCCAGAGGTGCAGGCGGGCTGGCCCGGGCCGCGCGTGGGCGATCTGCGCGCCCAGCTGGGCGACCTGGACGCCGTGACGGCCTGCCAGGCGCTCCTGCCCGTCGTGGCCGCCGCCGACCCCGCCGCCTGGGACCTGCGGCCGAACGCGGTCGTCCGCACAGGCGCGCGTATCCTGCGGGCGATGGCCACGCTGGTGGCAGGCGGGCCGATCGACGGCCCGCTCGCGGCCGGCCTCGCCGCGGCCTGGGCCCCGGGGCAGGCGGACGCGCGGGCAGGCCTCGAGGCCGCGTTGATCCTGGCCGCCGACCACGAGCTCAACGTCTCGACCTTCGCCGCGCGCTGCGCGGCCAGCGCGGCGGCGACGCCCTACGACGTGGTGTCGGCCGGGCTCGCGACGCTACGCGGCGCGCGCCATGGCGGGCACAGCGAGCGGGTGGCGGCGCTGTTCGACGAGGTGGGCACGCCCGCGCAGGCGGACGCCGTGCTCGCGGCGCGCCTGCGCCGCGGCGAGGCCGTGCCGGGGTTCGGCCAGCCGCTGTACCCGTCCGGCGATCCCCGTGGGGCGGCGTTGCTCGCGCTGGCGGCCGAGCTGCGGCCGGCCTCGCCGGCGGTGGCGCTGGGCGCGGCGATCGCCGCCGCCGGCGAGGCGGTGCTCGGCGAACGCCCGACGATCGATTTCGGGCTGGTCGTGCTGGCCCGTGCGCTCGCGTTGCCGCCGGACGCCCCGCTCGCGCTGTTCGCCCTCGGCCGGACGGCCGGCTGGCTGGCGCACGCGCTCGAGCAATACGCGGCCGGCGCGCTGATCCGGCCGCGGGCGCGCTACGTTGGTCCAGCCGTGGACGGCAGGGTATGATGGCCCCACCCCACGCCCGAGGATGTCCGCCATGAGCCACCCCAGTCACCCCGGCCGCCTCATCCGGCTCGCCTCCAGGCTCGGGGTGACGCGCTGCCGCCACGACCGCATCCTCGGCGGGGTCTGCGCCGGCCTCGCGCGACGCACGGGCATCAACGCGTGGGTCTTCCGCGCGCTCTTCATCGCCGGCAACTTCCTGCCCGGGCCCGGGCTCGTGGTCTACGTGCTGCTCTGGCTGGCGCTCCCCGAAGAGGCCTGAGCTCAGCTCAGGGCGAAGAACGCGAGCGCGAGCTCCGACCAGCCGATCATGCCGGCGAGCAGGTAGTAGCGACCGAGCGTCTTGGCGTCCGTCCACACCCAGCCGACCCGCTCGCCCCAGGACGGCAGCCCGTCCACGACGGCGAAGGCCACCACCGCGGCGATCGCCCAGCCCGCACCCAGCCCCAGGCAGGTGGCGGCCACGAGCGCGCGCGAGCCCACATGCCCGGGCAACGCCACGATCAGCCGTTCGATCGGGAAGGCCAGGGCGTCGAGCCAGCCGCCAGGCCCGGCGGCCGCGTCGCCTGGGCCGGCGATCGTTTCCCCCGCTTCAGCCTCCGCCTCGTTCGTCGACGCCATCGCCGCGTAGACCGCCAGCGCGAGCGCCTCGAGGCATCCGGCCCCGACGCCGAGCGCCAGCGCCGGGGCGAGGTGCGTGGGCGGCCGAGACCCGATCATCGCCGCGACCACGCCGAGCTCGCTCACGGCGGACAGCAGGCCCATCGCGACCGCGAATGGCCAGGCGCCGAGGCGCGGGGCATACCACGCGAACCCGCCGGCGAGCGGCGCCTTGAGCGCGACCCCCAGCAGCCAGCCGATCGCCCCCAGCAGCAGCCAGCGCCCGACGTCCGGCGCGAGCCAGGCCCAGGCCAGCGGCGCCGCGCCCGCCAGGCCAGCGGTCGTCAGAAAGGCGGCCCGGGCGAGCCCGCCCGCCTCCTTCATGGCGCGGGGGCTTGGGCCGGCCGCCGCAGCGCGAGGAGATCCCAGAGCTTGTGGCCGATCGCGAGCTTGTCCATGAGCGGCCAATCCGCCACCACGCCCTCCGGGCCGACCACCAGCACGCGGTTGGTGTCGACTTCGAAACCCTGGCCGGGCACGCTCACGTCGTTCGCGACGATCAGGTCGGCGTTCTTGCGCACGAGCTTCCCGCGCGCCGCCTCCACCGGATCGCCGGTCTCGGCCGCGAAGCCGACGAGCACCTGGTGGCGCTTGCGCCGGCCGAGCTCGGCCAGGATGTCGGGGTTCGGCACCAGCGTGACGGTCCACGCATCGCCGTCCTTCTTGCGCTTCGCCGCGTGCGCCTCGGCTGGGCGGTAATCGGCGACGGCCGCCGCCATGACGATCACGTCTTGATCGTCGAAGCGGGCGAGCACGGCTTCGTGCATGTCGAGCGCCGTCTCGACCGCCACCACCTCGACCCCGGCCGGCGCCGTGCCGGGCGCGGTGGTCACGAGCACCACCCGCGCGCCGCGGGAGGCAGCGGCGCGGGCGATCGCGTGGCCCATCTTGCCGCTCGACCGGTTGCCCAGGTACCGCACAGGGTCGAGCGGCTCGCGGGTGCCGCCGGCCGTGACGAGCACGCGTTGGCCGTTCATCGACGCCCTGGCTGCGACGAAGGCCTCGAGCCAGGCGGCGATCGCCGCAGGCTCCGGCAGCCGCCCCACGCCCACGTCGCCGCAGGCCATCTCGCCCGCGTCGGGCGAGATCACGTGCGCGCCACGTTCCGCGAGAATCTTCAAGTTGGCCTGGGTGGCCGGGTGGTGCCACATGCGCGGGTTCATGGCGGGCGCCAGCACCAGCGGCGCGTCCACGGCGAGCGCCGTGGTCGTTAGCATGTCGTCGGCCAGCCCGGCCGCGAGCCGCGCCAACGTGTTCGCCGTCGCGGGCGCGATCAAGAACGCATCGACGCCCTTGCCCACGTCCACATGCTCGATCCCCGATGAGCCGCGGGCGCTCTCTCCTCGCGTATCTCCCCACATCCCGACATGGACCGGGTTGCGGCTGACCGACTGGAAGGTCAGCGGTGCCACGAAGCGGGTCGCGGCTTCCGTCATGACGACGTGGACCTCCCATCCCAGCTTCCGCAGCCGGGAGGCGAGGTCCACGCTCTTGTAAGCGGCGATGCCGCCCGTGACGCCCAACAGCAGGGTCGGCATGGTCGGGCGTCTCGGGTCCGGGCCGTCGCTAGACGGCGGCGGCTTCGCGCTCGCGACGCTGGACGTCGGCCAGCTCCTTGAGCGCCATCTTGATCGGCTTGCTCGCCTCGGGCGTCGCGACCATGTTCGGATCGTCCTTGATGGTCTTCGCGCGCCGCGCCACGTTCAGCACGAGCTCGTACTTGTTGTGCGTGTGGTTGAGCAGCTCCTGGGCCTTGTCTTGCATACCGGACATCGAAATACCTTCTTTCGGGGACTCAGAGCGTGTGGAAGTGACGGTTCACACGACAGTGCTCCGCCATGATGACGGCCTGGACCTTGCGCACGGCAAGCTCCAGATCGTCGTTGACCAATTGATAATCGTAAAGGGGGAGGTAGTTGAGCTCGTCGACCGCGATCTGCAGCCGGTGGCGCATGGCCTCGGCCGCTTCGGTCTGGCGCTTGCGCAGCCGGGCCTCGAGCTCCTGCATCGTGGGCGGCAGGACGAACACGTAAACGCCGTTCGGGATGCGCTCCTTGACCTGGATCGCGCCCTTGATGTCGATCTCGAGCACGACGTCGTGGCCGAGCGCGAGCTGGGCTTCGACGAAGTGCCGCGGCGTGCCGTAGAAATTCTTGCCGAACTGGGCGTACTCGAGCAGCTCGCCGGCTTCGACCATGCGCTGGAACTCGGCCGGCTGGCGAAAGTAGTAGCTGACGCCTTCGACCTCGCCGGGCCGCGGCTGGCGCGTGGTCACCGAGATCGACAACTTGAGCTCCGGTTGACGCGCGACCAGTTCCTTGACGATGGTACCCTTGCCGACGCCCGACGGGCCCGAGATCACGTACAGCACGCCACGCCGCTGGGCGATCGCGCGGGCGGCCGGGATCGGGATCTCGTTAATCGTGTCCATCGTCCGGCCTCATATCCTTCGAGCCGCTGGCGCCGTCTTCTGCGCTGGCACGCAGGTCGTCGCGGCTTCCGAGGAAGCGGTTCGCCACGGTCTCCGGCTGGATCGCCGACAATACGACGTGATCGCTGTCCATGATGATGACCGCCCGCGTGCGGCGACCGTAAGTGGCGTCCACCAGCCGTCCCGCGTCGCGCGCATCCGTGATGATCCGCTTGATGGGCGCGGATTCGGGACTCACGATGGCGATGACGCGGCTGGCCGAAACGATGTTGCCGAAGCCGATATTGATGAGCTTGACGTCCAACGTGATCCTCTATGGCGGCTGGAACCTCTATTCTACTACCTGTCGGCCTCGCCGAACAACCCGCCTGGCAAAGGTTCGCTCACATAGTTCGGCCCCTTGTCGGCCGGTCCTGAGCCAACTGCTAGCATCGTGTCAAGATTTCTTAAGGAGGAGGAGAGCATGAGCCCGAATCCCGGCAAGGCCAATCACCCGCAACACCCGGAAAATCCGACCCGCGGCAACTCTACGACGCCGTCGCAGGCCGATACGCACAAGGAGACCACCCAGTTCCGGCCCGACACCCCGCACCACGAGGGTCCCCAGCCGGACGGCGCCGCAGGGCCGGCGGTCTGCGTGCGCTGCCACGCGATCCGCCACCACAAGCACTGGCACCTGGACGAGAAGGCCGCGAAGGCGTTGATCGCCAAGGGCGACGTCGAGCAGCTCGTCTGCCCGGGCTGCGTGAAGGTCGAACGCGAGGAATACGACGGCATGGTCGTGCTCAAGGGCGCGTTCGTGCAGGCCCATCAGGACGAGCTCGTCGGCCTCATCCGCAACACCGAGGCCCACATCCGCGAACACAACCCGATCGCGCGCGTCGCGATGGTCAAGATGGCGGACGACCGGCTGGAGGTCCTGACGATTTCCCCGTTCCTGGCCGAGTGCATCGGCAAGGACGTCCGGAAAGCCTACGACGGGATGCTGGAAATCCAACACCCCGAGCGCAAGGAGTTTATCAGGGTGACCTGGATCCGCGACGACTGACCTCGCCCGGACCAGACCGGCCTAGCGCCAGAGCGGCACGAAGTACTTGGAGAGGGCCGCCATCGCGGGCGGCAAGCCGACCTGCGCGGCGGGCGCGACGGCCGGCGCCGTTTGCGAAGCCGACGCGACGACGACGGCGGCCGCGACCGTGACGGGTGCCTGCACGCTGGCCAGGGGCACGAACGTCTTCACCGGCACTTCTTGCGCCATCACGAAGCCCAGCTGCTCGCGCGCGAGGCGCTCGATGCCGGCATTGGTCTTCGCCGACGCGATCTGCGCGCGAAGATCCAGGTGCTGCGCTTCGATCGCCACCTTCTCCTCTTCGAGCAGTCGGGCTTGCTTCAGGAGGTGGAACTCCTGGACGCCCAGCCGGAAGACCGTGGTGCCGAGGTAAAGCACGACGCCCAAGAAGACGAGGGTGGATTGCAGCGATGGGGGGGCGGGCTTCACCACCGGCTTCGGAACCGGGTTCATGGGAACCGGGTTGGGCTCGGGTCGCCGGCGAGACCTCCGTCTGGCCATAAGGGGAAAGCTCCTGTCGGGGGGCGGTTTCCAGCCCCGAAGCGTGTTTACGGTAGCGGCTGGCCGTAGATTCCGTCAAGGCGAAACGCCCGATTTTTACATAACGTAACGGACGACCGACCCGCTGCATCGGAGGCCGGGCGCGGCGCAGCGCCGTGTATAATACGAAGCATCGACGATTTCGCACGGCGAATCTGTGTGGCGCGACACACGAGCAACCATTGAAAGGCCTCTCCCGTGGACGATTCTCCCAGCCCCACCGCCGCCGCCGCGACAGCCCCGACCGAAGGGGCCGTGTCGAAGCGGCGGTCGGGGGCCACTTCGGCCGTCACCAAGGTCGTCTTGCGAAAGGGCCGCGAAGAGCGGGTTCGCGCGGGCCATCCGTGGGTCTTCGCGGGCGAGGTCTACCAGCTGCCGACCAACGAGGCGGACGGCGAGGTCGTGGCCGTGGAAGACGCCCGCGGGCGGTTCATGGGCCTCGGCCTGTGCAACACCAAGTCGAACATCCTCGTGCGCCTGCTGACGCGTCATCGCGAGACGATCGACCGCGAGTTCTTCCGCCGCCGCCTGGAGGAGGCGATCGACCTGCGCGCCCGCTTCGCCGGCGTCCAGACCGGCCCCGCCCACCCCGGCGCGGCCTATCGCGTGGTCCATGCCGAGGCCGACGGCCTGCCGGCCTTCGTGGTCGACCGCTATGGCGACTTCCTGTCCTGCCAGGTGCTCTCGTACGGCATGGCCCAGCGCATGCCGATGTTCGTCGAGCTGCTCGCCGAGTTGCTCGCCCCCCGCGGCATTTACGAGCGCTCCGACGTGCCCGTGCGCGCCCTGGAGGGCCTGCCACCCGCCACCGGGGTGCTGTGGGGCGAGGCGCCCGGCGACGACCTCGAGATCGTGGAGGATGGCGCGCGCTACGCGATCGACCTCATCGGCGGGCAGAAGACCGGCTTCTTCCTGGACCAGCGGCTGAACCGCGGGCGCGTGCGCGACCTCTCGCGGGGGATGGGCCGGGTGCTCAACACCTTCTGCTACACGGGCGGGTTCAGCATCGCTGCCGCCCTGGGCGGCGCGAAGGAAGTGATGAGCATCGACATCTCGCCAGACGCGATCGCGCTGGCGGAGCGCAATGCGCGCCTGAACGGCGTGGAAGACCGCTGCACGTGGCTCGCCGCGAACGCGTTCGACACGCTGCGTGAGCTCGAGCGCGCGGGCGAGAAGTTCGATATGGTGATCCTCGACCCGCCGGCCTTCACCAAGAACAAGGACTCGATCCCGGGCGCGCTCCGCGGCTACAAGGAGATCAACCTGCGCGCGATGCGCCTGCTCCAGCCGGGCGGCGTGCTGGTCACGAGCTCCTGCTCGCACCACATCAGCCCCGCGATGTTCCAGTCGATCGTCGCGGACGCCGCGGCCGACACGCGCAAGCGCGTGCGCCAGCTCGAGCTGCGGGGTCCTTCGCCGGATCACCCGGTGCTGCCGGCGGCGCCGGAGACCGACTACCTCAAGTGCCTGATCGCGGAAGTCCGCTGAGCCGGGGCCCGAGCGGCTGAAACGCGCAAGAAAAAGGGGGGCCGTTCGGCCCCCCTTTTTACTTGGATTGCTTGAACTGCGCCGGCGCCGCCGGCGCCGCTGGCGCCGCCGCGCCGCCGCCCGTGTTTCGGACGATGATGCTGTTTTCCAGGAGCACCACCTCCGTCCCGCCGGGGTTGCCGATGGCGGTGATGTAGTGGACGCCGTCCGTCACCTTGGTGGTGTCGAAGGTCACGCTCCAGTCGGGTCCCTCGGCGTCGGTGCTGATCGGGCTGCCGTCGACGCGGAACTCGACGGAGGAGATTTCGGTGGAGCTGCCTTCCGGCACCTCGGCGCTGAGGGTGACCGGTCCGCTGCGGACCGTGAAGATGTCGACCGTGTTCTGCCCTTTGCCGGTGCAACTGGCGATCGCGACCAGGGCTGCAATCGCGGCGATGGCGATGGTTAGGCGCATGGCTAGAACCTCAGGTCGATGCGGGCGGCGGGGCCCATCCGGCTGTAGCTGTAACTATTCCCGCCTGTGGCCATCGACACGTCGTAGCCGGCCGAAAGTTGGAAGTAACCGAAGCGGGCATACAACGAGGGCGTGCCCCAGTATGCCATCATCGGCGCCGCACCCGTTTGGCCCGCGTCCATCGCCGCGCCGAACATGTAAGCGAAGCCGCCGCGCGCCTCGAGGCCGATCGGCCCGAAGAGCGGCAACTCGAGCCGGCCGAGCAGGGCCGGACCATGATAGAGCTGCGACGGCGCCGTCAGCACGGAGACGTTCTCCGGGCCGGGGATCTTGTCGGCCACGTCGCCGGTCGCGGGATCCAACGAGACGTTCGCGGTGTTGAGGAAGCGCGCGTGGTAGCCGAGCGCGATCAGCTGATCGCTGCCGCCGGGGGTGAACCTGTAGCCCAGGCCCGTGGATGCGGCATACGTGTCGCGATCATGGCCCGTCGCGTCGCCGGTCTGCGAATCGGTGATCCGCAGCCGGTGGTGATCGACCTGGAGCAGCCACGCGAGGTCGCCGAAGCGAGCCTCGACGCCTGCGCCCTCGAGGCTGGCACCCGTCGACTTGAAGTCGTGCATGGTGCTGCTCTCGTTGACGCTGACGGGATACCCGCCGACGAAGCTGACGATCGCGCCGGGCTGAGCCTCAGCGACCGGCTCCGGGGTTGGTGCCGGCGTCGGGAGCAGGGTTTCCGGGGTTGGCACCGGGGTCGGCAAGGGCTCCGGGGTCGGCAGCGGCTCCGGTGTCGGCAGCGGTGCCGGCGTCCACATCGGGGTGCTGGGCCGCGGCGTCGGACGAATCACCGGCCGCGGCCCTTTGCCTTTTCCCGAGATGGAAATCGCAAAGTTCACGTAATCGTTGGCGGGGTCGCTGGTCACGTGGAACTCGGAGACGCCGTTGGCGCCCACGCTCACGGTGACCTGGTCATGTTTCGCGTACTTGGGTCGCGGGCCGACCGTATACTTGAAGTCGGTGTGGCCGAACGTCTGGAAGAACGTCCGCGAAGCGTTCGGCGCCGTGTATTGCGGCGTTCGCATCGGTGGTGGGGGTGGCGCCGCGGCGAGCGGCACGGTGCCCACCTGGGGCACCAGCAGGATCTGGCGGCGTGAGGCGTCGTTCAGCACGAGCACCTGGGTGCCGCGGCTGAACTGCATCACGAGACGCGTGCGGCCACCACCCTTGGGGGCCATCGTCCAGCGCGTCAGGCTGGGGTGGTTGTACACCGGTTGGCTCGGCACACCGCGGAAGCGCGGGGAGCCGACGAAATCGAAGTAGACCCGTGGCGGGCCCGACAGCGAATCCGACATGAACGTCGGGAAGCTGCCGTAATAAGGCACTACGAGGGCCCGGCGGTACTGGTCGTACCGCGCCAGGCCCAACTCCGTGGTGGCTGCCGCGGCGGGCGGCTGTACCGCCACCACGACGGCGATGGCCGCACCGGCGGACATCAGGAATCGGGAGGGCTCAAACGACATGGCGACCCCTTAGCGAAACTGTGTGAAACGCCTCCGTCGGACGCAGGGGCGCGCTCCGACGGGATCGGGGTGATCATAACAACGGGCGAGCGCTGGAATCTGTGCGCTGCGCACCACTGGGCGACATAAAATCGAAAACCCTCTCCCGATCAAGGGAGAGGGCGTCGATGAATCCGCTCCTTATCGGGGAGCACGAGCGGCTATTGGACGGCCTTGCCGCCCATCCATTCCAGGATTCGCGGCACAGCACCGAGCGCCGCGCCACCCAGCAGGATCCATGGCGTCACCGTCGCGCCGGCCGCCGCCGCGATGCCCCACGCGAAGACGGCACCGAGGCCCGCGCTCGCGGCCGTCACGCCCGCGGAGTTCAGCTCGCGATCCTCGGGCTTCGTGACGAGCGGCAGGCGCATCGCCCCATGCAGGAGCGTGCCCGCGGTATGGCCCACGGCCAGGGTGGCTGCGACCGCGCCGAAGACGTGGCCACCGATGAACGGCACCCACGGCCCGACGAGCCAGCCGAGGCCACAAGCCACCAGCGCGGCGCCGCCGACGGGCAGCGCGAAGAAGATCGCGGAGCGGCCCACCTGGGCGAGCTTCTCGGTGGGCGTGTACGCCACCGCCTGGATGCCGGCCGCCTGGGGCTTCTTGAGCGGGAAGAATTTGTCGGCGATGCCGACGAGCAGCGCCTGGCCCTTGGCCTTGAGGCCGCCGAGCACGCCGACGGCGGCCGGGGCCTGGGGCGCAGGCGCGGCCGGCACACTCGGTGCCCACGCATCCGGCTGGAAGGGCGCCGGCGCTTGTGGCGTCGGCGGCGCCCCGAAAGTAGGCGCCGGCATCGGCCCCGCGAAGGGCGGCGGCGGCGGCGGAAGGGGCGCGGCGGGCGGCGTGAAGCCGTAGGTCATGGACGCTCCTCGGGCGGTGGTTACGGGGCCATGGGGCTATCGCCGCGCCCAGGCCGTTAATTTCTTAAGGGCTGGATAACCTTGGAATAAGTCTTGGCGGGCGCGCCGGCCGCCGGCCCGGGGTATACACCTCTCGCCGTGCGAACCCTTGCTTGTCCCGCGCACGAAGGAGAGCCTGCATGCGACTCGTCCCCGCCCCCTGGATCGCGCTCATCGCCGCCTTCGCCCTCGTCCTCGGCTGCCAGCAGGCCGCCAAGGAGCAGGTCGAGCCCAACGTCGATGAAAGCGTCCTCGGCCAGGACAAGTCGACTGGCGATGCCTTCGGCGGCCTGAGCGAGAGCGATAGCGAAGGCCGACGGGCCAACGACGCGCCGGCGCAGGCCCCGGGCAAGCTGGAAGCGGTGAAAGAGCCCGCGCCGGCCACCGAGGAGCAGTCGCGCGAGCGCGAAGCCAAGCCCAAGCCGAGCGGGGGAGAGAAGCCGAAAGATGCCTCGGCTGGCCTTTACATCATCCGGCGCGCAAATCTGACGATCCAGGTCGAAGAGGTGAAGAAGGGGGTCAAGCGGGTCACCGACATCGCGCGGTCCGTCGGCGGCTTCGTCGCCGAGTCGGCCTACGAGGCGGCCGAGGGCGCCGTGCCGAGCGCACGCATGGTGCTGCGTGTCCCGGCCGAGAAGTTCGACGCCGTGCTCGATTCGCTCGGCGGCGTCGGCAAGGTGTTCGGGCGCCACATCGACAGCGAAGACGTAACGCTGCAATTCGTCGACACGACCTCGCGCATCAAAAATCTGAAGCAGGAAGAATCCACGCTGCTCAAGCTGCTCCAGCGCAGCGGCAAGCTGTCCGAGGTGCTCGAGATGGAGCGCGAGCTTTCGCGCGTGCGCGGCGAGATCGAGCAGGCCCAGGGCCGGCTGCGCCACCTGGGCAGCCTCGTGAGCCTGGCGACGATCGAGATCGCGCTGTCCGAGCAGGTGCAGGTCAAGACCACCTCGCCGTGGGGCCAGATCCCGGCAGCCTTCGAGAACGCGGTGAAGGACGTCGAGCGCGCGCTCGCCGGCGCGATCGAGTGGGTGCTGCACGGTGGCGTGTGGCTGCTCGGCTACTTCCTCCCGCTGGCGTTGCCGCTGGTCGCGCTCTACCTGATCGCGGGCTGGGCGCTGCGCGGCTGGTTGATCGAGCGGCGGAAGTTCATGCCGGAGGCCTGGTTCACGCGCTTCTGGATCGGCCTCGGCCTCGCGCTGATCGCCCTCTGGTGGCCGCCGCTCGCCGGCCTGATCGTGATCGCGGCGCTCGCGGCCGCCGTGCTCGGCGCGGGATCGCTGCTCGTCGGCCGGTTCTTCGTCCGCAAGCGCGAGCTCGACTGACCAACGCTGGCCTCCCCCGCCCGTCCGTTGGCCCATCCCGCCCGCCATGCGATGATGCGGGCGGAGGCCATGGGAGCCAAAGGAGGCCGGGCGTGCGTTACGGATTGTTTGCGTTGGTCGCGGCGATCGGCGCGGGAGTGGCTTATTACGCCATGAACCGGCAGCCGACGACGGAGAAGGCGTTCAGGGAGACGCCTGAGCCGAGACATCGTGTTCAGGGGAAGGGCGAGCGCGAGGACATCGCCGCGTTGATCGACGAAGTCATCCACGCGCCGGACGTGCCGGATACGCCGGTGAAGCAGGCGTTCGAGCACGCGCTCGAAGCGCGATAGGCTACTTGCGAAAAGGGCGGCGCCGATGACGGCGCTGCCCTTTTGCATTCAAAGTGGCTCAGTTGAACTTCATCGGCACAAGCTCGAGGACCTCGACCTTGCCGTCGGTGGTGAAGTGGTCGCCGCCGCCGTTCACGCCGCGGAAGTTCGGCTCGAGCGACTGCAACTGGTAGCGCATCGCGACATGGCCGCTTTTCAGGTAGTCGTCCACGACCAGCTGGCGCTCGTCGTCGATGAAGGGCGAGATCTGGTGGGTGGGCAGCTTCTCGCCGGGGCCCAGCTTGATCGCGACGTCCTCGGTGGCGGCCACGAGCCACACCGGCCGGCCCTGGCGATCCTGCAAAGGGGACTGCCAGACGCGCAGGTGGTCGCGCGAGCGCGTGCCGTTCGCGTTCTTCTGGTAAGCGATGTCCTGCTTGCGGTTGTAAAGGTAGAGGTCGCTCATCGGCGAGGTCGGATACTGGCCGCCGAGGAGCGAGGTCTTGATCGTCCGGCCCGCGGTGATGAGGTTGATCGGGTCGGCGTGGACCCAACCGGCCGCGGCGAAGACGTGGCGCAGGTGGCGCTCGCTGCCGCAGATCGCGAGGTTCACGGGGTCGCTCAGCGCGCCGCTGGCGGTGCGCGAGATGCGCGGCCAGTTCACCTGCTGCACCGAAGGCGTGCCCTCGACGCCGGGCACCGGCACGCCGGCCACGTAGTTGGTGGGCAGGCCCACGATCTGGTTGACGGCCACGGGCAGCCTGGTGGGCTTCAGGGGCGCGCCGCTCAGCGAAGCCTTGCCGCAGCCGGTGAGGGCCATGGCGGCGAGCGCGATCCCGATCGTCTTGGTGGCTGCGTTGCCGACCATCATCCCGTGCCTCCATTTACGGAGCGCTTTTCGACCGGTAGGGATCGATTAACGCTCGGTTAACCGTTATGTACCGCTGCTGGTGAGCGCGGTAACTTAAGCGGCTGTTAAATGAGGCCGGGGCGATTAAATGATTGTTGGGATGTTTTAAAACTCGGACAAGGAAACGTTTTTCTTGATGATTACTTGTTCTCCAGCACCCCCTCGGATGACGGGCCGTTAATTGGTCGTTAATCAACGACGTCCGGCACGCGCTTAACCTGGCCATAGCAAAAGCCCCCTGCGCTGGGCGCAGGGGGCCAGGTGACGTCGCTTAGTAGGGGCGAGCCGTGGTCGGGTAGCCGGGGTAGCCGGCGGCGCTCATGCCCTGCTGGGGGTAGCCCGCCGCCGCCGGGGCGCCGTAGGGGCTGCCGCTGGCCGGGTACGCGGCCGCGGCCGGGGATGCGGGCATCGTCTCGACCGTCACTTCGGCCTCGTCGAGGTTGCTCTTGTCCGACTTGAACTCGAAGGGGAAGCTCTGGCCGGGGGCCAGCTGCGCGACCACCGTGGTCTTGGTCTCTTCCGTCACCATCGTCTTGGTGAAGATGCCCTTCTTGTCCTTGAACTCGCACTTGATGGTGCCGGAAAGCGGCACGTTGCTCGTGTTCACCACCGAACCCTTGACGACCATCTTCTTGAAGAAAATGATGCCGGACTTCGACTTCTCGACGCCGCTCACGACGAGCGAGCCGGTCTGGGTGTAGGCGGGGGTGGTGGGCGCCACCGGGGCGGTGGGCGCCGCAGGCTCGGTGGCCGCGGGCGTGGTGGGCGCCGCAGGCGTCTCGGCCGCGGGGCTCTCGTCGGGCTCGGGCACGTTGGCGGGCATGCGGTTGCCGCAGCCGGCCAGGAGAAGCGAGAAGGCGACGCCGCCGATCACGGCCCACTTCGTCACGTTGGTCTTCGACATCGGATGTTCCTCCTCGAACGGTTCGCCTACACGCAATACGCAAAACGCAATCTGTTTGTTGAGGAATTTATAGCTGCTGATTCACAGTGCCTGAACGATCCCAATTTATGGCCTGATTAAGTTTGAGGGAATCTTACGTAAACGAAGACGCCCGCCACGGCGGAAGCCGGGCGGGCGTGCGGTTCGGGGCTGATCGGATCAGCGGAAGAAGAAGGGGACGAGGGCCGAGAGCACGATCGCCAACACCACGGCGAGGGCGATCGCAGCGGCCACGTAGTCCTGCTTGCGCGGCCTTCGGCGTTGCTGGACGGCCTCCAGGCTGTCGGGCGAAGGTTTAAGGGTTTTGCCCTTGGCCTTGGATTTGTTGGTGAGCTTGGGCGGGCGACGCGGCATGCGCCGATCATACCGGATCAGGCGTTGGGCGGCAGGTCGACCGGCGGGATCTCGTGTTCGGTCCCGGGCTGCGGCACCGCGTCCACGGCATCGACGGCGTCCACGATCGCGGGCGACTCGGCCCCGCCGCGCTGGGCGGTCGCCGCGTCGATCGCGCTGCCGAGGTCGTCGACCAGCGGGGTGATCGCCTGCTCGACGGCGTCGACGATCCCGCCCAGCGCCGCGAGCGTGGCGGGCAGCCGCTGCGAGATCTCGCGCAGCGCGCCGCCCATGAAGGCTTCGACCTCACGCGCCAGCACCTCGGCCACCTCGTCGCCAGCACCCGTGGTGCCCGCGGTTCGCGTGGGCGGGGTGCGGCCCTGGGCGGCGTCGGCGAAGATCTCGGCCAGCCGCCCGAACGGCGCGAGCAGCGCCGCGATCTCGGGCGGGAGCTCGTCGGTCGGGTCGGGGCCGTACTCGGCGTCGCGCTGCGGCGGCGCCGCGGCCTCCGGGGCCGGTGGGGGCGGCGGGAGCGGATCCGGCTGGGCTTTTTCGCCGCCGAGCGCGGGGCTGAAGTCTTCGTCGGTCACCTAGCGCCCTCCCTCCCCGAGCAGCCGGGGCACTTCGCCGCCGAGCTTGGCGACCGCCGGATCGATCGCGGTGGCCTTGCGGTAATGGGCCTTGGCCTCTTCGAGCCGGCCGAGCCGGTAATATACCTCGCCGAGCTGGAACCAGACCGTCGCGAAGTCCGGGCGGAGAAGGCGGGCGGCCTCGAACTCGGCCAGGGCCTCGCGCGGCCGCCGGAGCTTGAGCAGCACGACGCCGGCGTTGTAACGCGCGTCCATGTACTCGGTGTCGACCTTCGCGGCGGTCCTATAACTGCCGAGCGCCCCGGCGAGATCGCCCGCCGCCTCGCGCAGCACGCCGAGGCCGTTGTGGGGGTTCGGGTTCGCCGGGTCCGCGGCGATCGCCAGCTGGTAATATTGGCGCGCCTTCGCAGGCTCCCCGGTCGCCTTGAAGGCGTTGGCGAGGTTGTTCGCGGCCCACGAATAATCCGGCCGCAGCTCGAGCGCACGGCGGAAGAACGGGATGGCCTGTGCGGCCTGGCCGGTCTCGAGGAAGTGGTTGCCGACGTCGAACAGCACGTCCGGCGTGGCCGACGCGCAGGCCGCGGCCCGCTGCAACTCGGCCGTGCCTTCGGCGCGGTTGCCCGCGCCGAGCAGCAGGAGGCCGTAGCGGACCACGCCGGGGGCCCACTGCGGGCGCTGGGCGACGACTTCCTGGGCGCAGGCCACCGCCTCGGCGGCCTGGCCGAGCCCGTGGTGGGCCCAGGCCTTCATATAGAGGATCTCGGCGTCGTCAGGCGTACGCCGATCGAGCGACCGCAGCTGGCCGAGCGCGCCCTCGTAATCTTGCATGCCGAGCAGGAGCGCGGCCAACGCGAGGCGGGCGTCGCGGTCGGCCGGGTCCTCCAGGATCGCGCGCACGAAGTGGGCGGCGGCCGCGTCGTGATCGCCGCCCTCGAAGGCTGCGATCGCGTCGCCGACCTCGCCGTTCGGGCGCAACGCCGGACGCTCGGCGGGGCTCCCATCCCCCGGGGCCAGGCCGAGCGCGACGAGGCCGTAGGGGTCGGGCCGCCAGGCCGCGCTCCCCGAGGTGTGTTGCAGCGCGGCCAGGAGCAGGCCGGCGGCGATCGCCTTGGACCATGTAGAAAGGGACATCATGCCACCGCTGCGCCGTCCGGCGCTGCGCTCATTGTTCCCGGAAGCCGTCGCCAGGATTCAACCCATGGCCGCCCGGTCGCGTGGACTCCCGCGGGGCGCCCGCCCCGAAGGGGAACGGCATGCCGGGCCCCGCCCCGCCGCTCATGAAAACCTTGACCTTGCGGCGCCAGCGCAGGAACGTCGTGAGCAAGCTGAACACCACCAGCATCGCCAGCGTCTGGAAGAAGCCGATTTCGGCGAGGCCCGGCACGCTGGGCACCAGGAGGGCGTTCCAGGCGAGCATGGCGAGGTAGGCCGGCAGCGCCATGAAGAACGTGAGGGCCACCGTCACGATCAGGCCCATCACCACGAACGGCACCAGCAGCAGCGCGCCGATGGCGATCGGGTTGGGCGCCCGCGGCTGCCGCCGGTGCGGCCCCTCGGCCCCGCCGGGGCCCGCCTCGTCGGCGGTCGCGCCGCCACGCTCCTGGCTCTTCACCTTGAGCATGGCGATCTGGAGGCTGCCTTCCTGCGGCGTGAGCTCACCGGCCTCCACCCGCTCCAGGATCAGCAGACGTTCCTCATCAAAGCCGGCCACAGGCCCTCCTCTGCGCGTCGCCGCGCGACATGTCATTATATGACGGCCCATCGCCCACAGGGGGAACCGCCTTGGATATCGCGCTCACCGTCGGGAGCTTCGACCTGCGCGGCGGGATCGAGCGCACGACGGTCCAGCTGGCGCGGACCTATCGCCAACTCGGCCACGACGTCACGGTCTACGCTGCTGATTGGGACCACGCCCAGGCCGAAGGGTTCCACATGGTGAAGATCCACGCGCCCGCCCGGCCGGCCTGGCTGCGCACGCTGCGGCTGCCCGCGGCGATGGCGCGGGCGTTGGGACGCCACGACTTCATCCACGGCCATGGCACGAGCACGCTGCGCTGCGACCTGCTGACCTTCCACTCCGTACACGCGGCCTGGTGCCAGGCCTGCATCGCGACCGAGGGCGCCCTCGCGCCGCGCTCGCTCGCGAAGCGCCTGCTGCCCTTCCACCGGCTCACGATCGCCACCGAGCGCCGCCAGGTGCGGGAGCACCGCGGCCTCTTCCATGCGATGGCCCCGGAGGTGGCCGACGAGCTCGTCCGGTTCTACGGCGCCCCGCGCGATCGCATCGTGGTCATCCCCTGGGGCGTCGACCTCGAAGTCTTCAAGCCGGACGCGCGCGCGCGCGCCGCCGAACGCGACGCGTGGCGGATCCCGGTGGGCGACACGGTGATGGTGCTCGTCGCCAACGAGCTCGCGCGCAAGGGGCTCGAAACCATCCTCCGCGCGATGACCTACGACGACCGCGACGACCTCTGGCTCGTGGTCGCGGGGCGCGAGGACCCGGCGCCCTGGGCGCGGCTCGCCGCGCAGTTCGGGGTTGCCGACCGCGTGCGCTTCCTCGGCTCCCGCGACCCAGCGCCTGTGTACCAGGCCGCGGATCTCTTCGTGATGCCCTCGAGCTATGAAGGGTGGGGCCTGGTCGTCGCCGAAGCGCTCGCCTGCGGCCTGCCGGTCGTCGCTTCACGCTTCCCGGGCTCGGTCGCGATGGTCGAGCCGGGCCGCAACGGCTTGCTCATCGATGACCCGCGCGATGATGAGGCGTTGGCGGCGGCGATCGCGCAGGCCACTCGCCCGGAAACCCGCGCCGCGATGGCCGCAGCGGCACGGCCGAGCGTCGAGAGATATGGCTGGCTCGAAATCGGCCGCCAGCTGGTCGAGGCCGGCACCCGCGCGGCGGCCCTCCAGCACGGCTGAGCCAGGCGGGAAGCGGCCTCGCAGGCCTTGACCCTCGCTCGCATACAGGGTACAGTACCCCGGTCACCCGGCCCCGCGGCCCGCGGGCGCGAATGAGGAGGTTTTCCATGGCCACGAAGGTCGGCATCAACGGCTTCGGTCGTATCGGTCGCCAGGTGCTGCGCGCCGCGCTCATCCGCAAGGCGGATCTCGAGTTCGTGGGGGTCAACGATCTCACCGACGCCGAGACGCTCGCGCACCTGTTCAAGTTCGACTCCGTCCACGGCACCTACAAGGGCGACGTGCGGGCCGACGGCGACGCGATCATCATCGACGGCAAGCGCATCCCGATCTCGGCCGAGAAGGATCCCGCCAACCTCAAGTGGAAGGACCTCGGCGCCGAGGTGGTCGTCGAGTCGTCGGGCCGCTTCGTGAACCGCGAAGACTGCCAGAAGCACATCGACGCCGGCGCGAAGAAGGTGATCATCTCCGCGCCCGCGAAGAACGAGGACCTCACGATCGTCCTCGGCGTGAACGAAGACAAGTACGACCCCGAGAACCACCACGTGCTCTCGAACGCGTCGTGCACGACCAACTGCCTCGCGCCCGTCGCCAAGGTGCTGAACGACAAGTTCGGCATCGTGAACGGCCTGGTGACCACCATCCACTCGTACACTAACGACCAGCGCATCCTCGACCTGCCGCACGACGATCTCCGGCGCGCCCGCGCGGCCGCCGAGAGCATCATCCCCACCACGACCGGCGCCGCCAAGGCCGTCGCGCTCGTGCTGCCGGAGCTCAAGGGCAAGCTGAACGGCATGGCGCTGCGCGTGCCCACGCCGGACGTCTCGGTCGTCGACCTGGTCGCCAACGTCGCGAAGGACGTCACCGTCGAGGAAGTGAACGCCGCGCTCGCGGGCGAGGCCGACAAGGGCCGCATGGAAGGCATCCTCAAGTACGAGACCCTGCCCCTCGTGAGCCGCGACTACATCGGCAACCCGTACTCGTCGATCGTCGACGCGGCCCTCACGATGGTCATCGACCACCGCGTCGTGAAGGTGATCGCCTGGTACGACAACGAGTGGGGCTACTCGAACCGCGTGGTCGACCTCGCCGTCTTCGTCGGCAAGCGTTTGACCGCCAAGGTTTAGCGATTAGAGATTGAAACAGAGTGGGCGGCGGAAGCTGCCCGCTTGGACTTTCTGCGACGGGTGTGGTTGGAAACAGTCAGGAATTCCGGTCACGAGTTAGCCAGGTGCGCGTAGTGTCGCCACGAGATCGTTCTGGGGTTCGGCGGCCGGTGCCGATCGCGAGGGCGTGTTGACGTCGGCGGGCGTTCTTGATCCCATGAGGGCGCACCCTACCTCCCGTACCCGGGGGTTGGCCATGGACCTCGCGCTCGACCACCCCATTCTGGTTGCTCTCCGCCCGATGTTGTCTCCCGAGACCTGGGAGCGGCGCCTGGCGGAGGCACGCGGGCACTTGGCGATGATCGAGGCTGTGGAGTCCGCCATCGTGGCGGGCGCCGCAAACGAGACGGCGGCGATCCGTGCCCACGGGAACGGCGTGGACCGCGGGACTTACCGGCGGCTGCGTGGTCGCTACCAGGAACTCGGTTTCGCGGGCCTGGTGGACCAGCGCGTACCGCCCCCCGAGCCGTTGAAGGCGACGGCCGAGGTCCGGCTGCTGGCCTGCGGCCTGCGGTCGTTGGACCCCCACGTCGCTGTTGAGCGCATCGCGGAGGTCGTGCAGCGGCAACTGGGCGTCACTGTGAGCACGACGGTCATCAAGGAAGTGTTGGCCGAGGCGGGGCTGAACCGGCCGCCTGGCGGCGGTGTGCATCCCAGCGTCCTGCGGTCCCGGCCAGATGTAGCAGCCCCGGTCCCATCGGCCGAGGATCTGCAGTTCGCCGGCGGCCAGTTCCTGCTGCTGGCCGACACCGTCTCGGGCTACAGCGAGCAGATGGCCGAAGCTCTTCACCGGGCGGCCAAGACGGTCGCGGCCGGGGCCCTCGCGCCAATGGCCCCACGTCAGGAGGAGGCCGGCGCGCGGGACGCGCGAGGTCGCTTCACGGCGGTGTACAACAGGTTCAACCTGAAGCCCGAGGGGGCGAAGCTGGGGCCGGCCTTCCGGTCGGTGGTGGAGAAGCGCAGGGAGGTTCGGCTGGACGCGCGCCGCCTGGCCCGCGAAGGCACCGAGACAATCCGGCGCAAGTGTCAGGCCGTGCTGATGCTGCCCCTGCTGACGGACGGCGGCCGAACGGTCCAGGTCGACGACTACCGCGCCCATCACGGGCTCGCGGAGTTGTGCGGGCACGCCTATGCGGGCGAGACCCTGGAGAGGTTTTTGCGGGACGGGAAGTACATGGGGGCCGGCGAGCCGCTGATGCAGTGGCACACGGGGTTCTGGATGGACCGCGAGCCCCGGTCGGAGGGCGGCGGGCCGCTGGCGGCTTTCATGTTGTATGTGGACGGCTCGAACAAGCCGCTGTGGACGCGGCACTTCACGCAATCCGGCAAGGTGACCTCCAACGGCCGCCTCATGCCCTGCCTGGACCGGGTGCTGGTGCACACGGGCACGGGGACGCCCGTCTACATGCAGACCTTCAGCGGCCACGCGAGCCTGGTGAAGCAGGTGGCTGCGGCGCTCGACGCGGTCGAGAAGCAGGTGGGCACCGGCTGGGAGGCCGGTCGCCTGGTGATCATGGACGCTGAGGCTTGCTCGGTCGGGCTGTTCCGGTCCTTCGCCGCGGCCACGCCGAAGCGCGACCTCATCACGATGCTCAGGGCCTCGATGGCGCCGGAGCTTTCGGGCTACCGCGACCTGTCGGCCTTCGAGCCGTACCGCGCAGGCGACGAGGTGGCCGACGGCTTCGTCACGCTGCGCGACAGCAAGGACAAGACCACCCACGAGTTGCGCGCCGTGATCGTCCGGCGTACTCGCGCCGGCCAAACGAGCGTGCTCGTCACGAGCGTCGGGCGCGAGGTGATGGCGGCACGCGAGGTCGCCGACGCCTACTTCAAGCGCTGGGCCAGGCAGGAGCTGCGGTTCAAGACCTTCGGCGCGGCCCAGTTCAAGGCCGTGACGGGCTACGGCAAACGGCTGGTCACCAACGTGACGGTGGTGACGGAGCTGGACAAGCTCCCGGCCCGCCGCCAGCGGCTGGCGAAGCGCATCACCGCCGCCGAGGACACGGTGACCACGGCCTACGCCGCGCTGAAGGCCGCCCGAGCCGCGGTCAAGAAGGCCGAGGCGCGCCGTGCCAGGCAAGACGGCCAGGTGGCCGCCGCCTTGTTCAAGGAATCGCCCGATCCTGACGTCGTGTGCGAGCGGGTCGACGCCATCATCGCGGAGCGTGACCACCTGGCTGAGACCAAGGCCGTCGCCGACGCCGCCAACGTCGAGCACCAGGCCGCTGTGGCGAAGCTGGCCGAGTTGCGGGCGGAACTCCCCAAACTCGACGCAAAGCAGGCGCTGCTGGAGTCGCGCAAGGAGATCTTCGCCGCCGACACGGAGCTGGACCAGATCGCGGGCGTCTTCAAGCTGGGCTTCGTGCTCCTGTGCAAAGTCGCCCTGCGCGAGTTCTTCGCGGAGCTGAACATCTCCCTGCCAACTTTCATGCGCCAGATCCTGACCTTGCCGGGCAAGCGGGTCGTCGAGGGCTACCAGGAGTTCGTTCACCTGGCCCCTCCGCCCAACAAGCAGACCCGGGCGGCGCTAGAGTGCGCCTGCGAGCGGGTCAACGCCCTCAAGATTTGCCGAAACGGCCTCACGCTGAGGTTCTGCGTCGGGCTCCCAGGCGGCGGTCAACGCCAAAGTTCGAGGCCAGCGTCATGACCAGAGCTCCTGTAAATCCAGAGACCTTAGACTTTTTAGTTGCGGGCGCAATTGTGCGCCTGGTCTTGCTTGGATGCGGTCGCTATAAGTCGGTGCTTGAAGCCATCGAGGAGGCGGTCGATGAGAGACTCATCGACACAAATGGGCTCGATCTGGATCCAAATGAGCTTGGCTATATCAAGGACGAAAAAATTAGGAAGTGCCTAAGTGACTTGATTGTTGAAAAAATTTCAGATTCAAATGAATTTGCGAGAATTTCAAGTAAATTCGAACTTCCATTACCGGAAAAGATGTTTCCAATTGAAGAATATCTCGCCGAGGAGTAATCTCATCCGGCGTGAACTCTAGAAACTGCCTCTTGTCGGGGCGGGCTGCCGATCCCCAAGCGGCGGTCAACACCAGCGATCGAGGCCATCATCATGACCGGAGTTCCTGTCAGTCCATGGGCACCATAGCCATTTTCGAGGCGGCTATCAACCACATGGCCGAATATCTCGACAGTTTGACCAACGCCAGGCCCTGAAGATCAAGCTGCTCCCGCTTGCAATCGCGCTGGCCGCCCTGGCTCGCTATAATTAACAATTTTCGGCCGCGCCCCAATCTGCGTGTAGCTTCGACCAAGGGAAAGTCCCATACGAACTGGAGCCGTCCCTCTTCAAATGCGCTAAACTGGTGGATTGGGGGTCAATACTTGAATATTTTAAAAACGGCCATTTCTCGAAACATTCTCTTATTTGCAATCACCTTGAGTGCGCTGCTGACTACGGCGTGCTACCCAGTTACCGACTCCCTTTACTTAGAAGGGCCGACATCCTCTGACCTAGTAGATGAGTTTGACACGATTTCATACCCAAGCAGCGTCCGTATTGATGAGTCTTTTGATGTCCGAGTTTCGAGGGAGCTAAGCAATAGTTGCCAGAAATTCATAGGGCAAAGCGCAGATGTAGATGACGAGAAGCACGTTATCCGCATCAGGGGCAGAATTGAGTATTGGCGCTCGGTCAACGCCAACTGCGGTCCACACCAGAGAACTGAAAGCGCTACTTTCATCGTAAGGATTAAAGAGTCCGGGCCATATACTATTGACGCTCGGGCACGAAACAAAAATGGAACAGAACCACTGATTATTACGGGTATCTGAACTATCGGGCATATCTTGCTGGTCCGTGTATCCAAACTTGTGTGCGGAGGAAAAAGTGAATAAGCGGCTTACTGCGATGGCATTCGTTGCTTCGGTGTCCTTGCCGGTCGCATCGTGTGAAAAGCCGTTGGCCTCCGAAAGTGGCGCGCTTGTGTTGTCCGGCGATGCAAAGAACACCTACAATCTTAAACATCACGATGACCATAATCTAGGCGCTCCGAACGACGATCATAGCCGCATTGGGCAACCAATTTTCATCACACTGCTATATTGGCACATAGGGATAGTAGATCACGATCGATCCCTGTTGTCACCCGTCAGGTCACGTCAACAAAATGTGTACGAAAATTCTTCATGACTACTTGGTTGCTCGGGAGAACTCGCGAATAATGCCAGTTATGTTGAAGGTATGCCAATTGCCCTTAGGGGTTCTATCGCTGTGTACATTCGCTTGTACACTGCAAGGCACTGCGCCGCCGGCCTTCAACCCTCCGGCGACTAAGGCGACAGAACCCGCTGACACCGTGAACCTTCGCCCGCCCACCGTTCCGCCTGCGTCCGCAGGCTTTAGTGGCTCTCCAACACCGTCGCCCCTGGCAAGTAAACATGATGCTCCTGGTCCGACGATCGGTAGCACTCCGACACCGTCCCCAACAGCGAGGGGCCAGACTCGGCGAAAGGGCTACTGGGGAATGGTCTTTGACGAAGAGGGTGGCATCGTTGACGGTGCCACCGTTCGGTTGCGCTCGCTCGAAACTGAGCCCGACTACAAGTACGAGGCGACCACGACCGCAGCTGGTGGGGCGTGGGAGTTCCGCGATGCCCCGATTGACATACGTGTAGAAATCCAGGCGAGTCTGCCTGGTTGGACATCGCGTCGAGTTATCAACGCGCCCCCGCCGACGCCGACCAGAGACATTGAGGTGTCGTTTGGTCAACCGGATGAGGTCAATCCTGCATTAGCGGGAGAGGCTGGGATTTTCCTTTCCAATTACCCGGAAATTGAAAGCGTAGAGCCAGCATCCGGAAATTTTGAAGTTGATCCGGATGACACGATTGTGGCTGTGGATCCGTCAAATGTGACGTTGAACCTCAAGTTCAGCGAACCGTTCGATCAGGAGACCAGGCAGCGCATTGCGCAGGCTGTAAGGCTTTGGCCAGCTGACTCTACATCCGGCAACGCCGATGCGGTCGACCTATCGCAGTTCACGGACAAAGATGAAGGCGATGGGCTTGCGGACCTTCTGCTCAGCTTCCCGCCAGGTGACGCGTCCCCAGCGACGCGCGACGCCATTCACGCCGCTGAGGGCGGCCGCGCGAGCGCCGTTTGGGATACCGAAGGCCGGATCTTGACCTTCGCCGTCAATGGGGTGATCGGCGCGAGTGACAGAGTGGCGAGTTACCAAGTCGGGCTGGTTTCCGATGGGAAGCGCTTCACCGATGCCGACGGTCACGCTCTCGGAACCGACGACTCGGGGGGGCGCGAAACAGCCACGCCTGCATACCAATTGCTTGCCAATGTTTTCAGCCGTAGGTGGAGCGTGCTTAGGGTGCTCTGGCAGCCCCCAGGAAGTCGCCCCATTACTGGTAACCAGCGATTGAATGCGACGCACGACGCAACATTCAAATTCCGGACGCGTGTCATACGCTAGCGCACAGCAATTGGGTGCCTATACTCACAGACCCCGGTCAAACATGAAGGCTACGCCACCGTAGGTGGCTATACCGCTGCCATCAGCACCTTCAAGATCCTTCGCGAGGTCGGCGGCATCTACATGAATCACACGGCACCGTTCCCATCCCCGGCCTCAGACTACGTGGCCCCGCTCACAATGGAATGGGCCTCGGATGTGGGTGGTCCGATCTGGACCTCCGGGCGTGGCGTCCTGACTCGAACGGGCGGCGACCCGGCGGCGGCGCCGACCACCTTGGTGACCGGTCCCGCTTACGGTCTGGTGCTCCCGCACGGCGGGACCTCGGATATCATCTTTACGCGTTGGAAGTGCTCGCAAGCGCAGACCACCTTCCCATCGCCCCAGGATCCGAGTATCCATTTCGCCAAGAAACAAGCAGATGGCACCTACGCCGTACGGGCGGTGGCGACCTTCTTGAATGGGGCGGCTCCGCGAACCATCGAGCGTGGCCCGGACGGCTATTATGTGATGCTTTCGCAGCAAACCACCATACCCGGTGCGCCGCTCCGCATCGTGAAAATGAAGTGGGACGACAGCATTCCAGGCTCGGAAACACTGATGTCCGAGCGATTGGTCGTCGATGGCTACCCCGTGGGATCGGCAAAAAAGCTTCTGATCGTCATACCCATGCTTGAAGAACCACAGTGGCCCAGGGCTCCAGGCTGGCATCGAAACTAGTGTATAGTTTCTAGATCTCAACCCGCTCCTTCTGCCGATCTCGCTCAAGCGAGAGGGCAAACTCTCGAAATATGGACCCTAACTTGTCGGAGGTGATCGGCATGACCGCCACTACATTAAAGAAGAAGAGCATCGTCGACCTGACCGAGCGCGACCTGCGCGGCAAGCGGGTGCTGGTGCGCGAAGACCTCAACGTGCCGCTCGAGAATGGCCGCATCACCGACGACACGCGCATCCGCGCCGCCGTGCCCACGATCCGGGATCTCGTCGCCAAGGGCGCGAAGGTCGTGGTCGTCTCGCACCTGGGTCGGCCGAAGGGCGTGGATGAGACCCTGCGGCTCGACGCGGTCGCGGCCCGCCTCGGCGAGTTGCTCGGCCAGCCCGTGGCGAAGGCCGCGGACACCATCGGCCCCGACGCCCAGGCCAAGATCGCGGCGGCGGGCGAGGGGGACGTGGTGGTCCTCGAAAACGTCCGCTTCCACCCGGAGGAAGAGAAGAACGAGCCCGGCTTCGCGAAGGCGCTCGCGGGCCTCGCCGACCTCTACGTCAACGACGCCTTCGGCACCGCCCACCGCGCGCACGCCAGCACCGCGGGCGTGGCCGACCACCTGCCGGCCGTCGCCGGCCACCTGCTCATCAAGGAGATCGACGTGATGGGCAAGGCGCTCGCCGCGCCTCACCGGCCGCTCGTCGCCATCATCGGCGGCTCCAAGGTCAGCACCAAGATCGGCGTGCTCGACAACCTCGTCGGCAAGGTCGACGCGCTCGTGATCGGCGGCGCGATGGCCAACACGTTCCTGCGCGCGCAGGGCCACGAGACCGGCAGGAGCCTCGTCGAGGAAGATCAGCTCGACGTCGCGCGCCGCGTGCTCGACCTGGCGCAGGAGATGAAGGTCACGATCGTGTTGCCGAGCGACGTGGTGGTCGCACCCGCCACCAACGCCCAGGCCGCCACCGCCACGGTGGACATCACGGCGATCCCCGCCGACCAGATCGCGCTCGACGTGGGCCCCAAGACCATCGAACGCATCCGCGACGTGCTCGGCAAGGCCGGCACGATCATCTGGAACGGCCCGCTCGGGGTGTTCGAGAACCCCGCCTTCGCGCGGGGCACGGAAGAAGTCGCCAAGATGGCCGCGGAGGCCACCCGGCGCGGCGCCACCACGATCGTGGGCGGCGGTGATTCCGTCGCCGCGGTCGAGAGCCTCGGCCTCGCCGACCAGATGAGCCACGTCTCCACCGGCGGCGGCGCGAGCCTCGAGTTCCTCGAAGGCAAGACGCTGCCCGGCGTGGCGGCGCTGAACGACAAGTAGGAGTATCGCTATGACCACCCGCCGCCCGGTGATCGCCGGCAACTGGAAGATGCACAAGACGGTCGCGGAAGCCCGCGACCTCGCCAAGGGCCTCGTCGACAAGCTAGGCAGCGCCAGCGGCGGGCCCGAAGTCGTGCTGTGCCCGCCCTTCACGGCGCTCGCCGCCGTGGGCGAGGTGATCAAGGGCTCGGGCCTCAAGCTCGGCGCGCAGAACATGAACTGGCACGCGAAGGGCGCGTTCACCGGCGAGATCGCCCCGTCGATGCTCGTCGACCTGGGCGTGACCCACGTGATCCTCGGCCACTCGGAGCGCCGCCAGCTCTTCGGCGAGACCGACGAGAACGTCAACCGCAAGGTGGAGGCGGCGATCGCGGTCGGCCTGGTGCCGATCGTCTGCGTGGGCGAGACGCTCGAGGAGCGCGAAGCCGCCCTCACGGACAACGTGGTGATCGTCCAGGTCCAGCGCGCGCTGCAGGGCATCCCGGCGGCCGAGGTCGCCAAGATGGTTTTCGCGTACGAGCCGGTCTGGGCGATCGGCACCGGCAAGACCTGCGACTCGCCCGAGGCGAACCGCGTGTGCGGCCTCGTGCGCGACACCATCGGCCGCATGACCGACGACGCCACGGCCCAGGCCGTGCGCGTGCAGTACGGCGGCAGCGTGAAGCCCGACACGATCGCCGAGCAGATGGCGCAGAGCGACATCGACGGCGCGCTGGTCGGCGGCGCCAGCCTGGAAGCGGATTCGTTCGCGGCGATCGCGAACTTCGGCGCGGTTGCGAGGTAGCTGAGACATGACCAAGCCCGTAGCGCTTATCATCTGTGACGGCTGGGGCATCAACCCCCGCGCGGACCACAACGCCATCGCGATGGCGAAGACGCCCTATTTCGACGAACTCGCCGCCAAGTGGCCGCACACGCAGCTCTTCACCTCCGGCCTGGCCGTCGGCCTGCCGGAAGGCCAGATGGGCAACTCCGAGGTCGGCCACATGAACATGGGCGCCGGGCGCGTGGTTTACCAGGAGCTCACGCGGATCGACAAGGAGATCCGCGAGTGGAACTTCTTCCGCAACCCCGCGCTCTGCGCCGCGATGGACCATGTGAAGGAGACCGGCGGGCGGCTGCACCTGATCGGGCTGCTCTCCGACGGCGGCGTGCACAGCTCGCTCGAGCACCTCTTCGCGCTGTTGAACATGGCCAAGGCGCGCGGCGTGGGCGCCAGCTACGTCCACGCCTTCCTCGACGGCCGGGACGTGGCCCCCAGGAGCGCGGCGGAGTATCTGGCGCGCACCGAGCAGGTGCTCCAGCAGCTCGGCCACGGCAAGATCGCGACGATCAGCGGCCGCTACTGGGCCATGGATCGCGACAGGAACTGGGAGCGCACGGAGAAGGCCTACCGCGCGATGGTGAACGGCGTCGGTCCCAGCGCGGGCTCGGCCGCCGAGGCGATCCAACGCGCCTACACGTCCGGCGTGACCGACGAGTTCGTCGAGCCGGTCGTGCTCGATGCGACCGGCACGATGCAGGCCGGCGACGCGGTCATCTTCTTCAACTTCCGGCCGGACCGCGCCCGCCAGATCACGCGCGCGCTCACGCAGCCCGATTTCGACGGCTTCGCGCGGCCGGACCATCCCTACCTGGCCTTCGTCTGCCTGACGCAGTACGACGCCAAGCTCGGCCTGCCGATCGCTTACAGGCCCCAGGAGCTGGTGGACAACCTCGCGCAGATCCTCGCCGATCGCAGCATCCGGCAGTTCCACACCTCCGAGACCGAGAAGTACGCCCACGTGACGTTCTTCTTCAACTGCGGGCAGGAGGACCCTTACCCGCTCGAGGAGCGCCTGCTGATCCCCTCGCCGAAGGTCGCGACCTACGATCTCAAGCCCGAGATGTCGGCGCCCGAGGTGGCGACGGGGGCGGCGGCGGCGATCGCCGCCGGCCAGACCGACTTCTTGATCATGAACTTCGCGAACGCCGATATGGTCGGTCACACCGGCAACATGGCGGCCACCATCAAGGCCGTCGAGGCCGTGGACGCCGCCGTGGGCAAGGTCGTCCAGGCCGTGCTCAAGGCCGGCGGGATCGCCCTCGTGACCGCCGATCATGGCAACGCCGAGCAGATGATCAACTACGAGACCGGCGAGATCCACACGGCGCACACCACCAACCCGGTGCCGTTGTACTTGGCGGGATCCCAGTCGAAGCTGCGCGAGGGCGGCATCCTGGCCGACGTCGCGCCCACGGTGCTCGAATTGCTCGGTGAGCAAAAGCCCGACGTTATGACAGCCACTTCATTGCTGGATCACGGGGCATAGCCAGTATCCGGGCACATTTACCCCATTCTTAAACTCGTAACTGTAACTTTTGCTTGTTTTCGGGTTCAATAAGGTCGGGCCCGCAACATATCGAGAGGATTCGATGGAAACCAAGACCGCTCTTTCGTCCGCGCAGACCCAATCGCTCGTCCAGCTCGCCACGCAGCTCGGCTTGACGGTGTCGTGGGACTACAACCACCAGAACCTCAAACAACTGTTGCAGCAGCACCTGCCGGGCGTCGAAGCGGCGCTGTGGTGGCCCCAGCCCGAAGGCTTCGTGCCGCTCACCGACGGCGCGTCGGACAAGTTCGGCGCGTACACCGCCGCCAACCAGCTCGAAGTTGTGCAGCAGGACAACACGCTGCGCGAAGTGCCTGAAGTCGATGGCGCCTGGATGCAGGGCGTGGTCTCGAATCGCCAGACGTTCGGCCTGGCCTTCGCGTCGTCGCCGTCGGACGAATACACCGAGGCGATCCTCAAGATCATCCTGCCGCAGCTCGGCCTGGCCCGCCTGTCGACCGCCCTCACCGAGGAAGTCGGCAAGCGTACCTCGTCGGACAAGGTCACCGGCCTCTGGAACCGCCAGTACTTCAATGAGCGCTTCCGTGAGGAGTGCGAGCGCCTGGTCCGCTCGAAGGAGACCGGCTCGATCGCCATCATCGGTCTGGACAACTTCGCGGCGCTGGCCCGCACGATGCCGCCGGACGAGGTCAACAACCTCTATTCGCTGGTCGGCCAGACCGTTCGCAACGTCATCCGTCAGACGGACTGGGCCGTTCGCTGGGACACCAACGAGCTGCTCTTCTACTTCCCGTCGACCGCGGCGGAGGCCTCGCTCGAGGTCCTCAAGCGCTTCGGCAAGCGCCTGATGGCCGCGCACCCGATCCTCGAGCCGCTGGTCGGCCTCTCGAGCACGGTCGAGACGACCTCGCCGCGCGCGCTGATCCAGCTCGCCACCCGTCGCCTGGACCTCGCCCGCAAGGACGGCCACCGCCGCGTCATCTGCTACGCGACGCCCGCCCACGGCCTGCAGTTCTGGCGCGGGGAAGAGAAGTAAACTCTGCCCCTCGCCGCGCTCACCGGCCAGCCGCTGGCGCAAGCACGCCTGCTCGCCGCCGCCCGTCGCCCCAGCCACGCCTACCTCTTCACGGGGTCGGCGCCTGAGGCCAAGCGGGCGGCGGCGATCGCCTTCGCGGCCGCGCTGCTTTGCGAGGCACCGCGCGCGGACGGCGACGCGTGCGGGGCCTGTGCCACGTGCCTGGCGATCGCGGGCCCCGGCCACCCGGACCTGCGCATCTGGGACGTGCCGGAAGGCGAGAAGACCTTCAAGATCGAGCAGGTCCGCGAGCTGATCGGCGCCGTTGGCCGCAAGCCCTTCTCGCGGCCGCGCCAGGTCCATGTGATCGCGAACCTCGACGCCGTGAACCCGGCGGGCGCCAACGCGCTGCTCAAGACGCTCGAGGAGCCGCCGCCGACCACCACCTTGATCTTGCTGGCGGCGGACCTCGCGGGCGTGCTGGCGACGATCGTCTCGCGCTGCCAGGTCGTCTCTTTTGGATTTCAGCCGCAGGCGCTTCAGCCGCAGGCGCTTGGATTTCAGCCGCAGGCGCTCGGCGCCTCGGCCGCGCCGCCCGTCACGGCCGAGGCGCCTCCGCTGCCGCGTCGCGGCGCGACCCTGGCCTGGACCGACGAGCTGGCCGGCAAGCCGGCCGACGAGCTCGCGGCCAGGCTGGATGCGCTCGTGCGCTGGCTCGCCGACGTCGTGCTGGTGGCCGCCTGCGGCGAGGCCGGCCAGGCGCCGCCGGTCCAGCGCCTGCGCCACCCCGATCGGCTCGCCGAGGCCGAGGCCCTGGCCGAGGCCGCGCCGGTCGCGACCTGGCTCGCGCGCGCCAAGGCGGTGGAGGACGCGCGCGACGCGCTCGGCCGGCATGCCAACGTCCGGCTGGTGCTCGACCGCCTGGCGAAGCGCCTCACGACGTAGTTTCACCCCGCCAGAGGTGGGATGAATCGGCGCCAAGGGCCGCCTGGGGGGTGTAGCAGGCGCCTCTATGGGGAAAATGTGGAGTAGATCGCGCAGGAATCCGGCGCGTCACCATATACGCCCCGCCCAGGCGGGACGGCCCCATCGCAGAACCTATTCCGGCGCCGGGGATCCGGCACCGTTCACCTTGAAACGAGGACGCCTTTGGCGAAGCTGGCGATCCGGTTCCGACCGGGCGAAATCCGGCTGCTCGAACACGCCCCTGAAGGGCTTGCCCCGCGCCAGCACGTGGTCTACGAGCTGGACGGCGGCCTCGACTGCCGACCTATCACCGTCATGGCCAACGCCGTCGCCGCGGCGCATGGCGAGCTGCTCACCGCGCGCTTCGTGCGCGTCGCGTCCGAGACGGACCTCGAACAACTCGAGGTCAAGACGGCCGAAGAGGTGAAGGCCCACGCCATGTGCATCGAGAAGATCGTCGAGCACCGGCTGCCGATGAAGCTGGTCGACGCGATTTACACCCTGGATTTCAGCCGCCTGACGTTCCTCTACACCTCCGAGGGGCGCGTAGACTTCCGCGAGCTGCTCAAGGACCTCACCAGCTCGTTCAAACGGACACGCATTTTGTTGAGGCAGATCGGCGTCCGTGACGAGGCCAAGCACCTCTCGGGCGTGGGCCCCTGCGGCAAGGAGCTCTGCTGCTCCACCTTCATCAAGGAGTTCATGCCGATCAACATCAAGCTCGCGAAGGACCAGGACCTCTCGCTGAACCCGGCCAAGCTCTCGGGGGCCTGTGGCCGCCTCAAGTGCTGCCTGAGCTACGAGGTCGAGGCCTACCGGGCCGCCAAACGCCAACTGCCGCGCCAGGGCGCGCGCGTGCTCACCGCCGAGGGCGAGGGCCGCGTGCTCGAGGTGCAGGCCGCGAACGAGCGGGCGCTGGTCGAGCTCGCGGACGGCCGCGTGGTGGCCTTCGGGCCGGAGCAGATGAACGTCCTCGCGAACGACCATCCAGGCGGCCCCGTGCCCGGCGCGGAGAGCGGCGAAGGCCGCCCATTCGGGCGTGGCGGCCGCCCGTCGCGCGGGGGCCGGCCGCCGCGCCCCGACCACGCGCCCCATGCCGCGATCGAAAGCCAGCTGGGCGTGGCCGAAGGGCCGCCCACCCCGGCAGAAAGCCCCCCCACCGCCGAAATACCGCTCAACAAGGCCGATGTCCCGCCCACCATGGCCGAAGTCCCGCCCACCATGGCCGAGAGCCGCGTGCCGCACGAGCCAGCCGGGCAGCCCGCCGATGACCGGCCGGGCTCCGCCCACCCGGCGACCTGAGCCCACGTCCGAGCGTCGCCCATGGACTTCATCCGCCGCCACCTCGTCGTTGCCCTCTTCCTGCTGTCCGGCGTGACCGGCCTCGTCTACGAGGTGCTGTGGGCCCGCCAGCTCGGCGTGGTCCTCGGCAACGCGGCCCATGCCCACGCCGTGGTGCTCGCGACCTTCATGGGCGGCCTGGCGCTCGGCAACGCCTGGCTGGGCCGCCTCGGCGATCGCACGGCCTCGCCGCTACGCCTCTACGGCCGCCTCGAGCTCGGCGTCGCGCTGCTCGCCGGGATCTCGCCAGCCGTGCTGGCGTTGGCATCGAACGCGTACCTCGCCGCGGCCCCGGCGCTCGACCCGACCTGGCGGGTCGTGGCCAAGGCGGTGGTCGCGGCCCTGGCGCTGCTCCCCGCGACCATCCTGATGGGCGGCACGCTGCCGATCCTGGCGCGCTACATCACGGAGTCGCTCGCAGGCTTGAAGGCATCGGTGGCCGGGCTCTACTGCCTGAACAGCGCCGGCGCCGCCGTCGGCGCCCTGCTCGCCGCGTTCTGGCTGATCCCGGCTTACGGCACGACGTTCCCGGTGGTGCTCGCGGCGCTGGTCAACGCGGCTATTGGGGTGGTAGCGATCGCGATCGATCAGTACGGCGAGGCGCCGGCGGCACCGCCGCCGGAGGACGCGACCCCGCCCCCCGCTGGCGACCAGGCGCCGGCCGACGCCGGGCGGCACCGGGCGCTCCTGTTCGTGGCCGTCGGGTGCGCTGGCTTCGCGGCGATGGTCATGGAGACCGTCTGGATCCGGCTGCTCTCGATCGCCACGACCTCGTCCACCTACTCCTTCGCCGTGATGCTGGCCGCCTTCATCGGCGGCATCGCCCTGGGCAGCTGGCTGGTCCGCCGCCTGAGCCCGGCCGGCGGGGATCCGCTGCTGCAGTTCGGCCTCGCCGAGGCCGGCGCCGGCCTCGCGGTGCTCCTGACCCTGCCCTTCTACGAGTGGCTGCCATACCTGTTCCTGCGCGCCTCGATGCTGCTCCGCCCCGTGCCCGAGACCTTCCTGATGGTCGAGGGCCTGAAAGCGGCGGTGAGCCTGTTGTTGATGCTGCCGCCGACGATCCTGATCGGCATGACCCTGCCGCTCGCGAGCCGCGCCGCCGCCCGCACCTTCGGCGAGGTCGGCACGGCCGTGGGCCGCGTGTTCGCGACGAACACGCTCGGCAACGTCGCCGGCGCCCTGGTGGGCGGGCTGGTCTTGCTGCCGCTCGTCGGCATGCGGAACGCGCTCGAGCTGGCGGCCGTCGTGGCCCTGCTCGTCGGCTGCGCGGCGGCGACCGCGCGGATCCCGCTGGCGCGCCGCGCGGCGGTCATGGCCGTGGCGATTGCCGGCTTCGGCGTCTACCGCGCGATCACGCCGCCCTGGGACGTCGCGCTCGCCAACTTCGGCGCGACGCGCTGGCAGGGCAAGGCGCCGACGTCCTTCGAGGCCTACAAGCGCGACGCGGTCGGCCAGGTGAAGGTGGTCTTCCACGCCGACGACGCGCATGCGACGGTGGTGGTGCAAGATCGCGCGGACGGCAGCCAGCGCACGCTCAAGGTGAACGGCAAGCCGGACGCCTCGACCGGCGCGGACGACATGGCCACCCAGGTCTCGCTCGGCCACCTGCCGGCGCTGCTCGCGGCCAACGCTCGCCGTGGCCTGATCGTCGGCCTCGGCGCCGGCGTCAGCGCGGGCGCCGCGCTGGCCCACCCGATCGAGCGGCTCGACGTCGTCGAAATCTCCTCGGCCGTGGTGCAGGGCGCGCGGTACTTCGAGGGCGCGAACCGCAAGGCCCTCGACGACCCGCGGCTGCGGCTGCACGTCGACGACGCCTTCCACCACCTCGCTGTCGTGCCGGACCGCTACGATTTCATCATGAGCGAGCCCTCGAACCCCTGGGTGGCGGGCGTCTCGCACCTCTACACCAGCGATTTCTACGCGCTCGCGAAGCAGCGGCTCGCGCCGGGTGGCGTCTTCGTTCAATGGCTGCACACCTACATGAGCGACGATGAAGCCGTTGCCTTGATCCTGCGCACGATGGCCGACGCGTTCCCGCATGTCGAGCTCTGGCAGGCACGCAACGGTTCCGACCTCATGCTCGTCGGCGCGATGGCGCCGATCGAATCGGATTTCCGCGTCATGGGCGCGCGCCTGGCTCGCCCGGAGGTGGCCAGCGACCTCGCCCGCATCGACGTGACGGATCTGCCGACGATGCTGTCGCTGCAGGTGGCGTCCGATGCCCGCGTGCGCGAGCTCGCCGGGGAGGGGCCTGTGAACTCGCTCGTCCAGCCGCGGCTCGAGGTGATGGCGCCGGTCGCCTACTACCTGCACGACGGCGCCCACGCCGTGTGGCAGCGCGGCGACGAGCGGCTCGACCCCGACGGCGACTCCCGCCTCCGCCTGGCGCTCCCCCGCTACTTGCAAGCCCGCGGCCGCGGCCTGACCCAGGATGAATTCGCCGTGCTGTTCCAGCACCACAGCGCCAGCGTCCCATTGGCAGGCGGTCGCAACCCGGGCCTCGCGATCCTGTACGCCTGGTGCGCGCAGTACCCGGACGATCCGGTCGCTCGGTGGCTGCTCGCCGACGCCCTCGGCAAGAGCGGCCAGCACGAGGCGGCCGCGACGGCGGCCGAGGGTCTGGCGTCGCGCCCGCCCCGGAAGATCGAGGTCTTGCTGCATGTCGCGGATGTGCTCGGCGAGTCGTATCTCGGCCGTCGGTCGGTGCTCAACCCGACGGACCCCACGCTCGAGAAGGCGTTGGCGCTCTACGGCGAGGTCTTGAAGGCGCCCAAGGCTGACCGCGCGGCGGTCTACGAGCGCGTCGCGGTGCTCATGGCGGCGGCCGGCCGGATCGACGAGTCGCTCGCGGCGCGCGAGGCCCAGGCCACGCAAGGCACGCCGCAGGCGCGCGCGAAGGCGCTGCTCGAGGCGGCGATGGCCGCGTACGATGCCGACCAACCGGCCCGCGCGGCCGGCTACGCCCGGCGGGTGCTCGCGTTCGCGCCCGCCGACATCCGCGCCCGCCGGCTGCTCGGCGCGCTGGAGGCGCCCAGCTGGCGGCGGTGACCCTGGCCGCGGCGGGTCCCCAGGCCCCGTGTTATACTGGGTCGCTTCGCACCCGACCTTATGTAGCCTACCATGCCGCAAACACACGCCGCCCGCCGCTTTCGCCCCCTCGTCATCGCCGGCCTCGCGGCCCTCGCCGCCCTGGCGACCGGCTGCCCGGCCGAAGACCAGAAAGACACAGGTGCCTCGGCGGCGCCGGGCGGCGCGACGACCGGCACCGTCGAGTTCTGGACGATGCAGCTCAAGCCCACCTTCGAGGGCTACCTGAACGGGCTGATCGCGAGCTGGGAGAAGAGCCACCCGGGGGTGAAGGTGTCGTGGGTGGACCTGCCCGCGAGCGAGATCGAGAACAAGACGCTGACCGCCGCCGCGAGCGGCAAGGCGCCCGACCTCGTGAACCTCAACCCGATGTTCGCGAACAAGCTGGCCTCGGCGAAGGCGCTGGCGCCGCTGGACCTCGATGCGGGCCTCAAGGCCAAGTACTACGACGCGGCCTGGGAGGCGAACACGGTGGACGGCCAGGTGGTCGGCATCCCGTGGTACCTCTCCACCTCCGTCACGCTCTACAACACCGAGTTGTGGAAGCAGGCAGGGCTCGCGGAGGGCGCCTGGCCACGCACGTTCCAGGCGCTCGGCGAGGCCGCCCGCACGATCAAGACCAAGACCGGGCAGCAGGGCTTCATGCCGCCGTTCGGCGATCGGGGCAAATTCATGGAGATCCTGGCCGCGGAGAACGTCCCGCTGCTCTCCGCCGACCGCAAGAAGGGCGGCTTCGCCACGCCGCAGGGCACGACGGTGCTCGCGTTCTGGGCTGACCTCTACAAGGAGGGCATCATCCCGAAGGAGTCGCTGACGCAGGGCCATCGCGAGGCGATCGACCGCTTCCAGGCCGGCCAGACGGCCGTGTTCCCGGCTGGCCCTCAGTTCCTCGGGATCGTGAGGCAGAACTCCCCCAAGCTTTACGCCAAGCTGGCCGTCGGCCCGCAAATCACCGGCGCGTCAGGCAAGATCGGCGTCGGCGTGATGAACCTCGTGATCCCGCAGGCCAGCACGAAGCGCGACCTCGCGCTGGATCTCGCGAAGTTCGTGACGTCCGGCGAGAACCAGCTCGCCTTCTGCAAGCTCGTGCCGATCCTGCCTTCCGTGAAGGACACGGCCAAGGACCCGTTCTTCCAGGCGAAGCCGGGCGCCGCGCTCGAGGACCAGGCCCGGTCGCTCGCGGCCACCCAGCTGCGCGATGCGAAGCTGCTGGTGCCGCCGATGCCGCGCCAGACCGAGCTCGCGAAATCGCTCGACGACGCGCTGCAGCGCGCGGCGCTCGGCCAGCAGACCCCCGCGCAGGCACTCGAACAGGCGGCGAAGGAATGGGAAGCGATTCTCGCCACGCCCTAGCCGGCGTGTTGCGGACGGCGGCGCCTTACCTGTTCTTGCTGCCGGCGTCGATCATCCTGCTGGTCTTCATGTTCGGGCCGCTGGGCTACGCCGCGTACCTCAGCTTCACCGATTTCAACGCGCTGGGCGTGCCGCGCCCTGTCGGCTTCGCGAATTACCAGCGGTTGGTCGGCGACCCGGTCTTCTGGCAGACCCTGCGCAACACGTTCGTCTACCTGCTCGGCGTCGTGCCTGCGCTCGTCGTGCTGCCGCTCTTCCTCGCCGTGCTGGTGAACCGAGCGCTGCCGGGCGTGGCGTTCTTCCGCGCGGCCTACTATTTGCCGGTCGTGATCTCGATGGTCGTGGCGGGCCTGATGTGGAAGTGGATCTTCGCCGAGAACGGCGTGCTGAACTACGTCGCGGGCCTCGCGCTGCCGTGGTTGGCGACCGAGCCGATCGCCTGGCTCTCCCGGCCGGACACGGCGCTCGCGGCGGTCATGGCCGTGACGGTCTGGAAGGGCCTCGGCTACTACATGGTGATCTACCTGGCCGGGCTCCAGACCATCCCGCAGGACATCTACGAATCCGCGTCGATCGACGGGGCGTCACCCTGGCAGGCCACGATCCGCCTGACGATACCGCTCCTCTGGCCGAGCATCGCGTTCGTCGCGATCGTCTCGAGCATCTCCGCGCTCAAGGTCTTCACCGAGATCTACGTGATGACGCGCGGCGGCCCGCTCGATGCCAGCGCCACCGTCGTCTATTACCTCTACCAGCAATCCTTCGAGCACCTGAACATGGGCTACGCCAACGCGATCGGAATGGTGCTCTTCGCGATCATCCTGGCGTTCTCGATCATCAACCTGCGCTTCTTCGAACAGGGCACCGCGCCTTCCTGAGCAGCCGAGCGATCCGATTGACGCTCACTGGGTCGGTGGCTAGAATTGCCTGACTTGAACTGTGACGCTCCTTCAAACCTCCAGGAGGCCGATATGAACCACCACGCCACCCGACTCATCGCCTTCGCCGCGGCCTCCGCGCTGGGCCTCGCGCTCCTGACCGGGTGCCCGGCCGAGGAGAAGAAGGACACGGGGGCGGCCAGCCCTGGCACGGCGACGACCACCACGACGACCACCACCACCGCGGTCAGCGCCGCGCCGGCGTCGCCCGCCGCCACGACCGCGGCCGCGACGTCGCCGGCGGCTGGCACCACCACCACGTCGGCCGCGACCGCCGGCGAGGGCAAGACGCTCTTCGCCAATCGATGCCAGGCCTGCCATGGCCTGGCCGGTGCCGGCGGCATGGGGCCGAAGCTCACGGACGTGGACAAGAAGGGCGACGCCTACGTCAAGGAAACGATCCTCAAGGGCCGGCCGGACAAGGGGATGCCCGCGTTCGAGGGCCAGCTCAAGCCGTCCGAGGTGGATGCAGTCGTCGCCTACGTGAAAGGGCTATAGCCCTTTCACGTAGCGGACCAGCGCGTCGGCGTCGCGGGCCGGCAGGGTCTCCCGGAAGGCGGGCATCCCCTTGGTGGGCGAACCGTCCAGGATCCGCGCGCGGATGAAGGCGTCGCCCTTGGCCTCGACCCCGGCCAGGCTGGGGCCGAGGCCGCCGCCGCCGTTCGCGCCGTGGCAGCCCGCGCACTTCTGCGTGAACAGCGGCGGCGCCCCTGGCGCGGGGCCGGCGGCGTCCGGGCCGCCGACCAGGTCGCGGAAGTGGATCGCGGTCGCGACCAGCCCAGCGAGCGCCAGCGCGAAGGCCAGTCCCAGCGGCCAGGCGGCTGGCATCGGCGTGTCGTCCTGCAGCGCCATGGCGGTCGCACGCGCGCGATCATGGGCCACGCGCCGGTCCGCATCCATCAAGACGGCGTGTGCCTCGGCGAGCCTGGCGAGGCGTGCCTCTTCACCAGCGGCGGCCGTCGCCAGCACCCGATAGGCCGCGTCGATCACGGCCGGGTCGGCGCCCGGAGCGACCTGCAGGCGCTCGTAGAAGTTCGGCTCCCCGCCTGCCACCAACGCGCTCAGGTGGCGGCTTCGAGGACGTCGCCCGCGCGCAGCAGGCCCGGGTCGTTAATCTCGGCCAGCCAGCCGCGCTCGCGCGCGTAAAGCACCTCCAGCCGGAGCGGGCCCGCCTCGAGGCAGGTGCCCGGCGCGAGGGCCTCGAGGTCCGCCACCGCGAGCCAGGCCACCGGCTGATCGGGGTTCGGCTCGCCGCCCACGGGCATGAGCTGGACCTGGTCCTCGCCGGTGAGCATGAGGTAGCTCACGGGGCCGTCAGGCACGGCGAGCGCCGTCACCTGGGCGCGGAAGTGGCGGAAGGGACCGCTCTTGCCGCCCTCCTTGGAGACCAGCCAGGTCGGGCCGATCACCATCGCCTTGTCGAGCGCCTTGGCCATATCGTAGATGGTCAGCGCGGCGGCCGAGGCGGCGGTCAAGGCCTCCATCTCGACGCCCGTGGGGCCATGGGTGCTGACGCGTGCCTCGATCTCGACCTGCGAGAGGCCTTCGTTGATGCGGAAGTGCAGGTCCGCGCCCGTGATCGGCAGCGGATGGCACATGGGGATCCAGTCGCCCGTGCGCTTCGCCGCCAAGATGCCCGCGATCTGGGCCACGCCAAGGACGTCGCCTTTGCTGACGGCGCCTTCCTTGATCGCGGCCAGCGTCTCCGGCCGCATCCGGATCGCGCTGCGCGCGACCGCCGTGCGGTGGGTCGCCGGCTTGTCGGTCACGTCGACCATGCGCGCGCGGCCTTCGGCGTTCAGGTGGGAGAAGGGGGTCATCTAGCCTCCGATCTGGGACATGGTGCGGGCGTGGCCGGCGATCCCCTCGACGCCCTGATGGCGTTCGAGCTTCAGCTGGAGGTCCGCCTCGATCGTGGCACGGATGGCCGAAGCCGGCGTGCCCCCGCGCAGCAGCGCCCGCACGTCGAGCTCGTGATCCGACAACAAGCAATGGCGCAGCCGGCCGTCGGCCGTGAGGCGCACGCGGTTGCAGCTTTCGCAGAAGTCATGGCTCATCTGGCTGATGAAGCCGACCGTGCCCGGGGCGCCCGGGATCCGCCAGTAGCGGGCCGGGCCGTTGCCGACCAGGTCCCCGCGCTTCACAGGCTCGAGCGCGAAGCGCGGCGCGATGCGGGTCTGCATCTCGGCCGTGCCGACGTAGCCGACGCGCTCGAAGAGGGCGTAGTCGCCCACCGGCATGAACTCGATGAAACGCACGTGGAGCGGCCGGGAGGCAGTGAGCGCCACGAAATCGGCAAGCTCGTCCTCGTTGAAGTCGCGCATGACGACGACGTTGAGCTTCACCGGCTCGAAGCCGGCCTCGATCGCCGCCTCGACGCCTTGCCAGACGCGCGCCAGATCGCCGCCGCGGGTGATTTCCTTGAATCGGGCCGGGTCGAGCGAGTCCATCGACACGTTGACCCGCTGCACGCCCGCGTTGCGGAGGGCGCGGGCGTGCCTGGCCAGCAGCGCGCCGTTCGTGGTGAGGGCGAGGTCCGTGATCCCGTCGATCGCGGCGAGCTTCGAGGCCAGCACCGCGAGGTCCTGGCGAACCAGGGGCTCGCCGCCCGTGAGGCGGATCTTGCGGATGCCGAGCGGCACGGCGACGTCCCGCACGAAGGCCTCGATCTCCTCGAAGCTCAGCACGTCCTCGCGCTCGAACCAGGTCATGCCTTCGGCCGGCATGCAGTACTGGCAGCGCATATTGCAGCGATCCGTGACGGACAGCCGCAAGTAATCGACTGAGCGGCGAAAGCGATCGAGCATCAGGGTGAACTCCTTCTCAATTGTACCCTTTCGGCCTTGTGGGCGTCGTCCTGCCGGCAAAACCGCGTTATTGATACTTAATCCTGATTTTATACTGACTTTTGTCATCATAATGACAATATTAGGGTATGGTCTGGCCAGAGGCCGTCGCGGAGTTCGCGACCGCGGCCCAGGGCCGATGGCAACACGGCTGTTCGGAGGCAACATGGTACGAGCGGGGCTCATGGTCTTGGTTCTCGCCGGAATGGCGGCTGGCTGCGCGGCGTCCCCCGCGCCCACCGTGGGCGGACACGACATGGTGGCGGCCCGGCCCGCGAGGCCCGTCGGCGCCCGCGCGATCGGCCGGATCACGGTGAAGCCGGCGCCCTACGCCCTCACCACGGCGACCGGGCCGCGGATCCAACCCTTCGCGAAGCAGCACCTGGCCCGCATCGACGTCTTCCTGGCGAAGGGCGACGCAGCCGCCGAGCTGGCGTACGGGCTGATGCCGGGCGGCTTCGACACGGCGCTGTCCTTCGACGGCCTGGATCCCAACGTTGAATACACCATCACGGTCAAGGCCTGGCAAGTCGAGGACCCGGGCGTGCCCGACCACCTCGTCGAGGCGCAGGTGGACGCGTTCAGCGCCACGAGGTTCGAGCCCTTCGAAGGCGCCGCGCTCGACCTCGACACGCTCGGCGGCATCAAGCTGACCTTGAAGGATCGGGACTACGCGAGCCGGGCGCCGGGCGGCATCGACCTCGTCGAGGGCGTCCTGGTAAGCACGGAAGCGCCGGAAGGCATTCGTTGAACTGCCCCTACCACCCACCCGCCATCGCCGCCAGCCGAGGGAGTTTCGTCGTGCCCATCAGCCGTTCTATCCAGGCGATCGTGATCGCCGCCGCCTGCACGGCGGTCGCGGGCTGCGCCTCACCGCCGCCTTCGGCGACCGGTCCGCAGCCGACCGGGGTCGTCCCCGCGGCGGCCAGCGTTGCCGCCACGCCAGCCGCCTTCCCGTCGCCGGAGGCCCGTGGCGCACGGCTCACGGGCCTGGTCGAGCTCGGCGGCGTGCCGCTCCGCGGCGCGAGGATGCACGCCTTCGATCTCGCGACGGGCAAGGAGATGGCGCTGGTGGCCGCCGGCGCCGGAAACTATGGTCTCAGCCAGGCGGCGCCGGCGGCGACGGATGCCAACGGGCAATTCGACTACGACCTGCCGGACCTGGCCCCGAATCAGGTCGTCAAGCTGGTCGCCGAGCAAGGCGGCAAGTCCCTCGTGACGCTGTTCGACGGCCGCGGCCACGCCATCGGCGGGGCTGCCCCCGCAGCGCCCCCACCGGCCTACCGGCTCCAGGCGTCTGCTACGCTCGGCGTCACGATCAAGCTGCGGATGTCGGCCGCGACGACGGCCACCTCGAAAGCCTTCGAGGGCGCCATCAAGATCCAGTTCCGCCTGCCGGAATCGGCCCTCGAGAATGGCCTCGAGGGCGCCATCGACGCGGCGATGGAGGCCCTCGCCGCGCTGGAGGCCCGCCTCGCTTCGGACCCGAGGCTCGAGGAGGCGTTGGCGGACGCCATCGACGAGAACGGCGAGATCACCGACCTCCCCGCCTTCAACGCGGCGCTCGAGGCCGCGGGGCTCGTCGACTTGCTCGCCGACAAGGTCGCCACGGTCATGACGGATTTCGCCGATGCCGAGGGCGACGTCGAGACGAGCACGGGTGAGCAGCCGCTCGACGCCGTGACGTCCGAAGACTTCCCGGTCGGCCGGATCCGGATCACCGCCGAGGGCGATTTCACCTTCACCGATGACGACGGCGAGACGATCACCGGCTCGATCGCCGACGGCGCCTTCGTCCCGACCGAGGCCGATCGCGATCCTGACCAGGCCGACGCCGTCGACAGCGGCGGTTCGTCCGGCGGCGGCTCTTCCGGCGGCTCCGCCGGCGGCGGCACGGCGCCGAAGCCTGGTTCCGGCCACGGCGGTCTCGCCGTCGTCGACGGCGAACTGGTCGAACCGACCGACGCGGAGGCGATCGCCCCATGAGCCACGTCCGTCCACACCGCCTGGGAGCCCACGCGATGCAAGCCCTCACCCCCTCGATCCTGATCCTCGCGGCGATGTCCGGCCTGGCCGGCTGCGCTCCCTCCCCCGTGCGCGTCGACGCGCCGGCTTCGGCCGCCCTCCGTACGCCGGGCCAGGTGCGGCTCATCGGCAAGCTGCGGCCGCTCCCGGTGCCAGCCTTCGCGCTCCGGCAAACGATGCAGGCCGGGTTCGCGCCCTGGGGCCTGGCCGACGTCGGGCGCATCGTGTTCACCGTCACGGCGTCCGGCACGAGGATCACCACCCTCGAGCGGGCCGGCGCGCTGCAAGGTGATGAGACGTTCGAGCTCGGCGCCCTCAAGACGGACCAGGACTACACCGTCTCGTTGGCGGCCTACGACGTGCTGGACGCGCTGATCAGCGATCCCGAAGGCAGCCGCCTCGCGATCGACACCCACGCCGACAATGCCGGCGCGTACCAGGATGCGCTCGACGTCACCTTCCCGCTCCAGTTCGCAGACCGGGCGTTTCCGGGGCGGCTGATGGCCAAGGTGAACGTCGACGTCGCGGCCACGTCGGTCCTGGTGGCCTTGCAGCGCGAGAGCGCGGGCAGCTGGCTCACCGTGCAGGAGACCGCCATCGGCGCGGCGCCGGCCGGCTACGTCCGTTACGCCAACCTGCGGGTCGGCGCGACCTACCGGGTCGTCGCCACGGCCTGGCAGGGCAGTGCGCCGGTCGTGTCCGACGCGACGGCCGCCTTCGTCGCCGACCCCGCCAACGCGTCCGCGACGGGCGACCTGCCCGGCGTGACCCTCGAACTCTTCGGCCAGACCCCCATCTGACCGGCCAGACCCAGATCCGCCCACCGCGAACCAACCTGAAAGGTACGCTCGATCGATGAAATTCCTCCCGTTATACCTGACCGCAGCCCTCCTCGGCGGCTGTATGGCCGCGTCTCCGGTCCAGCCCCCGGCCGCGGTCGGGGCGAAGCAGCCCGGCCACGCGACGGTGCGCGGCGCGATCCGCCTCGCCAGCGCGCCGTATGCGCTCAAGGCGCTCGTGACCGAGAACGACGCGAAGACCCTCGCGCGCATCGAGGTGTGGCTCGACAAAGGAACGGGCGCCGTGCTCGTGGGTGAGCTCGCCGGCACAGCGACCGAGGTCACGCTGTCGAACCTTCGCCTCGACATGGCGTACCTCGTGACCCTGCGGGCTTTCAAGGATGATCCCGAGACCTCCACCACCGATGCCACCTTGCAGATTTCGGACGACGCCCATTCGGTGAGCAAGTTCAACACCTTCGCCGATTCGGTCGGCGCGTACCAGACGGAAATCGCGACGACGTTCGCCCTGAGGCTCGCCGACCAGACCTTCGCCGGCAGCGCCGGCGGTGCGATCGCGCTGACGCCAGGCGTCCTCGGCTCCACGCAGGAACCCGAGGTCCTGATGAAGCCCCTCGCCAACTCCCTCGTCGCCAATTGAGCCGCACGTCCGCCGACACCCGCTTGAAGGAGCATCCCCCGATGAAACGCATCTCCCTCGGCGCGGTCCTGACCCTGGCCTTCGTGCTGGGCGCGGGCTGCGCGACCCCTCCCCAACAATCCGTTCCCGGGTCCGTCGCCATGAAGGGCGTGACGGCCAAGGGCCGGATCGCCCTGCGCGCGGCGGGCTACGGCCTCAAGGCGATCGTCGCGGCCCACGGCGCGAACGACGTCGACCTGATCAAGGTCTACTTGCGCAAGGCGCTCCCGACCGACTCGTCGATGGTCAATCTCACGAATTCGACCATCGGCGACGAAACGTTCGTGGGCGAACTGGCGGGGCCGGGCGCACCGCTGGTGCTCGGTAACCTCAAGATGGACACCACCTATTTCGTCCGCCTCGAGGCCTACAAGTTCCTGACGGACGGCCTCCTGCGCATCGACGCGGCCAGCGACGCCTGCGTGACGTCGTTCAGCACGACCAGCGACGACAATATCGTCGACCTGGTGTTCGGCCTGCAACTGGCCGACCAGACGTTCCGCGGTACGGCGGCGGGCGGTGTCAGATTGCTGCCGGGCGCCGTCGTGAACGCGCCGGAAGCCGAGAAGCTGGTGGAGCTCTCCTCGACGCCCGCGACGCCGACGCCGACGCCAACTCCGACGCCAACGCCAACTCCAACTCCGACGCCAACTCCCACGCCGACGCCCACGCCTGTACCGACCATGACGCCGACTTGCGACCCGTATATGCCTGGCAATCCGTGTTACATGGACCCGTGTATGACGGATCCATTGTGCCTCGGCGGCATCCCCTACTGATCGCAGGAGCAGGCGTACTATCCACGAGGCCCCTCGTCCCACCAGGCACGGGGGCCTCAGGCGCGCTCATTCGGCGCGCGCTAGACGGCGACCGCTTGCTTGCTGACGGCTTCGAGCCCCTTCTTCATCGAGGCGATCATCTGCTCGCAGTCGGCCTTGGTGATGACCATCGGCGGCTGCATGCGCAGCACGTTGCCGTAGAGGCCACCACGGCCGACGATCACGCCGTCGTCCTTCATGATTTCCATGATCTGCTTGCACTCGGCCAACGCGGGCTCCTTGGTCTTGGAGTCCTTGACCAGCTCGACGCCGATCATCAGGCCCATGCCGCGCACCTCGCCGATCAGCGGGAAGGTCTCCTGAAGGGCCTTCAGCTGGTCGATCAGGAACGCGCCGAGGTCGCGGGCGTTTGCCATCAGGTTGTGCTGCTCGATGTATTCGATCACGGCCGAGCTCGCCGTCGAGGAAACCGGGTTGCCGCCGAAGGTGTTGATCGTGCCGGCGGTGAGGCTGTCCGCGATCTCCGGCGTGGTGATGCAGCCGCCCACGGCGTAGCCGTTGGCCATGCCCTTCGCCATCGTGATGATGTCCGGCTCGACGGCGTAGTTCTCGATGCCGAACCAGGTGCCGGTGCGGCCGAAGCCCGCCTGGACCTCGTCGATGTGGAAGACCACGCCGTACTTCTTGGTGATCTCCACGATCCGCTTGAAGTAGTTCTTGGGCGGCACGATGATGCCGCCGACGCCCTGGATGGTCTCGGCGATGAAGGTCGCGGGGGCGCCGGTGGTCTGGGTCTGGATCACGCGCTCGAGGTCGTTCGCGCACTCCATGCCGCAGCTGTCGGCGTTCTGGCCGTAGGGGCAGCGGTAGCAGTAAGGGTTCTCGGCGAAGGAGATGCCGGGCACGGGCACCGGGTCGACGCGGTAGGCCGCGATCGCCGTCAGGCTGGCCGCGAGCCACGAGCGACCGTGGTAGGCGTGCTTGAGCGCGACGATCTCGTTCTTGCCGGTGTAGCGCTTCGCGAGCAGCACCGCGGTCTCGTTGGCCTCGGTGCCGGAGTTGGTGAAGAAGCTCTTCTGGAGCCGGCCCGGCGTGATCTGAGCGAGCTTCTCGGCAAGGTTCACCATCGGCTCGGTCAGGAAGACCGTGCTGGTGTGCTGCAGCTTGCCGATCTGGTCGATCACCCGGCCGTTCACGTACGGATTGGTGTGGCCGACGCTGACCGTGCAGATGCCCGCGAAGAAGTCGAGATACTGCTTGCCCGTCGAATCGTACAGGTGCTGCATCTCGCCGCGCACGAGGTTCATCGGCCGCTCGTACAAGTGCGAGAGGGTCGGGGCCATGTATTCCTTGCGCTTGGCGAGAAGCGCTTCAGGGGTCATATGGTCGCTCACGTCGGCTCCTTTGCACGAACTACGGGCGGGCTGAACGGGCGGCCATGCTATCACGGCGGCCAACCGGCGCCAAGCGGGTGCAGGAGCGGGTCCGGCGCCGGGTCTGCCTTTAGCGGGCGAGGCCCAGCTCGGCTAGCACCTCGTCGGTGTGCTCTCCCAGCCGCGGCGGCGGCCGGTGCTCGCGCGCACCCGATGCGGACGAGGTGGACTCCGAGAGCCGGTACGGCGGGCCGGGCGCCCGCACGGTGCCCACGGTCGGGTGCTCCATCTCGAGCACCAGGCCGCGGTCCGCGACCTGGGGATCCGTGAACACGCGCTCGAGGTCGTAGATCGGGCCGCACGGGATGCCAGCCTGGCGCAGTACGGCGAGCGCCTCGTCGCAGGTCCAGCGGGCGAAGGCCGCCTCGATCGCCGCGATCAGCGCGGGGCGGTTCACCAGCCGGTCCGCGTTGGTCGCGAAGCGCGGATCGGCCTGCAAGGCCTGGAGCCCGGTCGCGGCGCAGAACTTCGCCCACAGCGCCTCGTTGCCGACCGCCACGTTCACGTAGCCGTCGCGCGCCTTGAACGTCTCGTAAGGGGCGATCGACGGGTGCTCGTTACCCTGCCAGGTGGGCGCCTCGCCGGTCGCGAAGTACCGGCCGGCCTGGAAGGTCAGCAACGCGAGCTGGCCATCGAGCAGCGAGGTGTCGACGAACTGGCCGCGGCCGGTGCGCTCGCGCTGGAAGAGCGCGAGCATGATCGCGCTGAAGGCGAACATGCCGGCCGTGAGATCGGCGATCGGCACGCCCACCTTGGTGGGCGGCCCGGAGGCCGGGCCGGTGATGCTCATCAGCCCGCCCATGCCCTGGAGGATCAGGTCGTAGGCGGGGCGATCGCGGTTCGGGCCGTCCTGGCCGAAGCCCGAGATCGCGCAATACACCAGCCGCGGGTGGCGGGCCCGCACGCCGGCCTCGTCGAAGCCGAGCTTGGCCATCACGCCCGGCGAGAAGTTCTCGAGCAGCACGTCGGCGGTGCCGAGCAGGGCCTCGAGGGCCCGCTTGCCCTCGTCGCTTTTCAGATCCAGCGTGACGCTGCGCTTGTTGCGGTTGACCGAGAGGAAGTAGCTGCTCTCGCCGGCCTGGAACGGCGGGCCCCAGCCGCGCGACTCGTCGCCCTTGCCGGGCTGCTCGATCTTGATCACGTCGGCGCCCTGGTCGCCGAGCATCATGGCGGCGTAGGGCCCGGCGAGGGCGCGGGTGAGGTCGATGACGCGGAGGCCTGCGAGGGGCTGGGACATGAAAGACCTTTCTACGGGAACCGCCCCCCGGGGACCGGGGGGCGGCGGGACTACCTCCGGGTTAGGGGAGCAGCTCGGCGAGATCTTGGTAGGTCTCGGGCCGGCGATCGCGGTAGAACTGCCAGGTGTGGCGGGTCTCCTTGATCTGGTCCAGGTCGAGGTCCGCGATCACGAGGTCGTCTTCCTCGCGCGAGCCCGTCGCCAGGAACTGGCCACGCGGGTCGACGAAGTAGCTCTGGCCGTAGAACTGGCCGATGTTCCAGGGCGCCTCGGTGCCGACGCGGTTGATCGCGCCCACGAAGTAGCCGTTGGCGACCGCGTGCGCGGGCTGCTCGAGCTTCCAGAGGTACTCGGAGAGGCCGGCGACGGTGGCCGACGGATTGAAGACGATCTCGGCACCGTTCAGGCCCAGCAGGCGCGCGCCCTCCGGGAAGTGGCGGTCGTAGCAGATGTACACGCCGACCGCGCCGTACTTGGTCTTGAAGACCGGGTAGCCCAGGTTGCCGGGCTTGAAGTAGAACTTCTCCCAGAAGCCGGGATGGGTGTGCGGGATGTGCTGCTTGCGGTACTGGCCGAGGTTCGTGCCGTCCGCGTCGATCACGCAGGCCGTGTTGTAGTAGTTGCCGATGCCCACCTCTTCGTAGTAGGGCAGCACGATGACCATGTCGTGCTTCTTCGCGAGCTCCTGGAAGAGCTTGATGGTCGGGCCGTCCGAGGGCTCGGCCGAGGCGTACCAGCGGGTGTCCTGCTCGGCGCAGAAGTATGGCCCGTAGAAGATCTCCTGGAAGCAGAGGATCTTCACGCCCTGCTTGGCGGCCTCTTCGACGAAGCGCACGTGCTTGTCGTTCATGTGCTTCTTGATCTCGTCGATCGGCTTGTCGCTCGCGATGTCGCAAGCCGCCTGGACGAGGCCGCAACGAACGTTCCTGGCCATCGGTGGGGGTCTCCTTCCGAATTCGTCGGATCGGGATTGGGGGCAGCGGCGCGGTCGCCTGTTCCCGGGACCCGCGCGGATCCCTGATTCTGAACGATCGAGGGGCTGTCCGTCAAGCAAACGAGGGTCCCGCCAGCATGCATGAAAAGGGCCGGTCGCCTGGAAGAGGCGACCGGCCCGACGTCCCGCGGACGCTCGGTTACTTGGTTGGCAGCGCCCGCGGCTTACTTGGCCGGGTAATAAACGTTGCTCAGGCCGTTCGGGTTGTTATAGAGGCGGCCCGGGGCGAACTTCTGGATGCGCTTGTTGCCGGTGTCGGAGACGAAGATGTAGCCGTCCTTGTCGATCGCGATGCCGTAAGGGCGGTCGAACTGGCCGTTGCCGCGACCCGCCGAGCCGAACTCCGAGATGAAGCGGCCGTCACGGTCGAAGCGCTGGACGCGGTTGTTGCCGCCGTCGACGATGTAGACGTCGCCGTTGCGGTTGTCGACCGCGAGGTCGCTCGCGCCGCGGAACTGGCCGGGGCCGGCGCCGCTGTTCGCGCCGAACTGGAGGATCGGGCGGCTCGAGCGGGCGTCGTACTTCTTGACGGCGGCGCCAGGGCCACCGGCGTTGTCGAGGACGTAGATGAAGTTGGCGTTGTCGACGGCCATCCCGCGGAACCCGCCGTTGATCGAGGCGTTGGCCGAGGTGCCGGCGAAGTCGCGGGAGGCCGCGGCCAGGTTCACGTCGAAGAGCACGACCTTGCTGGTGCCCGACGAGCTCACGCCGATCTGGCCCGAGTTCAGCACCGCGACGTCGAAGTTGTTCTTTACGTTCTCGCCGAACTTCGTGATGTACTCGCCGTCGGCGCTGAACTTCACGACGCGGTCCTTGTTGGTCTCGGCCACGTAGACGTTGCCGCCCGCGTCGATGTCGACGCCGTACGACCACGACAGGTGGGTGAAGAGGTTGAAGAAGCCGCCCTCGTTGCCGTTCTGGACGCCGAGCTTGTTGCCGCCGAAGCGCTTCACGAAGCCGCCGTTCAGGTTGTACTTCTTGACCTCGCAGCGGCGGTCCAGGAAGTTGCCCCAGCCGATGCGGTCGACCGCGTACAGCGAGCCGCGGTTGTTGTCGATCGCCAGGCCGTACGGCTCGACCAGACCGCCGATGGAGGTCAGGAAGGCGTTCGAGGCGGCGGCGATCGCCGGGCTCAACATGATCTGCGGGAGCGAGACCGTGGTGTTCGGCATGACGTCCGCGATGATCGAGCCCTGGGTCGCCACGAAGACGTAGTCCGGGCGGTTCACGACGATGATCTGCTTGCCCTGCGGCACGTTCTGGAGGACGAAGTTGCCCGACGAGTCGGTGCGCGTCGAGACCGGCGGGGTCACGTTCTGGACCTCGATCCAGACCTCGGGGATGCCCATCTTGGTGCGCTCGTCCAGGATCCGGCCCGTGACGATGCCGGTCGGCAGGCGGTTGTTGTACATGCCGACCGGGTTGAGCAGATCTCCGCTGCCACCGACTTCCATCGCGGGAGAGGACGGGGAACGGCCGCATCCGGTCGACGCCAGGAGGCCGGCCACGAGGGCCAGGCTGGCGAGATGCTGGATTCGGAACGTCTTGGACATCGCGGTCACCCCTTTGGACAGATTTTTAACGCGCTGTTAAGTGCTAGTGAGATCGTTATCGCGCTGTACCTCCGGCGACTTGCTTATCACCAGGTTAAAGTATGGGGAAAGTGCGGTGAAAAGGCTAGCCCAGCGGCCTCTCACGGGCCAAAACGGCCAGGGGCGGAGAACCAGCGAGCGACTTGCGCTCCGGTTCTCCGCCCTTGCCTCTTCGCGGCTCTCCCTGCGCCCATCCGGGGGGGAGGCTGCGGGCGATTCAGCTCAGCTGAAAAGCTTTTTCCGGCTGACCTGATCAAAGACCGTCCGCACGACCTGATCGACCAGCTTGTCATGGAAGGTGGCGATGTCGGCCTGGTGGGCGCCGAGGCCCGGCACGAACTCCACCACCACCCGCTGTCCGCGCTGCATCTGCACGACGAAGAGCAGCCAGCCCGTGCGCGCCCCATCGCGGAACGCGAGCGTGCCGCACTGGCCGCCGTCGCCCTTGCGTTCCAGCGTGATCTCCCGGATCTCCATACTCACAACCCTTCTCGCGATCACATCCCACGCGCATATTACGCGCGGGCGCGAGCCGATTCAGCGAGTTATGTCACAATCTGGCCGTCGGCCGCGGAGTGGCGCGGCTTGATGGCCTTCGGCGGCCGGACGACGGATTTGATGATCGGCTGGTAGGCCTTCATAAAGAACGAGGCCTGGAAGTAACGCTGGTTCGGTTTGTAGTGGTAGGCCTTCGCCGACTGGTAAATCGCGACGCCCGGCACACAGCCCACGAGCACGCCCGTGATGACGCCGAGCAGCGCGCCCACGGCCTTGTCCGCGGTGCCCAGGCCGATCTTCTCGAGCAGGCCGGTCGCGAGGAAGCCGATGCCTTGGGCGACGCCGAAGAAGAGCAAGAACGACGCGATCCGGTTCACCACCAGGAACTGGGGCGAGCTGACAGGAACCGAGTAGCCCAGCATGGGCGCGGCGATCGTCGGCAGCGCGGCCGAGAGGCCGAACGCGATGAGGACGGCCACCAGCGTTACGACACTGCGGATGAAGCCCGTGATGTATCCCTTCAAGCTGAAGGAGATGAACACGAGGAACAGCAGGATGTCGACGAAGCCCGGGGAGAACATAGGGCGGCTGGGGCCTCCGATAACCGTAGCTCGGTTCATGTACCACATCGGGGCTGGCCCCACATGGGATGCCGGGTGGTATCCTGGTGCGCGTATGGCCCCGACCCCCGAGATCTTGCGCCGGGCGCGCGCCGCCTTGTTCGGCCACGCCGCGCTCTGGATCCCCGCGTTCCTTACCATCATCTTGCAGGACATGGTCCTGCCGCTCGCCGCGCGCGGCGGGCACCCCGGCCAGGCGGTCGCGGGCTTGATGGCGGCGATCGGCTCGGTGATGATCGGCGCGGGCTGGCTCGCGATGATCGGGGTGGCGCTGCGCGGCGAGACGCCCGGCATCAAGGCCTTCGCGGACGGCGTGAACACGCGCTGGGTGCCGATCGTGATCGGCAACGTGGCTTACTGGCTGGTGATCCTGGCGCTGGCCGGCCTGGCCTTCTGGTACGGCCACACGACCTATTCGTTCGATGCGCTGATGAGCTGGATCAAGCCCGTGCTCGAGCTACCCGTGGAAAAGCAGCAGGCCGCGCTCGACCCGTCCAAGATGCCGCCTGCCGTGCTCGGCTGGATCAACGTCGCCGCGCTCTGGTTCGTCGGCTTCCTGCTGGTGAACGCGCTGCTGATCTTCTGGCAGCCCCTGGTGGTGCTGCGCGATCGCGGCTGGCTCGCGGCCTGGGCCGAGAGCACGCGGCTGGTCTTCGCCCGGTTCGGCCAGGTGCTGTCGATCGGCGCGCTGCATGTCGCGGGCCTCTTGCTTGCGCGCATGCTGATGGCCTCGCTGCAGCCGCTGCCCACCTTCGTCGGCGTCGCGCTCTACGTGGGCGTGGTGGGGCTCTTCATGATCGCCTACGCCGCCATCGTGGAAGACGCGCTGCCCCCACCTGGCGAGCTCGTCGACGTCGAGGCCTGAGCGACGGGTATGATGGGCTCGCGAATGGATCGTCGACCGGCTCCAGGCATCCCTGCCTTCCGCCGGCACTAGTCCATCCTTGGACGTCGCAGGAGCCGCCCCTGACCGCCCCCCTGAACCCTGACAAGTTCCCCGACGTCCGACCGGATCGCCTGCGCTTCTGGACCCTGCGGTTCCTGGCGTGGGGCTTCTCGCTGCTCGGCCTCGGGGCGATGGGCTTCGCGCTGGCACACGGCGCGCTCGCGTACTACGGCACGAAGAACGGCCTGGAGCTCGAGCGGATCGTGAACGCCGCCCAGCTCTTCGGCGGCTCGCTGGGCGGCGGCCTGGTGATGCTCCTGATCGGCCAGGCCGCCCGCGTGCTGCTCGCGATCGAAGAGAACACCCGCCTGATCGCGTTCCATACACGTCCGCGACCGCGGCCACCGGAACCGGTTGCCGAACGCCGTATCCCAGGCATCGAGCGCCTCAAATCCTGATGCGGCATCGGCTTTCTTAATTCACGGATGGGCGAAGTTTAGGCAGCCCTTAACCGGATTTCGGACGGCCGGCCGGATAGAGGGAGTGTCCACCCCCCTCGTTGGAGGTCGCCCCCGATGATGAACGCCACCCGCCCCGTCGGCATGCCCGTCGCCCCTGCGCCTTACCAGGCGTACGGCACGCCCGCTGCCGCCCCGGTGGCCGGCCCCCAGCCCGTCGCGGTGTACGTCCCCGGCCAGGCGCCGGTGACCGCCAAGAGCGGCGGCATCCTGGAGGTCGTGAAGAGCATCTTCAGCGGCATCGTCAACTTCTTCAAGAAGCTCTTCGGCGGTGGCGGCGCGACCACCACGCCCGGCACCGTGCCCGGCACGACCCCGACGCCCGGCACCACGCCCGCCGGCCAGGTCGACGACGCCACCCTCGCCCAGCAGTTCGGCCTCAAGAACGACCCCGCGAACCTCGCGGCCTTCCGCGAGATCCTCGCCCGCACGCAGGCCGAGCCCGGCGTGATCGGCCCCGGCACCACCAACCGCGACGCGGTCGTCGAACTCCAGCAGGTGCTCACCCAGTTCGGCCACCCGGTGCCCGTCACCGGCCAGTTCGACCCCGCGACCGCCGAGGCCGTGATGGCGTGGAAGAGCAAGGTCGGCCTGACCGAGCCGTTCCTCTTCGCGAACGGCCAGCCCGGCGCGACGCCCTTCATCGACGCACGGGCCCGCACCAAGATGATCGAGATCCTGCAGGGCGGCCAGCCGACCACTGGCCCTTCGGCGACCAACCCGACGGCCCCGCCGCCGTTCTCGCCGCTGCCCCCCTCGCTCCCGCCCGCGCCGCCGCCCTTGCCGCCCGCGCCCCCGCCGGCGCCCCCGGCC
>JAKFEW010000048.1:0-23618 GCA_036675505.1 Candidatus Sericytochromatia bacterium
GAGCCAGCCCAGCAGGCCGAGCAGCAGCGCGGCCGAGCCCAGCGCGAGGCCCAGCGCCAGCCGCCAGCGCGGCGGCGCGTAGGCGAGCGACACGGTCTGCGGGCCGGCCGGCACGAGCACGCCGGTGAGCAGCGCGTCCACGCGCAGGACCGGCAGCGCCCGGCCCGCGGCGTCCCAGGCGCGCCAGCCGGCGTCGAAGCCCGAGCTCACGACCACCAGCCCGGGCCCCGGCCCGTCGGTGGTCACGCGCATGCGGTTCAGCGAGAGGCTCCAGGCGGCGGCCGGGCCGGGCGTCAGGCGGCCGGGCGGCAGCGGCTCCTCGACCAGCGCCTCGGCGAGCGGCGCGAATGGCGCCTGGCCGCGCACGGCCGCATCGACAGCCTGGGGCGTGAGCGTGCGCGCAGCCGCCACCCGCCAGGCATGCGGCAGCGCCGTGCGGTTGCGCAGCACCACCAGGCCGTCCGCGTCCGGCAGGCGCTGCCAGCGGCCGCTCGCGATCCGCCGCCGCCAGGCCGGCTGGCCCGCGAGCGCGGGCTCGAGGCGGAACGTGCCGAGGCCGACCAGGTCGAGCGCGTGGTGTGGCGGATCCCAGATGGTCGGGTCGAACTCGCCGGCGTGGCCGAAGGAGTCCATGCCGAGCAGCCGGCCGTAGCGGCCCGGCAAGAAGGCGTCGTAGCCGTTCACCGTGGGCTCGCCCCAGATCAGCGTGAGGTCCGGGTAGTGGTAGCGCCGCAGGAAGGCCAGCACGTCGCAGTCCTGGCAGTCCGGGTAGCGCTGGGCCGTGAGGGTCAGCGAGCGGCCGGCGGACCAGTCGAGCGCAGGCGCGAGCACGAGGTCCTGCGGCGCTTGCGGCAGGATGTAGGCCACGCCCTGGTGGCGGTTGAAGCTCCAGAGATCGATGGCCAAGATCACGATCACCAGGCCCGGCCGGAAGCGCGCGGCGAGCCAGGCGCAGGCCAGCACCAGCGGCGGCACCCAGAAGGCCGCCTGCGTGATCGCGAGCGCGCTGGCGAGCAGCAGGCCCGGCGGGTGGCCGGGCGCCTGGTCGACGAAGGGCTGGGTGCGCGCGGCGAAGCCCGGCGCGTAGGTGAGCAGCGCGACCCACATGCCGCCCATCAGGAGGGCCAACAGGCCGCCCGCGCGGGCGAGCGCGCCGCGCGCCGCGGCCGGGCGCTCGACCAGCCAGGCCACGCCGTAGGCCGCGAGCATCGCGAGGGCGAAGATCAGCTCGAGCGCGTGCCGGCTGGCGTAGGGCATCTGGTTGACGAAGGGCAGCAGCGCCCACAGGCGGTAGAGCGGCGTGTAGTGGCCGAGCGTGAGCAGCAGGCCGATCGCCGCGACGCCCGCCCAGAAGGCCACCATCCGCTCGCGCCAGCGGCCGAGGGCGGTGAGCGCGAGCAGCCAGGCCACCGGCCCCACGTAGCTCTCGAGGTAGCCCCACCAATCGACGTTGGCCCACAGCGGCACCGGGAAGAGCCAGGAGGGGTCGCGGCTGCCGTAGAGGAAGGGGAAGAGGTGCGTCGGCAGGGCCAAAGGCGGCACGGAGTAGATCGTGAGCCACTCGAAGGAGATCGCGCGGCGCTGCGAGGCCGCCACGAGGTCGAGCGTGGGGATCAGCTGCACGAGCGCCATGCCCACGCCGAGCCCGAGCGCGACGACGCGCGCGGCGAGTGAAACAGGCGCGCCGCCGCGCACCAGCGCGTAGGCCCCGGCGACCAGCAGGCCGTAGGCGGCGGTCTGCGGGTGGCCCGCGAGCACCATGCCGGTCGCGCCGAGCGCTGCGAGCGCGAGCCAGCGCGGGCGATCGTCCTGGGCGTGCCGCTCGAGCGCGGCGAGCAGCCAGGGCAGGAGCGCCAGGGCGTGGAGGATCGCCGGGTTGCCGCTGTACCAGGTGACGAAGCCGCCCAGCGCGAAGATCGTGCCCGCCGTGGCGCCCGCGAGCAGCGGCAGCCCGAGCGTGCGCGTGAAGGCCACGAAGCCGGCCAGCATGACCGCGAAGCCGAGCCCGAGCGTGACGTTCGTGGCGGCCGCCAGCGCGAGGAAGAAGCCCGGCCAGCTCAAAGGCGAGAGCATGCCGACCTGGGCGGTCGCGAAGAAGGGCATGCCGCCGAAGAGGTAGGGGTTCCAGAACGGGAACTCGCCGTGCGCGAGGGCCCAGCCGGCCAGCGCGCGCTGCGGCGCGACCTGGATCACGCCGTCGCCGGGCGCCCAGAACTTGCCTGCGAGCATCGGCGGGGCGTAGACCGCGGCGATCGCGGCGATCGCCACGAGAACGGGCCAGGCCGAGCGCCAGGTCGGGCGGAGATCGCGCATGGGGGGATTATACAGCCGCGCCGGGCGGCGTGGCGGGGCCGGGCCGGCGATCCTGCCGGCGGCCGACCGCGCCGCCTGCCAGCGAGGCCAGCCAGCGGCCGCGCGCGAGCCAGCCGAGCAGCAGCAGGGCGCTCGCGAGCGAGATCGCGAGGCCTGTGCCCCAGCGGCGCGGCGTGTACAGGAGCTCGAAGCGCGGGGAGCCGTCGGCCTCGACCGCCAGCAGGCAGCCGTTCACGCGGTGCACCGGCAGGTAGCGGCCGCTGCCGATCGCACGCCAGCCGGGGTCCCAGTTGACCGAGACCACGACGGGGCCAGTGCCCGTCGCCTCGACCGTGAGCCGGTTGTCGGCCTCGGCCACCACCCGCGCCGTGCCGCCGCGCCCGTCGGCCGAAGGCGGCGGGCCCTCGAAGAGCGCCTCGCGGGTCGGGTCGAAGGGCCTTTCGCCGCGCACGCGCTCGGCGATCGCCGCGGCGTCGGCCTGAATCGTCCGGCGCGCGACCCAGGCCCGCGGCAGGGCCCGGGCGTTCTCGAAGCGCACCACGCCGGGCTCGGCGCCGACCCGCCGCCAGCGCGGCGCGGCCAGGCGGGCGCGCCAGGCAGGCTCGCGCGCGAGCCGCTCGTCGAGCAGCACCTGGCGCGTCGCGAGCAGGTCGAGCATGTGGTGACGCGGGTGGAAGACGTCAGCGGGGTCCGCGATCGCCCCGCCGGAGTGCAACCCGCCGAGCAGCGCGGCGTAACGCGCGTAGACGAAGGCGTCGTAGCCGCCCACATGGCGCACGCCGCCGAGCGCCCCCCAGTTCGGCAGCCTGAGCGCCTGGATCACGGCGGGCTGGTCGTAGGGATAGACCGCGTCCGGGTAGATCGCGAGCGCGCGCGCGTGGCCAGCGAGCGCGAGCGGCGGCGGCCACGGCAGCCGCGCGGCGTCGATCGCGCGCTGGCGCCAGCCCGCGTGCCAGCCGAAGAGCGCGAGGTCGAGCAGCAGCAGCGCGACCAGCCAGGCTGCGACCGGCCGGCCGCGGCGCCAGGCCACGAGCAGCCCGCCCACCAGCAGCGCGAGCAGCGCCGGCAGCCAGACGGCCGGCGCGGTCGGCTGCCAGCCCGCAGCGAGATCGGTGCCGGCCGGCAGCCAGGGCTGGATGCGCGCCGCCAGCGCGCCACCCGCCACCGCCAGCACCAGCGCGCCCGCGAGCGCCGGGCCAGCGCCCAAAAGCCAGGCCAGCAGCGTGGCCCGGCCCGAAGCCGCCTGGCTGCCCGCGCTGAGCCGCTGCACGCCCAGCATCGCGAGCGTGGCGAGCGCCAGGTCGAAGGCCAGCAGGTGGCGACCGGGCGCCGGCAGCGCGCCCAGGCCGGGCAGCTGGGCGATCAGGGCGTAGAGCGGCGTGAAGCGGCCCAGCGCGAGCACGAGCGCCACCGCGGCGACGCCCGCCCAGAAGCGCGCCTCGCCCGCCAGCGGCCCGCGCGTGAGCGCGAGGGCCGCCGCCACCAGCGCCGCGAGCCCGCCATAGCCGACCAGCTCGGTGAGGTGCGGCGCGCCCCAGTAAGGCAGCGGGAAGAGGGCCGAGGGGATCCCGCCCATGAGGAACGGCAGCCAGAGCGTCGCCAGCTGGCGGGGCGGCAAGGAGCGGGCCACGAGCTGCTCCCAGCCGATCGCCGCGCGCTGGGTCTCGGGGATGAAATCGAGGGTCGGCCAGAGCTGCAGCGCGGCGAGCCCGGCGCCCGCGAGCGGAATCACCGCCGCACGGGCGAGGAACCGGGCCCGCCCCGCGCCCGGCGCCCAGGCCCGGAAGAGCGCGTAGGCGGCCAGCGCGAGCCCAGCGAAGACCACCGTCTGCGGGTGGCCCGCGAGCACCTGCAACGCGAGCAGCGCGGCGCCCGCGGCGGCGTAGCGCCTCTGGCCGGTGTCGGCCAGGCGCGCCACCGCCCAGAGCAGCGCCGGCGCGAGCGCCGCGCCCTGCGCGATCGGGAGGTTCTCGAGGTGCATCACCATGAACCCGCCCAGGCCGAAGACGGCAGCCCCCGCGAGCGCAGCCGGGCGTCCGAGCCCGAGCGCGCGGCCGAAGCCCACCATGCCGAGGCCTGCGATGAACACGGCCCCGATCGCGGCCGTGTTCATCGCGGCGGCTGGCGCGAGCAACAGGAACGGCCAGTTGCCCGGGAAAAAGACGCCGACCTGGATGCCCGCGAGCAGCGGCTGGCCGGCGAAGACCCAGGGGTTCCAGAAGGGGAAATGGCCCTGCGCGAGCTGGCCGAAGGCCAGCACGCGCAGCGGCAGGTCCTGGTTCAGGGCGTCGCCGAAGGCCAGCACGCGGCCGCTCGCGAGGACCGGCGCGAAGTAGAGCGACACGATCGCGAGCCAGAGGCCGGCGTCGATCAGCCCCGCCGGAGCCCGCCGGGGCTCGCGCGGCGGGGGCTCGGCCGCGCTCACGCCCAGCCCTCCGCGCCCGGCCGCCGCCTGCGCGCGCGCCAGGCCGCGAACGCGCACCAGCCGATCGCGAGCGCCAGCGCGCCGCCCGAGACGGCCACCCCGCGGTCCCAGGCCGGCGGCCGGTAGCGCAGCTCCAGCTGCCGGTCGCCGCCCGGCACCTCCACCCCGATGACGAGGCCGTCGACCCGTCGCACGGGCAGCTCGCGCGGGCCGAGCCAGGCGCGCCAGCCCGGATCGAAGGCCTCCGAGACCACCACCAGGCCCGGGCCCGTGCCGCGCGTGCGCACGGCGATGCGGCTCGGCGTGAGCGTGCGCGCCCAGGCCGTGCCCGGCGTCCAGGCCGGCGCCCTGGCCACAGGCCCTTCCAGCAGCGCTGTGGTGCGCGGGTCGAAGGCCGGCTCGTCGCGCAGGTCCTCGCTGATCGCGGCCAGCTTGCGGCCGAGCACGCGGGTCGGGCGCCAGGCGCGCGGCAGCGCGCGGTGGTTGGTGTACACCACCACACCGTCCTCGCCGGGCGCGCGCTCCCAGCGCGGGTGCGCCTCGATCGGGTCCGACCAGCCGGGCTGGGCGTAGATCGCGGCGTCGAGCCGCACCGTGCGGCAAGCCAGCACGTCGAGCGCGTGGTGGCCGAGCGCGAGGATGCGCGGCTCGGCGACCAGGCCGCCCATCGCCATGCGGCCGACCAGCCGGGCGTAGTGGGCCGGCACGATCGGCTCGTAGCCGTTCACGAGCTTCGCGCCGAAGAGCGCGCCGGTCTGCGGGTAGCGCAGCGCGCGCACGCGCGCGGGCTCGCCGAACGGGTAGCCGCTCGCCGCGAGCGCGAGCGTGCGCGGCCCGTCCGAGAGCACGGGCCGGCCGAGCGCGTAGCCGGGCGGCGGCACGAGCGCGCGCCAGCCCTGGCAAAGGCCGAAGAGCAAGAGGTCGCCCATGACCACCGCCACGAGCAGCGCCTGGCGCCAGGGCCCAGGGTCGCGCGCGAGCCAGGCCAGCGCCGCCGCAGCCAGCGCGCCGATCAGCAGCGGCAGCCAGACCGCGGGCTGGGTCGGCGCGAGCGCGCCCACGAGGTCGAAGCCCGCCGGCACGTAGGCCTGCCAGCGCGCGGCGAGCAGCGGCCTGAAGAATGCGAGCCCGAGCGCCACGAGCGCGAGCGGCAGGCCGATGAGCAGGCCCGCGCCCAGGGCCGCGCGCGGCCGGTCCTCCCGCCGGGCCGCCAACAGCCAGGCGAGGCCGAGGCCCGCCAGGAGCGCGAGCGCGAGGTCGAGCTCGAGCAGGTGGCGGCCCGGCACGCGCAGCAGGTTGAGGCCGGGCACGGCCGCCCAGAGCTTGTAGAGCGGCGTCTGGCCGCCCAGCGCGAGCAGCGTCGCCAAGGCCCCCACCAGCGCCCAGTAGCGCGCGAAGCCGGCCCCCGGCGCGGCGGGCGCCCCGCTCGCGGCCGGCGCCGGCCGCGACGGGCCCAGCGCCGCGACGAGCCCCAGCCCCGCCAGCATCAGCGGCGCGAGGCCCACGTAGCCGATCAGCTCGTTGCGCCAGGGCCCCTTGCCCCAGGCCGGCACCTGGAAGACCTCGTTCGGCACGCCGCCGTACAGGAAGGGGAAGAGCAGGGTCAGCAGCTCGCGCACGGGCAGGCTGTGGTCGATCAGCTCGCCGTAGGGCACGCGGCCGCGCGGGCTCACAGCCAGCAGGTCGGCGGTGGGCAGCAGCTGCAGGGCCGCGAGCGCCACGCCCAGGCCGGCCGCGAGCCCCAGCCAGCCGAGATAGGCCGCCGCCTGGCCGAGGCCCGCCCGCTGGCCCACGGCGAGGCCGCGCCAGAGCACGTAGGGCGCCAGCATGAGCCCGCTCACCAGCGTGGTCTGCGGATAGCCGGCCAACAGCTGCAGCGCGAGCAGCAGCGCGAAGAGCAGCGCGTAGCGGGCGCGCGCGCGCTGGAAGAAGCGCTCGACGGCCCAGAAGAGCGCGGGGATCAGGCCCGCGGCCTGCAACATGGTCAGGTGCTCGAGGTGCGCCACCATGTACCCCGAGCCCATGAAGACGAGCGCCGTGAGCGCGGCGGCCACCGGCGGCAGCGCGATCGCCCGCGCGTAGGCGAAGGTCGCACAGCCCGCCACCAGGTAGGCGAGCAGCACCGTGAGGTTCATCGCCGCGCCCGGCGGCAGCAGCCCGAACGGCAGGTTGCCCGGGAAGAAGGCGCCGGCCTGGATCGCCGCCAAGAGCGGCATGCCCGCGAAGTGGAAGGGGTTCCAGAAGGGCGGCTCGCCGAGCCGCCAGGCCTCGAAGGCGATCGCGCGGGTCGGCAGGTAGTAGCCCAGGCCGTCGCCCGGCGCGAGCACGTGGCCGGTGGCGATCGCCCAGCCGAACAGCATGAGCGGCCAGGCGAGGACGAGCGCGACGAGGGCTGTGCGCACGGGCAGGGACGACATGCGCCCAGTATACAACCAGGCCTGCGCGGCCGCCTCGATCCGCCGCCCGGCCGGATTCCGCGCGAGCCCGTGCGGGTATGCGACCTCAAGTCCCGCCCCCGTTCCGCCGATGATTGGGACGAACGCCATGCCCACCCGCGACTTGATTCTGCCGCCGCGCCTGCCCCGCATCGACCTCTCGGTCGTGATCCCCGTGTTCAACGAGGAAGCGCTGCTCCACGAGCTCCACCGCCGCCTGAAAGGCGCGCTGGAGCCGCTCGACTTGCGCTACGAGGTGATCCTCGTCAACGACGGCAGCCACGACGGCACCCCCGCGCTGCTCAACGCGCTCACGGCGGCTGAGCCGGCCTTCCGCGCGATCCACTTCTCGCGGAACTTCGGCCACCAGGCCGCCGTCACGGCCGGGCTCGACCACGCGAGCGGCCAGGCCGTGCTGGTGATGGACGCGGACCTGCAAGACCCGCCCGAGCTCGTGGCCGAGATGCTGGCCTTGTGGCGCGAAGGCTGGCAGGTGGTCTACGGCGTGCGCCGCAAGCGCAAGGAATCGCTGCTCAAGCGGCTGGCCTACTGGGGCTTCTACCGCCTTTTGCGCACCGTCACGAACGTCGAGATCCCGCTCGACGCCGGCGACTTCGCCCTGCTCGACCAGCGCGTGGTGGCGGCCCTGCGCGCGCTGCCCGAGCGCAACCGCTTCGTGCGCGGCATCCGCAGCTGGGTCGGCTTCCGCCAGACCGGCCTCGAATACGAGCGCGACGCGCGCTACGCGGGCGACGTCAAGTACACGCTCGCCAAGCTCGTCAGGCTCGCGCTCGACGGCCTCATCTCGTTCTCGTACGCGCCCTTGCGCGTGGCGGTCTACCTGGGCCTGATCATCTCGGTCGCGAGCTTCTTGATCGCGGTCTTCTTCCTGTTCTACAAGCTGGTCGTCGGCATCGACGTGGCGGGCTGGACCTCGCTGCTCATCACGGTGCTCTTCATGGGCGGCATCCAGCTGCTCACGCTCGGCGTGATCGGCGAGTACATCAGCCGCATCTACGACGAGGTGAAGCAGCGCCCGGTCTACGTCGTCGCCGAGCTCGCGAACTTCCCGAGCCCCGCGGCCCTGGCCGCCCACGAGGTCGTGACCTGATGGAAGCCGTCCTCTACCACACCTTCTACGAGATCGAGAAGGTGCACTGGTGGTGCGTGAGCCGCCGCGACATCCTGGTCGACCTCACGCGGTCGCTGCTGCCGCAAGGCGGCAAGGTGCTCGACGTCGGCTGCGGCACGGGCTTCTTTATCGAGAGCCTGGCGAACGGCGAGGGGCCGAAGATCGAGGGCTGGGGGCTCGACGCCGAGCCGCTGGCCGTCTCGATGTGCCGCGAGCGCGGGCTCACCCACGTCCACCAGGGCTCGGCCGCGGACCTGTCCGCCGTCGCGGACCAGCGCTTCGACCTGATCTTCATGCTCGACGTGCTCGAGCACCTCGACGACGACCAGGCCGCCTTGCGCGAGGCCACACGGCTGCTCGCGCCCGGCGGGCGGATCGTGGTCACGGTGCCGGCCTTCCGCTTCCTGTGGTCGAAGCACGACGACGTGAGCATGCACAAGCGCCGCTACACGCGCGCGGAGCTCGCCCAGGCCTTCGGGGGCGCCGGGCTGCCGCTCGCCAAGCTGACCTACTTCAACGCCTACCTCTTCCCGCTCGCGCTCGCGCGCAGGGTCGGCCGCCGCCTCACGCGCACCGACGACGGCGTCGAGTTCGATGTGCCGGCGAAGCCGCTCAACGCGCTCCTGCGCAAGGTCTTCCGCGCGGAGACAGCGGCCGTGCTCAGGAGCGGCGAGGGCGGCGCGTTCCCGGTCGGGCTCTCGATCCTGGCCGTCACGCGGCCGATCAGCGCGGCGCCGCCGCTCGCCGATCCGGCCGGCGCCGCGCCGTGACACGCCGGCAGCTCGCCGCCGAGCTGCTGCTCGTGGCGGCGCTGCTGGTGGTGCTCGCGCCCTTCGTCTGGTCGAGCGCCTGGCGCGAGGACGAGCTCAGCCAGCTCGCCAACGCCTCGCGCATGCTGGGCGGCGAGGTGCTCTACCGCGACTACCTCGAGATCCTCACGCCGCTCTCGCTCTGGCTCGCCGCGGGCGTGTTCGCCGTGACCGGACCCTCGCTGCTCGCGGCCCGCGTCGTCACGGCGCTGGCGATCGCCACCTCCGGCTGGCTGGTCGCGCGCATGGTCCGGCTGCTGGGCACAGGCCCCCTGGCCGCCTGGCTCGCCGCGCTCGCGCTCGTGCTCGGGGCCTTCCGGCCCTTCCCGGTCTGGAACCACCACTGGATCGCGCAGCCGCTCGCGCTGGGCGCGGCCTGGCTCGCGCTGCGCGGGCTCGCCGAGCCGCGCGCGCGGGCCTGGCTTGGCTGTGGCGCGCTCGCGGGCGGCTGCCTGCTGGTCACGCAGTCCGACGGCCTGGTGCTCGCAGGCGCGCTGGCGCTCGCGCTCGGGCTCCTGGCGGCGCTCGGCACCTGGCGCCCGGCCGAGGCGGCCCAGGCCGCGTCGCGGCTCGCGCTCGGCTACGGCGCCGTGGTGGGCGGCGTCGCGCTCGGGTTGCTGCTCCAGGGCACGCTCGACGACGCCTGGCGCTGCGCCTGGGTCTGGCCGCGCGCGCATTACCAGGTGCCGGGCGGCGTGAACGACGTGCTGTTCGCCCACGACCTCGGCGCGCTCGTGAGCCCGGCGAACGGCCCCTGGCCCGGCCGGCTGGGCTTTTACGCCAGGCTCTACCACGTGGTGTTCCTCTTCGGCGCGATCGCGGCGACCGCGGCGGCCGCGCTGGCCTTCGGCGCGGGCCTCGCCGCGCGCCGGCTGCAGGGCACGCCGGCGACCCTCGCCCAGGCCCGCTGGGGCGTGGCCTGCGTGCTCGCGCTGGCCTTCACGGCGCTCGCCATGCGCGGCCGCGCGGACTACGTGCATGTGGCCTTCTACCTGCCCTGGGCGCTCGTGCCGCTGGCCGCGGCGCTCGACCGGCTGCGCGCGCACCTCGCGGCCGACGCCGGGCCGGCCCTGCCCTGGCTGCCGGTCGGCGCGCTCGCGCTCTTCGTCGCCACCGGCGCATCCCTGGTGATCACCGAGGCGCGCAGCTACCCGGAGTTCTGGTTCGCGCGCGCGACGCCCGACGCCCGGCTCGCGAACAGCGCGATCGTGCGCTACATCCACGCCCACACGCAGCCCGGCGACCGCATCGTGGCGCTGCCCCAGGGCAGCCTGGCCTACTTCTACGGCAGGCCCTCGGCGGGCGACATGAACGTCATGCTGCCGCCGCGCTTCAAGTACACCGACGAGGCGGACTTCCAGGCGCTCTGGCGCCGGATCGACGCGCGCAAGCCCGCCTTGATCCTGGTGACGCCGGATCACCCCGCAGCGTCCGAGCTCGCCGACCACCTGCGCTACCCGCTGCCGGACTACGAGCAGGCCGCCGTGGTCGACACGCCCTTCCACACGGGCCCCCGCAAGACCTGGATCTTCCGGCGGAAGGCGCGGTAGACTCGCGGGGCGCCCGGCGGGCGCCCACGGAGGATCTCATGCTCGGCATCATCGGCGGCACCGGCCTGAACGCGCTAGCGGAGCTCGTGGTGCTCAGGGCCTGATGGAGCCGCTGGACGTGGCGCGGCCCGCGGGCGCCTGGGCCGCGGCGGACCCGCTCGCCGACCTCACCGTGATCGTGCCCGTCGGCCCGGGCGACGAGGCCTGGCGTATGCTGCTGCCGGACCTCGAGGCCCTGCCTTCCAGCGCCGAGATCTGGCTGGTGGGCTCGGGCGAAGCGCCGGCCGGGCTCGGGCGGGCGCGCTGGCTCACGGCCGAGCGCGGCCGCGGGCGCCAGCTGAACGCCGGCGCGCGGGCGGCCTGCCGGGCCGTGCTCTGGTTCTTGCATGCGGACAGCCGGCTGGGCGCAGGCGCCTTGCCGGCCCTGGCCCAGGCGATCGCCGCCCACCCCGGCACCCTGCGCTGGTTCGACCTCCGCTTCGCGCCCGGCGGCCCAGTCCTCATGCCGCTCAACGCCTGGGGCGCGCGCCTGCGGTCGCGCCTGCTCGGCCTGCCCTTCGGCGATCAGGGCTTCTGCCTCGAGGCCAGGACCTTCGAGGCCCTCGGCGGCTTCCCGGAAGACGCGCCCTACGGCGAGGATCACCTGCTGGTCTGGCGGGCGCGCCATGCGGGCGTGGCGCTGCGGCCGGTGGGCGCCACGCTCGCGACCAGCGCGCGCAAGTACGCAGAGCAAGGCTGGCTCGCGACCACGCTGCTGCATGTCCGGCTGACCGCCCGCCAGGCGCTCGCGGCCTGGCGGAGCCCGCCATGAGCCCCACCCGCGGCCCGCAGGGCGCCGGGTTGGCGATCTTCGTGAAGACGCCCGGCCTCTCGCCGATCAAGACGCGGCTCGCGGCCGGGGTCGGCGAGGACGCCGCCCTGACCTTCTTCCGGCTCGCCGCGGCCGCCACCGGCGCTGTCGCGCGTGAGGCCCAGGCGCTGGCCGGCGCGCGCCTCACGGCCTACTGGGCGGTCGCCGAGGCGGCCGGCCAGGGCCAGTGGCCGGGCCTGCCGGTGGTCGCGCAGGGCGAGGGCGGGCTCGGCGAGCGCCTCGACCACGTCTATGCCAGCCTGCGCGCGCGCCACGGCGCAGCCTTGCTGATCGGCGCCGACAGCCCGCAGCTCACGCCTGAAGACCTGCTCCAGGCCCTCGCCGCGCTCGACGCGCCCGGCGACTTCGCCCTCGGCCCGACCCCCGACGGCGGGTTCTGGGTCTTCGGCGGGCGGCTGGCGATCGCCCGCGCAGATTGGCTGGCCGTGCCGTACAGCGCGGCCGACACGGCCGAGCGGCTCGCCGGCCGGCTCGCGGGCCGGGGCCGGCTGACCCGCCTCGCCGCGCGCGTGGACGTGGACGAGGCGAGCGACCTCGCCGCGCTGGCGGCGGACCTCGCCGCGCTCAACGCGCCCCTGCCGGCGCAGCTGGCCCTGCGCGCCTGGCTCGAAGCATTGCTCGCCGCCCAGCCGCCCAGCCAGGCCTGAAAGGCCAGGGGGCGGCCCAAGCCTGAAAGGGCGGGAGCAGCGGCTATTCCTTGGTCAGGTAGAACCAATAGAAGCCGTACGGCCCCAGGCTGAGCTGGTACGGCAGGTTGCGCACCATCGGAAACGGCGTGTTGCCGGTCAGCTCCATCGGCGTGTAGCCCTCGAGGTGCGCGAGGTCGAGCTCGCAGGGCTGCGGGCTGCCCGAGAGGTTCGCGACCACCAGGATGATCTCCTCGCCGTACACGCGGAAGTAGGCGAAGATCTTCTTGTTGTTCGGGAACAGGAAGCGGATCTCGCCGCGCCCGAAGGCCTGGAAGCGCTCGCGCTGGTCGATCAGGTTCACGAGCCACCAGTAGAACGAGTGCTTGTTCTCCTTGGCCGCCTCGACGTTCACGCTCTGGTAGTGGTACGGGCCCGGATCCGCGATCACCGGCCAGTGCAGCTGGCTGGGCTTGGCGGTCGAGAAGCCTGCGTTGCGGCCGTCGTTCCACTGCATCGGCGTGCGCACGCCGTAGCGGTCCGGCAGGTAGATGTTGTCGCCCATGCCGATCTCGTCGCCGTAATACAATACCGGCGAGCCCGGCAGGCTGAGCAAGAGCCCGTGCAGCAGCTCGGCCTGCCTGCGGTCGTTGTCGAGCAGCGGGAACATGCGCCGGCGGATGCCGACGTTGAGGCGCATGCGCGGGTCCGGCGCGTACTCGCGCCACATGTAGTTGCGTTCCTCCTCGGTCACCATCTCGAGCGTGAGCTCGTCGTGGTTGCGCAGGAAGATCGCCCACTGGGCGGTGGGCGGGATGTCCGGCGTGCGCTTGATGATCCACTCGAGGCTGCCGCGGTCCTCCTGGCGGATCGCCTGGTAGAGCCTCGGCATGATCGGGAAGTGGAAGCTCAGGTGGAACTCGGGCGCCTCGGCCGTGCCGAAGTAGGGCAGCACGTCCTCCGGCCACTGGTTGGCCTCGCCCAGCATGATCGCCTCGGGGTACTTCTCGTCCATGTACGCGCGCAGCTTGCGCAGGTAGGCGTGCGTCTCGGGCAGGTTCTCGCAGTTGGTGCCCTCGCGCTCGAAGAGGTACGGCACGGCGTCCACCCGGAAGCCGTCGAGGCCCAGGTCCATCCAGAAGCTGAAGACGTTGAGCATCTCCTCGACGAGCTTCGGGTTGTCGTAGTTGAGGTCCGGCTGCGACGAGTAGAAGCGGTGCCAGTAGAACTGCTTGGCGCTCTCGTCCCAGGTCCAGTTGGACTTCTCGGTGTCGGTGAAGATGATGCGTGCGTCGCCGTACTTGGTCGGATCGTCAGACCAGACGAAGTAGTCGTAATACGGGTTGTCCTTGCCCTTGCGGGCCTCCTGGAACCAGCGGTGCTGGTCCGAGCAGTGGTTCACGACCAGATCCGCGATCACGCGCAGGTTGCGCTTCTTGGCTTCTTCCAGGAAGCGCTTGAAGTCGTCCATCGTGCCGAGGTCGGGGTGGATGCCGTAGTATTCGGCGATGTCGTAGCCGTCGTCGCGCAGCGGCGAGGGGTACATCGGCAACAGCCAGATGCAGTTCACGCCGAGGCCTTCGATGTAGTCGAGGCTCTGCGTGAGGCCCAGAAAGTCGCCGATGCCGTCGCCGTTGCCGTCCTTGAACGCGCGCGGCGAGACCTCGTAGAAGATGGCGTCTTTGTACCAGAGGCTGTGCGGCTGCTTGGGCATGAATTCCTCCGTGGGCTCGGCGCGGAACGGATTATACGCCCTGGCCCGTCATGAGGGATAATGAATCCCGCCACACCAATCGATCGGAGGAAGACCCGATGTTTCGCCCGTGGATGCTCACCGTCGCTCTCGTGACCGCCTGCGTGGCGGCGCCCGCCCCGGCGCTCGCCGAGAGCGCCGCCAGGCCCAAGCTCGCCCCCATCAGCAAGGCCAACGATTTCTCGCTCAAGCGCTCGAGCGACGGCAAGGCGCTCAAGCTCTCGGACCTCAAGGGCAAGGTGCGCCTGGTCGACTTCTGGGCCACCTGGTGCCCGCCCTGCCGCGAGGAGATCCCGGGCTTCATCGATCTGCAGAAGAAGTACGGCGCCAAGGGCCTCGAGGTGATCGGCGTGTCGGTCGATCGCGGCGGCCCGGCGGTGGTCAACGCCTTCGTCAAGGAGCACGGCATCAACTACACCTCGCTCATGAGCGACGCGGCCACCGAGTCGGCCTACGGCGGCATCCGCTCGATCCCGACCACCTTCTTGATCGACCGCGAGGGCAACATCGTGAAGAAGTACCTCGGCGCGCGGCCGGTCACGGAGTTCGAGGCCGACATCAAGGCGCTGCTGTAGCCGCGTCGCCATGAACCGCGCCTGGTTCCTCGCCCTCACCGCCGTCGCCGTCGTGGCGGCGGTGGTGACGCTTTCCGAGCGCGGCTCGCCCCCGCCCGCCTCGCCGGTCCCGCGCGACGCGGGGCCCGTGAGGTTCCAGGAAGGCACGGCGGGCGCCCGCCTCGCCGAGTACGTCGCGGGCGACTTCGCCGGCGAGCGGCTCGAGCGCGCGAGCTGGCTCAAGTACAAGGGCTGGGTCATGTGGCCGACCGAGCCGGGCTGGGACGAGGCCTACGTCGTGCGCGCCTACCAGCTCGCGAAGGTCAGCTCGACGGCCAGCGAGGCGACCGCCGAGGTCCACTACGACACGCTCGGGATCTTGAACCTGACGACCTTCACCTACGCGACCTCGCCGAGCCAGCAGGCCGTGCCCTTCAAGCTGCTGCTCAGCGAGGGCGCCTGGAAGATCGGCGTGCCGATGCTGCGCCCGCACCCGGGCCCTGAGGCCACCGTGGCCTTCCTCGGCCGCATGCGCGAGCACTACGAGCGCCAGGGCCCGGCGATCGCGCAGGCGATCGCGACGATCCAGGCCGACGCCGCCAGGCCCGCCCCATGACCAGCCTGCCCGACCCGCCGGTCGTGGATTGGGCCGCCATCGAGGCCCTGATCGCAGCCAACGGCCTGACCATCGACCGCCCGCGCCACACCGCCCACCCGCGCTACCCCGAGGTGGTCTACCCGCTCGACTACGGCTACATCAACGGCACGGTCGGCGAGGACGGCGACCCGATCGATGTCTTCGTCGGCAGCCAGCCCACCGGGCTCGTCGCGGCCACCCGCACGATCGACCGGCGCAAGGGCGACACCGAGGTCAAGCTGCTGTTCGACTGCAGCCCGGAGGAGATCTACCTGGTGCACGGGTTCCTGAACTACGCGCCCGAGCTGATGACGGCCAGGCTCGTCACGCGCGGCGAGCCGCGCGCGCTGTGGGCAGGCTCGGTCTTCGGCGGCGAGCTGCACCACCTGGACCTGAACGTGGTCGACCTGGCCGTCTCAGCGCCCTTCTACGCAGCCTTCCTGGGCTACCTCGGCTACCGCCCGTACCAGCAGTGGCCCATGGGCCAGAGCTTCCTCAAGGGCCGCACCTACCTCACGCTCGTGCAGACCGAGCCCCCGCACGACCAGGCCGGCTTCCACCGCCGGCGGGCCGGCCTCAACCACCTGGCCTTCGCCTTGCCCTCGCGCGCGGCCGTGGACGCCTTCGTGGCCCAGTTCCTCGCCCCGCGCGCCATCCCGCTGCTCTACGGCGGCCCGGTCGACGACCCGGACTACGCCTACGCTGTCTTCTTCGAGGACCCCGACCGCCTCAAGCTCGAAGTGGTGGCGACCGCGTCGCGCGGATTTTAAGCGAAGCTTCGCCCCGTCATAAACGGATCGCCGGCTGATCCGGCGATAGGAGCCGTGGAGGATAGTCCCATGGTCCGTGCCCTCACGATCGCCCTGCTGCTCTCGACGCTCCCCGGCTGCATGCTGGCGAGCCTGCCGATCTTCCCGGCGAGCGGCATGCGCCAGGCCATGCCCGGCGCGGTCGAGGCCCCGGCGGTCCGCCTGCCCTAAGCCTCCTCCCGGCGCGCCGCGAAGGCCACTCGCACCTCGCCGAGGAAGGCCGCGAGCGCCGGCGAAAGCCACTTGTCCTTGTGCCAGGCCACGTAGATGCTCACCGCGAGGTCGGCGTCGCGCCAACGCAGCGCCGCGAGCTCCCCGCGGGCGCGACGCTCGCTTGGCGCCCGAGCGGGTGGCCCGGGTGGGCGACGACCCGGACCGGCTCCACGACGAGGTCCTCGCCGGCCACCCCGTCCGCGCGCGCGGGCCGGTCGAAGCAGAAGGCCACGTCGGCGCTGCCGTCGCGCACGGCGCGCAGCAGCTCGGTGCATGCCCCTGGGCGGAAGACGAGGCGGACGCGCGGGTGGCGCTCGTGGAACCGCGCGAGCAATGGCGGCAGCCGGTAGGCGCACAGGCTCTCGGGCGCGCCCACGTGCAGCGTGCCGGCGGGCTCGGTCGCGCCAGGCACGGCCGCGAGCGCCTCGGCCTCGAACTGCACGAGGCGCGTGGCGTAGCCCTGCAGCCGCTGGCCCGCCTCGGTGAGGACCACGCGCTCCCATCGGTCCAGCCGAACGATTCCATCGGATCATTCCGTTGGGCCGATTAACAGCTTAATACCCAAACTGGAACGCGTAAACCCCGAACGCCCCCACCCCATGGAGGAAGCCATGTTCGAGCGCCTGATGTTCTGGTTCGACCTCGCCGGCCGCGGAGCCGCGACGCCCTTCTTCGGGCGCCTCTTCGACGAGCGCCCCTGAAAGGCTGGCTCACCAGGCCTCGGCGCCCCGCTGGCTTCAGCTCGCCAGGCCACCCTTCGCGATCATCTGGGTGAGCCCGGCCCAGTCCGCCTCCGACATCTGCTCGGCCAGGTAGCTCGAGAGCCCCACGGTGCCCGCCTTCCGCAGGCTGGCTTCGTACTCGCTCGCAGGAACCAGGCGGCTCTGGCCGCCGCCCCACAGGCCGAGCGTCGGGTGGATGCGGTCCTTCGGCCAGCCGGCCTTCACGCCGCCCTCGACGGTGAGCGCCGGGTCACAGGTCGCGAAGTCGTTCAGGTAGGCCTGCGGCAGCCAGTCGAAGCCGGCGTCGCGCCAGACCTTCCAGTCGATGTCGGCCATGTCGGCGCGGCCGTAGGAGCTGAGCGCCGCCGGGATCTCGGGGCTCGCCTCGCGGAAGGCCTTCACGAAGCGCTGCGAGCGGCCGTAGGCCTCGGCCGAGGGCGAGCCGTCGGCGCTGGTGTACTTGTACTCGAGCTCGGCGTTGGCGATGAAGAAGTCGGCGCCCCACTGCTTGCACTGCGCGGCCATCACCTTGGCCTCGGCCTCGGGCTCGGTGCGGTTGACGCCCCAGAAGCCGACCTTGAGGCCGGCGGCGCGCAGCTGCTGGATGAAGCCGTGCTGGAGCTGGCGCTGGGTCTGCTCGTTGAGCGAGGTGCCGTCCGCGATCTGCAAGGTGACCCACTTCACGCCCGCGGCCTTCATCTTCGCGATCGCATGCGGGCCCGGGAAGGCGTCCGCGTTCGCGACCCACACGCCGGGCTCGCGCCACACCGGCGCGCCACGCTCGCCACGGGGCGCGACCGGCGCGACCGGCGCGACCGGCCGCACGGGCCGCGGGCCAGCCTTGAGCGCCGCGCGGACCGCGTACTCGGTGCGCAGGTGGTATTCGCTCTGCTTGACGGCCTGCGCGGCGGCCGCGTAGCCGTAGGGGTTGGCGTAGTAGCTCGCGGGATCCGCCGCGTAGGCCAGCCAGCGCTTGGCGAGCTGCACCAGCGACTGCGCGGCCGAGACGCGCGCGCCTTCCACGGCGCGCTTCATGGCGAGCTCGGCCGGGCGATCGTCGGCGATGTCCTGGATCACCGCGCGCTTCACGGCATCGAGCCGGGCCTTCTCGGCCTGGCCGGCGAGCCGGCGGGCATCCGGGCTCGCGGCCTGGGCCGCGGGCACCGACGCATAGGGGCTATACGCCCGCAACGGGCGGATCGTGGTGATCGACATGCATCCAACTCCCTGACCAAACTCCACGCATGTCATCGGGCTGTTAAGATCAATTATTTCTTAATGTCACGGCAAGGTCTGGTTAAACCTGGCTCCCCCGACCTGGGCCGGCGGGCGCCTGCGCCGGCTCCCGCTCCGACGCGAAGCGCCTGATCGCCGGAAAGCGCCAGGCGCAGAGCGCGACCAGCGCCACGCAGGCGAGGCCGCCCGCGGCGGTCGCCGCGCGCACGCCGAACCATTGCGCGGCCACGCCCGCCTCGAACTCGCCGAGCTGCGTGCCCGAGACCGCGAAGACGTAGTTGATGCCGCCCACCCGCGCGCGCATGGGGTCGGGGGTCACGAGCAGCCGGATCGTCTGGCGCAGCGTCATCGAGATCGTGTCCGCGAGGCCGGTGCCCGCGAGGCAGGCCCAGGCCAGCCAGAAGGTGGGCGCCAGGCCGAAGCCGGCCACGCTGGCGCCGTAGGCGGCGATCGCCGCGAGCACCCACACGCCCGGCCGGCGCGGGTAGGGCAGCAGCGCCATCAGCGCGGCCCCCATGACGGCGCCCGCGGCCGGCGCCGCCGCGAGCAGCCCGAGCCCCTCCGGGCCGACCAGGAAGACGTCTTTGGCGAAGACCGGCAGCAGCACGTGCGAGGCGCCGAGCAACACCGCCGCGAAGTCGAGCGCCATCAGCCCGAGCAGCACAGGCTGGGTGCGCACGAAATCGAAGCCGAGCAGGATGCGCCGCAGCTGCCCGCGCGGCCCGCGCTCCTCGGCCGCGACCTCCGGCGTGAGCAGGGGCGTACGTAGCGCGATCACCCCGCCCATCACGACCAGGAAGCTCGCGGCGTCGAAGGCGTAGACCCAGGCCGCGCCGAAGGCCCCCAGCGCCAGCCCGCCGAGCGCCGGGCCCACGATGCTCGCCACGCTCCACAGCAAGTTGTTCAGCGCCACCGCCGGCGTGAGCAGCTCGCGCGGCACCAGCGCCGGCGTGATCGTGCCGCGCACGGGGCCCTCCAGGCTGCTCACGCAGGCCGTGAGGAAGACGAAGGCGTAGAGGATCCAGACGTTGGTGAGCCCGGCGAAGGTGAGCCCCGCCAGCGCGCCCGAGAGCAGCACCTGGGCGGCCTGCGAGCCCACCAGCAACGTGCGCCGGCTCATCGCGTCGCCCGCCGCGCCGCCCACGATCGGTAGCACCAGCGCCGGGCCCGCGCGCAAGAGCCCGACCAGCCCGAGGCTGAGCGGCTGGCCGGTCAGCGCGTAGATCTGCCAGGCCAGCGCGACATGCTGCATCTCGGTCCCGACCTTCGAGACCACGTTGCCGGTCCAGTAGAGCCTGTAGTCGCGGACCGCGAGGACGGCGAGCGCGTCGCGGCCGAGCACGGTCCTTACACGTCGGCCGGCACGGGCGCGTGCTTGTCGAAGCCTATGTAGATGCGCGCGTTGGCGACCTTGGCGAGCTCGTGCAGCGCCTCGAGCTCGCGCAGGCGCAGCAGCGCCGGGTGCTGGGCGTAGGCCTGGCCCGCGGCCTCCTGCACGCTGATCGCCAGGCGCTCGGCCTCGGTGCGGATCGCGAGCGCCTCGGCCTCGGCCACTGCCGCGAGCTTGCGCGCCTGGGCCTGCGCCTCGGCCTCGCTGCGCTGGGCGTCGGCCTTCACGCCCGCGTCGATGCGCTGGACCTCGGCCTTGGTGCGCGCCTCGACCAGCTGCGCCTCGCTCAGGCGCTCGGCCGCGAGCACGCGGTTCATCACGCTCTGCAAGTCGCCCGGGAAGATCAGGTCCTTCACGTCCGAGCGCAGGATCATCACGCCGTAGCCGGCCGCGGCCTCGCGCACGTCGCGCATGATGTCCTCGGAGAGCCGGTTGCGGTTGGTCAGGATCTCCTCGAGCGTCATCGAGGCGAGCGAGCGGCGCGCCGCGAGCTGCACGTCCGAGTAGAGCCGGTCCTCGTAGTTCTCGACGGCGTGCAAAGCGGCTTTCGGGTCGATCACCTTGAACTGCACGATGATGCTCACGCGCAAAGCCACCTTGTCGCCGGTCAGGATCTCCTGGCCCTTGATCGTGAGGTCGCGCTCGCGCACGTCGACGATGGCCACCTCCACCTTCGGCGTGCGGAAGAAGCCGAGCTCGAAGTGGCGCGGCACCTTGTAGTGGCCGGCCTCGAGGATGCGCTTGAGCACGCCGTCCTCGTACCAGAGGCCGCGGTGGGTGTCCTTGATGATGATGTGCTGGGGGGCCATACGACGAATGCGCTCACCGAGGATGATCACGAAGGCGTTGAGGACCAGAAGGCCGACGTAGGCCCCCACGACCAACCCGAGGTAGAAGAAGAAGTCGCTCAACGATTGCATCTACGAAAGGGTGGGGACCGGCCGCCGGGAGGGCCGGCCCCCTGGCACGTCCAGTAGCCCAGGCGATGTGGAAAGGACAAGTGCGCCTGATGGGCGTCTCTGAAACACCGATCGCACTGAGGCGGCAGAGACGCTGAAGCGCCTTCATTCCTTCCTGGGCCTGGACGCAGGAACGATTCTACCCCAAGCGATCGGGCGTGGCCACGGGCTGCAGACGAGCGGTCACGCGCCACCCGCGACGGCCTGCTCGCCGACGTCGGCCACGCCAGCTGGCTCAGCGCCGCCCGCGGCCCCCCCGGTGCCCTGAGCGCCGGTGCGCCCAGGCGCGGCCGAACAACAGCGCGAGCAGGAGCCGGGTGCTGATCCGGAAAGGGCTCATGGGTGCGCCTCCTTGCGGGTATGGCGCTATCATCCCGTCCGGCCGCCGCGAGTGGACGACCGGGTGTGGCGGTTCCGCAGCCGTCACGTCGAAAGCCTCACGCGTCGAAAACCTCACGCGTCGCTCAGGAGTCCCATGGCCGATCGTCCCGCCCTCGATCTCTCGAAGCTGCGCCCGGACGGCCTCGACCCCGCGAAGCTCGCGCTGCTCGCGGTGGTCGCGCTGTACCTCGCGGGCACGCTGCTCGACCCCGAGCGCGGCAACCTGGTGGGCGGCATCATTTTCTACACGCACGAGGCGGGCCACTGGGTGTTCAGGCCCTTCGGCACCTTCCTCGGCATCGCCGGCGGCACGCTCATGCAGCTCGCGCTGCCGGTCGGCTTCACGATCGCGTTCCTGCGTCAGGGCCAGCCGTTCTCGGCGGCCGTCACGCTCTTCTGGCTCGCGATGTCGTTCCTCGGCGCCTCGCTCTACGCCGGCGACGCGATCGACCTCGAGCGGCCGCTCAGCACCACCTGGACCTCGGGCGCCGAGGAGCTCGAGGAATACGGCGAGACCGGCCACGACTGGCACAACATGTTGACCATGCTGGGCCTGCTCGAGCCGTCCGTCGTGGCGTTCCTCGCGGGCGGCCTCAGGCTCGCGGGCAGCTTGACCTATGCCCTCGCGCTCTACGGCGGTCTGCTCACGGCAGGCGTGCCGCTGCCCGCGCGCTTCGCGCTTTCGGCCATGTCCCGTCCGAAGGCCCGCCCACCGGCGCGCCGGGCCCCGCCGCGCAAGCCCCAGAGCCAGGGTCCGCGGAAGCGCGACATCGACGCCGGCTGACGCATCAGGCGGCCTGGGCCCAGCAGCCCGGGGCTGGCGGCGCGCCTACGGCTTGAGCGCCTCGAGCTGCTCGAGCAGCTCGCCGCGGCTCATGAAGCCGTCGTGGGCGTGCTGCACGGAACCACCGGCCTTGCGGAACTCGTGGGCCGGCAGGCGCTTGAAGCCGCGCCGCTGCCACTCGGCGCCCGCGCGATCCTCCCAGACCGCAAAGGTCAGCCCGTGCGTCGCGACGTAGCCCTTGAGCTCGGCCGCCGTCGCCCGCTCGCCAGCCACGAGGAACGCGATGCCCTCGGGCTCGTAGGCGCCCGCCAGGCGGATCAGGTGCGGCAGCTGGGCCTCGCTGTCGGCCTCGCCCGGGGCGAGGAAGCTCACGACGACGGGCTTGCCCTGGAAAGCAGCCAGGTTCGCAGGCTTGCCCGCCAGGTCGAAGAAGCCGTCGGCGGCCCGCGCGGCGAGCGGGGCCTGGGCCTTGACGGCGGCGCGCGGCGTGCCGGTCGCGGCGCAGCCGATCAGCATGAGGCCCACGATCAGGGTCGGCAGGATCGGGCGGAAGGTCATGGGGCGCTCCTCGGAGACAGGGACGGCGGATGCGGCGGGCCCGGCAGGGGCTGCCGGGCGCAGGACGCTTACTTGAGCGTGTCTTCGATCGCCTTGCCCCAGAAGCCGCCGCTCTTCCAGCCGATGAAGCCGCAGATGGCCGCGCCGGCGAGCAGGCCGAGGCCGATCACGTTGGCCGAGAGCGCCGTGCCGCCCGCGTTCGCGAAGAACCAGGCGCCCCAGCCGACCATCGCGCCGAGGCCGCCGCCGCCGACGACGCCCGCGCCCGCGCTCAGCACCTTGGCCGTGGTGGCGATCGCGCCCTGGGCCTGGGCCTTCACCACCGGCGGCCGGGCGACCGGCTTGGCGGCCTCGGCAGGCTGGGCGGCGGTCGCCCTCGCGACGGTGCGGAGGGCAGGCGGGGTCGTGCGGGTCACGTGCATGGCGATGGCTCCTGGCTGGTGCGCGCCCCAGCGAGGGGCGACGCGATACTCACTCACAGGCGAGTTGTCGCGCGCGCCAGCCAAACCTTGGTAAAGAAAGCATTAAGCCATGGCGGAGGAATGGTTAACTGATCGCGAATCAGTCATCGAGGAGAGACACCCCGCCGATCGAAACGGCACGCGCGGCGCGGCGTCACGTCACCGGCCCGCGGCTCAGCGGGCGTCGACGGCGGCGGTCGCGGCCATGCGCTCAGGCGTGCCGGCGGCATCGAGCATGGCCCAGGCGTAGTAGGCGGCCCCCAGCGCACCCCAGGTCAACATCCCGATGGAGATGGCGTCACCCGTGGCATAGGCGTTGCCCCGCGAGGCGAGCGTGAAGGCCCCGACGCCCACGAAGAAGCCGCCGTACGTGACGGCGAGCCCGCCCACGCCGACCGCGGCCCCGCGCCAGGGGTCGCCCGCCCAGACGTGCCCCGCGCCGAGCGCGAGCGGTGCCGCGAGGGCGACGGCGACGGGCACGACGCTCGCCAGGCCGAGCCCGCCGATCAAGGCGGCCGAGCCCAGCACCGCGGGCGGCCCCAGCGCGGTCGTGAGGCCGGCCTGCACGCGCGGCGACAAGAAAGGAGCTGGCTCTGGCCCCGCGCTCGGCGCGAGCGGCGCAGCCAACAAGGCCCTCGTCGGCTCGGCCGCGGCCGCGTACGCGGCCGCCGGCTGCGGCACGAACAGGGTGCCACCCACCACCACCACCAGCCCGGCCGGCCAGATCGCGTGCATCGCCATCGCGGGGTCTCCTCTCGTCGCGGGAACACGCGCCATCTTCGCCGATGCGCGCGCGCGGAGGTCGCGTGCCTGTGGCGGTCGTTCGACCGTCCCACCGCTCGCGGGCGAACCCAGCCGCGCAGCAGCCGGGCCGTGAGCTGGCCAAAGGCAAACCCCCGACTCGACCCTTGCGGGGAATCGGGGGTTCGACCCTGGACTTGAATCGAAGACTCTGAGGAATCTAAGACTCTAAAGGTCCTGGCGGCGGGCTATCTTCCCA
>JAKFEW010000122.1:0-4788 GCA_036675505.1 Candidatus Sericytochromatia bacterium
GATCGCCCGCGCGCTGCCGGTGGGCGGCATGGCCGCCCGCTGGGAGGCCGGCGCCTACCTCGTCGCGGCGCCGGGCGCCGAAGGCGCGACGCTCTGGCTCGCGCTGCGCGGCGAGCTCGCGCGCGCGGGCATCCCGGCCGAGGTCGGCTGGGCCTCGGGCACGGAGCCGGATCAGCTGCTCGCGCGCGCGCTGCGTGGGCTGGAACAGCCGGCCGTGGCCGCCTGAACCCTTCCCCTCTTTCCAGCTCCCCCACGAACCCACCCGGGGGAGAGGTCCCGCGCAGCGGGGGTGAGGGGGCTCGGGGAACGCCGGGGGCTTCGCGTACCCCCTCACCGGGCACATCGGGGCTCGCCAGCCTCTCCGTGCCGTCCTCTCCCCCACCGGGGAGTGGGGAAGGGTGCGCTCGGTCAGGATGCGGTGGAGGCGGAGGCCTCGGGTGACGGCGACGCCGAGACCGAAGGCGACGGCGACAGTGACGGCGACGGCGACAGTGACGGCGACGGTGACGGCGACAGTGACGGCGACAGTGACGGCGCAGCCGAGGCGCTCGCCGCCGGGCTCGGCGCCGCGCTCGGCTGCGCCGAAGCCGCGGTCGACGGCGCCACCGACGGTGCCGCCGAAGCCCCCGCCGGCCGCGTCTTCCAGCGGAACGTCTCGAGCATCGCCAGGATCTCTCCGTTCAGCCGCAGCTCCCGCTCCGTCCGCGGCTGCCCGCGCGCCACGTCGCGGTGCCGCGTGGCGGCGAGCATGTAGAGCTCGTCGCCGCGCAGCACGAAGAACTTGAAGAACTCCGCGGGGTCGCCCGCGAGCGTCACGGCGGTCGAGACCATGAAGTAGGCCTCGGCGCCGTCCAGCATCACGCGGCCGCGCTTGTGCATCGCCTTGTCCTCCCAGTCCGTGAAGAACTGGGTGACGGCCTCGTCCCGGCCCTCGGTCTTCGCCATCACGAGGCTGATCACGACCCAGCCGGGGTCGTTGGGGTCGGCGGTCGTGCGGGCCTCGGGCTCGAAAGGCGGCTCCTGGTCCTCGCGGATGAGCGGCTGGATGCCGTCCTGCCGCAGCTCCTCGCGCGCCTTCTGCTGCTTCTGGTGCTGGGCCGGGTTGAAGACCGAGAGGCTCCACTTGACCATGCTCTCGAAGGTGCCGGCCAGGTCGTTGGCGGGCACCACGATCGGCGCGAGGCCCGGGATCCCGAGGTCGACCGTGCCGCCCGCGCGGGCGTCCACCTGCACCGGCACCGACGCGATGTCGAGCAGGCGCCAGTCGCCGGGCGCCGCCATCTCGGCCTCGCGCAGCGTCCGCACGGCCCAGTGGTCAGGGGGGGCTGCCGGGCGCGTGTAGGGCTCGAAGATCGTGGCGAAGTCCGCGGTGAGCGGGGCCGAAGGCAAGGCCCGCGGCACGGCCGAGGTGCCTGGCGCGCGCGAGGCCGCGGCACCCGGCGCGCCGGCCGCCCCGGGCTTCGCGGGGGTGCCGGGCGCCACGGCGCACGCGGCGGCGAGCCCGAACGCCAGCGACACACCGAGCCACCGCCCGACGCGCGTCATGCCCGTCCGCCTGAGATCTTCCATCGGTCAGCCTCCCTCGCTCGTCCGCTTCTACCCGGACGACGCGGGAAGGCTACGGGTTCCGGGGCTCGGGGCTAGTTCCCGCCGCCCGCCGCGACCAGGTCGAGGAAGTCGTCCCAGGCCGCATCCTTCGCGAAGCGGGTCTGCTGGTAGCGGCCTGCGAGGAACTTCTTGCCGTTCGCGGCCTCATCGCCCGTGCGCGGCGGCATGAAGATCGAAAGGCCGTTGGCGGCGCCGCCGTAAGCGTCCTTGGCGTGCAGCATCGCGGCGCGCTGGGCCTGGCGCACGTCCGCCACCGCGCGCTTCACGCCGGGGTCGGTGACCGCCTTGTCGAGCGCGGCGGTGAAGGCCCACAGGTCGCGCTGGTACTTCTCGTGGTCGCCGAAGAAGGGCACCGCGTCGTAGGCCTTGAGGATCGGCGCCTGGTGGGCGGGCATCGCCGCCACCAGCGCGCGCGCGAGGCCGTTGAGGGCCGTCTTGAGCTCGTCCATCCGGCCGAGGTCGATCGCGGCGATCGTCGCGTAGCCGCTGTACTGGCCGCCGGCGTTGCCGTGCTTCGCGAGGCCCTGGATCGCGAGCTGCTTCGCGACCTCGGCCGGCTCGGCGTCGGCGGCCGCGAGGTCGTCGAACATGCGCGTCATGGTCAGGTTGGAGTTCGCGACCGAGCTGCTCACGTCCTCGCTCGCGACCGCGTAGCGCGTGGTGCCGCGCAGCTCGTAGAGCGCCTCGACGTTGCTCATCAGGCAGGCCCGGAAGTAGATCATGTCGAGCTCGCGGCCCTTCAGGCCCTGGCGCAGCGCCTCGGCGAGCTCGGGCAGGCGCATGATCGGCGTCTGCTGCTCCTTGGGCAGCGGCTTGCCCGCGAGGTCGGTCTGCTTCTCGTCGGTGCCGATGCCGAACACGCCGCCGCCGTGCGTGTAGATCTGGAGGTACTTGCGCTTGCCCGGGTAGTGGTCGAGCGTCCAGCCGAGCACCTGCGCGAAGACCTTCGGGTTGTTCGAGGCCACCTCGCCGACGCCAGGGGCGAGCACGCTTTGCGGGTTGCGGATCGTGCCTTCGGTCTTGTCGGCCGCCTGCATGTAATAGAGCCGCGAGTCGCCGTACTCGCCGCCGTCGCGGAAGACCACGTTGTGGACGTTCTTCTGCGGCACGTCGTCCAGCATCTTGACCATGCCGAGCGACTGCGGGCTCTGGTGCGCCGTATCGTCGGTCATCAGGTAGGTCAGCTTGACCGCCGCGCGGTCGCCCGTGGCCTTGGGCAGTTCCGGCGCGAGCTTGAAGTTGGCGTAGGCCGCGCCGCCGAGCGCCGTGCGGCCCGCCGCCTGGAATGCGCCCGCGGGCGTGCCGGGCGCGAACGCGCCGGGCAGCTGGCCGCAGCCGCTGGCGAGCAGCAGGGCTGCGAGAACGGGGCTGGCGAAGCGGCGGGTCATCGGCGGTCCTTTGCGGCGGCGGGGCGGCGATCGAGTAAAGGTATCGTGATGTCGACGTTAAATCTTGCTTAATAGGGCCAGCTTCTCCGCGCCCGCCGCGCGCGCCATGCGCATGGAACCTGCCGAGCGGGGTATGTCGTCGATGTTTGGTCCCCGCTCGTTACCATCAAAGGTCTCGCCAAGATGAAGAACCGCCTGCCCCTCGTGCTCGCCCTCGCGCTCGCCGTCACCGGCTGCAACCCGCCCGCCGGCGGCACCGGCGCCGCCGGCGGCTACGACCAGAAGGTCGCCAAGGTCGAGCAGCTGACCAAGACGCTCTCGCTCACGCAGAACGAGGAGCTCAAGCAGGCGGCCACCAGCATGCAGACGCTCGGCGGCTCGATGACCCAGGGCGGCTTCGCCAACGCCACCCAGGCCGCGGGCGGTCTGGTCGCGGCCGGCGGCGGCAACATGGTCGCCGCGGGCTCGGGCAACGTGCTCGTCAACAACGGCGGCAACCTCGTCGCCGCGGGCGGCGGCAACTACCTGCTCAACGCGCTGGTGCAGGACCTCAACGCCGGCGTGCGCAAGGACGTCTACCAGCTGATGGGCACGGTGCGCGGCCAGGCCAATTCCGAGCTGACCTACGACGACGCGACCGGCGAGCTCACGGGCGTCTCGGACGGCCAGACCACGGCCACCTTCAAGTTCGTGAACGGTGGCGCCAAGCGCACCTGGACGATCGCGATCCTGAAAAGCCCGGACGGCACCACGGGCACCATGACCTTCGAGGTCACCGCCGACGTGTGGCGCGCGGCGCCCCAGCCGCAGCCACAGCCTCAGCCGCAGGCCCCGAACGGCGACGACGCGGCCTGGTGGGGCGACACGCAGCCAAGCGCCGGGCCCGACTTCGGCGGCGACGAGGATCCGCTGCCCAACGCCGGCGCGGGTGATGACGACCAGGCCGACGCCAACGGCGAGCTGGGCGGCGAGGCGAACGGCGACGAGACCGACGACGCGGGCGACGATCTGGCCGACGACGACGAGGAATTCGAGCTGCAGCAGGCCGCGCCCGCGATCAAGATCTTCAACAACGAGGTGCCGGACCCCAACACCCTGACCGCCTTCCGCTTCGCCTGCGACCTCACGCCCAAGGGCGACGCCAGCTTGCGCGTGAAGCTCGACGCGCTGATCGACGACGTGAAGGTGAGCAAGCTCGGCCGCATGCCATCGCACCTGAAGCTCGACCTCACGGTGCCGACCGTGCAGTTCACCTCGGACACCCACTTCGACGGCCAGACGAAGTTCGCCTCGACCGGCGGCCTGAAGGTGCGCACGGCCGAGGCCAGCGAGAGCCTCAAGTACGACCTCGACCTGCTGTTCGGCGAGAACACGGGCAAGGTCGACCTCGTGCACGAAGGCGCCAAGGTGCGCCTCGGCGTCGTCGCGACCAAGGGCGCGAAGCCCGGCCAGCCCGAGACCACCACCGGGCTCTACGACACCGAGAGCAACCAGAAGATCGCCGACGTCGAGCCGGCGAAGGACGCGGCGAACGTGGTGCTGATCAAGTTCACCAACGGCAAGGTCGTGCGCTGGGACGTCGCGAGCGGCACGACCAGCCCGTTGCCGGGCCCGACGGGCAGCAAGCCGCCGACGCCGCCCAGGGCCTCCGCCGCGCCCAGGCAGTGAGGCGCCTCGCCATGCCGCGCGCCCACTCGCTCATCGCCGCCCTCACGGGCGCCGCGGCGCTCGCCGCGGCGCTGGCCGGCTGTCCCGCCCCGGCGGGCCCGGGCGGCGGCAAGGCCGCATCGGC
>JAKFEW010000040.1:0-23202 GCA_036675505.1 Candidatus Sericytochromatia bacterium
AGGGGTGGGCGGGACGGGGAACGTCGGGGCGGGGATGCTCGGGGCGGGGGCGGGATACGTCGGAGCCGGCGCGGGGAAGCCGGGCAGCGTGTCGGGCGAGAACACAGGCGCCGGGGGCATCATTGGGGGCGGGGGCGGCGGCGCGGGGGGCAGCGGCGGCGGGGGCGGGGCGGGCGGCGGAGCGGGCATGCCGGAGAAAGCGGGAGCGGCGGGGTCGGTGTGGCGGGCCACGAGGGCCGCGATGGCGCGGCGGGCCTCATCGTGGGCGGCGGCGATCGCCTGCGCATCCGCGCCGGACCAGGCGTCGGCAGGCTGGTTCGCCGCCGGCCGGTTCGAGCCCGGGGCGGCAGGCGTGTTGGCGATCGCGGCCATCGAAGGAACAGCGGCGAGGTGGCGGGGACCCTGAGGCAGCACGGGCGCGCTGGCAAGCGCGCCGCCCACCGGGCCGCTCTGCCGCTTGTTCCAGGTTGGCGCCACTCGCGCTATACTCACCGCCGCCGTCCTCCGCTGCCGGTCCATCGCGCGAAAAGCCCGGAAGCTTTCTTAAGACGCCAAGAAAGTCCCGTTAAGATTGCGTACGCTCCGTCCCATGCGCGATTGCGGGATAACGCCTGCTTGCGGCCGGGTATGAGCCCCCTGGCCGCTTTACATTTCTTTGGGCTGGTCTCCTGCCACCGCCGGTTGGTTGGAACGAAGGCCGATGGCCCGAGGGTCTCGCCGATCGGTCGGGACGGGGACGGCGCCGGACCAGGGGTTGTCGGAATTGGCCACGCTCGGCCACCATGGTAGGGGCCGCAAAACGGCATCGCCCGAGGATTTTCGAACACCATGAATTGGAAGAATCGCTTCGTTGGCGCGCGCGCCGTCATCATGTCCACGTTGGCCACCGCCCTGGCCGCGTGTTCGGCCCCGGCCGGCGTCGTTCCGCCAGCGGCCGTCGGCCAGGCGAACCCGCCGGCCGGCGCTGCCACGCCCGCCACGGCGCCCGGGAAGCCCCAACCGGCGGCCTCGTTCAAGCCGGCACTCGGCGGCGGACCCACCGTCAGCGCGCCCGCGACTCAGACCGGCCCGATCCAGCTGATCGACCCGACCCGTGAGGCCGCGAGCCTGGTCACCGTGCCAGGCAAGCAGATGACGCTGGTGGCGAGTGCGGCGGCCACCGGGTCGGCGAGCGCGCCCATGCGCTTCACCGTGGCCCCCTATCAAGACCTGGCGCGCGCCTACGGCCTCCAGCAGGCCGAGGCTGCCGACGAGGACCTCGCGATGCCCTGGCGGGCCGGCTTCACGGCCCACCGCGAGCTAGGCGACGGCGCGCCCACTGCCGGCCCGCGCCGCCTGCTGCAGGCCGCCGGACCGCGGGCGGTGGGGTCCGAGGAGACGTTCTGGATCAACACGGGCGACTCGCGCGCTTCGGGCGATCGCCAGCAGACCTGCGTGCTGATGCGCGCCACGAGCCACGCCTACTTCTACGTCGACAAGCAGGCCAAGGTCATCTCGGATGCCAACCTCACGAAGCTTGCCTCGGAGTGGGAGGAACGCATCTACCCGCGCCTGACGGCCGTCTTCGGCACCGAGGCCAGGCCCGGCATCGATGGCGAGGACCGCGTCTTCATCGTGCTCTCCCCTGCCGTCGACAACTGGGGCCAGGAGAAGGGCCTGATGGGCTACTTCTGGTCGCGTGACGCGATCCCCGGCGGCGGCGCCTCGGCGAACTCGAACCAGAAGGAGGTCCTCTTCATGACGGACCAGCTCTTCGATCGGCCGGCGCTCACCTCCTTCGGCACGCTGGCGCACGAGTTCCAGCACCTGATCAACTTCACGCAGAAGGCCGCGCGCCTGAACTACCGCCTCGCCGAGGACACCTGGCTCGACGAGGGCCTGAGCATGTACGCGATGGAGGTGGCCGGCTACGGCCTGCCCGCCGGTGACTACCACATCGCGAAGGACCTGCGCGGGTTCGAGGACAACCCGGCCGACTACTCGCTGACGGACTGGGCCTCCAACCCCAACGGCTTCGCCTACGGCCAGAGCTACCTTTACGTGCGCTACCTCGTCGATCGCTTCGGCACCGACGTCGTCAAGCGCATCCTGGGCACCGACAAGGCCGGCGTGGCCTGCATGGAGAGCGTGCTCGCCGGCCAGGGCACCAACTTCGCCGAGACGTTCCGCGCGTGGGGCATCACGAACCTGGTCTCGGACCAGCCCTACGCCGCGGGCACGCCGTATCGCTACGACGGCCTGAGGCTCGCGGGCACGTTCAAGTCGCCTTCCGGCGGCGAGGACGTCGTGCTGCGCGGCTTCCAGGCCAAGGCGGCGCCGGGAGCCGACGTGGAGCTCAGCCTCAAGCCCTGGGGCACGGCGTACTACACCTACCAGGCGAGCGAGCCGCGGGCCTGGAGCCTGAAGTTGGGCGAAGGCGCGCAGGGGCGGCTGCTCGGCGCGGCGATCGTGCCCTGAGTCGTCATAACGCCCGAAATCTAAGCGGGACGCCCGCTCGGCGGTTAGGGTTCGATCGGGCGGGGGTATAGGGATCACACGAGCTTTAGTTCGAGGTGATCGGTTCCATGCTCCCGCTGACGTCTCCCAAACTCGCCATCGGCGCGCTCCTGACCCTGATCGTGGTCGGCTGCGCGACTGAAGCGCCTGTCGCGCCGCCGCCGGAGTTGCGGGAGCAAAGGGTCCAGCAGGGCAGCATCACCAAGGTGCGTCTCGGCAACCAGGGCCGCCTGCTCGGCACGATCGTCGCCGACGGCACGGTGCTCGAATGGGCCGGCGTCAGCGACCTCTCGGGCGCGAAGGCCCAGGCCTTCGACCAGGATGGCACGCCGCTCACGCCGCCGATTGCCGTGGACGCGGCCGGGCACTTCGTGATGGACCAGTTGCGCGACTCGCGCGGCCGCATCTTCATCGAGGCCGACGTGAACGGGCTGCGCTACCGCACGCTCGCCCCTGCGCCGCGCCAGCGCAAGGACTACGGCGTGACGCTCGACGCCGGCACCACCTTCATCGCGGACAAGATGCGGCGCTCGGCCCTCGACAAGGAGCTCTTGCTCGACAAGATCGACGAGATGAAGCTCGACGAGACCGAGGATCTGGTCAACGTCTACCTCGACGAGGACGGCCGCCGCGATGTGCTCGAGCAGGACGACGCGGACCTGAACGCCTTCGCGTTCGACCACTTCATGGACGACAACCTGCCGGTGAAGGCAGCCGTCTACCAGATCAGCGCCTCGGTGCTGCGTGGCTGGCGGCCGAACCTGCCCCAGATCGCCGCGCCGACGCCCAAGCCGACGCCCCGCCCCACGCCGCTGCCCACGCCGCAGCCGACCGCGAGCAGCACGCCCGGCCCCGAGCCGACCGGTCCCGCGCCGAAGTAGCGCGCGTTACCGCAGGCCGAAGAAGCCGAGCAGGCGCTCCCAGAAGCTCTTCTTGGGCGGCGCGGGCGCGCGGTGGACGGCGGGCAGGTTCTCGCCGTAGGCGGCCTTGAAGAGGTTGACCTCGCCGTAGCCGAAGTCGACGTCCCAGCCCGGGGCGCCGAGGTCGTTGACGGCGCGCTTGAGGTGCTCCTTGACCTGCGCCGGCGTCCAGTCGGGGTGCTGGGCGATCACGAGCGCCGCGGCGCCGGCCACGTAGGGGCTCGACATCGAGGTGCCGGACTTCGCGCCGTACTGGCCGCCGGGCACCGCCGAGAGGATCTGCTCGCCGGGGGCCGAGACGTCGAGGCGATCGCCGCCGTTCGAGAACCGCGAGCGCTTGCCTTCCTTCGAGGAGCCGACCGAGACGGCCTCCTCGAAGCGGGCCGGGTACGAGACCTTGTTCTTGCCGTTGTTGCCGCTGGCCGCGATCACCACGACGCCCTTCGATTCGGCGTACTGGATCGCGTCCTGCAGCGAAGGCATCCACAGCGGGCCGCCGAGGCTGAGGTTGATGACCTTCGCGCCGTTGTCGGCGGCGTAGCGGATGCCCTTGGCGATGTCGCTGGTCTTGAAGGCGCCGCGCGGGTTGTTGGTGGCCTTGATCGGCATGATCTTCGCGTTCGAGGCCACGCCGGCGGCGTTCGCGTTCACGCCCCAGGCGCCGGCGGCGATGCCCGCCACGTGCGTGCCGTGGCCGACGACGTCGCTCACGTCGGTCGTGCCGGTGACGGCGTTCCAGGCGCCCACGATGCGGCCCTTGAAGGCCGGGTGGTTCACGTCGACGCCCGAGTCGACGATCGCCACGATCACGTTCGAGGCGTCGATCTCGGCGAAGCCGTCGTCGGTGGTGAGCACCGTGCCCTCGACGCCGTCGACGGCGACCTTGTCGCCCTCGGCCAGCACGGCGCCCGCGGCCTTCGCCACGCGGCTCTTCGTCTCGAGCGCCTTGCCCGAGAGCAGCACCACGTCGGCGCCCAGGTCGACGATCGCGGAGGGGAGCCGATCCTTGGCGGCGTCGGCGCGCAGCTTCGCGCGGTTGTCGGCCGTATCGGCCATCCGGCGGGCGTCGGCCGCAGCGGTGGCGCGGCGGGCAGCGGGACCGAAGGCGATGTTGGCGGGGCTCGTCATCGGTTGCTTAACCTCATCCTAATCGGGCGACAAAGTCCCTATAGGATCAAGTTAAGGAAAACTTTCCTGGAACTTTACTTTTGATCGGTTTCGTTAACTCTGGCCCCTGATCCTTAACCGCCCATCAGAACAGATCGACCGTCCAGGGCGAGCGCTGGCGACCGAAGAGGCCGCGGAAGCGATCCCAGAGGCTGGGCTGCTGGGGGTAGGTGGGGTACGACGGCTGCGGATAGGCGGGCTGGGGGTAGGTCGGCTGGGGGTAGCTGGGGGCGGGGGCGGGCGTCGCGGCCTCGCCCGCGCCGAACACGGCGGCGAAGAGGTCGATCTCGCCGTGACCGAAGTCGCGATCCTTGCCGCGCGCGCCGAAGTCCGTGGCGGTGCGCGTGAGGTGCGCCTTCACCTGCTCGGCGGTCCACTGGGGGTTGCGGGCCATCACGAGCGCCGCGGCGCCGGCCACGTAGGGGCTCGACATCGACGTGCCCGAGCGGTCGCCGTAGGCGCCGTGCTGGCTCGAGCGCACGTTCTCGCCCGGGGCCGTGATGTCGAGGCGATCGCCGCCGTTCGAGAACGACGAGCGCTTGCCGTTCACCGACGAGCCGACGGCGAGCACGCCTTCGTAGGCGCCGGGGTAGGTCACGCGGTCCTGGCCGTCGTTGCCCGAGGCCGCCACCACGAGGACGCCGGCCCGGCGGGCCTCGGCGATCGCCGCCGAGGTCTGGGGCAGCGGGTCCGAGCCGCGCAGGCTCAGGTTGATCACCCGCGCGCCGTTGTGCACGGCGTAGCGCACGCCGTTGGCGATCGAGACGTCCGAGAAGTTGCCGTTGCGGTCGGCCGCCTTGATCGGCAGCACGGTCGCGAAGGGCGCCACGCCCGCCGCCCGCTGGTCGACGTCCCACGAGCCCGCCACGATGCCGGCCACGTGGGTGCCGTGCCCCTCGCGGTCGGTCACGTCGCGGCTGCCGTCGACGGCATTGTAGCCGGGCAGCGTGCGGCCCTGCAGGGCGGGGTGGTTCACGTCGACGCCGGTGTCGATCACGGCGACCACCACGCGGCGCGCGTCGATCTCGCGGAAGCCGTCGTCGGTGTAGAGCACGGTGCCCTCGACGCCGTCGAGGTTCACGCGCTCGCCGGCGCGCAGGCCGTCGTTCGAGCGGGCCACCCGCGAGGCCGTGCGGAGCGCGGCGCCCGAGATGAGGGCGAGGTCGCCGCCCATCTGCACCAGGGCCGAGGGCGTGCCGTCGGCGGCGGCCTGGGCGGCCAGCCGGACGCGGGTCAGCTCGGAGTCGGCCGTGCGCTGGACCGCGACGCCACGCGCGGCGCCACGGGCCCAGGAAGCGGTCGAGTTGCCGGCTGGAACGAGCATCCGGTACATCCTCTCGCGGTCTCGGGTGGTTGCTTAACCACCTCATAACCTCTCGAGGGGGTATATAACCTTGAGTTAACCAAAACTTGCGCGTTCGTTAACCGTAAATTTGAAAATTTCAGACGCGCAGCTTCCAGCCGACCTGGAACAGCCTGAGCACGACGCCGAGCGACGTCGCCGCCAGCAGCGTCGTGATGCCGATCGACGCCCACACCGGCGCCTCGGCGACGCCCAGGATCGCGTAGCGGAAGCCGTCGATCACGTAGAACATCGGGTTCGCGTACGCGAGGGGCCGGATCTGCGCAGGCAGCAAGGCGAGCGGCGAAAAGGCGCCTCCCACCCAGATCAACGGCATGAAGACGAAGGTCTGCGGGATCGCGATGTGGTCCCACTTCTCGGCGGCCAGGGCCATGATCATCCCGATGCTCGAGAACAGCACGGCGATCAGCACCATGAGCACGAGGTAGAGCGGGAAGTTGGCCGGCCAGCGGCCCGTGAAGGCCGGCAAGAAGAGCATCAACAAGTTTCCGAGCAGGAGCGCCCGGGCCACCGAGCCCGCCACGAAGCCGATCACGATCTCCCAGTATGCGAGCGGCGCCACCAGCAGCTCCTGGATGCTGTTCATGAAGCGGTGCTGAAAGAGCGACGCGGAGCTCTCCGCGAACGACGCCTCGATCACCGTGAGCGCGATCAGGCCGGGGATCAGGAAGGTCACGTACGGCACGCCGCTGACGGATTCCACGCGCGAGCCCACCGACAAGCCGATGATGACCACGTAGAGCAAGGTCGAGACGAGGGGCGGCCAGATCACCTGGTTGATGATCTGGAAGGTGCGCCGCAGCTCGCGGTTGATCAAGGTGGAGAGGCCGACGGCGTTCATGGCTGGTGGCCTTTCCTCATGGCTGCTTGCCCGTGAGCTCGAGGAAGATGTCTTGCAAGTTGCGGCGCTGGATGGCCAGGTCCGCGAGCTCGTGCCCGCGTGCCTCGAGCGCGCGCAGGATGCGCGGCAGATCCCTGGGTGAGGCGTTTCGCACCACCAGCTTGCGGCCATCGAGCTCGAGCAGCACGTCGTATTCGGTGAGCGGCGGCGGCAGCTCACGCACGGGCGCCGTCAGCATGATCTCGAGGCGGTCCTGGCTGAGCCGCGACAGCAGGCTGTGCTTGTCCTCGAGCGCCACGAGCTTGCCGTGGCTGATGATGCCGATGCGATTGCAGAGCTGCTCGGCCTCCTCGAGGTAGTGCGTGGTGAGGAAGATCGTCATGCCCTGCCGGTTCAGCGCGCGCAGGAAATCCCAGAGCTCGAGCCGCAGCTCGAGATCGACCCCGGCCGTGGGCTCGTCGAGGATCAGCAGGCGCGGCGCGTGGATCAGCGCGCGTGCCAGCGTGAGCCGGCGCTTCATGCCGCCCGAGAGCTTCGAGACGTCCTTGCCGCGCTTGTCCCAGAGCTCGAACTGCTGGAGCAACTGGCGCGCCCGGGGGCGGGCCTCCTCGGCCGGCACCCCGAAGTAGCCGGCCTGGTAGACCAGGATCTCCTCGACCGTGAGGTAGCGATCGAAGTTGAACTCCTGCGGCGCCACGCCCACGTAAGCGCGAGCCCGGCGGTACTCGGTCACCACGTCGTGGCCGAAGACGCGCACGTTGCCTTGCTGGAAGTTCGCGAGGCCGACGATCGTGTTGATCGTGGTGGTCTTGCCGGCGCCGTTGGGGCCGAGGAAAGCGAAGAAATCGCCGCTCGCCACCTCGAAGCTCACGTCGTCGACCGCCGTGAAGGGGCCGTAGCGCTTCTTGAGGTGGTGGACGGCGATCGCCGGCGCCCCATCGGCGGGGCTCGGGCTTGCGGTCTCGAACATGTCGCCCCGATTACAAGTGAGCTACGCCTTCACCGCGGTCGGCGCCATGATGGCGTCGGTCATGCCGTGAATCGCGAGCTTGTCGAGCGGACAGATCGTGGCGAGGATGCCGTGCAGCTCCGCCTTGCCGTTCGCCACGAAGAAGTAAGGGCACAGGCGCGCCCGCCCCTCCATTTTCACCACCACGTCGCGGCGGAAGTCGTAATACCGGACATCCGTGCGCTCCGGCTTGCGGAACTCCTGCAAGATGTAAGGAGTCTGCGGGAAGGACTCCTTCGCGAGGCGCAGCGCACCTTCCCAGTCGGGCGTCGAGAGGTCGTGGCCGAACGCCACGCCATGGCTGCCCCAGGCCAGGCTCGAGAAGCCCGACGGCTTGAGCACGAACGCGCGGTCGCGCTTGTTGGCGCGCGCGAGGTCGAGCCAGTCCTGGATCGGCACGCCTTCGACCGCCAGGCCGGGGATGACGGCCTGCGGCGGCAAGGGGGTCGGATCGACGACCCAGGTGCGTGGCAGCAGGCCGTCGAGCACCGCGATCGCCGCGGGCGACAGCTCCGCACGCCAGAAGGGCCGCAGCAGCGGGTGGTGGTAGAGCGCGAAGAGCTGCTTCTCCTCGAGATAGGCCTTGTAGGGCGGCGTGACGACCAGCTGGCCCTTCTTGTTGGCGTACTGCACCAGCTCGGCTTTGGGGATGTTCTTGAGGTCGAAGAGCTCGTAGAAGCGGTAGATCACGTCGATCTTGCGCTCGGCGCCGTCCGAGTAGAACGCATGGAACGCGTCGCCGTCGTAGCGGAGGTCGCCCGGGCGCACGGCCACGGCCGTCAGGCCGCGGTGGCTCAGCTGCTCGGCGAGCCACTGCTGCTCGAGCCAATAGTCGGTCGACTCCTCCGAGACGACGATCGCGAGCACGGGGTCGGCCTTGCCGGCCACGTCGCGGATCATCTCGGCGAACCCGGTCACCAGCCCGTCCGCGCCGCCGACGAGGTCATAGCCCAGCCCGGCGTAGTCGCTCGCCATCGAGCTCGTCATGCCGATGCCGCCCGGCACCGAGTCGAGCTCGCAGGCCGAGAGCCGCCCTTCCTCGTCGATCACGAGGTCGGGCCGGATCACCCGCGGCACGGCCTGCTTGAAGCGGTTCATGCGCTGGTACTCGATGAGCGCGTCCGGCTTGCCCTGATCGAGTAGCCGATGCACCCAGGCCGGCTGCCGCCCCTTCACGCTTTCCTGGTATAGCTTGTTCGCGGCCAGCGTGAAGGCGAGCAGGTGATCACCCAGCGCCCGGATTTCGGCCAGGCGCTCGGCCGAAAGCGCGTACGGCTCCGGCGAGATGCGCCACGAGGTGTGGCGCCCCTCGGGGAGGTCCTTCTGGTTGTTGGCGTAAAGCGCGTTGCCCGCGGCACGGCGGTTCAATTCGAGCGCGAGCGCCTTGGCCTCGGCCTCGTCGGCCGAGCCCGGCAGACGCTGGGCCGAGAGCGGTAGCTGGGTGGTCATGGACGTCTTCTCTTGGCAGGTGGGGGCGCGGCCTAGCTGACCTTTTGGCCGTACTTCTCTTCGAGGTACGGGAGGATCTTCTCCTCGTCGTCGAGCATCACGTCGCCGTCGACGAGCACGGGCACGGTCCATTGGCCCGATACGTCGAAGACTTCCTGGCGGGCTGGGCGATCGCGCGGCACGGAAACCTTCTCGTAGTCGAGCTTCAGCTCGTCGAGCTTGTTACGCACCATCTTGCAGTAGGGGCAAGAATCCAGATCGTAGAGCTTCATCCTCTTCTTCCTCCGTCAATCCCCGACGCCGGCCGCCGAGCGGACCGCCACGGGTTCATCCTCGACCAGCCGGCGCACGAGTGCCATCAGCGTCTCGAACTCTTCCGGCGTGAATTTCGCGGCCAACCGGGTGGACGCGTCCGTGAGCGCGGCCTCGATCGAGGGCCTGAGCCGATGCGCGCGCTCCGTCAGGCAAAGCCGCGTCGCGCGTCGATCCTCGGGGTACGGGCAACGCGTCACCAGGCCCTGCTTCTCCAGCCGATCCAGCATCGGCGTGAGCGTGCCCGCGTCGACCGAGAGCTCGCGGGCGAGGTCCTTGGCGAGCAGGCCGTCCTGGCAGTAGAGCGCGCTCAGGCCATGCGCCTGGGCCACCGTCAGGCCGAGCGGCGCCAGCGCATCTTCGAAGGCTCGCAGCAGCTTGCGGTGCGCGAGGCCCAGGTTGAAGCAGGGACAGTCGTCGATGGCCATGGGGGGGTCCGGTCAATTGGTTGGGGTGCAGATATTTTCATATACAAAACATTAGGTGTCAAGGTATTTCCGCGGGCTGATTCGGGAGGTGCCTTTCGAACAATCGATCGAATCCATGCCATAATGGCCCTGACACCGCCTTCTTGGCTTTGCCACCGAGGCCTCCGCCATGTCCACGCTTTCCACTTCCGCGGCCGGCCCGGCTTACGCCGAGGTCCTGATCGACGGCCTGGCGCTCGCCGATCCCCGGCCGTACACCTACGTCGTGCCCGACGCCTGGCGGGGACGCCTGCGCCCCGGTCAACCCGTGCTGGTGCCCTTCGGGCCCAAACGCGGCGTCGGCGGCTACGTCGTCGCGCTGACGGACCACCCGCCGGACGATCACGCCCTCAAGGAGATCGAGGACGTGGTCTCGGGCGACGTCGTGCCGCCTTCGCTGCAGGCGCTGCTGGCCTGGATCGCCGAGGTGTGGCTCGCCTCGATGCAGGAGGTCGTGACCACCGCGATGCCGCGCGGCACGCTCACGCGCGTGAAGCGCAGCGTACACCTGGCGGTCGCGGGCGAGACGTTTCGGGAGATGGCGCGCGGCTTCACGGGCCCGCACGCCGTGCTCGCGCGCGCGCTGCTCGAGCACGGCGGCGAAGCGCCGCTGACCGTCTTGCAGACCGCCGCGAAGCGCTCCTCCGCGGTGCTCGCGGACTGGCGCCGGCGCGACCTCGTGCGCTACCAGACGCGCTACGTGCCCCCCGAGCGGAAGGAAAAGACCCAGCTCCACGCCGTGGTCACGGCCGGCGCCTTCGAGAAGCTGACGAAGCGCCAGGAAGAAGTGCTCGGCGCCTTGCAGGCCGCCGGCGGCGTGATGCTGGCCGCCGAGCTCGCGCGCGCGACCGGCGCCACGCCGGACACGCTCAGGCGGCTCGCGAAGGTGGGGGCGATCGCGATCGAACCCCGCGCCGTCCGCCGCACGGCCCGCGCGGAGGCCAGCGGCGCCCCCCCACCTGCGCTGACGAAGCACCAGGCCGAGGTGGTCGACGCGATCACGGCCCGCCTCGGCACGTACGCAGCTTTCCTGCTCCACGGCGTCACCGGCAGCGGCAAGACCGAGGTCTACCTGCAGGTGATCGAGCGGGTGCTCGAGGCCGACCGCGGGGCGATCGTGCTGGTGCCCGAGATCGCCCTCACGCCGCAGACCGTCCGGCGCTTCCAGGCCCGCTTCGGCGACACCGTCGCGGTGCTGCACAGCCACCTCAGCGACGGCGAGCGATACGACGAATGGCAGCGCATCCGCGCAGGCGACGCGCGGGTGGTGATCGGCGCGCGCTCGGCGATCTTCGCGCCGGTGACGGACCTCGGCGCGATCATCATCGACGAGGAGCATGAAACCAGCTACAAGCAAGACAAGGCGCCGCGTTACCACGCCCGGGCGGTCGCTTTGGAGCGCGCGCGCCTCGATGGCGCGGTGATCGTGCTCGGCAGCGCGACGCCCTCGATCGAGTCGTTCGCCGCGGCCCGCGCGGGCGACGTCACCCTCCTGGAAATGCCTGAGCGCGTAGAGAGCCGCCCGTTGCCGCCTGTTCAGGTCGTCGACATGCGCACCGAGCTCAAGTCCGGCAACCGCGGCCTGTTCTCGCGGGCGCTCGCGGGGGCCATGGCGGGTGTGCTCGCACGCGGCGAGCAGGCGATCCTGCTGCTCAACCGCCGTGGCTACAGCTCCTTCGTGTTCTGCCGCGAGTGCGGCTACGCCTGCAAGTGCAGCCGCTGCTCGGTCGCGATGACCTACCATGCCGAGCCGCCGATCCTGCGCTGTCATTACTGCGATGCGCGCGAGCGCGTGCCGGAGGCCTGCCCCCAGTGCCACGGGCCTTACATCCGCCACTTCGGCGCAGGCACCCAGCAGATCGAGGAGGCCTGCCGCAAGCTCTTCGCCGATGCGCGCATCCTGCGCGTGGACCGCGACACCACCTCGCGCAAGGGCAGCCACGAGCGCCTGTTCGACGCCTTTGGCGAAGGCCAGTACGACGTGCTGGTCGGCACCCAGATGGTGGCCAAGGGCCTGGATTTCCCGCGCGTCACGCTCGTCGGCGTGATGGCCGCGGACTCTGCGCTGAACCTGCCGGATTTCCGCGCCGCCGAGCGCACCTTCCAGCTGCTCAGCCAGGTCGCCGGCCGCGCCGGCCGCCACGAGCTGCCAGGCCAAGTGGTGATTCAGACTTACAGCCCCGGCCATCCCGCGGTCATCGCCGCGGCGGCCCACGACTACCGCTCTTTCTATGAAGCCGAGCTGCCGGATCGCCAGGAGCTCGGCTGGCCACCCTACCGCGCGCTCGCCAACGCGGTGATCGCGGGGCCGGACGCGCGCCTCGCCCGCGAGGCCGCTTCCCGCTTCGCCGAGGCGCTCGCGGGCCTGCCCGACATCGAGGTCTTCGGGCCGCACGACGCGCCGCTCAGCCAGCTGCGCGGCCTGCGCCGCTACCAGGTGCTGCTGAAAGTGGCCGATCCCGTGGCCGCCCGCCCGGCCTTGCGGCGGGCGCTTGCGGTCGCGCAGGAACCTGGGGTGCGGGTCACGCTGGACGTCGATCCCTACAACCTGATGTAGCGGAACACCCTTGCTCGCCGGCTCGTCATCCTTGCTCGGACCTGATCCGCGGCTGACCCTCGCTCAGTTGATTCGCGGACGACCGTGGGTATGAAGGGTTGGCAGCGTCGTCGGCGGGTCTACCGCAACGACCGGTGAGCCGGTGATGACCGGCATTTCGGAGGAATCATGGCAGACGACGAAGAAGAGAACAGCGGCCTGGGCGGCATGCTCGGCAACCTGATGGATGGCGCGTCGGACGGCGAGTTCAATGGCCACGATCGTCAGGACAGCTACACCGAGGTGACTCATCAAGGGTGGTTCAGCCGGCTCTTCGGCTCGATCTTTTCCGCGATGTTCGGCGTGGTCATCTTCTTCGGCTCCTTCGCCGTCCTTTACTGGAACGAGGGCGCCGTGGACGATTCCAAGCTCGCCAAGAACGCCGTCGAGGTGAATGCCGCGTCCCCTTCCTCGGGCGCCGTGGGCAAGTTCGTCGCGGCCACCGGCCCGCTCAAGACGTCGGCGCAACTCGGCGACGAGTACCTCAAGGCCGGCAACTACGTGACGCTCAGCCGCACGGCCGAGATGTACGCCTGGGTCGAGCAGAAGTCCGAGAAGAAGGAAAAGAAGGTCGGCGGCGGCGAGAAGACCATCACGACTTACGATTACGAGCGCCGGTGGGACAGCTCGCCCTCGAGCAGCAACTCCTTCAAGGTGAAGTCCGGCCACTTCAACCCCGAGATGCGCGTGAAGAGTGATTCCTGGAAGGCCGAGTCGGCCTCGCTGGGCGCGCTGAAAGTGAAAATGGACGCGATCACGCTGCCGGGCGGCAACAACGTCGCGCTGAGCGACGAGACGGTGAAGACCGGCGATCCGAACGGCGGCTACCTCTACGTGGGCGGCGCCCGCAGCGGCCAGCCCCGCGTCGGCGACGTGCGCGTGTCCTACACCGCGCTCACGCCGGGCGGCGAATACACGGTGCTCGGCAAGCTCACCAGCACGTCGGCGATCGCGCCGATGAAGGTCGAGAAGCGCGACTTCTACCGGTTGTTCGAAGGCACGAAGGCGGACGCGCTCAAGCAGCTGTCCTTCGAGTACTCGATGTGGATCTGGGGCTTCCGGCTGCTCGGCTTCCTCATGTGCTGGGGTGGCATGCGGATGTTCATGGAGCCGCTCAACACGCTGTTCGACGTGCTGCCGTTCCTCGGCAGTATGGGCCGCGGCCTGACGGGCTTCATCACCTTCCCGATCGCCCTCGTGCTGACCCTCGTCACCATCGTGGTGGCGCAGATCATGCACAACCTCATCGCGATGATCGTCGTCGGCATCCTGGTCGTCGTCGGCTGCGTGATGCTGTTCGGCAAGAAGAAGGGCGGCGCCGCCAAGCGCGCCACCGCCTGACGCACAGTCCTCCCCGTTGCTCGGCCCTCCGCGGTTTCCGCGGAGGGCCTTCGTGTGAGTTAAGGCATTTTCACCAGAACTTACACGAAGGATAAGACGCGCCGCCTGTTAACGGGCTATAAATCACCAACGGTGGAGTTGAGTTGGAAGAGGAGTTCCCGATGCCCGAGTTGAAAGTCACCCATGGCGGCAAGGTCCACGGCGTGTCCGTCGATCGCGTCTACAAGATCCGGAAGGGTGACGAAGAGAAGGCCCTCGCCGGCATGCGGCGCGACGGCGCCGACAACCTCGTGTTCAAGGGCGACAACGGCGACCTCTTCATCGCCTCGCGCGTGGGCATGCCCCGCAACCTGGAAATCAACGACCGCATCGAAGTCGGCCAGTCGAGCCGCGTGGAGTTCAACGGCGTGCGCGGCACGCTGATGGGCTTCGACAACGAGCGCAACCAGCTGCGCGAGCATTTCAAGCCGGCCGCCGCCTGGGCCGGCGTCGGCGGCGTGGCCGGCCTCGGCGGCGTGCTGTTCGGCGCGCTCAAGCTGGGCTGGAACAACCCGATCGCGATGATCGGCATCGCGGCCGCGGGCCTGCTCGGCGGCGGCCTGCTCGGCGCCTTCTTCGGCGGCAAGAAGCCGAAGTACGACGACCTCGACAAGTATACCGGCGGCATGGAGCTGGCCTCGGCGAGGATCGGTGCGGAGCCGGCGAAGAACGTCACGGTCGCGTAAACGAAACCAGCAATTGCGTAGGCGGGGCCGGACGATGTCCGGCCCCGCGTCGTGTGACATTTATCCGATTCTTATCTTTTTTATAGTCTTATCTTAACCAGGTCAGCCGATGGGCGGCCGACAATTCGGATGTCCCCTGAATGCCGGAGCTTCGCCATGCGCACCCCCCGCCTGCTCGCCTCCCTCCTCGTCGTCTCGCTGATCGCGGGCTGCCAGGTCGCCGTCCCGGCCTCGGCCGCGTCCACGCGCCAGGGAGCGGTTTCGGTCTTCGGCGCCGAGCAGGAGCTGACCGCCGATGAGCGCGAGACGCTCGAACAGGTGCTGCAGTCGCTCGGCCCCGCCTTCGCCGACGGCGTGAAGGCCGACCCCACGCCCGGCAAGGACATCGGCCCGAAGGCCGGCCTGCTGTACCGCGCCCTCGCGCGCAGCCTCATGCTGCGCAAGGCTGCCGCCAAGCTCGCCGAGGGGCCGGTCCACAAGCACTTCTCGAAGCCCGGCCAGAAGGACCAGGTGCCGCCCCTGTCGGCTGCCGAACGCACGGAGCTCGACGCGCTGTTGAAGCCGGGCGACGTGATCCAGTGCGGCAACGACGGCTCCTTCGTCCACGCGATCTTCTACGAGGGCGAGGGCATGATCGTGCACGCGCTCGCGCAGACCGGCTTCGGCAAGAAGATGATCGGCGTGCGGCGCGAGAAGCTCGCCGAGTACCTCGACCGCTCGGACCGCGACAAGGTGGTCGTGCTGCGCCCGAATTGGACGCCCGAGACGCTGGACGCGGCGATCGCCTACGCCCGCGCCCAGGTGGGCAAGGACTACGACCCGCTGTTCCTGACCGACGCGGACGACCGCCACTACTGCACCGAGCTCATCTGGGCCGTGCTCACGCGCACCGGCGTGGCGCGCGTGGAGCCTCACCTGGCAGGCAAGGTCCACTGGCGCCTGGTGACGAACGAGGACATCCGCAAGAGCGCCGACCTGACGGTCGTCTGGCGCCGCAACCACGACTGAGGTCCCCATCGACGCCCCTGCCCCCTGGGTCGTGGCGGGCGCGGCCACGCTTGTGGCGGCCTCGCTCGCCGTGGACGCCATGCTGGCCCGCCGGCTGGCCGGCGGCAGCGAGCAGGCGGACCGCGCGACGTGCCGGCTGCTCGTCACGTCGCTGACGTCCAACACGCTGCTCGGCTTCGCCTGCGTGCTGGTGCCCTACGGGCGCTTCCACGTTGCTGGCCTCGCGCCGGCAGCGCTGGCGCTGGGCGCCTTCGGGCTGGCGCTGCGCTGGGCGGCGATCGCCCGACTCGGCAGGCTCTTCACCTGGCGGGTGGCCATCCTCGACGACCACCCGCTGATCACGGACGGCGTCTACCGCTGGATCCGCCACCCGAGCTACACAGGCGGCCTCTTCGCGGCCGCCGGCGTGCTGCTCGCACTCGGCAACGCCCTGCCGCTCGCGGTCTTCGCCGCCACGCACCTGCCGCTCGTGCTGCATCGCGTGCGGATCGAGGAGCGGGTGCTGGCCGGCCACTTCGGCGAGGCCTGGCAGACCTACACGACGCGGACCTGGCGGCTGCTGCCGGGGGTGTGGTGAGCCGCGGCGACGCTCAACGCTCGAAGCGGTACCTGTACGTGATGGCGACGCCTTCGGCCTGCCAGCCCAGGGTGTATTCGATCCGGGCCTCTTCGCCGACCAGGGCCTGGTACGGCACGTAGAGCACCAACCGCACCTCGGGCGCGGAGGTCGGATTGCCGTTCTGGGACACGCCTTGCGTGCCGATGACATGGGTGGTGACGCCGGAAACGTCCCGCGCGTCGAACCCGTACGTGTAGATGGCCGGTTGCAGGTTGAGCGAGCTCCCGTCGATCGACGTCACCTCGCCGTTGATCCAGACCCCGGACCCGCCGGCGGCGATCGTCGTGGGCGGCACCTTCCAGTTCACGTCCTCGCGGCCGTGGCGGGCCTGGTAGTACTTCGCCGAGCCACCCGCGACGTCCACCAGGTACCACCCCAGGGCCTGCAACGCGTCCAGGCCGAACGGCAGCCCGAACCGCGTGATTTCCGTCCGGTAGAGCGTGGCCCGGCGCGCGACGGTCGGGTCCGGGTCGGGTGTGGACCCCACGTACACGGTCGGCGTCGCCAGCGGGATCGGCCGCTCCGTGGGCTCGACCCGCGGGTTGTAGACCGGATCGGTCGACGAGGGCGTCGTGCCGCAGGCGCAGACGACGGCGGCGGTGAGCATCATGGCGAGTGTGGCGCGGCGCATGGCGGTCCTCCGAAAGCAGACGATGTCGGTGCGCCGATGGTAGCGCGGTCGTCCCCGCCCACCTACGGCAAAGTCGGAGAAGACCCTTGGCATCGGCGTAAGCGCCGGGCCGAAGCACGTTCCATGCCGATCCGGGCGATATGGGTATGTAAAATGGTAGCCCCCCTGCTCCGGAGTAGTCCCTTGCCCCTCGTCGGAACCGTCGTCGCCCCCACCGAGTTGCGCGAGGATCAGCGCGACCGGATGTACGAGCTGATGGCGGCCCACTTCGACGACGTGCACCGCACCACGTTCGAGCGCGACCTGGGCGAGAAGCAGTGGGTGGTCGTGCTGCGCGACGGCCAGACCGGCACGATCCAGGGCTTCTCGACGCTAATGGTGTTGGAGGTCGAGATCGACGAGGAACCCATCCAGGCGGTCTTCTCGGGCGACACCATCGTCCACCGCGATTACTGGGGCGAGAGCGAGCTCGCGAGCGTGTGGGGCACCTTCGTGCTCTCGCTCGCCGAGGCGCGGCGCGGCACGCCCTTTTACTGGTTCCTCATCTCCAAGGGCTTTCGCACCTACAAGTTCCTGCCGCTCTACTTCCGCGACTTCTGGCCACGCCACGACGCCGAGACCCCGGCCTTCGAGGCCCGCCTGATCACGGCCCTGGCCGAGGCCAAGTTCCCCGGTCGCTTCGACCCCGACTCGGGCGTGATCCGCTTCGCCGGACTCAAGGACCGCCTGCGCCCCGAGCTCGCCGAGGTCGCCGAGGGCCGCCTCAACGACGCCGCCGTGCGCTTCTTCCTCGATCGCAACCCGAACTACGCCGAGGGCGATGAGCTCGCCTGCGTGGCCGCGCTGACGCCGGAAAACCTCCAGCCCGTGGCCCGGCGGGTGCTCGCGCGCCTGGCCGCCCGCGCGGCGAGCGCCGAGTAGCCTGATGCAGGTCGTCGCTCGCCCGCAGCCCGCCGAACCGGAGCCCGATCCCGCGAAGCCGCCTGCCACGGTCTACCGCTCGGCCTCGGGCTGGCTGGTGCCCACCTGGCGCGACCCGCGCATCCCGTTCGGCGCGCTGCTCTTCGCCTACGCCCTGCTCGGCACGGCCGTCCTCGGCTTCAACCGCAACATCTGGCAAATCCTGCTCACCATGGTCGCGGGTTGCGCGATCGAGATGGCGCTGGCTTATGGCCTCAGGCGCGAGAAGATCGTGCCGCTCTCCGCGGCGATCAGCTGCGTGTCGCTCGCGCTGATCCTGAACTACAGCCACACGTACGTGCTGCTGCTGATCCCGGTGTTGCTGACGATCGGCTCGAAGTACGTCTTCACGTTCAAGGGCAAGCACGTGTACAACCCGTCGCTCTTCGGCGTCGTGATGTGCCTGTTCTTCGCCAACGAGTGGATCACGGCGGCGCCCGCCTACCAGTACGGCGGCACGGCCGCGATGTCGATCTTCATCGGCATGGCGGCGCTCTCGATCTTCGTCTTCAAGGTGGGCCGCGGCTGGCTGGTGGGCTCGTTCCTGGTCTTCTACGCGCTCCAGACCCTGCTGCGGGCCTACATCATGCGGCACCACCTGCCGCCCGAGACGCTGTTCCTCGGTACCATGACCACGCCACCGTTCTTCCTGTTCGTCTTCTACATGCTGACGGACCCCGCGACCTCGCCCAAGACGCCGAAGCAACAGGTGATGCTGGCGTTCGCGATCGCCTTGATCGACCTCTACCTCCACAAGTTCGAGAGCGTCTTCACGTTCTTCTACGCGGCGTTCATCGTCGCAAGCGCCAAGCTCGCCTTCCTGCACGTCCGCCAGGCCTGGCGCGACGGCTTCCTCACGTACTTGAAGGGCACGCTCTTCGCACCGGCCTGGCTGAAGTCGGCGACGGCCCTCGCGGTGATCGGCGGGCTCGTCGGCGCCGTCTATGCTGCCTGGGCGGCTCCCCGAGCGCTGGCCGCGGCGCCGCCCTTCAAGCTCGAGCCCGTGCCGCTGGCCCAGAGCGGCCTCGGCAGCGAGATGGGCCCGGTGCTTGAGCAGGTTTCGCCGGGCGTGCGTCACCTCGCGAAGTGGATCATCTCGGTCGGCGACTCGGTGGCGGTGGCCGACTGGGACGGCGACGGCCGCCAGGACCTCTTCCTCACCAACCCGCTCAAGCGGCCGGAAGACCGCAACGCGCTCTACCGCAACCTCGGCGGCTTCCGCTTCGCGCGCGTGCGCCTGCCCGTGTTGGCGGCCGACCCGGATCCGGGTGCGAAGGGGCTCGCCGCGGCCCCCGTCTTCGCGGACTACGACAACGACGGCGACCAGGATCTGTTCCTGGGCTATGGCTTCGGCCCTTCGCGCCTGCTGCGCAATACGCTGACGGAGACCGGCAAGCCGGGCTACGAGGACGTCTCGCAGGCGTTCGGCCTGGGTGGCCACACGATCTGCCTGACGGCCAACTGGTTCGATTACGACCGCGACGGCAAGCTCGACCTGCTGGTCGGCAACACGCTCGCGCCGTTCCTGCGCGACTACGACAGGCCTACCCCGCTGAACTTGTTCCGGCTGCCGCCGCCGCAGTTCGAGGGCGATCGCCGCATGTATCGCTTTATGCACAACGGCTGGCACAACGCCGACAACGGCGGCACCAATGCGCTCTACCGCAACGCCGGCGCGCGCTTCGAGGCCCAGGACATGCAGGCCTTCGGCATGCCGGAGACGCACTGGACGCTGGCCGTCGGCACGGGCGACCTCAACCATGACGGCTGGACCGACCTCTACCTCGCGAGCGACTTCGGTCCCGACGACTGCTACCTGAACCTGCAGGGCAAGGGCTTCGAGCGCCAGCAGGGCCCGCTCTTCGGCGACATCGGCAAGGACACCTACAAGGGCATGAACGCGACCCTCGCGGACTTCGACCGCGACGGCTGGCTCGACGTCTACGTCTCGAACGTCCACCACTCGCTGCAGGCCGAGGGCAGCCTTTTGTGGATGGTGCGCCCCGGCGCCGATCCCTTCCGGCCCACCTTCACGGACGAGGCCACGAAGCGCGGCGCGCTGAACGAGAACCGCTTCGGCTGGGGCGCGACCGCCGGCGACCTCGACAACGACGGCTGGGTGGACCTGGTGCAGGCCAACGGCATGGTCGACGACCGGCTCGACCCGAACCCGAACGAGACCAACAAGGACTTCTGGTACCACAACCACAAGCTGATGCAGAGCGGCCCCGAGCTGCACACCTACGCCGACAAGTGGGGCGACATCCGCGGGCGGATGATCTACCCGAACGAGCCGCGCCGCGTGTACCTCAACCAAGGCGACCACAGCTACGACCAGTTCGTGGACGTCGCGGCCCTGGTGGGCGCGCGGGATCCGGACAACTCGCGCGGCGTCGCGATGGCGGATTTCGACGACGACGGTGATCTGGACGTCGTCATCACGAACCAGCACGGGCCCGTGTCGCTCTATCGCAACACGTTGACCGAGCAACAGGGCGGCCGCGCGTGGGTCGGCCTCGACCTGGTCGGCGATGGGAAGGTGACCAGCCGCGACGCCATCGGCACGCAGGTGCTGGTGAGCTGGGACGAGGGCGGCAAGCGCCAGACCCAGCTGCGCGAGGTGATGCTCGCGAACGGCTTCTCGTCGCAGAACGACCGCCGCGTCCACGTGGGCCTGGGCGCCGCCCGCGGCCCGGTCGACGTGACGATCCGCTGGTACGGCGGCGAGGAGACCGTGCTGCGCGCGCTCGCGCCGGGCCGGTATCACCGCGTCGCGCAGCACTAGGCGCGCGCCATGGCCCAGGGATCCACCCCCGCCATGACCACTCCCGACCGCATCCATGCGGCCATCACGGACCTCCTCGCCGAGGCCGGCGTCCGCGGCGCGGCGATCGCCGTCATCCGGCCCGGCCACCCCGCCCTCACGCTGGGCATCGGCCGCCGCGGGCTCGCCGGCACGCGGCCGATGGCCGCCGACGCCCGTACCTACGCCTACAGCCTCACCAAGACCTGGATCGCGGCCGCGGCCGCCCGGCTCGCGGCAGACGGCCGCCTCGATCTCGACGCCCCCGCGCGCGGCTGGCTGCCCGAGGTGGACATCGACACGGCCATCACGTTGCGCCACCTGCTCGGACACACCGCGGGGCTGCCGGATTACGGACCGGACCGGTCCTACCATGACGCGGTGCGCGCCCATCCTGGCAGGCCGTGGTCGCGCACGGAGTTCCTGGATCGCACGCTGCCGGCCGGGCCGCTATGGCCGCCAGGCAAGGGGTGGGCGTACTCCAACGTCGGGTACCTGCTGGTGCGGGAGATTGTGGTGGCCGCCAGCGGCCGGTCATTCGCGGCGGCGCTCGATGCCCTGGTCTTCCGCCCGGCCGGGATGAACGCCACCCAGGTGGTGACGGGCTTCCCCGCTGGCCTGACCCCCGGCTGGAGCGGCTACCTGGCCTCGCGGAGCGCGCCTGTCGACGCTGCCCGCGCGTACCACCCCGGCTGGGTCGCTCATGGCGTGGCGGTCACGACGGCGCTCGACGCGGCACGCTCGCTGGACGCGCTCTTCGCGGGGGCGATCGTCCCGCCCGCGCTGGTCGCCGAGCTGGCGCGCCCGGTGCACACCTTCGACGACCACCCGATTTTCCGCCAGCCCGCCTACGGCCTCGGCCTGATGCTCGACCTTGCATCCCCCTGGGGCGTGCTGGCAGGCCACGCGGGCGAGGGCCCGGGCTATTCCACGGCCGCGTTCCGCTTCCCGGACCTCGGCGGCCGGCCCGCCACCATCGCCGCGCTCGCCAACGGCGAGGCGCCCGACCTCGGGATCCGCTGCGTGCTGGCTGCTGCGCATGTCTTGGCCGATTGCGGAGACCGCTAGGTCGCATCCAGAGCGAACCGTGCGTCACATTAACCACAAGGGTATATCGCGCAAGGGATGCTTGCTAGCCAATTTATCCCTCGACGAAGTGCCATTCGCGATCGACGGGCCGCCCTTTCCGAGGAAACTCTATGCGTACTCAGTTACTCCATCGCTTGATCCTAGTGGGCACGGCATGCACGACGTTGGGTTGCGTCGTTCCCGTCCCGGTGACGACCACCAACATTTCCGGCACTATGCCGACGGTCAAGACGACGGTCTCGTCCTTTGTCCTCGCGCCCGGCGAGTCGAAGTCGCTCGAAGGGGTTGTCCGCCTCCCGGATGGCCGGCCGAGCCCGACACAGGTGTCGTGGTCGGTCGCCGATAGCACAATAGCGATGATCGATCAGCGCGGAATGTTGGTAGGGAATCGCGCCGGCGCCACCGTCTTGCGAGGACGTTTGATCGACGGCACCGAGGTGACATTGGCAGTTTCGATCGTCAACAATCGGAACACCGGCGGCCAATCACCAGCCTCGACGGCGACCTCCCCGAGTGCCCAGGCAGGTGTTGTAAAGGTCGTCGTGGAGCCCCGCAACTTGGTGCTCGAACCTGGGGACATGCATTCTTTGGTGGCGGAAGTGCACCTTCCTGACGGCCAGATCAACGCCAACGTCACATGGTTCTCGAGCGATGACACGGTCGTGTCCATCAACTCGACCACAGGCGTCGTGACGGCTCATCGATTCGGACGTACGACGATTGGCGCATCCTACGCGCTGGACAACGTCGTTAAGGGTCTTTGCGAGATTCGCGTCGTCGCCGACAAGGCGGCCATTCCGATCCTGATGCCCGAGCCTTCGAACACACCAACTGGCAGCGGAGGCGCGAGTGGGAACTCCGAGGGGCCGTCCGCAGGGCCGAGTCCTTTGGAACCGATCGACCTCGATTCGGAAGATGACTACGTTCCCGCGAACGTCGCGCTCGCCGCGATCGAGTACTCCGAGGAGACCGGAAATGGTGACGGCGTTCCAAATCGTGGCGAACGGTTGTACATCAAGCCGAGGTTCAAGAATATAGGCGGCGCGGCAACGAACAATCTCGCGATATCGATCGAGGCGGTCGGAGGTGCCGGATCGGCGTTCACCTCCTATCCCGCGGTCTCGTCCCTCGACGTGGTTGCCATCAACCCCGGCGCGACTTCCGCTCGGCCGACGAGCGTGTTTTTCGGCTTGGAGATCGCGGACGATGCCGAAGCCGGTGCGTCTATCCCTTTGAGCTTCAACGTCGCCGACAAGTTCGGCAATACGTGGACTCTCGAAGGTGCAATCGAAGTCGAAGCGATCGATGTCGCCATCGCGCTCGCCGGCATCGACATCGCGGAGGAGAGCGGGAACGGAGACGGCGTGCCCAACCGCGGTGAGCGATTGTACGTGAAGCCTCGGTTC
>JAKFEW010000047.1:0-87544 GCA_036675505.1 Candidatus Sericytochromatia bacterium
GGGTCTGCCACGGGCATCACAACGATGTGATAGCCCGGAGCCCCGTGCCGCCTTGCCTGCGGGGTCACAGAGTCGGGAGTTATAGTTGTCGTCCGGTCGGGCGTTATAATTGTCGCTCATCAGTACTCCCTTGAAGTGCGGCCGGCGCAGGGCGTACAATCGCTGTGCCCCGGTTTCGACCTGGGTGTTCAGGCCCTCGCTCATGCTGTCCAGGCGATGCGGGGGCCTTGCTGCGTCTGCCGGTCCAGCAGACAACCGAGTGTAGATCGGCCCGGTATGCGCGCGCAAGCTTTCCGGCCCCTGATTCCTTGTGCTATCAGGAGCTTGATAGCAGGCAAGCATGGCGTCCCGGGCTGTGAACCGCGGTTCACAAACGGCTGTCCGCGCTGTGGAGCAAGGGGGTGTTCCTCGCTGCCGGGACGAGTCCGGTCAAGTCGTCGGGAAAGGCACGGGTGCCGATCCGCTTACTGCCTTTCAGGGCACCCGCTTGATTGGAGATCGGCCGCGTGGCGATCGCTCAGCGCCGCGTGTTCAGCGGCGTGCTTCTTGGCGAGAGCCTCGAGCATCGCAGCACCCTGGCCGCCCGCCGCCATGCCACTTGCTGCAACCTCTGCTCTGAGCATTGCGCGTTCGGATCCTTGCCTTCTCGACAGCGCGTCCCTCTCACCGGACTGGACGCGCCGAATGAGATCGCAGGAAACGTTCGGCGGTGAGCTGGGCGTCGCGGTTGGTGCTGCTGCGATCGCTTTTACGATTACGCTGTACGTCTTTGCAGCCTCCGGGAACTGCTCGACGAAGCACGGCCAGGTTGCCTCCTCCCGCGCCATCGAGTCGATCGCCAGCAGGATCGTGGCCTGATCGTCGGCGTCCATCCAGCTAGCCGGAAGGGGCACCCCTTGAAATGCCCCGTGTTTGGCTCTGCCCTTCGCCGATTCGGGTGAGAAGCCCAACGCTGCACAATCGTCGGCCGGCGCTGGTGTAGGGCTCGGGGTTGGACGAGGAGCGGGAAGGGGCTCGGTGCTCGCTCGAGGCAACGGTGTTGGTTCCGGCACAGGCGAGGCGGCGCCCTTGCGCTTGAGCGTCTGATACACGGCCGTTGCGCCGGGCATGAGTATCTGCACACATGACCAATCGCCCTTGCTCTCAAGCCACGCGATGCCCGCGGTTACCTGTTCTTCGCGCGCCAGGTCTTTCCATCCGGCAGGTATCCGTTGGGCCTCGTAGGCTCCGAGATGCGCGCCCGCGTAAATGAGTTCCTCTTCCGTCTGGCAGCCGTCCACTGCGACGACATCGGCAGGAGGCGGGCTGGCTTGAATGGCGACCGCGCCGGCGCCGGGTAGCCCGAACACGGGGGGAAGGCCCGCGCACCCGGCGGCCACAGCCGCTGCCATCGCCACGCCCGCCCACCGGCCGAACCTACCTGCCTGGTGCTGGAACATCGGTGGGGTCTCCCTTCGACTCGATCGGGTTGTCACTCTGTGGGCCGGCGCCGACCCGCGCACTTCGGGCCTTGTGGCGGCACCTACATCGCCGGGTGCAGCAGCTCGCGCACCGCGTCCTGGATCTCCGTCCAGTGCGCGCCCCGTTTTGCCATCTGCGCCATCGCGTCCGCGGCCTGCTCCGCTACGCTCTCCACGTGGCTCGTCAGCGTCCCCTCGCGCGCCATCTCCTTCACCATCTTGGGGTTGAACCGTTTCAGGTGCTCCAGATACTCCGTCGCGTAGGGCGTCACCGCTGGCCTCCTCCCGGCACGCCCGACCACCGCCGCGCGTGCCTGCTGTTACTGGGCGTCGACCGGCCGGCGTTGCCCATCGCCCTGCTCTCTTTCCGCTCGCTCGACGAGCGCGAGCACCGCGGGGTCACCCGCCGCCAGCCGGCTGGCGATCACCCCGTGAGCCCAGTCGGCCAGCTCGACCTCGAGTTCGTCGTGTGTCACGTAGGGCCCTCCGTGGGGCGGGTAGGAGCGGGGCGTGTCGCCGTGGTGGCGATCGCGTTTCCTGCCGGCGGCGCGCGCTCTGGCATCGTAACGTAACCCCGCCGGGGTGTCACCGTGGTCGGGCGAGGTCCGGGTAGTCGGCCAGCACCTCGGGCGGCACGGCTTCCCCGGCCCGCACCGCGGCGCGGACCCGCCGGGCGTGTTGCAGCGCCATGCCCTCGTCCGTCATCCCCCATGCACCAGACGCCGTGTCGACGTCGTAGCCGGCGCGGCGCGCGGCGTCGTACAGCTTGGACGCAACACCCTTGCGGCGGTGCGCGGGGGCGATCGCGATGTTGAGGATGTCCGGCCGCCCGTGATCGTCGAGCGCGAGGCTCAACGCGCCGATCGGCTTGCCAGCGTCGTCGCGTGCGACCACCACCTTGAAGTTGGGCAGCTCCTGCACCTTGCCCGGCCCAACCTCGTTCTCGATCCTGACGCCCGGCGGCCCCTCTGCGGTGCGCAGGGCCTGCACCATCTTGCCGAGGTCTGGCGCGTCGTCGTCGCCCACACGAAGGCGCTTGCGGCGCACGGCGTCGAAGAACTCTTGCCGGGGCATCTGCCAGGGCTCCGCGCCCAGGATGCCGGCCAACGACGGGAGCGGAGGCACCTCGCCGGGGATGGCCGGTTGGAGCGCCGACGCCGCCGGCCCGCGAGCACGCCCAGCGCCACGAAGCTCGCGCGCACGGGCCAGCGCCGCCAGCGGTCCAGGGATAGGAGCATTGAGCCCGGTTCGGGGCACGGCCCCAGCGGCGCGCGCGCCCGCGCCCAGGCCGAACCCGATCAGGCCGCCTGCCGCGGTGTCGCTCACGAGCTGGGCGAAGTTGATGGCGCCCGCGTCTGCGTACTGGCTCGCAGCCGAGTTGACGGCGCCGCCCGCCGCCGCGCCCACGCCGCCCACGCCGCCGGCCTGAGCAATACGCCGCCCGATCGCCCCCGCATAGTCGAAGCCCCGTGCCGCCGCGACGGGGGCCGCCACGGCGCCGGCCTTGAGGCCCAGGGTCGCCGGTAGGAGCGCGGCCAGCTGCACGGGGTCGAGCGCCGCCGCGGCACCGCGGGCGAGCAGCGCGCCGCGCGCCTCGTTGCCGATCGGCGAGAGCATCGCCGCGTAGAAGCCGCCGACGTTCTTCGCAGCGTCCACCGCCTGGCCCGGCGCGCGGGCGATCGCACCGCTGTAGTCACCGGGCGCCAGCGGGGGCGCGTTGCCGTAGCGATCGGCGTAGGTCAGCCCCTCGGCGCCGGGGATGGCCTTCTGGGGCACCTCTGGCACCGGGACGGCGCGGCCGGTCGCGAGGCGGTGGCCGGCGCGCACCATGTTCGCGGTCGGGCCCGTCAGCGCCTGGTCCATCATGTTCTCGAGCGCCGTCCGTCCCGAGGTGGCCGGCGCCTGCGCGGCGCGCGCTGCCTGCCGGGTGGGGCGCTGATCCCAATCTTCAAGGGCGCGCGGCACGGCTGGCCTCCGTCGACGGCAACAAACCCCGCCGCTGGTAGTCGAGGTGAGTGTACCAGGTGAAGATCAATGCGGTGAGCCGCATCTGCCTCGCCGTCAGTTGACCGTCCATCGTCGCGGCCATTGCCCGCGACACGTCGTCCCATTCGGGGAGAGGGGCGCCGCGTGACGCGCAGACAAGGGCGAAGTAGATCGCGTGCATCGGCGCCGGGAGGGCGGCGCGCGCCTCCTCTGGGGTGCGAAGGTCGGCCATCATGCAGACGTCCTCGTCGCAGCCCATGAACGCCAGGAGGTAGTGTAGGCGTTTCAGGTACTCATAGTCTGACTCGGCTTCGGCGCTATGTGAACCGCGGTTCACATCCTCGGGGCCGGCGGCGGCGCGGTTAGTTTCAGGGGTGGCGGTCATTCTGGTCCTCCTCGGTGTCGGCTGGTGGAATGGGCTCGGGGTCGAAGGCGGGCAACTCGATGACGCCGCGGGGCGCGTCGCCGCCCTTTGCCCCGCCTGGTCCGCCCTCCTTCTCGGGGAACACGCCGTGGTAGCGGCCGAGCTTGTCCAGCGCGGCGAGCGGATCCAGCGCCTTGATGCGCACGGCCTTGCCGAACTTGGAAACCTGCACGTACACCTCCGACACCAGGGCTCGGACCTCCGCGGGTAGCTCGCTGGACCTCTTGAGCGTGACGCCATCGGGACCCCACTCGGCAAGCTGATGCATCCCGCCGCGGGCGATCGCCGTCCAACGCCGCAGCACTTCATTGCGGCCCATGATCGCGTCGTCCACCGCCTCCTCGGTGAGCGCGTCGGCGATCGCCCCAGGTAGATCCGCGGCGACCCGTTCGGCCACCTCGCGCCGCGCCGCGCCCCACCTCTCGCGGCTGGCCGTGGACTTGATGGTCGCGACTGGCACGCCGAACCGCTCGGCAAGATCGGGGGCCGGGACGCCCGCGATGTATGCGGCCTTGATGCCCGGCCAGTCACGTGCCATCGCTCAGGCCCACGTGTGGAGCGCCCGGCGGGCGCTCCTGGATCGTTGCCATCTATTTGTCCTCATTAGGCTTCACACCTAAGCGCTTGAGGAGGTCCAGAACGCGCGGCGTCGCGCCCAACACCGGTCCCGTCATCGCGCGATAGGCGGCGATGTACCCGCCGCTGTCGCCACGCTTCGTCTCGACGTAGCCATAGCCGGTCCGCGAGGGCTCGTAATGCACGTGGTCCTTCTCGATCAGCACGCGGGCGTTGCGGTCGACGCCCCACTGAATTGCGGATTCAAGCGCGGTGACGGGCGGCGTGCCGTCCAAAGCCTTCCAGTGCTGGTGGAAGGACTCGTAGAAGCGCCCGTGCGCGGCGTTCTCCGCGGGGCTGCGGTAGGTGCTCGACACCGCGTGCTTGCCGAACGCCTTGCGGTAGTCGGTCTCGAGCGACTTCATCACCGGCCATGCCTGCTCGCCCGGCACCGAGCGCGGGGCGATTGGCGCGAACGACGGCGTGCCGGTGGGCATGGGCTGGGGCGTGAATGGCGAGCCCTGCGGTGCTGGCGTGCGTTGCGGGAGCGGAGCGCTCTGGCCGCCGGGCCCGGGCGTAGCCATCGGCGTCGGGGTAGTCTGCGGCGCGAACGGCGTAGCCAGCGCCCCGCCGCCGTCCTCGCCGTAGATATCCGGCAGGCCAGCCTTGGAGAGCGCGGCTCGGATCCTGGGGGCCACACGCTGAAAGTACGCGCCGCCGTCCTCCTCGGTGCCCGCCAGATCCTTGTTGCGCGGGTTGGTTGAGAGCACGGCGTCGGTGATCGTCTTGATGGCGCGCGCCTGGTCGTCGGTGATGTACTTGCCGCCCGCGCTGCCGCCGGCCTTGTTGCGATCCAACGCCGCCAGGTAGTCGAGCCCGGCGTTGTGCACCGAGGCGTTGTAGTTGAGGTCTTGCCCGCGCTGCGTGATGGCGTTGGCCTGGTTGTGCTCCTGGGTACGCTGCTTCATCTCAAGCCGGAACTTCTCGGGATCCCACTTTTGCTGCCACTCTTGCTGCCTGGCCTGCAAGGCGAGGTGGCCGCTGTTGGTGTCGATCTGGCTCTGCTTCGCGCGGGCGTCGAGCGCTGCGGCCTCGGCTTGCCTCGCGAAGTGCGGTGCCGTGTTCACGCCCGTGATGCCGAGCGCCTTGGTGGCGCTGGCGATGGCGTTGGGGTCTTGCACCTGCAGGCCCAGGTTCAACTGCATCTGCGCGAGGGCGTCAGTTCGCTGCTGCTCCTTGTCCTGCTCGGCGCGGTAGGTGTTGGCTGCCGCCACGGCGCCTCGCGAGGCCCCGAGCAGCGCATCGAAAATTCCCATGATTGCCTCCTTAGCCCACGTAATTCGCGTAGGGCGCGGTGATACCCTTGACGTTCGCGCGATCCTTTTCGCTGAACTTCCCCTTGAGGAAGTCGATCGCGGACTTGCTGACCCCAAAGCCGACGGGGCCGGTGCCGGTGAGGTAGCCGATGACGGCCGGGATACCGAACTCGACGGCCGCGTCGATGACGGACGGGCCGACTGCGCCCACGATGTTGCCCCACATCTCGGCCTGCCGATCGTCGAGGCGATTCCGCTGGGCGAGATCGAGCGCCTTGGTCTTGAGGTCGTAGTCGAGCCCGCGCCACTTCTCGTCGCGATCCAGGGTCTTGAGCACCACGCCCTCGTTGAACACCTGAGCCCGCTCGGCTCGCCCGTCGGCGCTCATGCCCATCTTCTCGGAGAAATCCTGTGTGCGGTCGAATTGGTAGTTGCCGGTGGAGGCGCTGAGCAAGCGGGAAAGCGCGCTCTCACCCGCGGCGAGGTTGCCCCCTGCGAGGTTCGCGAGGGTGTTGGCCTTGTCCATGTCCCACTTCGCGCCGTTGGTCAGGGCGTCGGAGTACATGCCGGTTTCCATGTCGGCGATCCTCGCCCGCCGCGCCATCGTGGTGTCGAACATGGCGGCGAGCCCCTGGCCGCCGGCAGCCATACCCTGGGCGGCGAGCTGCGCGCGCATCCGGCCTTCATCGCCGCCCATGGCGCGTGTGACAATGTCCCGGTTGCCGGCTAACACACGCTTGAAGGTGTCGCCGTTCGGGTCGTAGGGGTTGGCGATCGCCTCGATCTTCTTCTGTGCGTCCGCGATGCGCTGGTCGTAGGTGCCCAGCCGATCCATGATCGCTTGGCCGTGCTGGTCCATGGCGGTCTTGCCACCGGTGACGGGCTTGTCATTCATCAAGGTCAGCGACTTATCCAGGGTGGTGCCGTCCGGCATCGGGCCTTGCTGCGCACCGACGGAGCCCTGCGCAGCCTTGGCCCGGCGAGCCGCATCGCCGACGGTCAGTCGGCCGGGAGCCGCTGGGCCGAACTGCATCGGCTGGGCGGCCACAGCAGAATCCTGGGCGCCCCACATGGCCGACAAGGCCGAGCCGGTGCCAAGCGCCTGTTGAGGTTTCGGTGGCGTGAGCGCGTTCTGTAACGGGTTGTTCGCGGGGCTCACGACACGGAAGATGTCGAGTGGGTTGAAGCTCATGCGGGTTCCTCCTTTGCATCGCCTCTCTGGGCGGCTATCAAGTATTGGTGCGTGTTTCGGGGCGCGAGTTGCGATTGCATATGCAACCATTGCACAACCTTCGTGCAACGCCCGGCGCCTCCCCGGCCGGGCCCTCGTTGTGAACCGCGGTTCATACTGCGCCGCTCGCAGGCCATCGAGCCCGGGCGGCCGGCGGGGGTCAGGCGATCAGCTCCTCGGCCACGGAGGGCAACTCGACGCCGCGCGTCTCACACCACTCGCGGGCGTAGGCCACGCAGGTATCCATCATCGGCACGGTGAGCGCCGCGCGGTTCGTGAAGCTGTTGATCCCGATCAAGTCCTTGAGCGTGCGCCAGTAATTGGTGTACGTGACGGCCTGCGGCTTGCCGCTCGTGCGGGTCACCAGGTGGCCCTTGACCAGCTGCAAGAACCGCATGCGCTTCTCGATGGCGATCGGGTCCGTGATACGCTGCCGCTCCTCGACCGCACCTAGGCGCTCGCCCAGTACCTGCTGGCGGTCGGTCACCTCGCCGATCCTGACGCTGAGAGCCGGCAGCAGCTGACCCACGATCCCGGCTAGGCGGTCGACTTCTGAGAGAGCTTCGCGGGGCGCGACGGCGTAGGCGCCCGTCGTGCGGATGGCGGGCAACACCTCGGAGGTGACCCACTTCTTGAACGCCTTGGCTTCCGGCTTGCGCGACCGCAGGATCAACGAGTACAGGCCGGACTCGCTGACCGCCATGTGCGCCTTGTCCGCGCCGGTGGCGCTGTCGGCAATGCCGACAGCCATTCGCTCGTCGCGGTCGAGGCGGGAAATGGCGTCCCGCTCGTTGGCGATCGCCAGGACGTTGCACACGTCGCGGGCGACCCACCAGGGCTTGCCCTCTTCGATGACGGTTCGGACCTCGATGTCGTTGAACTTGAAGATGCTGAGGCTCATGAAAGGCTCCTTTTGTCCGCGCGCAGGCGGCGTGGTTGTTCGTGCATGGCTCGGCCTGTGGCTAGGGCAGCGGGGCAGACGCTACGGCGTGAGCCAGGGGTGGTCACCGCCAGCTCGCTGGTCATCGCCCAGGTGGATCACCGAGGCGTTGCGCTCGCGAAGGCGGGACAGGATACGGTCGACGGTGATCCCCGCCTGGTCTGCCGGCATCTGGTCCTTGCCGAGCGTCAGAGCGCGCACGTAATGCGCCCGAAGGTCCGCGGGCCCGAGATTGGTCGTGACGATCGTGGGTAGCCTCGCCTGGTTGCGGGCATCGATCAGGTCGAACAGCTGGGCGCTGCTCCACTCCGTCACGCGCTCCTGGCCGAAGTCGTCGAGCACCAGGAGGTGCGACCGTTTGAGGTTGGTCAGCACCTTGTCCGCGTCCTCCCACCGCTTGAGACGCGCCTGCAAGCCGGTGACGGAGATGAAGCGCGCGGCGAAGCCCCGCCAGGCGATTTCGTTGGCGATCGCCGCCGCCACCATGGTCTTGCCGCAGCCGATGCTGCCAGAGAGGGTCAGTCCGTCGCCGGCCTTCCGCCGCTCCTCCCACGTCTCCACGAAGCGCGCCGCCGCCGCGCGGCCGGCGAGCGAGCAGGCGCGCTCGTCGAGGTCGGTCAGGAGCGTCGCGGCGAATTGGCCGGGAGGCGGGGCGATTTCGAAGTACGCCTGTCGCGCTTCCTTTCGAGCCTGCTCAGCGTTCTCGCGGCGCCAGTTGTCCACCTCGACTTCCCAGTACGCCCTGGCCTCCGGCGTGGCGAAAATTTCGGACATGGTTACCTCCTGATCGCCCAGTCGTACTGGGCCGCTCGGTCCTGCTCGCTCCGCTCGGGCACGACTCGGGCGAGCGAGATCGGGTCGTCGTGCCACCGTTTCTTGTTGAGCCACGCGGCGGGCGCGGGGATGTAGGCCCCGGCGTCCCGCTTCCAGCTGTCGCCGGCCTTGTCCTCGGAGAGCGCGGCCATGAGCCGTTCGACATGAGCTTCCGTCAGGCGGTGGCGCTTCCACACCTCGAACGCCTTGGCCTTCGCCTTCTTGCGCTCGCTCGACGGGTAGGCTTCCCAGAACGCGAGGAACGCGGCCGTGTAGGACGGCGGCTTGCCGGGGTCGTCGGGCTCGCGGCGATCGCCGTCCGGAAGTGCATATGCACGAGAGGCGATCGAGAAAACCTCTCCCCCTCCGGGGGGCATGGGGGGATCCATGTTCCTGTTCCTGTTCCTGTTCCTGTTATCCAGGGACGTCCCGGCGACGGGACCGGGACGTCCCGGTGACAGGTCGTCGCCCACGTGTGAACCGCGGTTCACATCGGGTCGGTCAACGCCCTCGGGCTTTTCCCCGCTCCGTTGCCGGGCCTTCTTCTCCCTCGCCTTTCGACGCTGCTCCATGAGGCGGCCGACGTACTCGTCCCAGTCGTGCATGCGCCAGCCCGCGCTGTGCGGGTCGAGCCAGCCGGCCTCCGTCATCGCACTTGCGAAGCTGGCCGGGTCTCCCGCCCAATCCGCTGCTCGGGCGAGGGCGGGCAGGCGGGCAGGCTCAATGATGCCGTCCTCGGTGAAGTCGACCGCCCAGGCGATCGCCATCGCCACATGGCCGACAACCGTCGCGCGGCCGATGCCGGCAACGTCCATCAGGCGATCGGTCTTAGGATGGCGCGGCAGGCTCGTGTGGAACTCGAACCAGACGCCGGGGTCGCGCACGGCCTACGCTCCGGTGCGGGTAGCCGTGCGATCGGCCAGCCACGCCTCTACCTGGGCCGGGACGTACATCCGGCGCCTGCCGACTTTCACGAACGGAAGATTGTACCGGCCGGTGCACGCCCAGATATCGAGTGTGGCGCGTTTCACGCCGATCGCCTGAGCCGTCTCCTCTGCGCTCATCATTTTGAGCATGGCTACTCCTCCTTGAAGCCGCGTGGGGCGGCGTGTACCGCACCTGCTTACGCCACCCTTAATGGGTTTGGGGTAATGCTGGTGGACAACAAGAAGGATAGGTAAAGCTGACTCACATAGGGAGGCTACCCCCTTAACTCTAGGGACAGGGCATTGGGGCCGCAAAAGCAAGACCCCACCCCGAAAATAAGGGGTGGGGTGCTTGCGAGGGCTTAACTTTTCAGTGCTCGAGTCGCTTCCGCCTCCTGTTCTTGTTCGGCTCTTTCTTGTAAACAACTCTCCAAAGGCGCTCCACATCGTGGGTCGCAGGCGCGCCCCCCGTTAAGGCCAGCAGGCGCTCGCGAAGAAACGCTTCTGTGTCGGACCTCTCGTGGTCCTCGTGGCTGGCTCGCCGGGCTATCGCTTCTGCGATCACGATCTCCTCGGGGGTCAGGGTAGGGCGCGGCGGTGGCGCGGCGGGCTGTTCAAATGTCGTCGCCTTGACGACCGGCCGGGCGCAAGGAAGGTACTTAGCCAGGGGCGCCGGGAACGGCGTGATCCCGATCGCCTCCACCCAGCGTGCGAGGTTGAGGCGGCTCACGTCCTCGTCCTCCTCGTCCCAGCCGGGCCGAGCTGCGCGCAGCGCAACGGCCGCGGGCGGGTCGCTCGACACGTACCCGTCGCGCACAGCTTCCCGGAGGTCGTCCCAAATGGGGCCGACGGCATCAGGAGCGGGGACGGTTGGTGCGTCGACCCGCTCCTCTACACCTTGGCATAGAAACAGGGCTTCGAAGAATGGAAGCCTGTCACCGGTCTCGTCGCGTGAACTGCGCATCGTCTCGAGGGCCGGCGCGATGCCAGCACGGTCGCCGCGCGCAAAGCGCCCCCAGCCGCGCGCGGCGCTGCTGTATTCCGCGGCTTGCTGCTCGCTGTCCACGTGCTACCTCCCCGCCTTGGCGCGCGGCCTGCCTGCCGCGGCCTTGGACACCGCGGCGGCAGCTACCGGGAGGGCGGCGATCTTGGCGGCGGCCAGATGGAGGGCCTGGTGAGCATCGCGCTTCGCGTCGCGCACCGGGTCGAGAGAGAGGCGCGCGTATACCGCCGTGGTGGCCTGGCTCTTGTGGTTCAGGGCCTTGCCTACGACCGCCATGCTCGCGCCGCTGTCAACCATGAAACTGGCGAGCGAGCGGCGAAGGTCGTGGATGCGAAGGTCAGCGATGCCGGCTCGGTCAAGGATGCGCTGCCAGCCCGCCTTGGGGTCGGCCAGGTGGCCGGCGGCCCCGGTTCCCGGGAACACCCACGGAGAGGTGGAGGTGGCCTGCCGGCGCTGGAGGATGTCGAGCTCGGCGTTCTCCAGCGGGATGGTCTGGGCGGTGCCGTTCTTCGTGAGCGGGATGCGCCACGTGCGCCCCTCGATGTCGATCTCGTCCCAGCGCATCGCGAGCACGTTCGCCTTGCGCGCGCCGGTGTAGAGGCTCAGGAGCACGTAGTCGCGCATCGCCTCGCTGGGGTCCTCGGTCACGGCGGCCAGGAAGCGGGCGACTTCGTGCGGCATCAGCCGGCGCTCGCGGCTCTGCTCGGCGAACGCTTCGACGCCAGCCGCCGGGTTGGGGCCCTTCATCTGGCCCTTCTTGATCGCCTTGTTGAACACGGCGCGCACCAGCGCCAGCATCCGGTTGGCCGCGTACCGGCCGTGCTCCTCACCGACGCGCTGGTGAAGGGCCTCGACGTCGCGCCCGGCGATCTGGGAGGGCTTCCGGTTCACGAGCGGGCCCAGGTACGAGCGCACGAGCTTGCGGTACTCGATGATGGTCCGCTCGCCGCGGTCGCCGGACTTCTTCGGCTGGGCGAGGTACCATTCGCATAGCTCGCCGAAGGTCTTGGCTTGCCGCTCCTCGCGCCGCTGAGCGTTCGGGTCCTCGCCCTCTGCGATCTGATTGTTGAGCCCTTCGGCCTTCTTGCGGGCCTGCTCGATGGTCAGGTCGGGGTAGGTGCCCAGGCGGATCTGCTGCGGCCGGTCGTTGTACCACCGGTAGATGTAGAAGGACTTGGCGCCTCGGTCGGTCACGCGGATCGCGAGGCCCCGCACCTTGGCGTCGTACACGAAGTACCGCTTGCCGGCCTCGGCCGGCGGCAGGGTGTCGATGATCGCTTTGGTGAGGCTGCGTCGGTCCTGCGCCATCTGAGACCTCCATTTCATATGCCCGGGGTTCGGGCATAGGCCGGGCATAGAAGATAGGTATATATGCGCAGTTTTACGAAACCCTGTCAACCTAGATAATTACTGCATATGCACTTTCTAGCAACCCTTCCCGGCATAGACTGAACTATACGATTCTAGGTGCGCCCACACACTTTTAATCTGCGGGTCCCGGGTTCAAGTCCCGGCGCGCTCATAAGTGAAGAAGCCGCTTTCCAGGATTGCTGGAAGGCGGCCTTTTTGTTGGGGCATACACCGGGCATACAACGGGCGAGAGGTCTCGGCGCGCCGTCGTGGCCCGGAACATCACCTCATCACGGATTCCAGAGGATTAGACGATCTGGAAGACTCGTGAAAGCCACTTGGCCTTCACGGCCGATCGTGAGGTTGGCGATCCACCATGGGGCGGGCTGATTGGGCGTGGGGCACAACATCATCAGCTTGAAGCCGCTGGAACTGCCCACGTCCGGCTCTGACGCAATCAACGAATGGCGGGAGCCATCGGCCTGGAACCGCACGATAGCCGTCGCGTATGGGTTGCTCTCGCCGTGAGCGCCGTCGAGTGGGCCGGCTTCGGCGACGATTACTGGTCCACCGGGAACGCCGGAGAGCGCCATCGGGTTCGTCACCCGACGGCCGTGCTCCCATGGGCGGGGCGCTTGGTCTGGCACCACATACCAGAGCGCGTCGACTCGTGTTTCGACCCGCGCCTCGGATTCAGTCGTCGGCTCGGCCTCGCGGTGCTCGTCCTCCTCGATGGCCGCATCCTCGTCAGCTTTTTCCGGCTCCTCCCACTCGTCGAAGTAATTGAACCCGGAATCGACCAGTCCCACGACGAATGCGGCTGTCGGCACATAGATCGTGACTGCATTCATGAAATTCTGAACGATTGAATTCGGCTCTATCGATTCACTCTAGCAGGCTTGCGCGGGAGTACCTCGAAGAGGACGCGGGCATGCAGGTCCAGAGCGCGTGAGCTCTCAGCGGGAAGCCGGTTGAATCACGGAAGGCTCGCCAACGTTCTCCCACGTCCGCCCGTCGAAGCGCTGAGCCTGCCGCAGGTAGCGGCCGTCGTCGGCCAGGTACTGGAATTCCCGTTCGCCACCGGCCGGCCCGGGCACGGAGAACGCCTGGGGCTCCACCTGGGTGGCGGCGACCGGCGCCGGCCTGGCGACCGCGGGCTTCGCGGGCGGCGGCGCGACGACGCGCGCGACTTTCGGCGCCTGGAGCGCGGTGAGCGCACGGGCCAGGGCGCCGCGCGTTTCGGGGCCCACGATGCCGTCCACCGCCAGGCCGTTGGCCCGCTGGAAGGCCACGAGCTCGATCAGCGTCTCGGCGCCGAACCGGCCATCTACCTGGAGCTGGGCGCCGCACGCGGCCAGGACGCGTTGGATGTTGGCCACGGCCGGTCCCCGCTGCCCGGTATGGACCAGGCCCTGTGGCGGCAGCTTGGTGTAAGCGCCTGTCTGTGCGGACGCCGGGGAGGCGGCCATACCCACCAGGATCACCGCTGCCAGGAAACGTGAAGCCATCATCGTCCTACCCTTTTCACCCCCGCGAACCGCCATCGGAACGCGAGCCGAGCAATCGTTGTACCCTACCGACAGGCGTGTCAGGCGTTCGCATGGTATCTTCCGTGGCGACGTTCGTTCACCCAGGAGGAGGATCAACCATGGCAGACCAGGCAGCACCGGAAGTCACGACCGCGTCGGGACTCGGCTACACCGTACTGAAAGCCGCCGATGAAGGCGCCCGCACGGCCGCAGCCGGCGATCAGGTCGCCGTCCATTACACGGGCTGGCTGACCAACGGCACGAAGTTCGACTCGTCGCTCGACCGCAACAGCCCGTTCGGCTTCAGGGTCGGCGGAGGCAACGTGATCAAGGGCTGGGACGAAGGCGTGGCCGGCATGAAGGTCGGCGAGAAGCGCAAGCTCACGATCCCCGCCTCCCTGGGCTATGGGGCGAGTGGCGCCGGTGGCGTGATTCCGCCGAACGCCACGCTGATCTTCGACGTCGAGCTGCTCGAGATCAAGTAGGCGAGCGTTCGGCTGTCATTCGCCCGAGAAGCGGGTCGTCCCGGTTGCGGACGGCCCGATTTTCACGTGCACCCTTGACGTATTCCCATATGGGAATATGATGGACTCATGGCACGGTCAGCAACGACATCGGACGTCTTCAACGCGGTGGCAGAGCCTCGGCGCCGCCAGATCCTCGAGCTGCTCGCGCCGCGCGAGCGATCCGTGAACGACGTCGCGCGGCTGCTGTGCCTGGCCCAGCCGACAGCTTCCAAGCACCTCAAGGTCTTGAAGGAGGTCGGGCTCGTGAGCGTGCGCGAGGACGGCCCGCACCGGCTGTACAGCCTGAACGGCGGCGCGCTCAAGTCCATTTACGATTGGGCCGGGCAATTCGAGGCACTCTGGACCGCGCGCTTCGCGCGCATGGACGAGCTCCTCGAGGAGCTGAAAGCCCAGGAACGCGACAGCGAAGGAGGAGAAAAATGACCACCACCAACCGCGCCCGCCACGAGCTCACGATCGTGTCGGACACCGAGATCCGCATCACGCGCGACTTCGACGCCCCGGCACGGCTCGTCTTCAAGGCCACCACCACGCCCGAATACATGAAGCGCTGGTATGGCTGCAGCGAGATGGAAATGACCACTTGCGAGATCGACCTGCGGCCCGGTGGCGCATTTCTCTGGGTGCTGCGCGACCAGGACGGCTCGGAGTACAAGTTCAAGGGCGAGTACCGTGAGGTCGACCCGCCCCACAAGGTGGTCTTCACCGAATCATTCCTGATGGGTGACACCTGGACCAACGGCGCGCTGAACACGGTCGCGATGAACGAGCATGACGGCAAGACCACGGTCACGATCGGGATCGTGTACGCCTCGAAGGCGGACCGCGACGGCCACCTGGGCGCAGGCATGGAGACCGGCATGGCCCAGGCCCACACCCGCCTCGACGCACTGCTCGCCGAACTGGTCCAGGCCGCCTAGGCGGCCTGGAGGGAATTTTACGGAAGGTTAACGCCAGCAATGGCGACCGCGAGCCGACAACTCCTTCCAGTTGGAGTCGGTCGGCCGCGGGTGCGGCGGCCTGGGAGGTCACCGTGGGATCCTGGAGCTTGCCGCCCGCGTTCGCGGGCCTGGTGCGCATGTTCGCGGCGGAGCAGCCCGCTGCTTCGCCGCCGCCCGTGGCGGCGGAGCCTTCGCGCGTGGCCGCGGCGCCCGCCGTCTCGGAGGTGATGGGCCATGACCGCTGGGCGCCCACCGCCCGCCCGACCCCGAAGCGGCTTGCGCCTCCGCCGCCGCCCGGCGCGGCTGCGGGCCGCATCAAGCTCGACACGGTCTCCTCGCCCTTCGTGAAGGACCCGGCGTTCGCCAACGAGGGCGCGCCGATCGGCGGCAAGCGCTACATGGTCTTCGGCGATCTCACGCGCTTCTACCTCAAGGGCTTCGACGTCGCCGCCACGGCGGAAGGCAAGCCCGGCCTGCGGTTCGGCGCGGGCGAGGTCCCGATCGACGTGAAGGGCCTGCCGGCCGGCGTGAACGGCCTGTGGGCGCCCGAGGTCGTGGTGCGCGGCGATCGCGTCCTACTGCTCTATGCCGGCGGCGCGCAGGGCTTCGGCGGCATCGACTGGCCGAGCTTCCGGCTGCGGCTCGCCGAGGTACCGCTCAGGGACTTCGAGGCGGCGGTGCGGGCGGGCAAGCCGGTGCCGTTCGAGGACAAGGGCGCGCTCTTCCCGGACCAGGCCACCTTCGGCGACGATCCGAGCTTCGCGATGATCGACCCCGCGCTCCACGTCGCGCCGGATGGCACGGCGCACGTCACCTACACCGTGGTGAAGCACGGCATCCCCGGCCAGCGGCCCCACGAGGAGTTCGTGCGCTCGCGCCGGGTCGATCCGGAGAACCCGCTGGTGGCCCTCGGCCCCGATACGCCGATGATCGACGGCCTGGCCGGTGGCCGCCACGACGGCGTGGCCGAGGCGCAGGACGTGGTCACGATCGATGGCAAGCAGGTGCTCTTCGTCTCCAGCCGCGCCGGCGACAAGGACCAGCGCGTCTACGCCGCCCCCGTGGACCCGGGCCTCGGGCGGGTGGCCGAGGCGGCGTTGAAGCCTGTGCTCGAGCCCGGTGGCGAGGATTGGAGCGCGAAGGCGGTCGGCTCGACCGGCGCCGCGGTGATCGACGGGCAGCTCTTCGTGGTGCACCAGGGCATGGGCGCGGACGGCAAGTTCTCGCTGGGGTTCCGGACGCTGGCGAAGCCCGTCTGATCAGAACCCGTCTGATCAGAGGCGTTCCTTCGGGATCCGCCGCACCTGGCGGCGCGGAACGTCGCGCACGTAGAGGTTGCCCGCGGCATCGAAGCGCAGGTCCTCGGCCCAGCCGATCGAGTCGTCGAGCGACGTCCCGCCGAGCAGCGCGCTGCCCTGGCCGGCGACGACCTGGGGCTGGCCGTCGGCCGTGCGGCGGCGGATGTGGCGATCGCCGTAGTTGCCCAGCGTGTACGTCGGCGCGTCGCCCTCGTAGAGCCGCCCCTCGCCGTCCTTCGCCTCCGGCGCCAGCGCGTCGGCGGGCGCCTCGGTGATCGTGCCGTCGTCCGCGATGGCGAAACGGCCCGGCTTCGCGCCGAGGCCCTTGCGGGCCCGCATCCAGAGCGTGCCGTCGGGCGCGAAGGTCAGCTTCGCGATGTCGTCGAAGCCCGCCGAAGCGGGCACGAGGGTCTCGGCGACGGCCACGCCCGGCTTCCGGCGCACCACCTCGGCCGTCGTCCCGAAGCCATCGCTCACGGGCACATGCTTCGACGCGACGACCGTGCCGTCAGGCGCCGCGTCCCAGGCGTGCATCGCGATGTTCCAGGGATTGCCCCAGCTCTCGGCCTGCGTGAGCGCGACCTCCCAGGCGCCGGCGGCGTCCTGGCGCAGGATCAGCTCGCGGTTCGCGCCGAGCGCGCGGGCCGCGAGCTTCCCCGAGGCGAGCCGCCGCACGCCTGTGAACTGGAGCGCCTCGAGCGCCGCGGGCACGTAGGTCCCCTTCGCGGCCACCAGCTTCGGCGTGCCGCCCGGCGGGACCTCGAGCAGCGCGCCCGCATCGGCCAGGAAGAGCGTGCCGTCGGGGGCGACGTCCAGGCCCTTCGGGTAGAGCAGCGAGATCCGGCCATCCGCCGTGAAGCCCATGGGCAGCCCGTCGATGCCCGCCACGATGGTGGACGTTCCGCCGGGCGCTTCGAGGCGCCGGACGATCGCCGCGCCGAGGTTGTCGCCCATGTCGCAGTCGCTGATGTAGATCTTGCCGTCGTGGCCGGTCCGCGCCCAGGCCAGGCCGTGGCGGAGCGCCGCGCGGTCGGCGATCGCCTCGTCGCGGCCGTCCGGAGCCAGGCGGTGGATCTTCCCGTCGGCCGCGGCGACGTAGAAGAAGTTGCCGAATACGTCCATCGCGGGGTCGTGGCGCGTGCCGTTGACGCTCGCCGCGAGCCGCGGGTCGTCCGCCGCCACCACGTCTTTCGGCGCTTCGGTCGTCGAGACCGCGACGACGTGCTCGAACGACCGCGCGAGCCAGCGCGTGCGGCCGGGCAGTTCCACGAGGCCCATCGAGGCGCGCACGCCGGGCGCGTCGGCGAGCTTGGCCTTCGCGCCGCCGGGCGCCAGGGCCCAGATGGCATCGTCCGTCAGCGTCACGAGCGTGCCGTCCGAGCGCAGGTAGACGCGCGCGTAGAAGCTCTTGCCGAAGGCCGCCTCGAGCGCCGCGAGGGAGAAGAGCTCGCTGATCGTGCCGTCCGGCTCGAGCCGCCAGACGCCATGCTTGTCCTCCGCCACGATCGGCCGGCCGAGGTCGTCCACCTGCAGGCTCCAGACGTGTTGAAGCGCGATCTCGGCCGCCTTGCGTCCGCCGCGGGAGGCGGGCTCTTCGGTCGGCGCGGCGACGCCTGACCCTGCGACGGGCGCGAGCCTGCCGTCGGGCGAAACCCGCCAGATGAGGCCGTCGTCCGAGGCGTAGGTGTAGAGGCTGCCGTCGGCGGCGATGTCGGTCTCGAAGAGCCGCCGCATGTAGACCTCGGTGGCGGGCAGGCCGGCGCCGAGGTTCGAGACGCCCGCGGCGATCAGGATCTTCTTGACCGTCTCCATCTGGGCGTCGAAGGCCTGGTCCGTGCGGCGCAGGGCGGTGGCGGCCGCCACGAGCGCCGTGTTCTCCAGCGAGACGGGCGGCGGCGCGGCCGCGAGGGCCGACGCCGCGAGCGCGACGGTGTCCGCCTCGATGCGCGCCGGCAGCTTGTCGAGCGTGGCCTGGCGGTCCGGCTGCGTGCTCACGTACTGGTCGAGCACGTAGGTCGCGACCACCGACGAGGCCAGGTCCACGTCCGCGGCGCGCACGCCGGTGGCGACGAGGCGCGAGAGCGCGCCGGTGCCGCCGGGCGGCGTGGCCCGCAGGATCACATGGCGGCCGGGCAGGGTCGCTGTGAACGCGAAGGTGCCGTCGGCGGCCGTGGTGGCTGTGAGCGGTGCGCCGTCGGGCCCGGTGACGGCCGCGCCCGCGGCGTCGAGCACCTCGACGCGGGCGCCCGGAATGAAGAACTGCTCGGGGGCGGCTTGCGCGAGGCGGTAGCCGCCGCCGTTGTTGCTCACCAGCCCGCCGCCGTTGTTGGCGATGATCCCGCCGCCGTTGTTCGCGATGATGCCGGCGCCGCGGTCGGAGATTAGGCCCGAGCCGTTGTTCGACAGCAACGGCGCGGGCGCCTTGACCTTGCCGGTCAGCGTGGCGGCCGCGAGATCGACCGCGGGCGGCGGGATCGACGCGCCCGCGATGATCGGGGCGGAGGCGCTCGCGAGGGGCGCCGATGAGGCGGGCGCCCCGGCCGACGGCGCGGTGACAGGGCCGAGCGGCGCCGGTGTGCTCGGTCTACTCGCTGTGCCCGGCGACGTTGCCGACGACGTCCGCGGCCGGGGCGCGGCGGTGGGCGACGCGGGTGGCGCTGTGCACCCGGCGACCAGCGCGATCGAGGCGGCCAACGGGAGCCAGCGGGTGAAAGCGAGCATATGTTGGTTGTACCCTATGCCGCCGTTCACGCTTCGGTGGGAGCTGTCCGGGCATCCTTCAGGGAGGCTTAGCGAAAACACAACCCGCGCCGGGCCTTTTTGTCGCCCCGCTGTCGCCGGCGCGCGCCGATGACCTTCTCGTGAGTGTGAGCGATTGCGAAGGAGCCACCGATGCTGATCACCAAGACCCCGCCGGCCACCATCCCCACGGCGCCCGTGGCGAGCGAGGCGCCCGCGTCGATCGGCACCCCTACGATCAAAGTGTCGCCGGACTCGCTCTTCCTGACGCCGCCTGCGACCCCCCAGGCCCCGGCCAAAGAGCCGATGAACCGGTACGAGGCCGCGGTGAAGAAGGCGGCCGTGGTCGGCACGATCGTCGGCGGCATCGCCATCACGTCGGCCGTGTGCATCGCGCTCGCGAGCTCCATGGGCTCGGTCGGCATCGCCGTCCTCGGCGTCGGCCTCGCGGCCGACGCCCTGATGGGCTTGCTGGCCTGGCACCTCGTCAAGACGCCGCTGACCAGGTAAGCCCGCGGGCCGGGCTGGGGCGCTAGAAGCGCCCGTGTTCGACGAAGCGCTCGAAGGCGTCGCAGGCCGCTGTCACGCCGTCCTCGGCACGGAGCAGCCGCCCCAGCGCCGCGGCCCGCGCCTGCATCGCTTCCGAGCTCACCGCCTCTTGGATCGCGGCGCCCAGACCCGCGGCCGTCAGCGTCTGCTGCGGCACCGGCCGCGGCCCGACGCCGAGCGCGTGGACGCGCCGGCCCCAGAAGGGCTGGTCCGCGAAGTAGGGCGCGATCACCGAGGGCACGCCCGCGCGCAGGCCGGCGGCGGTGGTGCCGGCGCCGCCGTGGTGCACCACCGCCGCACAGCGCGGGAAGAGCCAGTCGTGCGGCACGTCATGCACGACCTTCACGTGGTCGGGCACGTCGCCAGCGCCGAGCCCGGCCCAGCCCGAAAGCACGATGCCGCGCCGGCCGGCGAGCCGCAGCGCTTCGTAGACGTTGTGCGCGAGCCGGACCGGGTCGCGGCCGATCATGCTGCCGAAGCCCACGTAGACGGGCGGCTCGCCGGCCGCGAGGAAGGCGGTCAGGTCGGGCGGCGGCGTCCAGTCGGCCTGGGCGTCGAGGAACCAGAACCCGGTGACACTCGCGTGCGCCGGCCAGTCCGCAGGCCTGGGGAGCACGTGCGGGCTGAAGCCGTACATGGCCGACATCACCGCCTGCCGGCCGAGGCTGAGGCCGCCCAACGGCAGCACCTGCATCCCCAGGCGCCGGCGCCACCGATTCAAGGGCGCCATGAGGCCGACCGAGGCGACATGGAGCACCGCCTGGTGGCTGAGCCAGTTGAGGTCGCCGGGCAAGCTGAGCCAGTCCGGCGAGATCGGGAAGGGGAACTCGCGGGTCGCCGTGAGCGGCACCGGCCCGGCCATCAGCGCGGGGATCCCGCGCGCCTCGGCGAAGTCGAGGGCGGGAAACGCCAACGGCGCATAAATCACCGCCTCGGCATCGGCGACGGCCGCGTGCACGGTCTCGAAGATCGGCTCGAGAAGCGGCACCATCAGCGTGCGAAAGTGCCTCACGAAGGCCACCGGGTTGGCGGCTGACTCGAGCCAGGCGAGCCCCGCGTCGCCCGCGAGCATGGCCTGCGGGTCGCCGGCGATCGCGCGGAAGCCCAGGCCGTGGCGGCGCACGAAGCCCTCGAAGGGGGCATGGGTCGCGAGCGTCACGGCGTGACCGCGGGCCGCGAGGCCGCGCCCGAGCGCGACATAGGGTTGGACGTCGCCGCGCGAGCCTGCGGTGATGATCGCGATGCGCATGGAATGGGCCTCCTGGCGGTTGGCCCTGTTTCCATACCCGGCGGCTCGACAATCGACGCCGCGCTGGGGAATAAGGGCCGGACGACCCAAGGAGGTGCCCGCCCATGCCGACCACGCCAATCTCCGTCGCCGACTCCGAAGCCTTCGTGCGCGCCCACGCCCGCCCGCTCGACGTCGCGCTCTTCGACCACTGGTTCCGCGGCGGGCCGGGCGGCCCCGTCGAGGCCGCGCTGGTGCACTTCCAGAACCCGGACGGCGGTTTCGGCAACGCGCTCGAGCCGGACTTCCGGCTGCCGGACTCCTCGGTGATGGCCACGACCGTGGCGCTGCAATACTTGAGGAAAATCGACGCGCCGGAAACGGCGCCGCTCGTGGCGGACGCGATTCGCTACCTGAACGCCACCTTCGACCCGGCCGTCGGCGGCTGGGCCGGCGTGCCGCCCGAGGTGAACGACCACCCGCGCGCGTTCTGGTGGAACTGGGAGGGCCCGCCGGAAGGCTTCCCGGGCAACCCGTCGGCGGAAGCGCTGGGCTACCTCTACCGGTACGGGGCGCACGCGAACGCCGACGCGCTGGCCGCCGCCGAGCGCGCCGCGCTCGACTACTTCGCCGCCGCGACCGAGGTCGAGTGGCACGAGGTGCTGTGCTGGATCCGGCTCTACGAGCTGGCGCCGCCCGCGATCCAGGCGCAGCTGAAGCCGCGCCTGCGCGAGCACGTCGCAGCCAGCGTCTCGCTCGACCCGTCCAGCTGGGATGAGTACAGCCCGCGTCCGCTACAGTTCGCGCCGTCGCCCGACGCGCCCTTCTACGACGTGGTCGCGGCCGGCATCCCGGCGGACCTCGACCGCCTGGCTGGCGAACGCGAGGCCGACGGCGCCTGGAGCCCGCCCTGGACCTGGGGGCGCTACGAGGCCGACTGGCCGCAAGCCCGCGCCGACTGGCGGGGGTACCTGACGGTCCACAACCTGCGAACGCTCGCGCGGCACGGGCGGGTGAGCGGGTAAGTAAGGGTTATCGGTTAGCGCTCCGTCTCTTCTTCGGTGCGCGCGAGCAATTCTTCAAGCTTGGCGCGCACCTCGGGCGGCACGTTCGCGCGCTCTTCGGCCGTGAGGCTCTCCCAGGTCTTCACCATGAGCGCCGCGCTCGCTTCGACCAGCTCGGCCATCGCGTCCAGCGTCTTCTCGCGCATCGTCTCGTCCATCTTCAAGCCTCCACTCGCACGCGTTTCTCATACCCTTCGCGGAGCGCCTGCAGGCCGAGCAGGCCGACGCCCAGGTTGATCGCGATGTCGGCGACGTTGAAGATCGGGAAGACGTTGGCGCCATACCAGCGCAGGTCGAACATGTCGCGCACCTCGCCGACGAAGGCGCGGTCCAGGCCGTTGCCGAGCGCGCCGCCCAGCAGCAGGCCGAGCCCTATGACGATCAGCGGCGCGACCGGGCGCGTGGCATGGAGGTAGACGGCGATGCCGAGCGATACCGTCAGCGAGATGGCCGCCAGCACGCCGACGTGGCCGTAGAACAGGCTCCAGGCGGCGCCCTTGTTCAGCGCGGGCGTGAGGTGGAAGAAGCCGTCGATCAGCGGGCGCGAGTGGCCGACGGCGATCGCCGTGACGATCGCGAGCTTCGCGAGCTGGTCGAGCAGCAAGGCCGCGAGCGCGGTCAGGTAGAACGTGAGCGTCCGGTACAGGCGGTCGTGGGCCACGGGCTTCCTCCTCGTCGACGGGAGCCGTCGGTCGCCCCCTGGCCGATAGACCGGCCGGTGCTACGCTGGGTTCCAGCAGAAGGAGGGTGACCCGATGGCCCCCGACGACGACAAGAAACGTGCAGTTCCGCCCGGCTTCCCCACGCCCGGCGAGCCCGGCTGGCCCCAAGTGCCGCCCGAGATCTCGCCACCGCCCGGCTCTCCGGGTGGCGAGCCCGAGATTCCCATGCCGCCGGACCAGCCCGGGAAAGGCTAGCTCCGCGCGCCTCGAAACGGCCTGGCCGGTTCCCCGGAAGCCGCTTGCCGCCTTGACGAAGGGACGGTGGGCGCGGTATCGTGGCGTGTTCCCCCGTCCTGACGAGCAAGCCATGACCACGACGCTCAGCCCCCTGAATACCGAGATCGAAAAGCGCCGTACGTTCGCGATCATTTCGCACCCTGACGCCGGCAAGACGACCTTGACCGAGAAGCTGCTGCTGTACGGCGGGGCGATCCACACGGCCGGCGCGGTCAAGGCGTCCAAGGCCGCCCGCCACGCGACGTCGGACTGGATGGAGCTTGAGAAGCAGCGCGGCATCTCGGTCACGACCTCGGTCATGCAGTTCCCATACAAAGGCCACGAGCTGAACCTGATCGACACGCCGGGCCACCAGGACTTCTCCGAGGACACCTACCGCACGCTGGCGGCCGTCGACGCGGCGGTCATGCTGATCGATTGCGTGAAGGGCGTCGAGGCGCAGACCAAGAAGCTCTTCGCGGTCTGCCGCATGCGCGGCATCCCGATCTTCACCTTCATCAACAAGCTCGACCGCAACGGCCAGGACCCGCTCGAGCTGATGGAGGAGATCGAGCGCGTGCTCGGCATCCGCACCACGCCGATGAACTGGCCGATCGGGATGGGCTCGGACTTCAAGGGCATCTACGAGCGCCGCACCGAGGAGGTCGTGCTCTTCACGGACACCCGCCATGGCACCAAGGAGGGCACGGTCCGCCGCATCAAGATCGACGATGCCGGCCTGACGGCGGCGATCGGTGAGGCGGCGCATGCCAAGCTGCTCGAGGACATCGAGATGCTCGACATCGCGGGCGATCCGTTCGACGCCGAGCGCGTCACGAACGGTGAGCTCTCGCCGATGTACTTCGGCTCGGCGATGACGAACTTCGGCGTCGAGCCCTTCCTCGACTCGTTCATCGGCCTCGCGCCGATGCCCACGTCGAAGCCCACCACCGACGGCGTACGTGAGCCCGCCGACGAGCGGTTCAGCGGCTTCATCTTCAAGATCCAGGCCAACATGAACCCGGCCCACCGGGACTGCGTGGCCTTCATGCGCATCGTGTCGGGCAAGTTCACGCGCGGCATGAGCGTCCGCCACGTGCGGCTGGGCCGCGACATCCGGCTCGCGAAATCCCTGCAGTTCATGGCCCAGGACCGCGTGCTCGTGGAGGACGCCTACCCGGGCGACGTGGTCGGCCTCTTCGACCCCGGCATCCTGCGCATCGGCGACACGCTGTGCGAGGGCGAGGCGATCGCCTTCCGCGGGATCCCGCGCTTCACGCCGGAGATCTTCGCGACCATCCAGCTCAAGGACCCGGGCAAGCGCAAGCAGTTCAAGAAGGGCCTCGACCAGCTGATCGAGGAGGGCGCCGTCCAGATGTTCTACCGGCCGAGCGTGGGCGAGCAGGAGCCCATTCTGGGGGCCGTCGGCCGCCTGCAGTTCGACGTCTTCCAGCACCGCCTCAGGAGCGAGTACGGCGTGGACGTGATCTTCCGCGAGCTGCCCTTCGAGACGGCCCGCTGGGTCGTCGGCGAGGCGCTCGACGTCCCCAAGCTCGAACACTTCGGCGACAACATGTTCCTCAACGACCGCGACGGCCGCGCGATGCTGCTCTTCCGCAACTCCCTGGCGCTGCGCTGGGAAGGTGAGCGGCACCCGCACCTGCAGTTCCTCGAGAACCTCGACGACGCGATCGCCGGGCCGCGGCTGCCCACCGCCTAGCGGTGCGACTGCTCAACGTCCGCGCGCGCCGACACGACCGACTCAAGCTCAGCGTTGGCTGGCCCTGGGACCAGCTCGGGCTGGGCGTGGCGCTCGTGCTGGTCGGGCTCGGGCTCATGTGGCCGGCGCTCGCCACCGATTTCGTCGCCTTCCTGAGCCGCCTGATCCTGGGGGGCGTCGTCGCCTGCGGCGGCATGCTGATGCTCTACTTCGCGGCGGAGGTGATGAGCGAGGCGGTGGTCTTCGACCGTCGCACGGGCGATTTCCTGACGATCGCGCTGGCGCGCGGCCGGCGGCGGGTGACGCGCCGGCCGATCCACATGCTGCGGCAGGTGACGGTCCGGCCGAACGGCCTTGCGCCCGGCGGCTACGGGCTGGTCTTCGAGTTCCGTGGCGAGCCCGCGATCACCTTCCCGCTCGACGCGAACGCGCAGGACCCGGGCGAGGGCGAGGCGATCGTGCGGCAGGTGTGGGCGTTCATCCAGCGAAAGGGTGCCGCGGGTTAGCCCACGTCGCCGAAGCGGCGGACCATCAGCTGGCCGAGCAGCCGGTCGAGCTCGGCGCGGTCGAGCGCGAAATCGCGGTTCAGGTCGCCCGCCTTCACCCAGGCCGCGATCGGCTCGCTGTCGAGGTAGAGCGACGCGCGCACGTGCCCGGGCAGCCAGCCCACGAACAGGCCGACCTCGTCGGCCGTCAGCTTCTCCGACGCATCCAGGTCCACCCGCAAGAACCCGTCCGCGATGTCCACCGCCGCGAACGGCGCGTCCTTGAAGCGCACCAGCGCGAAGGCCGTCCACTCGTTTTCGACGATGCGGCCGTCGCCGTTCTTGTCCGCCGTGGCGTGCGGCGTCGCGCCGCGCAGGATCGCGGCCTCGTCGTAGGGCCACTCGGCGTTGGTCACCGCGCCGTCGGCGTCCGCGTCGATCACGCGGAACATGAGCGCCGCGTTCGCGGGCAGGGGCGAGGCCGGCTTCTTCGTCACCAGCTTGCCGGCGTCGCGCTTGCCGCCGCCGGCCTTGCCGCCGCTGAGCTTGCCCGCGGCCGCGAAGCCGCCCGCCGCGCGGTCCACCGCCGAGAGCGGCGCGGCTCCGCAGGCGGTGAGCAAAAAGGTGAGGCCGAGGACGAGGCAGGTCTTGTGCATACGGGGTTATCGCCCGCACTGGCACGCCACGCGCTCAAGGACTGATTAAGGTGAGGCAAAACTTCAGCTGGTTCGGCTGTAACAAAAACGGCTTGACGACCGTTACACGGATCACATAGAATCATAACCTGGACTTAACCTTAATTGAACAGGGAGAGAACGCATGCGGACGACGACGACGCGGCGCAAGGTGATCGGGATCGGCCTCACGGCCGCCCTCGCGGCCACGATGGCCGGCTGTGGCGCGGGACCCCGCATGGCCGGCAGCGTCGCCGCCGGCGACCTGGTGACCCAGGGCGCGCGCGATCCCGGCCGCGACGAGGGGCCCACCCAGTCCCTGTTGCAGCCGGCGCATGCGCTGCGCGGCCCGAACCCCGTGCGCAGCGGCAACTTCGCGCGCCTGCACGCCTCGGCGTCGCAGACCCTGCCCGCGCTGCGCGCGCTGATCGGCTCGGCGAAGCGGTCGCTCTGGTTCGAGACCTTCAACTTCGGCAACGATTCGATGGGCCAGCAGATTTACCCGCTGCTGATCGAGAAGGCCAGGGCCGGCGTCGAGGTGAAGGTGATCATGGACTACGTCGGCAGCCGCTTCCTGCCGAAGCACGGCGAGATGGTCCGCGCGATGCGTCAGGCCGGCGTCGAGGTGCGGATGTACAAGCCGCGCTGGATCGTCAAGGACGACAAGCAGCGCGGCATCAACATCCAGCACCGCAAGGTCTACCTCGCGGACGGCGAGCGCGGCCTCACCGGCGGCGTGAACCTCATGCAGCCCTTCGACACCCACACCGAAGACGTGCTGGTGGAGTACCGCGGCCCGATCATCCGCGACCTCGCGGCCGAGTACGCGTTCGACTGGAAGGCGAGCGGCGGCGATACGCTGGCGCTGCCGCCCCAGGCGCCGCCGCAGCCGGATGGCGACGTGGAGGCCCGCGTGGTCGTGACCAGCCCGGCCGAAGGCCGCTTCGAGGGCCGCGACGCCATCTACGCCGGCCTCGCCGCCGCCCGGCGCCAGATCGAGATCGCGAACCAGTATCTCTGGGACGACGGCATCATCAAGCGCCTGCACGCGGCGCTCGCGCGCGGCGTGAAGGTGCGCGTGATCGTGCCCGGCGACGAGGACCACGGGCCGTTCAAGGCGCTGCACGGCGAGGAGCTCAAGAAGCTCACTGAGCACGGCGCGGAGGCGCGGTTGTTCACCGGCACGCACGCCGAGGCGCACCTGCACACGAAGTTCTTCGGCGCGGACGACGCCTGGGTGGCGATCGGCTCGACCAACGGCGACACGCGCGCGCTGATGGACAACCAGGAGCTCGACACGATCATCACGGACCCCTGGCTCGCCAAGGATTTCCGCGACCGCATGTTCCAGCGCCTCTGGACGAGCGAGTCGAAGCCGTTCGTCTACAAGCCGGGCGGCCCGATGACGAAGCCGTTCCGGACCCTGCTCGAGATCATCGACTACTACCTGTAGCCAGTTAGAACAGGAAGTCCACCGACTCCAGGATACTGAACAGCCACTTCTTCCAGAAGGGCAGCGCCTCGATGGTCGCGAGCGCGATCGGCTTCGCCGTCTTCCAGTCGCGCTCGAGCTGCTCGTCGATGAACTTCTTCGCCGCGGCCTTGTCGTAGATGATGCTGTTCAGCTCGTGGTTCTGCGACAGCGTGCGCGCGTCGCCGTTCGCCGAGCCGATCGAGAGCACCTTGCCGTCGACGACCATCGCCTTGAAGTGCGAGAAGCTCTCGACCTGCTCGTTGCCGACCTTGAAGTTGCTCAGGAAGCGGACCTCGATGCCGGCCGCGAGCAGCTGGCGGGCCGACTCCATGTTGAGGTTGCCGTACAGGAAGCCCGGGATCCCGCGCTCGCCCTTGCCGGGCATCATCACCTTGATCGAGAGCTTGGGGTTGCGCTTCTTGGCCTTGATCAGCTCGTCGATCATCGCGTCGTCCGAGAAGTACGGGTAAACGATGCGGATCTCCGAGGTGGCGTAGCGGATCAGCTTGAGCTGGGTCTCGCGCAGCTCGGTCTTCTTGGCGTGCGGGTCGGTCACGACCGACTGCACCCAGGCCGCGCCGCCCTTGGCGGGCTTCACTTGCGGGATGTGGGCGGGCACCTTGCCGCCGGCCTTGACCCAGTTCTTGAGGAACTCGCGCTGGATGCGGGCGGTCTCGTCGCCCTCGACCGTGTACATCAGGTCGTGCCAGGCCTTCTCGGTGCCCTGGCCGGGGTTGAAGAAGGTGGGCTTGAGGTACTCGTCGCCGATGTTGCGGCCGCCCGAGAGGAACTTCGTGCCGTCCTGGATGAAGAGCTTGCGGTGGGTGATCGGCGTGGCGCCCGTGGCGGTGGGGTCGACGCTGCCGCGGTTGAACTCGCGGACCTCGATCCCGTTGTCGCGCAGGAACTTCACGATCTCCGTGTCCTTGGTCGGGTTCGTGGCGTCGCGCAGGCCGGACCAGTCGATCAGGACCTTCATGTCGAAGGGCTCGCCCTTCTCGTCGGCGAGGCGCTTGCGGTCGATCAGGGCCTGGGCGATCTCGCGGCCGGACTCGTCGTTGTGCCAGATGAAGATCTCGAGCCAGAAGGCTTCCTTCGAGGTCTTGATCGCGTCGAGGATGGCGAGGCGCGATTCGTCGGGCGAGACGTGCAGGGTGACCTTGTTGTGGAAGGTGGGCTGGTTGAGGGCCAGGCGCTCGACGCCGAGCGTGCCGTTGCGCGCGAGCACCCGGTTGGCCGTCACGTCCTTGGGGGGCGCGATCTTGGCCTCCAGCTTGGGCAGCCGGCGGTCCTGGAACTTCAAGATCTTTTCGCGAATGTTCGTCGGCATCGTCAGATCGGCTCTCAACAAGGCGGCAGGCGCCTGTGGATCTTGTCCCGCATGATCGGGCCGAATCTTCTTATGCTGGGGTTAACCGGGGGGCGTCGAAAGGTTAAGGAGTTGAGTTTTTCGATACAGCCTGTTGACGAATCGCCTAACAAGGTTTAGGATAGGTTAAGGGGATAACTTGGAGTTAACCACGGCGCACTGGCTCGGGAGGTTGGACGTTCGATGAAGAGCGGAACCCGGATCGTCTTCACGGTTGCGATGGCAGCGCTGCTCGGCGCGTGCACCACCTTGTCGACTCCGCCCAGCGCCGGCACGAAGGCCGGCGCCCTCCAGGCCCTCGACGCCGTCGACGGCCCCGAGCCGCGCCTCGACCAGTACCCGACGCTGACGATCGACGTGCCGGCGCGGCCCACGCGCACCGCGCCGCGGCCCACCGGCGGCAACGTCGTCACGCCGTACGTGTCGCCCGCCGAGACCCTCCCGGCGCTGCTCGCGCTGATCGACGGCGCGAAGTCGTCGATCTACCTCGAGACCTTCAACTTCGGCAGCCAGTCCTATGGCGAGCGGCTCGTGCCGCGCCTGATCGCGAAGGCCCGCGCGGGCGTCGAGGTGAAGGTGGTCATGGACTACTGCGGCAGCCGCTTCCTGCCGGGCCACAAGGAGATGCTGCGCGACCTGCGCGCGGCCGGCGTGGACGTGCGCCGCTACCTGCCGCGCGGGATCCGCAAGGACGACCGGCAGATCGGCATCAACATCCAGCACCGCAAGGTCTACCTCGCGGACGGCGAGCGCGCGCTGGTGGGCGGCGTGAACCTCATGAAGGGGTTCGACACGATTCACCAGGACATCCTCGTGGCGTTCAGCGGGCCGGTGGTGGCGGACCTCTACAAGGAGTTCGCCCACGACTTCAAGGCCGCCGGCGGCAAAGCCGCGGTGCGCCTCCCGGCGCCGGTCTCGGCGGGCGGCTCGGCCACCACGCAGGTCTGCGTGACCAGCCCGGCCGAGGGCCGCTTCGAGGGCCGCGACATGATCTATGCGGGCATCGACGCCGCCAGCCGCTCGATCGTGATCGAGAACCAGTACCTCTGGGACGATCGCCTGATCGGGAAGCTCTACGCGGCGCTCGAGCGCGGCGTGCGGGTGCGCGTGATGGTGCCCGGCGAGGAAGCCAAAAAGGTGTGGCAGCACGTGCACGCCGAGGAGCTCAAGCGCCTCGTCGATCGCGGCGCCGAAGCGCGCGTCTACCACGGCGATCCCTTCGAGGCCCACCTGCACGTGAAGTACTACTCGGTGGACGACCGCTGGACGGCGATCGGCTCGACCAACGGCGACACGCGCGCGCTGCTCGACAACCAGGAAGTCCAGATCGCCGTCACCGACCCCGGATTCGCGGTGGAGCTGCGTCAGCGGCTCTTCGAGCGCGACTGGAACGAGCGCTCGCAGCCGTTCGTTTACAAGCCGGGGACCTTCATCAGCCGCCCCTTCCGGAGCCTGATGGAGATCATCGACTACTACTTGTAGCTTTTAGAGCGGCGGGCGCTCGAGAATCAACGGTGAGAGAGAGGGCAACGGGTCGTCGGGGAAATCCCGATGGCCCGTTCGCCTTTGCAGGGCCAGGCGCTCAGGCCACGACCGGCGAGAGGTGCTTGCCGATCACGCGGAAGAGGCGGTCATCGGCGAGCGGGTTGGCGATGAAGTCCAGCGCGCCGGCCCGCTTGGCCTCGAGCACGGGCGTGTGGTGGTGCACAGGGCCGGTCAGGATCACGCCGGCGCAGGGATCGGCCACGCGCAGCGCCTTGAGCGCCGTCACGCCGTCCATGTCGGGCAGGTGGTGGTGCATGACCACCACGTCGGGGTCGGTCTGGCCGTAGATGGCGATCGCCGCCATCCCCGAGCCGACCTCGACCACCTGGTAGCCGTGCGCCTCGAGGGCGCGCGCCAACAGGCGGCGTTTGAAGACCCCAGGCTCGACGAGCAGCACGGTCCGCATGGCGCACCTCCAGGGCCCCAGCCTAAGCGGGATCCGGGAGGACGTCCTCGGCCGGCGCTACGACGGTCTTCGTGCGTTTCGGCAAAGGAGCGCCGCCCCCGCACGAACATGGGCGGAGGCGGCACGGGAAGCGCGTTGCGAGCTACGCGGCGGTAGCGGTGGCCTCGTCGTCGTCGTCGACGCCCGTCGCGTCATCGTCGTCGTCGGCCTCGTCGTCTTCACCGTCATCGTACGGATCGGCCGAGGGCAAAGGCGCGGGGTTGTGGGCCGGGGCGATCTTCGAGACCTCGACGTTGACCTTGCCGTCCGCGTCGCGGGTGCCGGTGATCTCGGTGCGGTTGCCGTCGCGGTGGGTGATGTAGCCGTCGATCTTCTCGGTGCCGTCCGCATTGACCGTCTTGGTCCACTCGGCGTACTCCTGGCGGCCGTCCTTGTAGATCACGGTGCGCTTGGTGACGACCTGGTAGGCGCCGTTGTCGCCGACCAGCGTGCGGATGCGCTCGAGGTCGATGCGCAGGTCCTTGTTGTTCTGGCCGGTCTGGTGGACCGACAGCGTCTGGGTCGTGCCCTCGTCGTCGACGACGCGGCGGGTCTCGACTTCCCAGGTGCCCTTGTTGGTGGAGGTCCAGGTCGTGACGATTTCCTTGCCGCCGCCGCCGAGGTCGTTGATCGTGGTGACGGGCGCCGTCCGGTTCTTGCGGATGCTGTCGATCTCGCCTTCGTGGAGCTCGAACGCGAGCTCGCGCTTGTGCTTGAGGGCGGCCTTCACTTCACGCTTGAGCTTGAAGCGCTGCCAGGCGCGCTTGAGCTTGTCCTTGAGGTCCTGGAACCAGCCCTGCAGCTGGTAGGTCGGGCCGTCGTCGGCGAGCAGCTCGAGCGCTTCGAGCTCGGCGTCGGCCGTGATCACGTCGGCGGTGACTTCCTGCGCGGCGACGGCGAGCGCGGCGGGGGCGGCGCCGGCCGTCACCACGACGGTCGGGGCGGGACCCTTGAAGCCGGGGACCGTGCGAATCAGCGGGGCGGCCGCGGGCGCCAGCGGAGCCGGGGCGACGGGCACCGAGACCGACGTCGCGAGACGGGCCGAGGGCGCGGACGTGCAGCCTGCCAGCAGGGCGGCGGCGAGGGTCACGAGGATCGCGGTACGGCGAGCGGCCATCGGTCTATCTCCTTCGGTGGGGGCTTTGTACTTGAATGAGCTGTTAGCTCTGCACGGGATCTTTGTCGCCAGGCTTTTGGTGATCCTCGATAAAGACGAGGTAAAGGCGTGTTGAAAACTGGCGAAAGAAGTTTTCCCAGAGTGAAGGTGCTCCGGGAAACCGCGCTACTTGCCCTTGCCCTTGCCCTTGTCGCCCGACGCGTCGCCCGCAGGGCCATCGTCGTCCCCGTCGTCGTCGTCGCCGTCGTCGTCGCCCGAGCCGCTGCCGTGCCCAGCGCCGCCCGACGGGGTGTCACCCGCCGGCGCGTTGCCGGCACCCGCGCCACTGCTGCCACCGCCTGCGGCGCCGCTGCCACTCTGGTCGCCGCCGCCGTGTTCGGTCGGGGCGGCCGGCGTGGCGGGCTGCGCCGGTTGCGCGGCGTTGCCCGGCTCAGCAGGCTGCGCGGGCGTCGCGGGTTGGGCCGGCGTCGCGCCGTTGTCGCGCGGGGCTTCCTGCGGCGCCGCGGCGGCCGCCTTCTTCGCTTCATCGGCAGCCGCCTGCTTCTCCACTTCGGCGGCCTGCTTCGCCTCGGCGACGGCGGCCAGGGCGGCCTGGGCGGCTTCGGGCCGCTTCTCGAGTGCCTTCTCGAGCGCCTTGTCGGCCGAGCCGCCCGGCTTGAGATCGATCTGGATCTCGCCGGCGTCGGAGGCGGCCTTTACGGCGTCTTCGAGGGCCTTCAGCTTGTCGGGCTTGATCTGGGCGAGCTCCTTGGGATCCTTGAGCTTCGCGCGCACGCCGTCGGAGACCGCCGTCGAGACCGGGTCGACGCGCAGCTCTTCGGCCGCGTTGGCCTTCATCAGGCGGCCGAGCCGGAAGCCCTTGCCGCGAATCTCGATGAAGGCGACGGTTCCTTCGGGCACGCCCGCGAGCGAGAATTTGCCCAGGGTGTCGGTCTTGGCCGGCGCCACGCCGGGGAAGGGCCGGCCGTCTGCGGCCAAAAGCACGACCTCGGCATCCGGCACAGGCGCGAGCGCCTCGGCGGCGAGCAGGCCGAATCGCGGGACGCTCAGCGAGCCGCCGCCATTCGCGACGATCGAGCTGCCGCCGTTCGTGACGATCGAGCCGCCGCCATTCGCGACGATCGAGCCGCCGCCGTTCGCAATCACCGAGCCGCCGCCGTTTGCGATGACGCTCGCGGGGGCCTGGGCCACGCCGCCAATCATGATCTTGGGGGCGATCCGGGCCGCGGGGCCACTGACGCGGTTTTCTACGAGGCCGCCGTCGGGTTTGGTCAGGCTCGGCGGCTGACACGCGGTCAGCACCAGGGCGAGCGGAAGAGCCAACGGCCAGGCACGCAACATCAGGATCCCCCTTTCCATACGGAAGTCCTATACCCGAACCCTTGCCTGGTTGACACAGCGGGGCGCGGTCCGTCCGGTCATCGCCTCAATGCCCGTGGTGGTGGTCGTGGTGATGATCGTGGCCGTCGTCGTGGTGGTGGTGGTCGTGCCCGTGATGGGGTGGCTGCACCATGCCGAGGTTGCAGGCCGGCGAATCCGGCGAGCAGTGCTCCGCCTCGGCCTGGATCGTGGTGTGGATGATGCCGTACTTGTCGGCGAGCAGCTGGGTGCAGGCGGCGACGACGCCGACGCTGCGCGGCACGAGTTCGTCCTCGATGAGGACGTGGCACGAGAGGCTCGGCATGTTGCGGGCGATGCTCCAGACGTGCAGGTCGTGGACCTCGCGAACGCCCGCGATCGCCTTCAAGTCGCCCACCAGGCCCTCGACGTCGAGGTCCGGCGGCGCGCCTTCCATGAGGATCGCGATGCTCTCATCCACGACCTGCCAGGCCCCGTAGGCGATGAAGACGGCGATCGCCACCGACAGCAGCGGGTCGACCGCGTGCCAGCCCGTCACAGCGATCACGATCGCGCCGACGATCACGCCGCCGGACGCCGCCGCGTCGCCCATCACGTGCAGGAAAGCGCTGCGCACGTTGAGGTTGTGCTCGGACTCGCCCTTGAGGCCCAGGCCGATCGCGAGGTTGATCACCAGGCCGATCGCCGCGGCGGCGAGCATCGTCATCGGCTGCACGGCGACCGGTGCGCCCAGGCGCCCGTACGCCTCGTAGCCGATCCACAAGGCGATCAAGATCAGGCTCACGGCGTTCGCGAGCGCGGCGAGGATGCCGGTGCGGTGGTAACCGAAGGTGCGCTTCCGATCCGCCGGGCGCGTGGCTTGCCAGGTGGCGTACCACGAGAGGCCGAGGGCCGCGATGTCGGTGACGACATGGCCGGCGTCGGCGAGCAGGGCCAGGGACTTCGAGAGCCAGCCACCCACCAGCAGCACGGCGAGAACGCCGAAAGACAGGAAGAACGCGATCGCGAGCTTCCGCCCCGTCAGGTGGGCGTGGTGGTGATGGTGGTGGGCGTGGCCGATCACGCTTCCGGGGTGATCTTCGCGATGCGCTCGCGCACGCTCTGGATCGTGCCCAGCGGCGCCGGCGTAGCGGGCACGTCGGCCGTAGGCGCCTGCGCCGCGGGCTCGATCGGGCCCAGCAAGGGCCCGGTCGCCACCTTCTTGGCGCGGCGGGCGACCGCGCGCGAGAGCTTGAGCTGATCGTTTGGCTGCTTGTCGGCCATGCGGGCCTCCTTCGGGCGGGCAGGGATCGCCCTCAGTATACCCCGCGTCGTGGCCGCCGGTGACGCGGCTCACGGCCCGCTAGGCGGCTTCCGGCGGACCATACCGGTGGGGAAAGCCCCCGCGATCCGGGTATACGGATCACGACGCCGAAGCCCCCAGCGGGAAAAGGCGCCGAGCGGGGGGCCGACCACCCGAGCGGGTGGAAGGTCCCCAGGCGAGGACCCCTCCGTATGATGTCTCTGGAAGCCCTGGCGATGGTACTGTGCGCCGCGATCGCGGTTTACCTGGCCTTCACCAAATGCCCCTGTAGCGTCGTTTCCGACGACTTGCAAGCGAGCTACGATCCATCTGAGCAGCCGTCCCGCTAGAGCGGGTCTGGACGCGCCCCGCGCGCTCATGTTAGGATGACCAGACTCCCGGCGATGCCGGGCGCGCCCCGATGGTCTAGTGGTTAGGACACCACCCTTTCAAGGTGGTAACACGGGTTCAATTCCCGTTCGGGGTACTCGCTTTCTGGCCCCGCCTGCGATAGCAGGCGGGGTCTTGCTTTGAGGGCCGGTGCCGAATTTGGACCAACAGCCGCGTCGCCGGAGAAGATTCGAAGAGCGAGGCTATCGGCTCATCTTCAAGTTCGAATCCCGTCGGGTCGGTGGGTGCCTGTCAGCGAAGATGACGTCGATCGGCCGTTACAAGGCCCGGCGCAAAGGCGGCGGCACCTGAGGGTCGGCGTGCCGCGCCCGGCGCCCCCCGGCCTGTCTGGCGGGGAGCGGAAGTCGATGCCATTTGGCTCACGGGAGCGTGGGCGACGGCCTCGCCGGAACAGTCGGCACTGCTCCCCTTACCTGGGCACGCGCGCGACGATCGTGCCCCGCAGCTTGAATGTGCCCGTGGACCTGGCTTCAGCCACGGTGTCCGGGCTGTCGTCCGGCTCAAACATCAGGTCGAGGTTCAGGTCGATCCGATCGTCTTCCAAATCGTCGACCTCGACCGTCCCCGACGTCGCATGCCAGCGCCACCCATTGGTCGCGGTCGACTGGTCGAACTGCACGTTGGCCGTGCCGGGCGGGTCGTCCTTGCCGACCCGCCGTACGGTGTAGGTCCGCCCGCTTGCCGGTTTGCCCCAGATGGACACCGCAATCGAGCCAACCTTGCCCGTGTCGGCCTTTGGCCGCAGCGAGAAGTTCGGGCCCCAGAAGTTCGAGCCCATCTTCCCCAGGCCCTGCTCGTGGACGACGTCGGCGATCGGGCTCGCATCGAAGTTGCCTGGCGTAATGGCGGAGAACCACAGCTTCGCCCGCGTGCCTCCTTCGTCTTCGAGGGACACGAGCGTCACCTCGCCCGGCCGCTTTTCGTCGAGGCCCGCGAGCAGGTAGCACCCGGCAAGCGTCGAGGCCGTGCCGAACACGGCGACGGCCAGCGTTTGGGCCATGCAGTTGCGAATGAAGCTCAACTCAACCTCCTTGGAGCAGGCGAGCACTTTGGGCCGCCCAGGCAGCCCACATTGTACATCGGGAGGCGTGGCGCTGAACCTGATCACGATTTCGAACATTTGCACCGCCGCCTGTCCGAATTGGCCCGCGTCATGCGGCACCCGGTACAAGCGTCCGGACCTCCGGGGTGACCATGGCTCGGCAAAGCTCGCCAGCGAAAGTTCTAACATCGTTCCGTTGGGGGTACAAGCGAGCAAGGGTTCCGTCGATCAGTCGATGGGACCCTTCTTCATTCGGATGCCGTCTCGGGCTGCGGGCGTGGCGTTACTTCTCGCCCCCACTTCATGAATTCGGCCCGATCCATGGTCTTCTGCTTGTCCTCGGCCAACATATCGAACGCCTCGTCCGTCCGGCCGCCCAGCATCGCCTCGAGGTACCGCTGGCCGCCCTTCACGTAGATCGCCGTGTCGGTCGGCACGCGCGTGACGGCGTCGGCGATTTCAACGCCCACAGGGTCGTGTACGATGAGCGTTGAGAGTTGATCGCCGAGAAAGCCGACGATCATCGACAGCTCGCGCTTCTCGAACACGAACAAGCCCTTGAACTGGCGAGACCGGCGGGACCCGTTGAGGTTGTCGCTGAACTCGTCCGACTTGATCGACTCGAGCGCTCCGAAGCGCGTCGCGATCTCCTTGACGAACGCCGCGAATAGCTCCGGATCGACCGCCTTGGCCTTGAGCTCGGGCGCGAGCTGCGCCTCGATCTGGGCCAGGCTGGCGCCACGCGTGGCCTCGAAGAATTGTTTGGTGTCGGCACCGGAACGTCGAACTCGATGCGCACGAGCGGGCTCACCGTCGGCGCTCTTGCAAGCGGCTTGACCTGGCCCACGGCAACGCCGGTCAGTCGTCCGGTAGACGAGACAAGCGTAAGCGTCGTCGTCGCACGGGGGCTGGCCGAGCTGTCCGTCCAATTCCGATGGCGGGAGGGTATGCAAGTCCCAAGGGCATGAATTCCATCGGCGGTAGCTGCGGCAGTGTGACTCGATGCGTTGGACCAAGCTAGCGAGCGCATGGGCGCTGGTGGTGGTAGCCGGGCTGTATTCGGCGAGCTTGGTGCCGAGCTGGCACCTGGGCACGATGCTGTGGCCTTGGGCCGCGATCGGGAGCTTCCTGGCGTTGGCTCTCCTTCTTTGGCAGACGCCGGATGACGTCGATTTCGACGTGTGGCGGCGCTTCCCGACGTGGACCGTTGTTGGCTGCGCGTTCTTCGCGATCAGCGTGATGGGGAACACCATATACCTCGGCGACGAGATCGCGGTCCGCGACGGTCGACTTGCGATGCGGCAAGACTCCAGGTGGACTTCCATTTCGGAAGACGAACCGGCTCGCCAAATGGACATGAAGCTCAGGCTGGGCCTGGGCTTGGTGCTGCCGGGCTTCCTCTTCCTCGTCCTGGCCAATCGCCGTCGAGGCGGCTGACGTTCGAGCGGCGTCGCCCAGCTGCAAGGGGGCAAGCCACTGCGATATGCTTCCGAGGTCAAGACAGCCACAGCGGTGTCTACCGGCCAGTGGAGAAGTTCTTGGGTTGCAAGCGCGGCAGCAAAGCTCACGAAAGAAGTTCTAACATCGCCCCGTTGGGGGTACTATCATGCAAGGGTCCCGCCTGGATGCAGGCGGGACCTTCATTTTGAGGGCAGCCGCTACTCCATCTCCATCACGTCGACGAACCGCCCGTCGATGCCCTGGCCGTTCGCGAAGTTTCGACCCGTTGACACGGGTGTCGAGGCCGTTCGCGGGCTGTCGTCGAATACGATGCGGTTCCAAGCGCCCCGACTTGAATCAGAAGCCGGACCGTCTCCTCGTCGAAGCACGCGAAGGACCGATTCCCGGTTTCGCAAATGTGTTGACAATTCCGTGTGATAAGGCTACCTTGGGGACAGGGAAAAAGGTCCGAATGCCCTTTTGGAACCGGAAGCGAAATGGCATCACCTTTGTCTTCAAGTCGGACCCGGTTGACGACACGATGGCGCATATCTTCGCCCGGCACCGCAAGACTGAGGCGCAGGCGATGGCCATCTGGTTCGGCTTCACAAAGGAGCGGTAGAACGACGAGCACCAGCGGTTCGAGTCCTACACAGACGCGGAAGGCCTATTCTGGAAGTGGCATGACAAGGACACCGACAACACCCTTGTCCTGGTCATCAGCTGCTTCGATCGTCGCGAAGGCGAGTAAGGGAGGCTGTTATGTCGACCAACACCAACCCACGCCCCCGGCGCGTAGCGCCTGAACCTGGTCTGACGGCGTCTCAGGCCGAGATGAGCGAGCGTGAGCCGTGCACGTTCGACGATCCGGCATCGGAGGCTCATGCCGAGGCCGCGATCGCCCAGGCGGACGCGGAATTGGCCGCCCGAAAGCCCAACGTCAACTTTCGTTGGGAAGCCGCGCCGCTTGACGTGGTTCGGCTCGCGGCCGAACTCGCGGGCGTCCCCTATCAGACCTGGATGAAGCAGGTGCTATACAAGGAGGCCGTCGCGGCCATCACGGCCGCCCGCGAGGTGGACCCCCGCGCCCGCAAGCTCGCCGGCGGCGGCTAACCACTTCGCCGATGTCAGCCACGACGGGCATCCGGTTCATGGGTGTGGGATTCTCATGTCCCCCATGATCATGCGAAGCGGATGGGTCTACTGCGACTGCTGGCGTGCCGGCCGGATCGGCGCGCTGCCGTTCCCGCGAGAATGGGTCAAGGTGGACCCCGAGTCGGGCGGGACGTGGGTCGAGAACCCGGCTTGGCCTCACCCTCCCGCCGACGGGACGCCGGCTCGCGAGGCGTTGGATGCCTCCAACGAGGCGCTCCGGCAGGCCTGTCCGCATGGCTTCAACGACGAGATGCTCACCAACGTGGACGGCGTCGACGGGCTCGCGAGGCGCCTGAAGGCCAATGGCGCCCCACACCTCTCGCACCTCATGGCCTTGTTGGAGGACCCCGGCCCGTACACGTCGCCGGCCGTCGCAGAGTCCGCACTGCCGGAGCTGACGGTGGCGGAGGCTACGCTCGTCACGGAACGGGGCCTGGCGATCGTGGATGCGGACACCGGGGAGACCCTCGCAGGGCCACTACCGCCCGAGCTTCACCAGCAGCTCTACTTACCTCTGGATCACGAGCGAATCTTGTACCTGGAGGGCCGCGAACTGGTTCTGAAGCGCCACTTTCGGGTCGTCGAGGTGCGCCGCTTCAGGGCGCGTGACGTCCGGCTGCGGACCCGGAAGGTCGAGGATCTAGGAAGAGGTCCGGGGATCACCGCAGGGCGACGTTTCCGCGTCGAGGAGCGGCCGTATCGGCCCTATGCGGACCTGGTGAGCAGCCTGCGGGCGTTGTGCCTGGAGTCCGTGCGCTTCCGGAACCCGATCGTGTGGTAGCCCGGCCATCTTGGTCAGGCCGGCATCCAGCCGTGCACGGTCCTCCGCGATCGCCCGGGATCCACACGACCTGTTCGCCTGGCCATTTGGGCCGCTCAAGCCGCACCGGGCAGCAGTTCCTGAACTTCGGGCTCATGGAGGGCCGATATGAAGACGCAGATGAGCTGGCGATCAAAGCCGAGCTGGCTTCGAGCATCCACGCGATGGTCGAGGCGCGCGAGTTCACTCAGGAGCAGGCTGCCAAGGTCCTTGGGATGCCAAGACCCGAGGTGAGCCACCTGATGCGCGGGCGGCTCGCGCGCTTCACGATCGACCGGCTCGTGCGGGCCCACAACGCCCTCGCCCCCGACATCAGGATCGGGATCTCGTCTCAGCCTCGAAAGGCTGTACAGATGTAGATGATGGCGACCGAAGGAGACGCGGTCGTGCCCCTGATGAGCTACGACGACTTCTTGAAGCTCGAGATTCCGGGCGAGGTGATCGAGGGCGTGCTCTATCTGGGAGGCCGGCGCGTCAAGGATTGGCGCAAGCTTGCGGAGTTGCTTGACGACGGCGACGAGGATGGCTAGGTCGTCGTTAGTCGGGTCAGGCCCTCAGCCAGGCGTGGATCAGGATGCTCAGGTCCAGATAGGTGCGGAGCTTCACTTCCCTTGATCATCTCAATCAGCGCCACCAGTTCAGGTGTTGAATTATGCGCGCAGCGGGCAGGTCACGATGTCCGAAGGGACGTGACCGCCCGACTGTGATCCAAGTGGTGTGGCCATCCTGGCGGTTCGATCCCCGTTGGCAGGGACACGCCCGAGGCAGACGCGTGTGCTGCGCGCCTGACGGCACCCTTCGGCAACCGCCTGCATTTCAACGAGCGGGCGGCGGGCGGCAGCCAAGCAGGGCCGTCAGCGGCCGCCGGCGACGTCCCACCAAGGCACGCCCTGGCTATCGTAGATGCCCACGGCGTAGTCGCGCACGGCCACCAAGTGGCCATTCGAGGTGGCCCTCAGGGCCCGCCAGGGCCCCTTGGGGCCGGCCGAAATGGGCATGTAGAGCAACGCGCCGGCCCGGCGCGGATCCACGCCGACGCCCGCCGAGTCGCCGCCCTCCGACGTCGCCGAGGTGCGATCGCCCACCATGGGCGCGAGCGCCACGGTCCCGGCCAGCACGTCCGGCCCGAGCTTCCCGCCCCACGGGCTGCGGTCGTAGTCATCCGCCGATTTCGCCTGCCACATCGCCACGAACTCCGCGCCAGTCGGCAGACGGTGCGCGCTGCCACGGTACGCCTCCACCATGGCCACAGCGTTACGGATGCGGTCCTGCGCGTAGCGATCCTGGGCCATGCGGACGACCACGCCGCGTGGGACCACGCTGCAGAGCAGGAGCAACGAAAGCAGGCCCGCCCCCGCAAGGCCGCCGGGCGTGCCGGGCAGGCGGCTCGCCTTGCCGGCCGCCTTGAACCCGGCGACCACGAGCATGGCCACGGACACGCTCGCGCAAGCCGCCGCCAGCCGATCGAGGACTTCGGTCTCGCCCCGGATCAAGTCGAAGAAGACCGCCGGCTGGAGAGCTGCGGGCCCGTTCCAGATCGTGACGGCGCTGCAGGTGAAAACGTAGAGCACCACCAGGGCATAGGGGATGCCGATGAGCCACTTCAACACGTCCGGGCCTCCTTCATGGCACCTGTGTACCCGGCGTCACCGGAGGCCGTGATTTCGTGGCTGCCCTGGCGCGTCCGGATTCGAGCCGCCGCGCCCCGAAGCGATGCCCCGCCGGCCGCCAGCGCCAAGTACATCCTTGGTGCGACCCCCGTCCTGCGCGTCGAGTTCAAGCGGTTCATCGCCGAGCATGGGGACGTGGCCCAGCCGGTGCCCGGGAGGGCGGCGAACCAGAACACGATGCTCTGATCAAGCTGGTACCGCTTCGCACGCCAGGCCGGTCATCGCTACGCTGAAGTGGTGGACGAAAGTTCTAACATTGTCCCGTTGGGGGTCTCACATTCCGGCCCCTCCAGCGCCTCGACTCAAGTCACTTGAGTTGGGGCTTCTTGCTTCGCGTCGTTTCGACGCTGCGCCCGTGCCCGGATCAGCGCGATGGCGGCCTGGCAGGTGTCTTCGAGCGTGTCCTGGATCGCGACCGCCGGGCATTCCTGCGCGAAGCGGTGGCGGATGTAGCGCGCTCCGGTGAAGCCTTCTTCGATCCCAACCGCGAGGGCCACGCCGTCTCGCCGGTGGTTCTCCTTCCACTCCGCGAGCTCGAAGCGCGTGGTCTGGGCGTAGGCGCGCTCGCAGCGGTGGAAGCGCTCGGCGGCGAGCCAGAACAGCACCACGCCGTCAGTCCCCGCCCGCCGCAGGTACGCCGTCTCCCAGTCGACTTGTTCCTCGTACATCGCCTGGTCGAAATCGCGATCGACGTCCACCGGCCGGCGCGGGTTGGCGATGTGGACGTCGGGCGCGTGGCGCAGGAGGTAGGCGATTGCCTCGTCTTGCCAGGCCGAGGTCCAGGTCGGACCGGCCAGGAAGACCAGCGGACCTTCGATGACAGGATGCGCCGGGGCTACGATGAGCTTGCCCATGGATCGGTCCTCCACAAAGTGTAAAGTGTACAATAAGCAGTGTAGGCGAGATGGGAACGGCTGGTCAAGCCTTCGGTGCTCGAATCATCAAGCTCCCAGGGCTCGGCTTCGCCGGCGGTCTGCCAGATCCCCGCGTTCCCAGTCAGGATTGCGCGGAGGGTCTCGACTCAGCGCCGCAGCTGTTGGGCCGTAAAGGCCGAGTAGTCCTCGGATGGCGAAGCGACGTCCGAGGACGTGAGGCCCGCGGACGCCAAGACGCGGCCGAGCTGGCCCGCGAAGGCGTATTCCCGATCGGTGGTCAGCGGCGCGACCGGCGCGCCTTCGACCTCGAATAGCTCGGCCGGACGGCCCTGTGCGTCGCGCACCGCGTGCCGGCGCAGAATCAGCCGGGTACCGTCGTCCGCGGATGTCGTGGCCCAGGTCTGCGTCTGCTTCATCGATGACGGCAGATAGGGCTCGCGCGTCAACATGCCGCCGCTCAGGCGCCGCAGCACGTCGCCGTTCAGCTCGCGCCAGATCCGGTCTACAACGTCTCCCTGCCGGCGCAGCGGCTCCCCGCCGTTCTCGAGCAAGCCGAAGAAGGTCCGAGTCGCGCCGATCAGGCCCGCGGCGGGCTTCAGGTCGTCACGCCAGACCCAGCGCGTGTCCAGGTTGATCGGCACGCCGCCGTCCGGCACGATCAAGCGGAGACTGTAGTGACTGAGCTGCCAGGCGGCGGCGTCCCCGCTGAGCTGCAGCGTAAGCGTGGGGCGCTGCTTGTCGTCGAAGCTGTAGTTCCTGGAGAAGGACGCGACCCACCACTGCTCGAGCTCCACCTCGGCGCTCTCGGGCCGCGTGGTCCAGGTGAAGGCCCGCTGAAGGCGCGAGAAGCCCTCGGCGGTCAGCGTTGCGTGGTAGGCGACGGAGAGGTGGGCCTCGGGCGTCAGTCCGGCGGCACGCACACCGAGCGGGGCGCGCGCCGTCAAGGCCACGGTCGGCGAGCCCGGGCGGGCGGTGGCGCATCCGGCGAGGGTGACCAGCGCGAGGGTCGCGAGGAGCAAGGGACGACAAGACATGCCATGCCTTCTCGGGCGGTCGATCCTGGAACATACGTCCGCGGAAAAATCCTTAACTCGTGCTTGCTCGCGCTGCGATTCGGCGTAAGTCGTCGACTTCGGGCGAGGCCTGGTTTGCGACGAAGCGTGCCCCGAAGGTTCAATAACCGTCCAGTTGGGGGTACTGGCAAGTTCAATCTCGCGCGATGGGCAAGGTGAACCAGAAGGTGGCGCCACGGCCTTCCTGGGAATCCACGCCGATTTGCCCACTATGCGCCTCGACGAGATGCTTCGCGAGCACGAGCCCAATGCCTGCGCCGCCGACATCGCGCGTCGCGCTCATGTCGACCTGGGAGAACACCTGAAAGAGCTTCCCGAGCTCCTGCTCCGCGATGCCGACGCCCGTATCCCGGACGTGAAACCGCACCATGTCGCCCTCGAGCGTCGCCCCGACGGTGATGGTCCCCGTCTCGAAGCTGAACTTGATGGCGTTGTCGACGAGGATCGCCAGCACCTGGGCGAGCCGCATCTCGTCGGCGAGCACCGGCGGCAGGTCCACAGGAACCTCGTTCTCGATGACGCGCCGCTGGGCCGCCTCCGCCACCTCGTCGAGCACCCGCTCCACGACCGGTACGACGACGACGGGCCGGGGGTCGACCGTGAACCGACCCGCCTGGACGCGCGAGAGGTCGAGCAGGTTCCCGACCAGGGCGAGCAGGCGCTCGCTGCTCGCGGCGGCCTTGGCGAGGAACTCCTGCTGCTTCGGCAGGAGCGGCCCCGCAATCTCGTCTTGGAGGATGCTGATGAACCCCATGATGCCGTTGAGGGGCGTCCGCAGCTCGTGGGAGAGGACGCCCAGGAACTCGGTCTTCATCCGGTCCGCCTGCTGGAGCTCGGCGAGCTGCCGGAGGATGTCCGCCTCCATCTTCTTGCGCTGCGAGATGTCCGAGAAGGTGATGGCGAGACCGTTCGCCACCCGGATCACGAGCACGCGGAACCAGCGGGCGCTGTCCTCCCGCTCGTAGCGGTACTCGCCTTCGAAGGGCTCGCCGGTCCTCAACACGTGCAGGTACTCGGACCAGAGCCCCGCGTCGTGGATGTCGGGGTGGAGCTCGAGCAGGCGCTTCCCGGCGAGGCTGTCGAGCGCGTACAGGCGCTGGGCCGCCGGGTTCGTGAGCACGCACTCGAAGTCGACGACCTCGCCATCCGGGCCGGGGACCGAGCGGTAAACAAGCACGCCGTCGACCGAGGACTCCAGGACCCAGGCCAGGAGCATCTCCTTCTCATGCAACTCCAGCGTCTGTTGGTAGATGTCGAGCTGGAGGCGATCCACCCGGTCATCCGAGGCGTCCCGCTCGCCCTTCAGCCTCGCGATCGAGACGCGCTGGCCCGCCAGGGAGCCCGCCTGGCGCTCGATCGTCGCCTCCGCCGCGCCAAGGTCCGCGGCGCCCTGCTCCGCGGCCGCGATCAGACCATCACGCTCCCCTTCGAGGGAGTGGAGCGCGGCCTCGGTCGAAGGATCGGGGTTCCCGTCGGGCTCGAGGGTGGTCATGCGGGCATCGTAGCATGAGGCCAACCCCGCCCAAACCCTCTGTTCGCCGCTGGGCCTGGAGCCGGCCGGTTGTGCCCACGCCCGTGGCGGAGCGGTCGCGGCCGGGCGGCCGACTCGCCTTCCAGGGCGGGCAGCGGGAAGAACCCGTAGCGGTCATACCAGGCCACCGCCGGAGGCTTGGCGTCGACGACGATGCCCACGCATCCCACTGCGTCGGCCTGCGTCAACGCGAGATGGATCACCGCATGCAGCAACGTACTACCGATCCCTCGCCCTTGGGCGGCCTTGCCGATATGGTGGCGAAACTGGTTCTGGCCGGCGTATTTGAGGAAGAAGCGGTCGAGATCGGCATCGCCGCTCGTGAAGGCGGTGCGGTGGTCCTGTTCTCGGAGTGCCCTAACTTCCATGCCGCTTCATCAAGGCTCGCAACGCCGGCGTCGGCTGCGGCGCTTCCATCTGCTGCAACATCGCTTCCGCCGCCTCCGAAACACGGGCGTTGATTTGCACAGCCATCGCCAATCACCTCACCAGGAGGGCGAGCACGCCTCATAGCCCTGGCGATGATGATGGGTGTTCATGGTAACGTGGGGCCGTCGCCCCCGCATCCAGGAGCCTTCAGCATGTCACCCGACGACACCCTCACCACGCCCGTCCAGTCCTCCCTCGCCCGCCTGATCGGGGAGTGGGTCGGCACGACAAGCACCCGCTTCATGCCCACGGACGCGTTCGAAACCTGCGAGGTGAAGGCGAGCATGCGCTGGGTGGCGAACGGCACGTTCGTCCTCCACGAGTACGACGGGCGCTTCAACGGTGAGGAAGCTCAAGGCGCGGCCTTCTACGGCATCGACCCCGAGAGCGGGGAAGGCTCGGCGGCCTGGGTCGACAGCTTCCACTCGAGCGCCGCCCCGATGCTCTCGAAGGGCCAGGCCGCGCCCGGCGAGATCCTGAACGTGACGACGACCTACGGGGACCCGGCCGAGCCGTGGGGCTGGCAGACCGTCATCACCGAGCAGGGGCCGGACGCGATCATGATCGAGGCCTACAACATCCCGTTCGGCCGCGAGCGCTACGTCGCGATCGAAACCAAGCTCCGGCGCGCGTCCGCGCGGGCCTGAAGCCGTCGCCGCCGGGACCGCCGCCGCCGGCCTGTGATCCGCTCCACCGCGCCGTGAGGAGGACCGCCGTGTCGCGTCCGATCGCCCCTGGAATCGCTCTGGTGCTCGCGCTCTCGGGCCCGCTCGGCGGCTGCGCCGGCGGCGGCCAGCCGCCCGCGCCGGCGCCGCGAGCCAGCGGGAAGCCGGCGATCGCGAGGCCCGGGGCCTCCCTGGTCGAGCTGGAAGGGCGCGTGCTCGCCACGGCCACGCTGATTTCGGACAAGGGCGGCGCCATCCTGTCGAACAACGGCGCGGGCATCGTCTCCAACAACGGCGGCGCGCTCACGGCCAAGGTGAAGCTGGCGCTGGCGCAGGCCGCGGAGCCGTGGCAGCTGGTCGAGAAGGCCGAGGTCGAGCTGGTGGACGCGGCCGACCGGCCCGCGCCGGGCGTCGCGCCCGTGCGCACGGACGGCACCGGACGCTACCGCCTCCAGGCCCCGCCCGGCACCTGGTTGGTGCGCGTGAAGGCCAACGGCGTGCGGCTCAGCGCCTTCGTCCGCATCGGCGCGGCGGCCACGAAGGCGGACGTCTCGCCGGCCACGACCGTGGTCGCCGAGTACGTCCGCGAGCAAGCGAAGGCCAGCCAGGCCGCGTTGGAATCGGTCGCCGAGGCCTCGGTCGCGGCGCTGGTCGCGCGCGTGGAGCCCGTGCTGCGGTCCGGCGCGGTGGCGCTGGAGCTGGCGTCCCCGGCGGCGGCGGTGAAGGTGCTGGAGCGTGCCGCGGCGGCCGAGCCGCTGGTGAAGACCCAGGCCGCGGCGGTCGCGGCCGAGCTGGGCGTCGCCTTGGCCGGCGCCGGCGCGCGGCCCTCGACGGCGCCGACCAGCGTGCCCGGGGAACCCTCGCCCAAGCCGGCCTCGACCCCCACGCCGGGCGCGACCCCCACCCCCGACCCGCTGCTCGGCACCATCATCGCCGGGCAGGCCCAGCTGGATCCGAAGCCGGCGTCAGCGGCGGACGCGGCCGACGCCGTCGGCGTGGACCTCGGCGTGCCGGACAGCCTGGCCGTCGCCGCCGACGGCACCGTGTTCTTCACCAGCCCGGCCGGCACGCTGCGGGCCATCACCCCCGCCGGGGCCTACGTCGCGGCGCCGCTGGCCGCGCCGATCGGCTCCCGGCTCGCCACCTTGAACGGCGACGCGCTGTTCGTCGACGCCGCCCGCACGGGCATCGTCGCCGTCGCATCCGGCGCCGGCCCGTTGCAGGTCCGCCGGCTCGTGGCGGTGAAGGGGGCGCCGCTGCCCGCCGGGGCGCCGCTCGCGGCGGCGGGGGACGGCACCTTCCTCGTCGGGCACACGCGCATCGGCGTCGACGGCGTCCAGGCGGATCTCCTGGCCACCTCCGCGAGCCTGGCGGGCAAGGCGGAGCCCCAGGCGGGCACGTTGCCGTCGGCCCTGGCGTACGGCGTGGGCGGCCGGCTCTTCGCCGGGTACGGCGCGAAGGACGCCAGCGGGAACGTCTACGAGGTGCTGTCCGGCGGGCAGATCCTCGCCACCTACGGGTCCTCGACGACGTGGACCCTCGCCACGGACCGGGCGGGGCGGCTGGTCATGTCGCAGGGGGGCCGGGTCTCGCGCCGCGACGGGCCGGGGGCGAGCGTCGAGCTCGCGCGGGGGCTGGCTTGCGGGGCGATCGCCTTCGCGCCCGACGGTACGCTCTACTACGTCGACGTCGGCGCCATCCGGCGGCTCAAGCCGTAGCCGGCAGGGCGTAACGAGCCGAGTTGGTCCGCATGTTCAAGATGCCCGTCTCGTGGCGATGTTCCGGCACGTTCTGGCCGATCGACCAGGGGCCGTACTCGTCCGCGTAGGCCAGGTGCGAGAACAACGTGTAGCCAAGGTCGGTAGAGCCCGCACGAGCAACGCGAACCCCGAGAGGGCAGCCGCCAACGCGCCTCGCGTGATCCGGTCCGCCGGTCCGCCGGTCCGCCAACTCGATCAGATCGGACCATTTTTCCGGAGCGTGTGTCAATAATGGCTGGAGATCCAGTCGTGGAGCCGATTTTATTGAATCCGGCATTCGCGTTATAGTGGCGCCCTTCGACAAAGGGGGTGACCAGATGAACGCCTACGTGCTCGGTTTTCGGGAAATCGACAAGACGAGCGCCACAGTGGTTGGGGGTAAAGGCGCCAACCTGGCCGAGATTTCCAGGCTTGAAGGGATATGCGTGCCAGATGGCTTTTGTGTTTCGGTGGAGGCCTTCAAACGGGTCTTCGGGGCATCCTCGGCGGTAGTTGGGCTGCTCGACCGGTTGTCGCGCTTGACCATGACAGACCGGAATGAACTCAGGGAGCTTTGCGGCGAGATCCGCCGGGTCATCGAGGGGATCGCCATTCCTGGCGAAATCGAGGCCGCGATCACCCGCCATCTCGCCAGGCTTGGTGCGGAGAATGCCTATGCCGTCCGCTCCAGCGCAACCGCAGAGGATTCGCCGACGGCCTCTTTTGCGGGCCAGCAGGATACCTACCTGAACGTGATCGGCAAGGAAGCCGTCCTTGCGCATATCAGCAAGTGCTGGGCTTCGCTGTTCACGGAACGCGCGGTCGTCTACCGCCTTCAAAACGGCTTCGACCACCGCGACGTTCACCTGGCCGTGGTCGTCCAGCGGATGATCTCGGCGCAGGCGGCCGGCGTCTTGTTCACGGCCGATCCCCTCACGTCCGACAGGAAGGTGGCGTCCATCGATGCCGGCTTCGGGCTCGGTGAAGACATGGTCGCCGGCCTGGTGAATGTGGACGCCTACAAGGTGCGTGACGGCGAGGTCATCGCCAAGAAGGTCGCCACCGACACGCCCGCGCTGACGGATGGGCAGATCCGCCGGCTCGAGCACATCGGCCGGAAGCTCGAGGCGCACTTCGGCTGCCCCCAGGACATCGAGTGGTGCCTGGCCGACGACACGCTCCACCTCGTCCAGAGCCGGCCCATCACCACCTTGTTTCCCATCCCCGAGGCCAGCGATGGGCAACGCATTCGCGTGGATGGTACCGAAGGGTATGTCGAAATCCTTGCCTGAATGGAATGTGGCCGCCTCACCAGGGCACGATCTACGAGTTCACGACCGACGGCGCGCGTGCAGCTGGACGACGCGTCTTTCGCCGGCAACCTGCGGTGTCGCTGCTGTAGTTCAGCCCGACTGGTAAGGACGGGCTTGACGCTCGACTGCGGCGACCGCCAGGCGGCGCAGAGCGAAGTCTCGAAGCTCTGCTGAGGGTAGTTCCGCTCACAGCGGACAGCCGAAGGCGGCGGCGACGTCCGCGCCCGCGCGGATCGCGTCCTCATGGAAGCCGTTGCCGAAGTAGCTGCCGCAGAAGTAGGTGCGCCGCCCGCCGTTCGCCGCGGCCAGGGCGGCGCGCGAGGCCACCGCGGCGGGCCCGTAGCACGGGTGGGTGAAGCGGAACGTGCGCAGCACGCGGGCCGGGTCGATCGCCCGGCGCGCGTTGAGCGTCAGGAAGTACTGTTCGGCGGTGTCGCGGTGCCCCTGGAGCCGGTTCAGGTGGTAGGTCAGCGAGGGCGCCCCGGCGGCGTCCGCCTCGCCGCAGTAGTTCCATGAGGCCCACACCGCCCGGTTCTCGGGCATGACCCCTGCATCGGTGTGGAGCACGGCTTCGTTGGCCTGGTAGCGCCACGCGCCCAGCCACGCGGCCTCGTCGGGCGACGGGTCCGCCAGGAGCGCGAGCGCCTGGTCGGCGTGGGTCGCCACGACCACGTGATCGAAGGCCGCCGTCGAGCCGTCCGCGAGCGTCAGCCGCACCCCGTCCTCCCCGCGCGCGACGTGCGCCACGCCGGTGCCAAGGCGCAGCGCGCCACGGAGCTCGCGGGCGATGGCGTCGACGTACGTGCGGGCGCCGCCCTCCAGGTAGAGCCACTGCGGGCCGGCCTCGACGCTGAGCAGGCCGTGGTTGCGGAAGAACCCCAGCACGAAGGCCGCCGGCGCCGCCGGGAGGTCGGCGGGCGACGCCGACCAGATCGCCGCGCCCATGGGCACGAGGTAGTCGCGCAGCAGCCCTTCGGAGAGCCCGAGCGAGCGGACGTAGTCGCCGAGGCTGGCATCGCCGAGGGCGCCGGCCTCCAGGTCGCGCGAGGCGCGGCGGAACAGCCGCAGGACGTCGCCCATCATCGGCACGAGCCCGCTTTGGGCGGCCGCGGCACCCCCCGGCACGAGGTTGAGCCGCTGGGCGAACGCGCCCGCCGGATCCCAGTTGAGGGCGTACTGCACGGCCCCGTCCGCCGAGGTGTAGCCGAAGGACATCTCGCTGGGGCTGATCACCATGCCGCCGAGGCGCTCGAGCAAGCGGTGCATGTGCGGGTAGTTCCGGTCGTTGAAGACCATGAAGCCGACGTCCAGCGCGGTGCCTGCGTCCGGCCCGTCCGGGACGACGAAGGTGTGGGCGTGGCCCCCCGCGAAGGGCGCGGCCTCGAAGAGCGTCACCGTATGCCGCTCCCGCATCAAGTACGCGGCCGTGAGGCCCGCCGCACCGGCGCCCACGATGGCCACGCGGGCGCCAGGGGCGATGGGGCCCACCGGACCGAGGGCGCTCGCGTCGGCGCGTTGCTCCTCGACCTCGTCCATGGGGCTCCCTGTCTTTTTCGACACCTCCCAGCGGGTTACATCTTAGTCGAGCCAGCGTCCGCCGTACAACCGAATGTCGAGGGCCGCCGGTTTGGAAATGTTATGATGTCCCGTCAGATTTTGCAGGCCGTAAATGCCATTTCCCGAGCCAGGAGCTTATGCCATGCGCCGTTTTGCCATCCCTGTCGCCATGATCGCGCTCGCCGCCGGATGTGGCCCTACCGGCGTCCCGTCGCCCGGCGCTTCGCCGTCGTCCCCTTCGCCGGCGCCCAGCGCGTCCGGCAAGGCCTCCGCGGCGCCCGGTGCGTCGGCCTCGACGGTGGCAACGCCGACGCCGGCCCCCACCGCAGTGCCGGTTACGCTCAAGCTGACCATCGACGGCAAGCCGGCCCAAGTCGAACCGCTCGCCTACTTGCTGCCCGTGGTCGTCACGGGCAACACCTCGTTCTTCTGGAACGTCGGCACCTTCGCCAAGAGCGGCGAAGCGAACATCGGCCAGGGCTACGGCATCCTGAAAGAGGGCGAGGGGAACGTGACGCTGCACATGAAGTACGTCGGCGAGTCGACCGGCGCCGCGGCGCTGCGCACGATGACGGACGCGGAGTTCAAGTCGGGCGTGAACATGACCTACAAGGAAGGCCCCAAGACCTTGACCTGGTACGCGAACGCGCAAAACTACTCGACCGGATCGTTGACGGTCGAGGGGGGTGTCGTGACCTTCAAGCTGACCGCCACGATCGCGGGTGACGCGAAGGCCAACGACGGGACCACGCGGAAGTTCGACATCGAGATCGTCGGGTTGCCCAAGCCCTAGCTAGCCTCCAGCGACGCCCCTTCGCCATCCCCCGCCCAGGGCCTGGTAGAGGTTGACCACGGCCTGTTGCAGCAGCTTCCGGCGCTCGATCACCTCCATCTCGGCCTCCAGCAGGTCGCGCCGGACCAGCAGGACCTCGACGTAGTCCGCGCGCGCCGCCTTGAAGAGCACGGTCGACATCTCGACGGACCGCTTCAGCTTCTCCACCTGCTTCACCCGCAAGGCGTAGCCGGCCTGGACGTTCTCGAGGTTCGCGAGCTGGTTCGTGACGTCCGTGAACGCCTGCAGCACCGCCCGCTCGTAGCCGATCACCGCCGACACCTGGCGCGCGTCGGCCGAGCGGTACTCGGCCTCGATCGCCGCCCGGTTCAGCACCGGCGCGATCAGGTTGCCGCCCAGTGCTGCCGCCAACGACTCCGGGATCGCCAGCAGGTGCGCAGGGTTGAAGGCCTTGAAGCCGGCTTTCGCGTCGATGGTCAGCGCCGGGAAGAAGGCCGCGCGCGCGGCCGCCACCTCCAGCTTCGCCGCGCCCAGCGCCAGCTCGGCTTGCCGCACGTCCGGCCGGTTCGCGAGCAGCGCCGACGGCACGCCGGCGCGCAGCAGCGGCGGCAGGGGGGCGTCGAGCTCGCGCACCTGCCGCGCGACGGCCTGCGGGTAGCGGCCCACCAGGAAGTTGATGCGGTTCTGGACCTGCACCTGCTCTTGCTCGAACTCCGGGCGCAGCGAGCGATTCTTGAGCACCTCGGCTTCGAAGCGCTGCACGGCGAGCTCCGTCACGCGCGCGGCCTGCTTCTCGATCTTGATCAGCGCCAGCGCCCGGGCCTGGATCGCGATGTTGCGGTCCAGCACCGCGAACTTCGCGTCGAGCGCCAGGAGGTCGTAGTACGACCGCGCGATCTCCGCAACCAGCTGCGTCACGACGAAGTTCCGGCCCTCGAGGCCGGCCGCGTAGCGCGCGTCCGCCGCCGCGGCGTCGGCGCGCAGCTTGCCCCAGACGTCGACCTCCCACGAGGCCACGAGCCCGAAGCCGAAGTCGCCGAGCGGGTTCGACAGCTCATGCGCCTCGTCGCTCGTGCCCTGGCTGGTGTACCTCCCGACCCGGTCGGCCCCGAGGCCCGCGTCCGCGCGCACCTTGGGCCGGTACTCGCCGTGCTTCGCGGAGGCTTCGTTCTGGAGGATCACCAGCTCCTGGATGCGGAGGTTCAGCTCCTGGTTCTTGCCCAGCGCCTCATCGATCAGCGTGCGCAGCGCCGGGCTCGGGAAGACGTCGCGCCAGCTGCGGGTGGCGAGCCCTTCACCCATGGCCGCCGAGGGCTGGGGCGCGGGGTAAGAGGCCGGCAACTGGGCGGCAGGCTCCGCCTCGCGGTTGCGCACCAGCGCCGGGACGCAGGCGGTCGCGAGCAGGCACGCTGCCGCCAGTACGGCCAGGGCGGCGGCGCGGCGTAGCTTACGCGGCATGCACGAGCACCTCGGTCACGGGCTCTTCATCCTCGTCGCTGACGAGCTTCTTGCGCTCCGCCAGGCTGCCGAAGATGTAGTAGAGGCCGGGGATGAGGATCGCCCCGATGATGGTGCCAAGCACCATCCCGCCCAGGGCCGAGGAGCCGATCGTGCGGTTGCCGATGGCGCCCGGGCCGGTCGCGACGACCAGCGGCAGCAGGCCCGCGATGAAGGCCAGCGAGGTCATCAGGATCGGGCGGAAGCGGACCCTGGCGCCTTCGATCGCCGCCTCGGCGACCGACAGGCCCTGGTGGTGCTTCTGGACGGCGAACTCGACGATCAGGACGGCGTTCTTGCCGAGCAGGCCGATCAGCATGATCACGCCGATCTGCGCGTAGACGTCGTTGGCGAGTCCCATGTACTTGAGCAACGCGTACGACCCGAGCACCCCGGGCGGCAACGAGAGGATCACGGCGAACGGCAGCAAGAAGCTCTCGTACTGGCCCGCGAGCACCAGGTAGACGAAGCCGACCACGACCAGCATCAGGACGATCGACTCGTTGCCCTTCTGCGCCTCCTGGAACGACAAGCCTTCCCAGCCGATGCCGTAGCCGCGCGGCAGGGTCGTAGCTGCCACCTCCTTGACCGCGGCGATCGCGTCGCCGCTGGAGTAGCCCTTGGCGGCATCGCCGCGGATGGTCGCCGCGTTGTACAAGTTGTAGCGCGTGACCTCGTTCGGGCCGACCGTCTTGCGCAGCTTCATGAACGCGGCGTAGGGCACCATGTCGCCGCGATCGTTCTTGACGAAGTAGTTCATGAGGTCCGACGGCACGCGCCGGAACTCCGGCGAGGCCTGCACGTACACCTTGAAGAAGTTGCTGAACCGGATGAAGCCTTGCTCGTAGGTCGAGCCGATCAGGATGTCCAGGTTCTCCATCAGGTCCTTGATCGTCAAGCCCTTCTGCATCGCCGCCTCGTTGTCGATTTGCAGCTCGTACTGCGGGTAGTTGGCGGCGTAAAAGGAGAACAGGCCGGTCAGCTCCTGGCGCTTGCCCAGGTTCGCCATGAACTCCTTGTTGACCTCGTCGAACGAGAAGTAGTCGCCGGTGTTGGTCTTGTCGAGCAGGCGCAGCGAGAAGCCGCCCGCCTCGCCGTAGCCCGGCACCGCGGGGGGCTCGAAGAACTCGATGTTCGCGCCGAGGCCCCTGGATTTCTCCTCGAGCTCCTCGATGATCTGGCGGATGCCCTGCTTGCGCTCGGACCAGTCCGTGAGGTCGATCATGCAGGTGCCGGCGTTCGAGCCGCGGCCCTCCGTGAGCACCTCGTAGCCGGCCAACGAGGTGACCGAGGCGACGCCCTCGACCTTCTTCGCGATCACCTGGAGCTGGCGCGAGACGTCGTTGGTCTGCTCGAGCGTCGTGCCCGGCGGCGTCTGGATGATGCCGTAGATCATGCCCTGGTCCTCGCTCGGCACGAAGCCGTCGGGCAGGACACGGCCCAGGTAGACGGTGCCGGCCACGGCGATCGCCAGCATGCCGACCGTGAGCACGCGCCTGGTCACGATCCGCCGCAGCAGCGCGACGTACAGGTCCGTGAGGCGCTCGAAGCTGCGGTTGAACCAGCCGAGGAACAGGCTGAGCGGCGTGCGCCGCCTCGCCCGCCCATGGAGCGGGCGCAGGATCATGGCGCACAGGACCGGCGTGAGCGTGAGCGCCACGATGCCGGAGAGGATGATCGACGAGGCCATCGTGAGCGAGAACTGGCGGTAGAACTCGCCGATCGGCCCGTCGATGAAGCACAGCGGCACGAACACGGCCGTCATGACGAGCGTGATGGCGACGATGGCGCCACTGATCTCGCCTAGCACCATCTTCACGGCGTCGGCCGGCGAGACGTACGCCTGCTCCATCTTCGCATGCACCGCCTCGACCACGACGATCGCGTTGTCGACGACGATGCCGATCGCGAGCACCAGGGCGAAGAGCGTGATCAGGTTGATCGTGGCGCCGAAGCCGCGCATCACCGTGAAGGCGCCGATCAGCGACACCGGCACGGCCAGGGTCGGGATCAAGGTCGATCGCCAGTCGCCCAGGAAGATGAAGACGACGAGCGCCACCAGCACGAAGGCCTCGCCCAGCGTGTGCAGCACCTGCGCGATCGAAGCGTCGAGGAAGCGCGAGACGTCGTAGCTGAGCTCGAAGTCCATCCCCGGCGGGAAGGATTCCTTCCGCAACTCCTCGAGCTTCGCCTTGACGTCCTGGATCACCTGGCGCGCGTTGCTGCCGTAGGACTGCTTGAGCACGATCGAGGCGGACGGGTGGCCGTCGATGTTCGAGTAGATGTCGAAGAACTCGCTGCCGAGCTCGACCTTCGCGAGATCCTTGAGCCGCAAGAACTCGCCGTTGGGGTTGGCGCGGACGATGATGTTCTCGTACTCCTCGGGCTTGTTGTAGCGCCCCTTGTACGTCAGGCAGTATTCGGTCGCGTTGGACGTCATGCCCGTCGCCTGGCCCAGCCGGCCCGGCCGGCCGATCACGCTCTGCTCCTCCAGCGCCTTCATGACTTCGTTGGTCGCGACGTTGTAGGCGCGCATGCGGTCGGGGTTCAGCCAGACGCGCATGGCGTAGGTGCGCGAGCCGAGGATGCGGGTCTGGGCGATGCCTGGGACGCGGCTCAGCTCGGGCAGCAAATTCACGCTGGCGAAGTTGAACAGGAACTTCTGGTCGGCGGCCTTGTCCTTGCTGTACAAGTTGATGTTCATCAACATGCTCGGCCGCACCGGGTTGACGATCACGCCTTCGAGCTGGACGAGCGGCGGCAGCTTGTTGGCGACCTGGTCCACGCGGTTCTTGACCTGGACCAGCGCGTCGTTCGGGTCGGTGCCCAGGTCGAAGATGACCTGAATCGTCGCCTCGCCGGCGCTGGTCGCGTCGGACATGATGTAGCTCATGCCTGGCACGCCATTGATCGACCGCTCCAGGGTGATCAGCGACGACTGGATCAGCACGTCCGCGCTGGCGCCGGGGTAGGCCAGCGAGACCATGACGCGCGGCGGGGCGATCTCGGGGAACTGCGAGACCGGCAGCGCGCCGAGCGAGAGCAGGCCCACGAAGACGACCAGGACCGACAGGACGATCGCGAGGACCGGTCGGCGGAGGAACTTCTCAAACACGGCGAATCACTCCACGGGCACGTCGAGGTGCGCGAGCACCTCTTCGGGCTTCTGGTAGGCGGGCGCGATCTCGCTGCCGTCCTGCACCTTGCGCAGCCCCTCGAAGAGGATCCGGTCCTGCTCGCTCAGGCCGCTCGCGACCAGGAAGGTCTCGGTCGTCTCCGCCGCGGTCGTGATCAGGCGCGACCTGATGACGTTCTTCTCGTCCACGACGTAGACGTACTTCTTGTCGAGCACGTCGAAGGTCGCCTTCTTCGGGATGAGCAGGGCATCGTTGACCGGTAGCTTCATGAGCACCTTGCCGGTCTCGCCGTGCCTGAGCAGGCCCTCGGGGTTCGGGAAGGTCGCCCGGAAGGGGATGGTGCCGTTCTCGACGTTGAAGTCGGCGATGATCGTCTCGATTTTGCCGGGCCGGCTGTAGGTCTTGCCGTTCGCCATGAGGAGCTGCACCGCCGAGGGGTTCTGCTTCGACGACCGCGATTTGAGGTCGAGGTACTCGGCCTCCGAGACGTTGAAGTACACCCAAATCTTGCTGTTGTCGGACAGCGTGGTCAGCGTGTCGCCTTCGGCGAGCAGGCTGCCGCGCCGCACTTGCAGCTGGCCCATGATCCCGTCGAACGGGGCGCGGATCAGCGTGAAGTCCTTGTGTGCGTCGGCGAGCGAGAGCTCGGCCTTGGCCTTGTCGTAGTTGGCCTTGGCGAGCGCGAACTCGTTCGGCGATACGATCTGCTTGTCGGCGAGCATCTTCGCGTTCGCGAGCTCGACCCGCGCGCGCGCAAGCTCCGCCTTCGCCTTCTGGGCCTCGGCCTGGTAGATGAGGGGCTGGATCTGGAACATCTTGGCGCCGCGCCGGACCGCCTGGCCCTCGTCGACGAAGGTGTCCTGGAGGTAGCCCCGCTCGAGCGCACGGAGATCGACGTGCTGGATGGCGCGGATCCTCGCCACATACTCCTTCGTGAGCTCCGTCGATTTCCGCAGCGGGTGGGTGACGGGGAACTTCACAGGTTCCTCGGCGTGGTGGCCCTCGGAATGGCATCCCTGCACCCAGAGCGCAGCCAACGCGGTGGCGACAATGGCGAAGCGGTTCAATGGTTCCCTCTTTCACGCGAGCGCGATCTCTCGAACAGTCTGCATCACGGCCCGGAGAGGAACCGAAGAGTACGACGAGAATTTGCAGAGAACGGGCAGGCGCCGCGCCGGGCCGCGCACAACCAGGCGACCCCGGATGATCGACCCGACCTTGCCGCTGGTTCTCGCTGAACTCTAAGGATCCCGCGTTAGCCTCGGCGGAGGTCTTCCGACGAGGCCAGCACGGTGTACCATGACGAGCGTGACGACCGATCCCTCAAACAAGCTGCGGATCCTCGTGGTGGAGGACGAGGCGGCCATCGCGGAGTTCCTCGCCACCGAGCTGCGCTTCGAGGGCTTCGAGGTGCGCGTGGAGCGAGACGGGATGCGGGGCATGATCGCAGCCCGGCAAAACCCGCCGGACCTGATTTTGCTGGATCGGATGCTGCCTGGCGTCGACGGCCTGGAGTTCTGCCGTCGGATTCGCAGCAGCTCCGACGTGCCGATCATTATGCTGACCGCGAAGGGCGACCTCCTCGACCGGGTCGAAGGGCTGAACACGGGGGCGAACGACTACGTGGCGAAGCCCTTCCACTTCGAGGAGCTGCTCGCCCGCGTCAACGCCCAGCTCCGGGCGTCGCGGCCCGCCCCCAAGGCCGTTTACCGCGTGGGCGACCTGTCGCTCGACCCGGCCACGCGGGAAGTGCGGCGGGGAGACAGCCTCATCGAGTTGACGCCCCGCGAGTTCGGGCTCCTGGCGTACATGATCCGCCATCCGCGCCAGGTGCTCACGCGCGACCAGATCCTCGAGGCCGTGTGGGGCTTCGATTTCGGCGGCGAGGGCGGCGTCGTCGAGGTGTACGTGCGCTACCTGCGCGCGAAGCTCGAGCGCGACGGGTTGCCGCGCCTCTTCCACACCGTGCGCGGGGTCGGCTACATCTTGAAGGAGCGCTAGCCGAGGTGACCATCCGGCTACGGCTCACGTTCTTGATCACCGCGTTGCTCGGGGCGGTGGGGCTTTTGTGGGGCGTCGCGCTCGTCGGCGGGCTGTGGCTGACGCTCGGTCGCATCGCCGAGACCGACGTGCGCGACAAGGTCCATGTGATCGAGGATTACCTCGTCGACCTCGACCGCGAGCTGCGGCGCGATGGACGGCAGCTCGCGCTCACGTCGTTCGACGCCCTGCCCCGGGCATTCTCGGACGACGGCATGTTCCTGCAGCTCACCGCGCCCGACGGGGCACCGCTCAACCGCAGCCCCAACCTCGGTGACCGCCGGCTGCCGTTGCCGACGAGCGCTGAGCTCACCCAGATCGACCTCGACGTCGGCCGGCCCGGCGGCCCCCGCGAGGCGTTGATGGCGGCCCGCCCCCTTGTGCTGCCGGGACGCGGGAACGTCGGTTGGGTCCTGGCGGCCTACCCCCTGGAGCGGCATGAGCGCACGGTGTCGCGCTTCGCGGCCATGGCCGGCGCCAGCTGGCTGCTCTTCGTGAGCGTCGCGGTCATGCTCGGCTACTACTTCGCCGGCCGGGCGCTCGCACCCGTGGTCGCCATGACGGAGGGCGTCGAGCGCTTGAGCTCGACCGAGCTCCCGTGGCGGGTGCCGATCAACCACCCGCCCCAGGACGAGATCGATCGGCTCGGCTCGACGTTCAATGCGCTTTTCGAGCGCCTCGAGTCCACGTTCGAGGCGAAGCGCCGCTTCGTCGCCGACGCCTCACACGAGCTGAAGACGCCGCTCACCGCGATCCTGGGCAACCTCAGGCTGATCCGGGCGCGGGGACCCGCTCACCCGACCGAGATCCCCGCCTGGGCCGATGCAGCCAGCCGTGAGGCGGAGCGGCTGGAGCGACTCGTCGAGAGCCTCCTGGTGCTGGCTCGGTCGGGCGAGGGCAGGCTCGCGCTCGAGCGGCTGCCGGTCGACCTCGCGGAGGTCGCGCGCGAGGTCGTCGCCGAGTTCCGGACCCTGGCATCGCGCGTCACGTTCGTCGGCGATGAGCGCGCCTGGGTGATCGGCGACCGCGACCGGCTCAAGCAGGTCGCGATCAACCTCGTGGACAACGCCTTGCGCGCCACGCGCGAGGCGGGCGAGGTGGAGGTGCGCGTCGAGCCTGGTCGCGAGGTCGTGCGGCTAATCGTCAAGGACACCGGCATCGGCATGCCGCCCGAGGCGCTCCCGCGGATCTTCAACCGCTTCTACCGGGTCGATGAGGCCCGTGATCGCGCCTACGGCGGCTCGGGGCTCGGCCTCGCGATCACGGCCGCGCTGGTCGAAGACCACGAGGGCAGCATCGACGTGGAGAGCACGGAGGGCGTGGGCACCCGCTTCGAGGTGCGCTTGCCCGCGGCCCACGCCGATATCTGAGGCCACCGGCGCGCCTGGGGGGCTTTGCGCGGTCAACGGTCGTTGCAGATGATACAGCCTTCGGCGTGCTGGAAGACGCCGTGCACCGGACACCGGATGACCGCGGCCGGCCATCCGAGCCACGGCGTCCGATCCTCCTCCCAGGCCACGTCCGCAGGCTCCAGGGCCTCGATCAGCGTCGCGAAGCCGTCCAGGTTGGCGTCCACCCGGTCGGGCGGGGGGGCGTAACTCAATCGGTCCCAGCCCGTCCGCGCCTTCGCTGCTTCAACGGCCGTGAGCAGGAACGCGCGGTCGGCCGCGAACGTGGCTGGCTCCCACGGAAGGTCGGACAGCGCGAACCCCGCCACGCCCCGGCCCATCAGCGCCTGGTCCTGGCTGGCGAGCCAGATCAGCAGGCGTTCCTGCGGGGCCGTCCGGGCCAGCGCCGCGCCGGCCAGGCACAGGACCGCGAGCAGCGCGTCCGTGCCGCCGTTGGTGATGCGGAACTCACCCTCACGTTTGGCGGGGCTCGTGGCGAACCGGTTGGACATCTCGGACCTCGTCGAACTTGTTGCCCGCTGCGCCGGCGACTATGATTATCCTATGCATACGACTCCCCCTGCCAGGATGCTCAAATCCCGGATAGGAGCCGCCTTGACGGAGTCTACCTTGCTCGAGGCGGTGGCGTTTGGCTGAGACCAAGCCCGGCCGGGGTTGCGGTTGCCTGTCGATCTATGTCGTCTTGTTCGCCGCATTCGTGATCCAACTCCAGTGGAAGTTTCACCAGCGCGACGTGCGCAACGCGGCCTTCGTCCAGGAGGCCGGCCAGGTGGCCGACGCCCTCGAAGCCTATTCCCGCGACCATGGAGGCGTCTTCCCGGAAGCCGCCGAGGTCCAGACGGCGGTGGCCCCACGCCTGCCCGACCACCGCTGGCCCGCCCAGCGCTGGAACCGCCACGGCCGACCAGCCGTGCCGGTCCCGCTCATGACGCCAGACGAGATGATGACCTTTCGCGATGCGTCGGGAAACCACCCGCTCGTCGGCTCCGCAGCGGCGGGCCCGCTGCCTTCGTTCGCGCCCGGCGGGCACGCTTCCCTCGCCTACGGGTCCATGCCGCTCGGGTCCCTGATTTACGTGACGGACCCGCCGCGTCGCCACTACGTGCTGTACGCCGTCGGCGGCTACGCCCTCACGGACTCACCCGACGGCGGCGTCGAGCTGCCCGCGATCCGGCTCGTGCGCACGAATCGAAGGTGAAGGATTCAGGCCCGAATCGGTATGATGGTGTTCCAGGAGAAGCAATGCCACACGTCGTCCCCCCCGAGGCCCAACCCCCCTTCCCTCCTCTGCGTTCCGCCCGACTCGTCCTGCGCCGGCTGGAGCATCGGGACGTCGACGCGTTCACGGCCTACCGCAACGATCCCGAGGTCGCGCGGTACCAGAGCTGGGACGGCATGACGAGCGACGAGGCCGATGCCTTCATCCGCGACCAGCACACGGTCGTGCCGGGCCAACCGGGCCGCTGGGTCCAGTACGCCATCGAGCTCGAGGCGACAGGGGCGTTGTGCGGCGACGCCGCCATCGGCCTCTCGGAGGACGGCCGCCAGGCGGAGATCGGCTTCACCCTGGCCCGCAGCCGCCAGGGCCGGGGCATCGCCACCGAAGCCGTGGCGACGATGCTCGATCACGCGTTCGCCGCCTGGGGGCTGCATCGCGTCTCGGCGACCACCGATTGCCTCAACGCGGGCTCGATCGCCCTGCTCGAGCGACTCGGCTTCCGGCGAGAGGCCCACCACGTCCAGAACGTGTGGTTCAAAGGCGGGTGGGGCAGTGAGTACGTGTACGCGATGCTCGCGCGGGATTGGGCCCAGCGTTAGGCGCGGTCAAGGACGAACAGCTGACCCTTTGCGTCGCCCGCCGGAGCCAGCCCGCCGCCAATCCTTAACGCCGCCGGCCGGGTTTGTCGCCGGCCTGTCGCCCGCGCGCCCGATGAAACGGTATGACCGCCCGTAGCCCTTTGTTCGCCGCCCTGCGCCGCGCCGTCCGCGATGCGGAGCGCGCGGCGACGCTGCCGCTCGACGAGGTGATGGACCGCCGCGCGTTTCTGCGCGGCCTGGGTGCGGTGGGGGCCGGCACGCTGCTCTCCGCCTGCGGCATCGGGCCGGCCCGCGCGCAGGGCGCAGGCCTCGGCACGCTGGCCGCACACGCGGCCGGGCAGGGCGCGCGGGTGGCGATCGTGGGCGCCGGGATGGCCGGCCTCGGCGCAGGCCGCGCGCTCGCGAAGGCGGGCGTCGCTTACACGATCTACGAGGGCAACACCCGCGTGGGCGGCCGGATCCGCTCGGCCGGCGGCCTGATGGGGCCCGGGCTCACGACGGAGGTCGGGGCCGAGTTCATCGACAGCTCGCACGCCCGCATGCTCGGCCTTGTGCGCGAGTTCGGCTTCCGGCTGATCGACGTGGCGCAGGACCACTCGCCCGTGGCGAGCGTCTACAGCTTCGGCGGCCAGCGCTACACGGAGCAGGACATCGCGACCGCGATCCGCCCGTACCTGGCGCGGTTCAAGGCCGACCAGGCGAAACTCGGCGACGCCCCGAGCTATCACGCGCCAGGCGCCTGGGCCGCGCTCGACCGGCTCAGCCTGGCCGACTACCTCGACCGGCTCGGCGTGAGCGGCTGGCTGCGCGCCTTCCTCGAGGCGGCCTACCTCTCGGAGTGCGGGCTCGACCCGGCCGAGCAGAGCGCCGTGAACTTCGTCGGGCTGGTCGGCACCGCGCTCCAGGGGGGCCTCTTCCCGATCATCGGCGACAGCGACGAGCGCTACAAGGTGGTCGGCGGCAACGAGCGCATCCCCCGCCGGCTCGCCGAACTGCAGGGCGAGCGCCTCCAGCTCGGCCACAAGCTCGTGGCGTTGGAGGCGGCGGGGGCCGGCTACCGCCTGACTTTCGCCCAGGCCGACGGGCCCACGCGCGAGGTGGCGGCGGACTTCGTGGTGCTCACGCTGCCCTTCTCGACCCTGCGGCAGGTCGCGCTGCGCGTCGAGCTGCCGCAGGCGAAGCGGCGGGCGATCGCCGAGCTCGGCTACGGCACCAACGCCAAGCTGTTCCTGGGCTTCCGCTCGCGCGTCTGGCGCGAGCAGGGCTGCTTCGGCGCCTTCCTCGCCGACGGCCTGCTGCCGAACGGCTGGGACAACACCTACGCCCAGCCAGGCCTGGCCGGCTCGCTGACGATCTACGCGGGCGGCCGCGGCGGCGTGGAACTCGCGCGGGGCACGGCCGCCGACCAGGCCGCGGCGCGCCTGCCCGGTCTCGAGGCGATCTTCCCCGGGGTGGCCGCGGCCTACACCGGCCAGGCCGAGCGCTTCGACTGGCCCGGCCACGTCTGGGCGCGTGGCAGCTACGGCTGCTACCGGCCCGGCCAGGCCGCGGCCTTCAAGGGCGCCGAAGGCGAGCCGGTCGGCCGCCTGTACTTCGCGGGCGAGCACTGCGCGGGCGACAACCAGGGCTTCATGGAGGGGGCGCTCGAGACGGGCGAGGCGGCGGCGCGGGCGATCGTGCAGGCGCTGCGGGTGCCGGCCGCGCGTCAGGGTTCGCGGGCCGAAGCGGGTCCGGCTCGTGATCGCCTTCACCGGTATTTAGCCAATCGTTAAGCTATCGTTACCGCAAGTTCGACCGCCCGTCGGGGGATGGATCGGGTGGGGACGGGTGTCCCTGGAGTGGAGTCGGTGATGAACTACGATGCCGGTGCCTACCGGCTGCTCGCTTACGCGGGTAGCCGGCCATCGACGGCGAAAGCCGAGCTTGCGGAGGTGCGTCAGCACGCGCGGGCGCTGAAGCGGGTGGCGCTGCTCGCGCGGCGGCCGGCGCCAGCCGCCCCGATCTCACTGCCGGGCCTGTTCCAGGCGATCCAGGGCATCCTCGCGACCATGGCCGGCTGGCTCTCGTCGTTCGTGTCCGTGCCCGTGCCACCCGCGCCCTTGCCGCCCCCGCCGGTACCACCCTCGCCCCTGCCGCCAGCGGGCCCGGCGCCGTCCGGCCGCGCGGCGCGTTTCACGGTGAGCTCCTACAACATCCTCGGCAGCGACCACACGAAGCCTGGGGCCGACGCGGAGGAGTACGCCGCGGGGCCGACGCGCATCCGCTGGGCCGTCCAGCTACTCGAGGCGAAGGGCGTGGATGTGGTTGGCTTCCAGGAGATGGCCCGGGACCAGGCGGCGGCGTTCCTGCAGGCCGCCGGCGGCACCTACGGGCTCTTCCCCGGCAACGGGAAGAAAGCTCCTTTCTCGTCGCACAACTCCATCGCCTGGCGCAAAGACACCTGGGACATGGTCAAGGCCTCCATGGTCGACATGGTCGGCCACAAGGGCCGGACCCAGCCGAGCCCGGTCGTGCGGCTGCGGCACAAGACCACCGGCGAGGAGGTCCTCTTCCTGAACTTCCACAACGCGCCTGGCTACCGCACCGGAACCCAGCAGCACAACCGCGACCAGGCCCGCGCGGCGCAGGTCGAGCTCGTGAGCCGCCTCCAGCGCGAGACCGGCCTGCCAGTCGTCGTGACCGGCGACATGAACGAGAAGGACGTCTACTTCCGCGACATGACCCAGCAGGCCGGCATGCACGCCGCCAACCAGGGCCCGGGCGGCAAGGCGCCTCGCCAGATGGGCATCGACTGGATCTTCGGCTCGGCCGCTGTGAAGTTCTCGCGGTTTCTGCGCGAGCGCGGGCCGCTCGGGAAGAAGGTCTCGGACCACGCGATGCTCGTGACCGAGGTCAGCATCTGAGCCCTCAGGGCTCGCGGAACTGGCCGTAATCCGGTGGGCGCTTTTCCATGAAGGCGTGTTGCCCCTCCATCGCCTCCTCCGTCCCGTAGTACAGGCTCAGGCCGCCGACGCCGAGGTTCGTGATCCCGGCCACGCCGTCCGTTTCGGCGTGGAAGGCGTACTTGAGCATCTTCAGCGCCGTCGGGCTCTTGGCGAGCAGCTCCTGGCACCACTTCGCCACCTCCTCATCGAGCTTCTCGGCGGGGACGACGGCGTTGACGAGGCCCATCTGGTGCGCCTCCGCGGCGGTGTAGCGGCGGCAGAGGTACCAGATCTCCTTGGCGCGCTTCATGCCGACCAGCCGGGCGAGGTCGCCGGTGCCGAAGCCCGGGTCGAAGCTGCCGACGCGCGGACCGGCCTGGCCGAACTGCGCGTGCTCGGCGGCGATCGACAGGTCGCAGACGACGTGGAAGACGTGGCCGCCGCCGATCGCGAAGCCGTTCACGCGCGCGATCACGGGCTTGGGGAGGGTGCGGATCAGGTTCGTGACCATCTGCCAGCCGACTTCCAGCGGCAGCGCGGCGATCGCCCGGCCGTCGGCCCCGCGGTAGCCGCCGGGCTCGCGCAGGCTCTGGTCGCCCCCGGTGCAGAACGCCTTCTCGCCAGCGCCCGTCAGCACCACCACGCCCACGCGGGTGTCCGCCCAACATTCCGTGAGCGCGTGGGTGAGCTCGTGGATCGTCACAGGGGTGCAGGCGTTGTAGCGCTCGGGGCGGTTGATGGTGAGGGTCGCGACGCCGTCGCGCTTCTCGAACAGGATTTCCGAATAGGTCATGTTCCGTCCTCCCGCGCCGGGCGCGGGCCGGCGACCTGACCTTTCTACCATGGGAGTCGAACTCTTAGAGCACACCTGAGCTGCGCTCAGCTGGATCTCGGCCTCGGCGGATCAAGTGCGCCTCATTCATGTTACTATATGGTGACATATGGACAGCCCCCCATCGACGCAGGAGAATGAGACTATGCCCCAGACGCAAACCCCCACGCGCCGCCTCGTGCAGCACATCCGCTTGAAAGCGCCCGTGGCGCGCGTGTTCAAGGCGCTGACGGATGCCGACGAGCTTCGGAAGTGGTTTCCCGACCAGGCGGCCACCGATCCGCGCGTGGGCGGCGGCTGGCGCTTCGAGTTCCAGAAGGCCGGCGCGCTCTTCGTGGCCGAAGGCAAGTACCTGGAGGTGGTGCCGGATCGGCTCGTTCGCTACAGCTGGATCTCGCCGCTCGACGCGTCCGGTGCCGAGCTGACGAACTTGACCGTGGTCTTCAAGCTGGAGGCTGACGGCGACGAGACCGACGTCTACCTGGAGGAGACCGGTTATGGCGAAGGCAGCCTCTACGATGCGTTGTTCGGCGACCGCTCGAACGGCTGGGGCTTCTTCATGGGCAACCTGGCCTCGATGCTCGCGGGCGGTGCGGACCTGCGCGAGCCCGGGAAGGCCCCTTGCGACGCCTGAAACGAGGCGACGAGGCGGAGCGCGCGAGCGCCCCGCCTGACCCGCCGGAGGTGGACGCGGACGAGGACGACCTCGGTCCGGTCTGGAAGGCCCTGGCGGATCCGACCCGCCGGCGCTTGTTGGACGCGCTGCGCGCGGGCCCGCAAACCACCGGCGCGCTCTGCGCCCTGTTCCCTAAGCTGGCCCGCGTCACCGTGATCAAGCACCTCGGCGTCCTGGAGGATGCCGACCTGGTGGTGGTGAGGGCCCGCGGACGCGAGCGCTGGAACTATCTGAACGCCGTGCCGATCCAGCGGATTGCCGAGCGCTGGATCGGGCCTTTCGAGGCCCACTGGGCTTCAGCGTTGTTGAGCCTGAAGTCGCACGTGGAGCGGCCGGCCGAATCCGACGCCGGGGGGCGTCCTTGACCCCGGTGTTCAGGCCGGCATATGATCCGCGCTCGCCCGGATGCCCGATCCTTCTGGAGGTTCGATGACCACGACGATCTCCCAACCTATGGCCACGGCGGTCATGCTCATTCGCAGGCCGGTTGAAGAGGTCTTCGAGGCGTTCATCGATCCGGCGATCACCACCAAGTTTTGGTTCACCAAGAGCACGGGAAGGCTCGAGGTCGGCAAACAAGTCGAGTGGAGCTGGGAGATGTATGGCGTCTCCGCCCCCGTAGATGTGAAGGCGATCGCACCCAACGACAAGGTTGTCATCGAATGGGGCGCCGAGGGTAGCAAGACCACCGTCGAATGGTCCTTTAGAAGCTTGGGCGAGAAGGGAACCTATGTCAGCATCGTCAATACGGGCTTCAAGGGCAGCCCCGATGAAATCGTCGCCCAGGTGAACGATTCGGCCGGAGGCTTCAACCTCCTACTGGCGGGCCTCAAGGCCTGGCTCGAGCACGGCCTCCAGCTCAACCTGGTGGGCGATCATGTTCCGGAAGAAATTCGCCAGGGTGGTTGACTGAATCAGGAGCCACCCTCCAGGAGCGTGCCCATCGGGAGTTGCAGGCGCGTCGGCAGCCGCGCGCCCTTGACGGTGAACGTCCAGTCCTCCGCCGTGCCTCGCGGGCGGGCGTCCAGCAGGAAGGGCCAGCCGGCGGCCTCGATGTGGCCGTCCCCCTCGAGCGTGATCAGGGCGCCTGCGAAGGCAGCACCGGCGGCCCGTCGCCGCCGGCGGTCGGATCCGGCAGCGCGCCGGGATCGAAGACCCGGATGCGGTGGTTGGCCGTGTCGGCCACGTACACCTTGCCCGCCTTGCCATCGCCCACGTAGATCACGCCCAGCGGGTTGTGGAATCGTCCGCGGTCCTCGACCGGTCCTGCGAGGGTGGGCCCGTCGCGGAACAGCCCGGCCACGGCGGCGCCTTCCGCCCGCTCGCCGGCGCCTGCCAGCGTGCGGGAGCCCAGCGTGTCGGTGTGCAGGCGGATGCGCTGGTTGCCGCTCTCTGCGATGAACAGGTTCATGGTCGGCCCAACGCAGAGGCCACCGCCCGCCGCGCTGAAATCGTAGCGGCCTGCTCCCTGGCCGGCGTCCTCGTAGCCCGGGTCGATCGCCCCCGAGTAGCTCAAGACCTGGGCGGTGGCGGCCGTCCCTTCGTTGACCAGGACCTGCCGGATGCGGCCGTCGAGCCGGTCGATCACGAAGAGCAAGAAGCCATCCCAGGCCACCGCCATCGGCTCGAAGAACGTCGCGGCGGTCCCTGTGCCGTCGGCATTGCCCGGCAGGCCGGTCCCCGCGATGGTCGTGACCGTGTGGTCGGCGCCCTGGGTGTCGATCACGCGGATCCGCCGGTTGCCGGAATCGGCCACGTAGAGCAGCTTCTTGGTTTCATCGTACGCGAGCCCGCGGGGCGACTTGAACGCCGCGGCCGCGCCGGGGCCGTCGAGAAAGCCTTCCGCCGTCCCCGCGAGCGTCGAGACCGAGGTGACATTGCCGCCCGTGAGGCCCAGCTTGCGAATCCGGTGGTTGCCGGTGTCCGCGATGTAGATGGCGTCCGGCGCCACCGCCAGGCCCGCGGGGCGGTTGAAGGTGGCGGCCCGCGGGTCGGAGGCGTCGTCGGCGCCGATCCCGCCCTCGCCCGCGAGGGTCGAGACCATGCCCGCGCGCGTGACGTGACGCACCCGGTGGTTGCCGGTATCCACGACCACGATCATGTCGGTCGCCTGGACGTAACCGATCGCGGCCGGCTCGCTGAAGCTCGCGGCCGCGCCCTGGCCGTCGTCGTCGCCCGCCGTGCCGCTGCCGGCCAGGGTGGTCAGCAGGGGCGGCGTCGGGGTCGGCGCCGGCGCCGTGGAGACGACCGGCGACGGGGAGGGTGAAGTGGTTTCGCCGGGCGAAGCCGAAGCCGAGGGCGAGCCCGTCGGCGTGGCGGACGCGCCCGTCGTGGGCGCCGTGCTCGCGTCGCTGCCGGGCGAGCCCGAGGGCTGCGGCGACGTCTCGGTGCCACCGTTCGGCGGCGCAACGGAAGCCGAGGCCGGGATCAGCGGCCCGCTGCCACCCGAAGACGGCGACGCACCGGTCGAGGTCTTGCGCGAGGTGGGTCGCTTCGCGACGGTCTCGTCGCCACCGTTCGTCGGCACCGTGGTGGGCGGTGCCGTGCAGGCCACCAGGCAGACGGCCAGCAGCATGGTCCCCACAACCGCGCGCCGCGGAGGACCGTTTGGGGAGCGCTGCCAGCCGTTCGCCATGTTTATCCGTCTTCCGCCCGGTCGGCGCGCCTACTTGGGCGCCACGAACGAGGTCTTGAGGGTCACCGGGTAGGCGTAATCGCCGCCCCGGCTGATGTTCGCGAGCACCGGGTAGTTGAAGCTGCCGTCCTGCATCGTCAGGGAGTTCGCGAAGTCTTCGGTCATGATGCGCACGATTTCAAACTTATGCTTGTTGGGCACGCCCACCGGCTCCTCGACGGGGATGCTGACCGTGATCACGCCGGCGGCCGGCGCGGGCAGCTTCATGGTGCGTTCCAGCTTCACGCCGCTCGCGTCCGTGATGGTGTAGGCCATGACCAGGTCGGCGCCGGCCGTCCCATCCACCTGGATGCGGACGGTGGGCAGGTTGGCGTTGAGCGCGATCGCGACGTTGCGGCCGTCGATCTGGCCCGTGCCGCTGCCGGTCAGCCTGACGCCGTTGGCGCTGCGCTCGGCGGTGATCGTGGAGGTCGTGCCGCCGATGCCCCAGGTCGAGGCGCTGCCCACGTTGGAGAACGAGAGCGCCTCCGAGCGCGTCTTGCGCGTGTAGCCCGACTGCGCGTGAGCGAACGTGATCGAGGCGCCCGAGACGGCCTGGCCGGACCACTTGCTGGTCGGCCGCTGGTCGGTCGCCACCGAGGCGTCGTTGGAGCCGTAGCTCAACACGGCGCCGATCTTGCGCGACACCCAGATGTCCGCGGGGAGGGAATGCGTGCCGTTCCAGGTCGCGTTGACCGCCCCGGAGGTCACATCGGCCCAGGTATCCGCGTTCGGCTGATAAGTGCCGTCGATCGCGAAGGACGCCGAGGCGCTCGCAAGCGGAATCGTCGGCTTGACGGTCGCCCGCGGCAGGCTCGCCAACTTGTACGTGCCCAGGTTGGTCGGCACGTCGAGGCTGCCGGGCCAATCGCCCCGCACGTTCGCGCTCACGTTCACGCGCGGCATCATCTTCACGATGTTCAGCCCGACCGTGCGGCAGTCGACGTGGTAGTTCGCGGTCGTGCCGTAGGTGAAGCCGCCCTGGCTCGGATACGAGGCGGTCGCCGAGCCGTAGGAGCCGTTCACGCCGATCGTCGAGGCGTAGCCGTCGGAAGCCGTGTAGACCGACATCGGCACGTTGTTCCGCACCGGCGCCAGCGAGTGGCTGAAGTCCACGCGGGCGTTGGGCACGGTGCCGCTCACGCGCGGGTCATCCGAGAGCCAGGTGACCAGGGCGTTGATCGACTTGGAGGCCCAGGTCGTGTAGGTCGTCTGCCACGCGTAGCCGGGGTCCCGCACGTAGATGCGGCCGTTGTCGCAGTAGTACTGCTCCGGATCGAACTGGTAATAGACGCAACGCCCGCCGTTCACGTTCGGGTGGTGGGTCATGATCGTGATCCAGCTCGGGATCGAGCTGCCTGCCTGCATGCCCCAGCTGTTGTGCTCGTACTGCGCCGCGGTGCCCCCGCTGACGCAGTGGCCGCCGGCGGACGGCGAGTAGCTGTTGATCCAGTTCGAGCTCACGTTGTTGCTGGTGCGGTAGCCGCCGCTCCAGATCGGCACCTCGATGCCCGGCTTGAGCGTGCCCCACTCGCGCTTGACCTGGAAGGTCTGCGACTGCTGATCGCTGTAGTTGTCGCACTTGGCCGCGAACAGCCGACGCTTGGCGGCCTCGCCCGACGCGGTCTGGGGGCCCACGTAGCGCATCGCCAGCCAGAAGTTGCCGTCGGCGTCGCGCGTGATCGCTTCCGAGGAATCCTCGAACTTGTCGCCGGCCTCGTGGCGCGCGCGCAGCAGCTCCGCCATCTTGCCTTCGGTGCGGAACTTGACGATCACCTCGGCGCCCGGGGCGACTTCGACGCCTTCACCCAGGTCGAGGCTGTAGTGGTACGTGCCGAGCGGCATGTTGTCGGCGAGCTTGTAGCCGGCATCCGCGAACGAGAGCGGGTTCGCGTTGTCCTTGTGGGCGCTCACCGTGAAGGGGATCTCTTCGGGCAAGCGCTGCCCGGGCAGGCCGTTCTCGGCGTACAGGCGCGTGACGGCGACCTGGGAGTCGCCGGTCAGCGCGCCCGGCGGGAAGACGACCTCGAGGTTCCCGGCGCTGTTGCGGGCCGAGCCACCACCGCCGGCGGCGATCGCCGTGCGCTGCGCATCGAGCGGCGTCAACGCCACGGCGTGGCCGGGCGTGACGTCCATGACCTGGGGCGCAAAGCCCGCGGCGCGCACGACGGCGGCGCTCTTGCCCTCGGCGACGAGCTCGGCGGGAAGGGTCACGACGCCCTTCTCGTCCGCGACGAGCATCGCCTGGCCGATCTGGAGCTGGGCGCCCGGCAACAAACGGCCTTCGACGTCCTTGATCTGGATCTGATCGCCGCGCACCGCCGAGTCGGCGAGCACCATGCCCAGGTTCCTCGCGAGCTCGGCGTTCGCACGGAGGACGGGCCCCATCGTGCTGCCGTTGATCACGGCTTCGCTCACCACGCCTTGCGGCGCCTTCCCGTTGCACGCGGCCAGCATCGCGAGGCCGAGCGTGGCGAACAGCAGAGGCGAGGCTCCCCGGTACGGACGCTTCATCTTCATCTCGATTCCTTCCCCTAGGCGGCTGGCGCCGCGTCATGCCATGACGCAGGTTCTTCCCCAGAACCCCTGGCTTCTTGTTCCACAGATTGACAGTAAGTTAACAGCTCCGACATAAACAGGCGGCCGATCAGCCCCGGCCAGCCGCCGGGCCCGGGTGGCGGGATCACTTCGCGGGGGCCATCGACGGGTATGTGCTCATGGCCGCCGTCCAAGGAGCCCCCGTTGCCGTCCCTGCGCCTGCCTTGCTTCACCCTGTTCGTCGCCCTCATGGTCGTGGGCGCCGTTGCCCCCGCCTGGGCCCACCCTGCACACGCGCCCGCGGCGGCACCCGCCGTCGCCGGGCCGGCCGGCTGGCGCGAGCCGGTGGACCTGGCCGACGCCGTGGCGCGCCTGGCCGCGGCCCGCGCGCGGCTGGCGGCCACCGGGCGCGTGCCGCTGCGGTACACCGAGGCGCAGCTGCGGGCCATGGCCAAGGCCGGCGACCTGGGGAACACGCGCTATCTGGTGCGCATCGTGCCGGCGGCGCCCGGTGAGAACGCCCTGTTGGGGTTCCCGCGGCCCTTCGGCAAGCTGCCGCTCTGGGTGGCGACCTTCGAGCAGCTCGAGGCCGCCGACACCGATCCTGAGGTCATCGCGCGCCTGTTGGGCCTGAACCTCGATCCCGCGGCCAGCTACCACGTCCTCGTGCTGCGCGACCTGGGGGCCGACGCGGCCCGGCGGCCGGAGCTCGTGTGCCCCACGCGCGCGAAGATAGCCGAGCTGGCGGCGCGTGACCTGACCAACGCGGCGTTCGGCGCCGCCGATTTCACGGCGGTGCTCGCCAAGGACTACCGCATTCCCTACCACCACCTGATGGACGATTTCTACAAGCGGGGCTTCAAGGAGTACATCCCAGACGACGTCGACCACTTCATCGCGACCACCCCGGCCTTGAAAGACGACGCCGCGGCGCAGAAGCGGTTTCGCGCCCGGATCCGCGTGCATGCGCAGTTCGGCGTTTCGGAGTGGTTCCGCGGCAACGGTGCGACCTTCATGACGGGCGGTGGGGCGCGCGAGCTGGGGGTCCACGAGATCTTCTTGCTCGATCCGGACCCCAAGCCGATCGGGACTTACGTGTCCCAGGGGAGGCTCGCGATCGTGCCCTGTAAGCCGCTGGTCAAGCCGGGGCCGCTGGTATTCTTGGAACCAGATGGCCGGCCCTGAGGCGGGCGAAGTCCTGCTCGGCCAGGTCAGCGACCCGGTGACCCCGGACTGGCATACCTCGCTGTACCGCCGGGGCGACCAGCTGATCATCCGCACCAGGCGGGAGAGCACCGGGTCGTCGGGCGAGCGTGCGGTGCCGCTGAGCGCCGCCGGCTGGATCCACCGGACGATCACGCAAGGGTTCTGGCGCGAGCCTGCGGACGGCGGCTTCGACCGCAAGACGACGCGTGCCGAGGCCGTGATCGCGGGCGAGCGCCTGGAACTGCGTCGCAGTTGGGGCCTGGGCGGGCCGGAGGGCCTGGGCTTCACACTGACGAACCACAGCCGGGTCTCCCAGGCGGGCTACCCCGAAGAGTACCCGATGACGGACGAGCTGCTGATCACGGGCGGCCTGCTGGCGCTCTTCGCGGGTATACCGATAGTAACCGAGAGGACCGACCTCTGACGTCTATGCTGGGAATCGCGCCATGCAACAGGTTGCCGTCTTCGTAGACGCAGGCTATCTCTACGCCCAAGCCTCGGTCCTGCTCACCGGGCGCAAGCAGCCACGGCCGCTCATGTCGCTGGACGAGCCGGCGGTGGTGTCCGCGCTGACGCAGTTGGCGCTCGAGCGGAGCGATGGTGGCCGCTTGCTGCGCATTTACTGGTACGACGGCGCGCCCTACGGCAACCCGACCCCGGATCAGGCGCGGATCGCGGACCTCGCCTTCGTGCGGCTGCGGCTCGGCCTGCTGAACAGCGTCGGGGAGCAAAAGGGCGTGGATTCGCTCATCATGACCGACCTGATGGAGCTCGCCCGCAACCATGCCCTCTCGGACGCCCTGCTGTTGTCGGGCGACGAGGACGTGCGGATGGGCATGCACATGGCCCAGAGCTTCGGCGTGCGGGTCCACCTGCTCGGGATCGCGCCAATCCGGGAGTCGCAGTCCTACGGCCTGCGCCGCGACGCCGACACCGCCACGGAGTGGTCGGCCGACGTCGTGCGTCCCTTGATCGCGTTCCGGGAGACCGACCCGATGGCGGGCACGGGCCCGCTCGAGCCCATCTGCCCGCCTGCGGCGCCGGTCGAGGCGTCGCCCGCACCCGCGCAGGCCGCGGATGACCTGGCGCCCACGCCCATCGAGGTCGTGGTCCCGGTCGCGCCGGCCTCGCCCCCCCTGGATCCGATCCTCGCGATCCAGCGGGTCGCTGCCGACTTCGCGTCGCGACTCTCGGCTCCCGAGCGCGTCGAGGTGCTCGAGGACCTCGCGCACAACCGGGGCATCCCGCGCTTCTGGGACCGCAAGATGCTCGGCACCGCCGGTGCGACGCTGAGCCGCGATCTCCAGCCCTGGGAGAAGCGGGTTTTGCGCGAGGCGTTCGTGGATCACCTTCATCCAGGGTCTTAGCGCGTCGGTACGCTCCGTAGTTCTCCACGAAGCCTGCGGGCGGCGCATCGTTCTACGATGGTCGGGGCTTTGCCCCGAGGAGACGCACCGTTTGAGCACCCGTGGCGCCCTTGGCTCTTTGCGCGGCTGGACGATCGGGCAGCTGGCCGCCGGGCTGGCCGGCCTGATCCTGTTGGGGTTCATGGTCTTCGACCCGCCTGTCGGCGTAACCCTGTTCTGGAACATGCTGATTCCCGCGACCCCGGCGTTGCTGGTCGTGGGGACCGGGGCGTGGCGCAACGTCTGTCCGCTCGCGACCGTGTCGATGCTCCCCGACCGGCTCGGCTTCTCGCGCGGCCTCAAGCTCTCCCCGGCTCGGCGCGGCGCGCTCAACCTCGCCGGCCTGGCGCTCTTGCTGCTGATCGTGCCCCTGCGGCACGTCGTCTTCAACACGAGCGGCCACGCCACAGCCGCGCTGTTGCTCGGGATCGCCGCCCTCGCCCTGGTCATGGGCTTCCTCTTCGAGCGGCGCAGCGGCTGGTGCGCAGGCCTGTGCCCGGTGCATCCGGTCGAGAAGCTCTACGGCTCGGCCGTGGCGTTCTCGGTGCCCAATACGAACTGCCGGGACTGCCGGTGCTGTTCGCTGCCCTGCCCCGACTGGGCCGCGGGCCGCCACGGTGCGGCGCTGTCGAGCTCGAAGGCCGCCAGGGTCAGCGAGGTCCTGATGGCGGGCGCCTTCCCGGGCTACATCTGGGGCTGGTTTCTCCTGCCCGACGAATGGGCGCTGGCCGGCTGGCAGAGCGTGGTCGTGCTCTACGGCTACCCGTCGCTCGGCGCGCTCGTCAGCGCCACGCTTTACGTGATCGCGCGCGAGGCGGCAGGCCCGCGGCGCAAGGACCTGGTGCTGCGGACCTTCGCGGCCACCGCCGTCTCGATGTACTACCTGTTCCGGCTGCCCCAGCTGTTCGGCTTCAACCCCATGCACAACAACGGCATGTTGATCGACCTCACGCCCTTCTTGCCGGCCTGGAGCATGGGGGCGCTGAACGTCGTGACGACGGCATTCTTCTTTTGGTGGCTGGTGCCGCACGGCCGCGGCAAGCGCAGCTGGTCGGTGCGACCGCCCTTCGCCGAATTCGAGGCCGCCGCCCCGGCGCTGGACAGGCGGCCCTGATCGGTGCGTGCATCGCCGGGCGACGGATGCTACCCTATGTCCAATCGAACATGGTCACAGCAAGCCTTCGATCCCCTGAAAAGGAGACCGGCAGTTGGCGCGCAGGTTCGCCCTCTGGGCGGGAATCGCGGTTCTCTATTGCGTAGCGGGCTGGGTCGGCAAGCAGATGGCGTTGCCGCCCGGCTACGTCTGCGCGGTCTGGCCGCCTTCCGGCATCGCCCTCGCGGCCGTCCTGCTGTTCGGCCCAGGCGTCTGGCCGAGCGTGTGGCTGGGCTCATTCGTGGGCAACCTGACCTCGCCTATGGGCGTCGCGCCCACCCTGACGAGCATCGCCGTCGCGACCGCGATCGCCACCGGCGCCGCGCTGCAAGCGCATATCGGGGCCTGGCTCGTGCGCCGTCACGGCTTCCGCCCCGAGCTCGACCGCGTTGAGGATGTCTTCCAGCTCGTCACCCTGGGCGGCCTACTCGCTTGCCTGCTGAATGCCTCGATCGGCACGATCGCGCTCGACCTCGCTGGGCTGATGAGCGGCGCCCCGGCCACCCAGGCCTGGTTCACGTGGTGGCTCGGCGACTCACTGGGTGTGATCCTGATCGCGCCGTTGTGCCTCGTGTTCGCGACTCGGCACGCCCCGCCCGCGCGCGAGAAGGTCATCGAGTTCGCGGGCTGGCTCGTGGCGGCGTTGGTGATCGGCACGGTGGCTTTCCACCCGGCCGTCGGCATCAGCTTCCTGCTCGCCCCGCTGCTGGTCTGGGCCGCGCTGCGCTTCGGGCCGCGCGGCGGCGTGGCGGCCGTCGTCGTCGTCGCGGCGCAGGCGATCGGGCTGACGGCGCTGGGGTGGAGCCATTTCGTGCGGCCTTCGCTCAACGACTCCTTGCTCGTGCTGGACACCTTCCTCGTCGCGATGGCCGTGCCTACGCTGGTGCTGATCGCGGCGCTGACCGCGCGCCGGCGCGCCGAGGCCGAGCTGCTGACGGCGAACGTGCGCCTCCAGGAGCTGGACCGGCTCAAGACCGAGTTCGTCAACGCGGTCTCGCACGAGCTGCGCACGCCGATCACCTCGATCGTGGGCTATGCCGACTTCCTGGCGGAAGAGACCGTGGGCCCGCTCAACCCCCAACAGCGGGCCTTCGTGGGCCACGTCCGCACCAACAGCCTGCGCCTCCGGTACCTGGTGGACGACCTGCTGGACGTCGCCCAGATCGAGGCGGGCACCTTCAAGCTGCGGCTCGACGAGGCCGACCTGTGCGCCAAGGCCGAGGAGGTCGCGGCCGGCATGCGGCTGCAGCTGCGCGAGGCCCGCATCGCGCTCGTGGTCGAGTGCCCCGCGGAGGCGCCGCGGGTGCGGATGGATGGCGGCCGAATGGCTCAGGTGTTGATCAATTTGTTGAGCAACGCGCAGAAGTACTCGCCCGAGGGCGGACGCATCGTGCTGCGGGTCCGGCCCGAGCACGAGACGGTGCGCGTCGAGGTGACGGACGCGGGCCCGGGCATCGGGGCCGACGACGTCGCGCGCCTGTTCCGGCGCTTCAGCCAGCTGGACGGCCGCCGGGGCGGCACCGGGCTCGGGCTCGCCATCAGCAAGGCGCTGGTCGAGGCACACGGCGGCACGATCGGCGTCGAGAGCGTCATCGGCCAGGGCAGCACCTTCTGGTTCACGCTGCCGATCAACGGGCCGGCGGACGCGAGCTGAGCGGCTGAAATCCGTACGTCGCCAGGATCCGACGGCCCTCGGGGCCGCGCACGAAGGTGAAAAACGCCACAGCGGCCGCGGCCGCCCGGCTGCGCTTCAGCACCACCGCTTCTTGCACCAGCGGCGGATACCAGGCCTGTGGCACCAGCCAGTGGCGCCCCTCCCGCAGTCCCTGTGAGCCGAGCAACGAGCGCGGCACGAACGCGACCTGGGCCGCGCCGGTCGTGGCGAACTGGGCCGCCTGCGAGGCATTCTCGCCCAGCGCCAGGCGAGGCTGCACGCGGGTCCAGACGCCTGCGTGGCGCAACGCGGCCTCGGCGGCGCGGCCGTAGGGCGCGTGGGCCGGGTTGGCGATGGCGATGCGGGTCACGCGCGGATCGTCGAGCGCGGCGAGCCCCCGGCCGACGTCCACGCCGCTGTCCTTGCCCGTCCAGAGCGCGATCTGGCCGACGCCGTAGACGAAGCGCGTGCCGGGCGCCGCGAGGCCCTTGGCCTCGAGCGCGCGCGCGTAGCCCGCGTCGGCGGAGAAGAACGCATCGTACGGCGCGCCATTGGCGATCTGCGCGAACAGCTTGCCCGAGGAGCCGAAGGCCGTCTCGACGCGGGCCCCGCCGTGCCTGGCATGCGCCTCGGCGAGCGCCGGCAACGCCTGGCGAAGGTCTGAAGCGGCGGCCACCAGGAGGGCGGGGGGCGCGCTTACTTCGGCCGTGGCCGGCGCGGTGGTCACGAGCGCGGCGATGAGGGCGAGGAGGAGGGGTTTCATGGCGCGCTCCCGCGGTCGGCGTCGGTCCTGCGGCGTCGGCTTCGACTGCCGGCGTCAGTCCTGGCTGCCCAGGGCGATCGCCCGCCGGTTCGCCAGGTAGATACCCAGCAGCACGGCATAGGAGAACACGAGCAGGGACAGCGCCAGGGTATGGGCCTCGCCGTAGCGCAACGATTCGACGAGGTCGTAGATGGCGATCGACACGGTCTGCGTCTTGCCCGGCAGGTTGCCGCCCACCATCAAAACGACGCCGAACTCGCCCAGGGTGTGGGCGAAGGACAACACGGCCGCCGTCACGATGCCGGGCGCGCCGAGCGGCAGCGCGATCCAGCGGAAGGCCTGGAGCGGGGTCGCCCCCATCGTCCAGGCGGCATCGTAGAGCTCGCCGTCGATCTTCGCGAAGGTGGTCTGCATCGGCTGGATCGCGAACGGCAGGCTATAGAAGACCGAGGCGACCACCAGGCCCGGGAAGGAGAACGCGAGCGGCTGCCGGAACACGGCCTGCCAGGCCTGGCCGAGCCAGCCGTGGTCGCCCATCGCGAGCAGCAGGTAGAAGCCGAGCACGGTGGGCGGCAGCACCAGCGGCAAGGCGACCAGCGCCTCGACGAAGGGCTTCCAGCGGCCGCGCGCGCCGGCCAGCCAAAAAGCGGCAGGGGTGCCCACGACGAGCAGGATCGCCGTCGTGATCGCGGCGAGCTGGAGCGTGAGCAGGAGTGAGGCGTGAATCATGGCGCACTTATGTTAGACTGTTCAGTCGCTGTTCCGCTCGGTGGACCGGCGCACCACATCTGACCTTTCAGGAGGACCAATGCCCGTTCAGACCTATCTCGAAACCGCCCTCGACAAGGCCTACGAGAACAAGTCCCTCAGCGAGATCCTCGCTGCCAGCCCGGCCGCGCTCGCGGGCGTGTCCGAGAAGGACGCGGAGCTGCTGAAGCAGGCCTTCGGGATCGCTTCGATCAAGGACATGGCCACCAACAAGTTCTTCCTGACCGCCCAGGCGCTCGCCAACCTGGCCGCCGTCAAGAAGTAGGCCCAATAGACCGGAAAGACCCGCGGAGCGCCTGGCGCTCCGCGGGTCTTTCGCATGGTGGGTGATCAGTCCTTGCGGTAGTTCACGCCGTCGGCGTGCGACTCCACGTCCTTGATCGGCAGCAGGAGCAGCTCGCCCCAGGGGTTGCGGATCTTGTAGCGGTTCTTGACCTTGTCGAAGCCGATGACCTGCACCTCATGGCCGCCGCCGCCGGCGGTGTTGAAGCCGACCAGCACCGGCTTCTTGGCGGTCGCGCCGCGCAGGATCGCGACGAGCTTCTTCTTGGGCGTCTCGCTCGCGTAGACCGTCGTGTACTTGCCGATGAGCAACGCGGTCTGGACCGACGAGACGTCGGCGTCCATCGCGCCTTGCCATTTCTCGCCCTTCTTGTTGGTGGTGGTATCGGTCTTGTTGTCGTAGTGCGCCCCGTTGCCGTTGTGCCGGGCCTCGGCTTCCATGATCGCGGGCTGGAACAGGTTGCCCGTGATCGTGCGGTCGGGGAACGGGATGTAGTCGGCCGACGAGAGCTTGAGCTTGCCGTCGCGGGCCGTCACCTGGCCGTCGCCGGCCGCGAGGCCGGCGATGATGCGCACGTACTCGCCGGGCGCCGAGCGCGCCAGGGCCGACTGGATGCTGGTGGCGGTGCAGGTGTTGTGCTCGGCCTGGGCGATCGTGCTCGGCCGGCCGACGTCGCGGATGATCTCGGTGAGCAGCGCGGCGTTCTTGATCTTGTGCTTGAGGGGCTTGTCGACCAGCGCCCAGAGGTTGTCGGCCAGCGTGTGGCCGGTGGCGTCCTTGTATTGCACGCGGCGGTTCGCGACGAGGGCCTCGAGCTGGGCCTTGGTGGCGGCGTCCAGCTTGCCCATGATGGAGCGCAGCGCGATTTGCTGGTCCTTGGGCAGCGCGGTCAGCTCGGCCTTGTAGGCCTTCTGGGTGTAGTCGGCGTGGCCCGTGCGCGAGCTGGTCTTGCGCTCGAGCCCCTCGTCGTCGAAGTCCACGCCATCGGCCGCGGCGATCTGGAAGGGCGCTGCTACCGACTCGGCGGCAAACGCCGGCGGGGCCGTAAGGGCCAGGCATGCGGCGAATAGAATGGCATATCGGATCACTGGGGCCTCCAAATCGGCTCGAATCAAATGATGGTTTCCACGGCGTTACACTGCCGAGACTGCGGGAACAATGGGCGGGCCCGCTTTCAACAGGCGAGCTCGTCTCTACATTCTGCCCGGGCGGTACGTCCGTCTCACTTGTCAGCAGGGACGATCCCCCATTTGCCCGCGTGCCGTGCGTACCGGGACCGCCTTTTAGAGGAGTTGTAGTGCCGAGCAAGGATTGGGACGAGGATGACGCGATCGACGGGGCGGAAGACGCCGCGGAAGACGAAGGCGACGGCGGCAAGTCTGATTTCGCCGTAGCGCGCGACGCCGACGAAGAAATCGGCGGCCGCCACTCCGCGCGGGTCGCGGCGCTGGACGAGGACGAAGAAGCGGAAGAAGACGAGGACGAGGGCGGCGGCCGCGCGCGCGCCGGTCAGGACGAAGAAGAATCTGAGGAAGAAGAGGGCGGCGGCGGGCTGTTGGGTGCCGTCGGCGGCATCCTGAGCAGCTTGTTCGGCGGCAAGGCCGCGGCGGCCGAAGAAGAGGAAGAAGCCGAAGAAGAGGAAGAGGAAGAAGAGGAAGAATCGGAAGAAGAGACAGCTTCCGACGAGGAAGAAGAAGCCGAAGAGGAAGAAGCAGCCGAAGAGGAAGCAGAGGAAGAAACCGCTTCCGACGAAGAATCTGAAGAAGAAGCTGAAGAGGAAGAAGAAGAGGAAGAAGAAGAAGAAGAGACCGCTTCTGCCGAGGCGGAAGAAGAAGAGGAAGAAGCCGAGGAAGAGACGGCTTCCGACGAAGAAGAAGAAGAGGAAGAAGAGGAAGAATCGGAAGAAGAAGACGGCGAGTGGCGCTCCGTCACGGTCCGCGGCGGTGACACGCTGTCGGGCATCGCCCAGCGCGAGCTCGGCGACGCCAGCCGCTGGCAGGAGATCTTCGACGCGAACACCGATACCCTCGACGACCCGAACCTCATCCACCCCGGCCAGGAGCTTCGGGTTCCTGCCGAGTAAGTAAGTCGCCTTCGCTTCGGGGAGCCGCCTACCAGACCACGTCGCGCACGAGCCCCACGCGCTCGAGCGCGCGGATCACGTACTTGTTGATGTCGATTTCCCACCACGCCACGCCGTGCGCAGCCTTGCCGGGCCGCGCATGGTGGTTGTTGTGCCAGGCGTCGCCCAGCGTGGGGAGGGCCAGCCAGGGGACGTTGGTGCTGAGGTCGCGCGTCTCGAAGCGGCGGTAGCCGGCCTTCGGGATGTGGCCGAAGGCGTTCACCGCGTGCGTCACGTGGATCAAGGCGACCAGCGGGACGTACAGGCCCCAGAGGACCCCCGGCCAGCCCCAGACGGCGCCGATCGCCGCGGCGACCAGGAGGTGGGGCACCAGGTACTGGAACGGGTTGAAGAGCCAGCGGTGGAACCAGTAGTCATGGACGTCGCGCGCCAACGGCAACATGTCGGCCAGCATCGCGCGGTCGATCTTGTGGGCCCAGAAGCCATGCGCGTACGCGAAGCCGTGGCGCGGCGTGTGGATGTCGTCAGGGCCGTCGCTGTGGGCGTGGTGGTGCCGGTGGATCGCCGCCCAGCGGACCGGGTCGCCGCCCAGGCTGACGGATGTCCCGAGGGCCAGGAAGAACCGCACCGGCGCGCTGGGGACCAGGCAGCGGTGGCTCACGATGCGATGCAGGTACAGGCTCGTGGCGAGGCACATCCACAGGTACAGGCCGAGCATCAGCGGGATGAACGCCGGCTGGAACGGCTGCGTGAGGGCCAGGGCGGCGAGCACGTGCTCGGTCACGCGCGCGATCGTGGTGGCCGGCCCCCATGGGGCTGCCTTCAGCCGCTCGCCCATCGGCGGGCGGCTGATGGGCGGGATCGGCGTGATGACCTCGGCCACTGGCCTACCGGCCGGCGGCCGGGCTCGGGGCGGGCGAAGTCGACGGCGCCGGGGCGGCGGGCGGCGTGCCGGCGGGCGTGGCGCCGATCTGGGCGTAGAAGCTCATCATGTCCACGGCGTACCAGCCCTCGACGATCTTGCCGCCGACGAAGCGATAGATCGAGATGCCCGTGATGGTGAAGGGCTTGCCGGAGGCCGGGATGCCCATGAACTCGCCCTGGTGCACGCCCTTGAGCGTCCAGCGGACGGTCACCTTGTCGCCCTCGCCGATGACGTCGTCGAGCGTGCCCTTGAAACCAGGGAACGCCTTGTGCAGCCCCATCGAGCCCTGCTTGATCACCTCGATGCCGCGCAGCGGTTCGGGGCTCGTGGGGTGGTAGAGGACCACCTCGGGCGCGAACACCTCGTCGGCGATCGCGACGTTGCCCTTGTTGTCGCCTTCTTCCAGCCAGCGGCGGATCGCCGCCTTGTTCCGCTCCACGTCGGCCGATGCGCTCGTGGCCTGCGGCATGGTCGCCTGCCCCGGCGACACCGCCGGCGCGCACCCGGCGAGGGCTGCGGCGAACATGGCGATCGCGATGGCATGGATGGTTGGTCGGTGCACAGGAAGGCCCTCACGGTGGATAGCGCCCAACCATCATAACATCCTCGCCGCGGGGAATAATGAGGGTTGCCAGCCTGCTCCGAGGAGGATTTCATCGTGATCGATCGCATAGGCACCAGCGGAATGCCCAGCCCCTTCGTCGGGGGCACCGCCCCCGCGGCGCCTCCCGCCGACGCGGGCGTGGTCACGGAGGCCCCGTCGGCTCCGGCCTACGCGCCCGCGGGCTCACGGGATCAAAGTATCGTCAGCGGCCAGATCGGCGCCGTGCAGGGCGACCTCGCCGTTCCCAGTCCGGGGGGCGAGGCGCAGAGCGAGGCCGAGTTCGTGAAGGCCTCCTTCCGCCGCCTGCTCGGCCGCGAGGTCGACGACTCGGCCATGATGGCGGCCTCGATGGCGCTCGCGAACGGCCACCCGCGCGAGGACTTCCTCAAGGGCATCATGGAGAGCGAGGAGCGCAAGAACCTCACGAGCCTCGGCTTCACGGAGCTCAGCCCGACGCCGCTGGCTCCCCTGCAGACCGTGCCGCACCTGCCGATCTACGACAGCATCAAGCTGCCGCTCACGAACCTGCCCGAGATGGTCATGCAGGCGCTGCGCGAGGCCAAGACCCTTCGCCCCGACATCATGGCCAAGATCGAGAAGCAGGGCGACGTGAAGAACGTGAAGAAGGAGAAGTGGTTCGCTTACGAGCTGATGACCACGACCATCGGCATCCTGCGCGCGAACGGCATCGACGCGTCGCGCGTGGTCGCCTTCGGCGAGCAGGCCGTGGGCGACCCCGGCCGCTACGGCTTCGACCAGCTGCGCATCGGCAACGGCCCCGCCATCGACGTCATGGGCGGCGACGAAGGCGTGTGCTTCCTCGAGCAGGAGGCCTGGTCGCGGCCGGAGAACGCGCCGACCGACGAGCACCGGAAGAAGGAGTAGGCGAGGCCACAGAGAGTCCCGTCCGCGTGCTTCCCCCGTCGTCCAGGCAACAAGGCGACCGCGACGTCGACAGCTGGCTTCTGGCGAAGGTTCGTCGCGGGACGCCGGCCGAGGCGCCCGAAGTCGTGGCCTTCCACCGCGAGTCGGAAGACTTCCTGCGGTCGTATCACGCGCTGCGCGACGCCCTCTCCGGGCGGTTCCGGCTGATTCGCTACGTATTGTCGGTCTACCAGCGCCCGCAGGCGCAGTGGGCCGCCGCCGTCGCCGAGCTCCGCCCGGATCACGCCGGCCTCGCCCGCGCGATGCTCGCGCGGCTGGTCGACGCGCCCGAGACGATCCGCGATCTGTTGATCGCGAACGACCGCTTCGTGGATGCGGCGAAGGCTGCCACGCAGGTGCGCGAGGCGCGCACGCGGGTGATGAACGCCGAGCCCGCGCAGCAGCCGGCGCTGGCGGCGGCGATCGCGCTCGCGCTGCCCAAGCTCAAGGGGCGGCTCTACCTGCTCTCGACCTTCGATGCGACCTTCCGGGGCGACCCGGTGTTCGGCAGGCTCTTCCCGCCGATCGAGCGCGAGCGACGCCAGCAAAGGCCGCAGCCTTCGCCGCCGCCACCGACGGCGTCCGAGGCGCTCACGCGGACGGCGTCGAAGCTCCAGGAGGGGATGGACCGGCTGCTCAAAGGGCGCTAGCCCTGGGGTTAGATGTCGTCGTCGTCCGCCAGCAGCAGGCGCGCCTGCAGGCCCTGCGCGAGGCCCTCGAGGCGCTCGACGTTGCGTTGCAGCCCGGTGCGCGTGGCGACCGCGTCGAGCGCCGGCGCGGCGTGGTCCGCGAGCGTCTCGAGCAGCTCGAGCTCGCGCGGCGTGAAGGGCCGCGCGTCCTCCGACCTGACGAGGTACAACGCGCCGAGCAGATCGTCGTCCATCACCATAGGCGCGGCCATCACCTGGCGCGGCGCCCGGGCCACCGCGTCGTGCGGGTCGCGGTCAATCAGGCCCTCGCGGGCGCCTGCGACCTCGTCGATGATCGCCTGCGCCACGTCCGCTTCGGCCGGGGCGCCGGCGGCGTCGGTCGCGATCGTGGGCCAGGGGTCGTCGCCGAGCAGCAGCACGAAGCGCTCGGCGGGCAGCACCGAGCCGACCGCCCGCAGGATCGTGGCGAGCACCTCCTCGAAGCCGCGCTGCCCGCCCGCGAGGCGGCCGAGCGTCTGGGCCGCGGCGAGCTCGGCGGCGTGCTGGCGGGTCTCCTCGTAGCGGCGGGCGTTGGCGATCGCCAGCGCCGCGAAGCCCGCGAGCCCTTCGACCAGGCGCAGGTCCGCCTCACTGAACGTGCGGTTCACGCTGCGGCGATCGACGTACAGCAAGCCGGTCACCTCGCCTTCGGCCTGGAGCGGGACGCAGAGCACCGTGCGGAGATCGAGGGCCATGACGCTGGCCGCCGCGGCGAAGCGGGCATCGGACTGCGCATCGGCGATCCAGAGCGATTCGCGCGACTCGAGCGCCGTCTTCACGAACGTGCTCGAGAAGGCCATGAGCCCTGCCTCGCCTGCCGCGTCGCGCGGCCGGGTGACCACGCCCGAGAGGCCGCCGTCGGGCTCGACCAGCATCACCATGCCGCGCTCGGCGCCGGCGAGCGCCATGACCCTGTCGATCACGCGGTCCAACACCTCGTCGTAGCGCAGCGTGCCCGTGACCATGCGGCCGAAGTCGGAGATGACGCTCAGGGCCTCGGCATCGGCGCTCACGGCCTGGGCCGCCGGGGCGTGCGCGAGCGGCTCGTGCGCGAGCCAGCGCGCGGCGAACGGCGCGCGCAGCCCGGCTGGCAGGGCGTCGACCGCCGACGCGAGCCCGGCGCGGGCGGCGCTCGCCAGGCGCTGCGCGGCCGGGTCCGTTTCGACCTCGGCGAGCAGGCGGGCCGCGTCGGCGGCCACGAGCACGAGGCCATGGTCCAGGGCGTGGTCATGGGCCTGGCGCAGCTGGCTGGCCGCCTCGCGCGGGCGGCCTTCGGCGATCGCGCGGGCGCCGTCGACCAGCGCCAGCTCGAGCATGAGCGGGACCAACCCCGCCTCGTCCGCGGCGCGGCGCGCGACGTCCGCCGCTTCGCGCGCGCGCGGGAGCTCGCCGAGCGCGAGCGCCGCGCGGGCCTCGACGAGCCCAGCGCGGGCCGCGATGCTCGGCGCCTCGCGCGACAGCCCGGCCAGGTGTCGGGGGGCGACGGACGGCGAGCCGAGGGCGATGAGGGCATCGGCGCAGGCCAGCGCGAGCGCCGTGTCGAGCTCGGGATCGCCCAGCGGCCGCGCCAGGGCGCGCCCCTCGTGGGCGGTGTCGAGGGCGCCCGCGGCGTCGCCCGCGGCGAGCAGCACGGCGGCCTGCCAGGCTCGCGTGGAAGCCTCGAGGTAGGTGCTGCCGATCGCCTCGGCCTGCCGGAGGGCCGCCTCGGCGTCCATCACCGCGTCCGCGACCCGGCCGACGCTGGCCAGCGCGCGGCCGCGCAGGCCGCGGGCGTAGGCGGCGAGGAACGGGTTGTCGAGCTCGGTCGCGAGCCGCACGGCCTGGTCGAGCGCGTCGCGCGCCTCGTCGAGCCGGCCGAGCTCGGTCGCGACCTGGCCGACGTTGATCAAGGTGGTGATCTCGTCGTCGCCGGCGCCGCCGTGCGCACGGCCGAGCGCGAGGGCGCGCGCGAAGGCGTCGGCCGCGGCGGGGTAGCGCCCGGCGGCCACGAGCGCGTTGCCGAGCGTGAGGTGGGCGTCGACGAGCGCGAGGCGATCGCCCCGCGCCTCGCGGATCGCGAGCGAGCGCTCGAGCATCGCGAGGCCTTCGGCCATGCGGCCCGGCTCGCGGACGCGCAGGAAGCCCAGCAACCCGAGCGCCTCGGCCTCGAGCTCGAGCTCACCGGCGGCGCGGGCCGCCGTGAGCGCGGCCTCGCAGGCCGCGGCGGCCTCGGCCGGGCGGCCGGCGAAGTGGTGCAGGCGCGCGAGCGTGGTATGGGCGCGCGCGGCCTCGGCCGGCGCGCCCGCCGTCTCGGCGGCCGCGGCGCCCACGGTGGCCCGCGCGGTGGCCGCTTCGTGCTTGCCTGAGAGCTGCAACGCCAGCGCGGCGCTCACCTCGAGCCGCGCCCGGCCGCGATCGTCGGTGCTCGTGGCCAGCGCCTTTTCGTAAGCGGCCAGGGCATCCTCGGTCTTGCCTTCGATGCGTGCGATGTCGCCCATGAGCTCGAAGGCCTCGGCGAGCACCACCGGCTCGCTGGACCGCACGAGGGCGTTCGCGAGGAGGCGCGTCGCCTCGTCGAGGTCGAGCGCGGCCAGGCGCACGCGGGCGCCGGCGATCGCCTCCCCGCTCGCACGCGCGTCGTCCCCGGCGCCGAACAGGTGCCAGGCCCGGGCGGGCGCGTCCGCGGGGTCGCCCAGGTCGGTGAGGCCACGCGCCAGGGCCGCGTGGATCCTGGCCGCCTCCGGATCGTGCACCTGATCGGCGAGCGCGGCCGCGAGCGCGGGCGAGGCCAGGCGCGGCCGGGTCGCGACGTCGACCAGCAGCCCGCGCTCGGCGAGCGTCTCCACAGCCTCGGCGAGCGCGTCTTCCGCGATGCCGAGCCAGGCGCCGGCTTCCGTGACGGTGATCGGACGCTCGGCGAGCGCCAGCGCGCTCGCGAGGGTGCGCGCGTCGGCCGGCAGGTCGCCTACGTGCGCGGCGCCGGCCACCGCATCGGGCGGCAGGGCCAGCGCCTCGACGGCCACGCGATCGGGCCGCCAGCGGCCGCCTTCGCGCGGCAGGTCGCCGCCCGCGACGAGGTGGTCGAGGGTGGCGCGCGCCAGGCCGGGCAGGCCATCGGTCAGGCGCCGCAGCGCGGCCGCGAGGCGCGCGGGGGGCTCGGTGCCGAGCTGGCTGCCAACGAGTGCGCCCACCTCTTCGGCGGTGAGCGGCGGGAGCGGCAGGTCACCGCCGCCCTCGGAAGCGGTGAAGGCGACCAGCGGTCCGCCGCGGTGGGCCGCGAGCGCTGCTAGCAGCTCTCGGCTCGGTCCATCGGCGCGATCCCAGTCGTCGAAGGCGGCCACGATCGGCCGCCGTCCGGTGGCCTCCAACGCCTCGGTCCAGGCCGCCTGCAGGGTCGCGCGCGCGGCGCGCGGCGTGAGTGCCGCGGCCTGGGTGCGGGCGGTCACGAAGCGCGCGGTGGCGCCAGGCTGGTGGTGCTCGGCCCGGTCGGCGACCCAGGCCGCGAAGGCCTCGAGCGACCCGTACGCGCGGTCCGGCGCGCCCGTCGCGCTGCCCGACCAGGTGGCGTGGCCCTCGAGCTGGGCGGCTGCCAGGACTTCTTCCAGGAAGCGCGTCTTGCCCCCGCCGGCGGGTGCGGTCACGGCGCGCGCCGCGGGGGCCGCCGCGAACGCGGCGCGCGCCCATGCGAGCTCGTGCGCTCGGCCGACGAAGGCCGGCGCCGGCAGCGCGGCGCCGAGCCCGGCCGGCGCGGCGCCGAGCGCCTCGAGCAGCTCGAGGGCGCCCGCCGGGCGGTCGTGGCGGGACCGCGCGAGCAGCGCCATGATCGTCGCGGCGAGTGCGGGGTCGACGTCGGGCGCCACCGCCGCGAGGGGCTCGAGCGGGGCCGTGAGGATCGCCTCGAGCAGCCCGCGCGCCTCCTCGCCCTGGAACGGCGGCCGGCCGGCGAGCACGTGGTAGAAGACCGCGCCCAGCGCGTAGAGGTCCGCGCGGCCGTCCAGCCGCTCGCCGCGCACGACCTCGGGCGCGAGGTAGCGCGGCGTGCCCTGGACGCCGGGCGCGTGCTCGCCGAGCCGCGTGGCGAGGCCGAAGTCCAAAATCGTCAGGCGGCCCTCGGCGTCGAGCCGCAAGTTCTCGGGCTTGAGATCGCCATGGAGCACGCCGCGCGCATGCATCGCCGCGAGGCCCTCGAGCGCGTCCACGAGCAGCGCGCGGGCGCGCGCCGAGGCGAGCGGTGCGAGGGCGGCGAGCGCGGGACCCGCCACGAGATCGAGCGTGAAGTAGAGCCGGCCGTCGGCCAGCGTGCCGAATTCGTGGGCGCGCACCAGCCGCGGATGGGCGAGCCTACGCATGGCCTGGTACTCGGCGCGGAACGCGAGCCGGATCGGGGCCGAGGCGGCTGCGTCCGGCGTGAGCACCTTCAGCGCGAGGACCGTACCGGACCGGCGGTCCAGGACGCGCCACACCACCGCCGTGGCGCCTTCGCCCAGCACCGCCTGCGTCTCGTACCACTCGTGCGTGAATGCCGTCATCGTCGCCCCGTCTCGAACTCGCCGTGAATCATCCTACCCCCGGCCGCGTGCGATCTCTCGCTAGGCCGGGGGTGAGGAATGGCGGTCACTTCGTGGGCGATTGGAGGGCCTGTGGCTGCGTCTGCCCGGCGGGCGGCTGCTGCTGACCACCCGGCGGCGGTGGCGGCGCGCAGCCCGGCGGCGGCGGGAAGGGCGGCCGCGGGGCGCCCGGCGGCGGCGGCGGCGGGCAGCCC
>JAKFEW010000080.1:0-4641 GCA_036675505.1 Candidatus Sericytochromatia bacterium
GGGTGGGCAGCGAGAAGATGATCTCCGAAGCGCCCGAACGGAGGGCCTTCTCGACTTCGCCGTACAGGCGGGTCTTCACGTGGGCGGGGTTGGTCTTCTTGGCGCGCATCGTCTACCTCCTACGAGTCTCTCACTCACTCGCGAGCACCGCTCGCAAGAAGTCTATCCAGCGGAAGGGTTGCACCAGCGTTGCAAATGGACCATCTACCCTTAACTGTCGGTTAGATGTAGAGGCGATTTTCTTAACCAGCGAGGCAAAGGCCAGAAATAGGTTTAAGACGCATTAACCAGCTGACAACCAAAACCCTCCAATCGGGGGTCTCAGGTTGTCCTTTGATTAATACGAAGAAAGAGCTCACGCTTTCCTTTAAATCTCACGCTTTCCTTCCTTTAAAGAGGGCGCGGGTTTAGTAATGGGCCCCAGTGGAAAGATAAAGCAGGAGCCCCGCCCAATGCCCTTTCTCCGCCCCTTCCCGATCTTCGTGCTCGCCGTCGCGCTCCTCGCGAGCTGCGGCCCCAGCGCCACGACCGGCGCGGACGAGAGCCGCGTGAAAGGCGCCAGCAAGGGCAAGGCCACGGCCAGGCCGGGCGCGGGCGGCAGCCAGGCCGGCGGCGGCGCCGCGACAGGCACCGGCACGGGCACGGGCGGCCCCGCCACAGGCGGCACCGGCGCTGTGAAGGCCGGCTTCTTCGGCCGCCTGGTCGGCCTCGACAGCAAGGCCGCGGTGGCCGTGACGGTGCGCGCCTACAAGCTCGACGAGCAGGGCACGGGCGTGCTCGGCGTCCTCACCGCCGCCAGCGCCTATTCGCTCGCCCAGGCGGCCGCCCCGGCAAGCGTCCCGCTCGAAACGAAGACGAAGGCCGACGGCACCTTCGCCTTCGACGTGCCCGACGGCACCCGGCTGGTGATCGAGGCCGAGCAGAAGCCCGACGTGAAGGCGATCGGCACGCTGGTCGCGCAGCCCGACGCGGGCGTCGTGCTGCGGCTCGCGAAGACCGGCACGCTGCAAGGCAAGGTCACGGCCACGGGCGTGCCCACGATCAAGGACTTCAGCGGCGCCGAGGTCTTCATCACGGGCACGCCCTACAGCGCCAAGGCCGACGCCCAGGGCAACTTCCGCCTCGAGAACGTCCCGGTCGGCGACTACAAGCTGTCCGCCGCGCGCGCCGACCTCGGCGACGGCCAGGTCCCCGCCGTCACCGTGGCGGCCGCGCAGACGGCGACGACCACGGTCGACCTCGGCGTGATCATCCCCAAAATCACCGCCCTCGAGCCCGCCGCGGCCGGACCCGGCGCGTCGATCCAGATCGCGGGCACGGGCTTCGCGAACAAGCGCGGCACGCCCTTCACGGTCACGCTCGCCAACAACGCGGTCGCCGACGCCGCGCGCACGGACGAAGGCACGATCACCTTCGTGGTGCCCGCCACCGCGACCTCAGGCGACGTCGTGGTCACGCTGGGCGCGATCGCGAGCGCGCCGAGCAAGCTCACGGTGCTCAAGAGCCTCTCGATCCAGGCCAACCCCAAGGAACTCGCCACGGGCGCCTCGCACCCCTTCGTCGCGACAGCCCTGGACGCCGCGGGCCAGCCGGTCGCGACGGTGCCCGCGATCTGGACGGCCTCGGGCTCCGCCTTCGCCGACTCGAGCGGGCTCATCACCGCCGGCGATGCCGAAGGCCAGGCGACGGTCGAGGCCACCAGCGGCACGATCAAGGACACGTTGATCGTGAAGATCATCAAGGCCCCGGCCACGGCCGCGCCCGTGCAGGCCTCGCCGAGCCCCGCCACGCCCTAAGGCGCGAGCGAGCCGGCGTTCTGCTGCGTCCAGCGCATCAGCGCGGGCTCCGCGGCGTCGTAGCTCGTCGCGTCGTCGGTGCTGAGCTGGGCCCAGAGGAAGCCGCCGCCGTAACCCGCGCGCCGCACGGTATCGAGCACGTCGCCGACCGACCTGGCCGAGCCCTTGGTCGGGAACTCGCCCAGGATCACGGGCCGGTCGAGCGCGAGCTCGGCGACCGGCCGCGCGAGCGGCGATTTCTGCTCGAAGTGGTCGTACCAGTGGGGCTGGTAGAAGTCGAGCCCGAGGTCGCGCACGAGCGGCAGCCAGCGCACGCTCGCCGAGCCCACCGTGACGGGCTGGCTGGCCTTCGCGTGCAGGGTCGCCGTCGCCTCGCGCACGAAGCTGCGCAGCTCGTCGGGCGCGACGCTCTGGGCGGGCTTGAACGAGCCCTGGCCGAAGGTCGACCACTCGGGCTCGTTGATGACGTCCCAGGCGAAGATCGCGGGCTCCGCGCCGTAACGCTCGGCGAGCGGCGCGACGACCGTGTCCATGAAGGCCTGGCGCTTGGTGCCGTCGCGGAAGACGTCGGCCCGCCCGCGCATGCGCACGGGGCCTGCCACCTCGGCGGCTTGCAGGAAGTAGAAGTCGAGCAGCGCGAACATGATGCGGATGCGATGCTTGCGCGCCGCCGCGAGCGCGACGTCGACGTCGGCGAAGACGTGGTCGTCGAGGCCGAGCGGCGTGCCGTCGGCCGCGAAGCGCAGGCCCGCGCGGCCGTCGCAGAACATGAACCAGCGCACGCGCGTCACGCCGGCGGCGGCGAAACGCGCGAAGGCCGCGTCGAGCCTGGCCTGGGCCTCAGGCCGCGCCAGGCCGCCCTCGGGGTGCCAGGCGTTGGCGCCGAAGTCGCCGCCGTAATTCACCCAGGGCAGGTTCGCGCCGGCCCAGAAGGCGTCCGGCGCGGGCACCTCGCCGCGCGGCGCGATCGTGACCTTGGGGCCCGCCCGGAAGACGCCGGTGGCCCAGCGCCAGACGGTGCCGGCGCCGTGGCGGAAGGATGAGGGCTGGGCCGCGGGCTCCGCGGCGAGCGCGGCGACGGCGTCGGCATGGCGCGGCGGGGCGGGGGCGATGTAGGGGCGAGCTTGAGCCCTGGGTTCACCCCCCGGCACCCTTTTGCTCCCTGGCTGGGTTCGTGGGGCGGCTGGAAAGGAGGGGAGCTCCCGCGGAGCGGGTGAGGGGAGGCTTTGGGCACTGCGGGAGCCCCCCTCACCCCCGAGGGAAAGGGTGCTCGGGGTGGTCGGGGCGCCGCAGCCCAGCACGACCAGCCCCGCGGCGAGCGGGGCGATCAGGCGGACGAGGCGGCGGCCGGTGGGCATAGGAAGTTATGCGGCCCGCCGCCTGCCGGCTTGCGTTAAGGAACGATGTTCACGCCGTGGGTATAAGCACAGCGACCGTTTCGCCGATAGGAGTTTGGTGCCATGGCCCTCTGCCCCCGCTGCCGGATCCCGCTCAAGACCCACCAGATCACGACAGACGTCGAAAAATGGGAAATCGACGTGGACGTCTGCTCCAACAGCTGCGGCGGCATCTGGCTGCAAGACCACGACTTCAACGCCGACGGGCGCGCAAATCTGTTGTTGGATCTCGAGCTCGTGGTGCTCAACGTGCCCAAACGCTCGATCGACTCGCGCCTGACCGACTCGGCCGCCACCTGCCCCGACTGCAAGGTCCCGATGACGCGCTACAACTGGAACAACAAGGACGTCTACATCGACAACTGCAAGAAGTGCAAGGGTCGCTGGTTCGATGGCGGCGAGATCCGCGGCATCTACGAGATCCTCAAGGCCTCCCGCTGAACGCGCCGCGCTAGCCGTCTTTTCGCCGGAAGCGGTGCGCCCAGGACGCCTTCTGCGCGTCCCACTTCTTCGTCAAGTTGTAGGTCAGGTTCTCGAACCCCTCCGCCACGTTCCGGGTGGTGGGGTTCTTTTTCAGCTTCTTGAAGCGCGGTGAGTCGAAGAGCTCCTGGAGCTGCTTCGGCGCGCGCGGCTTGAGCTTCTTGCCGGTCTTGATGCGCTCGCCGAGCTCCTCCCAGGCGGCCTTCACCTGGTAGGCCAACACGGCGCTGCGCTCCGACAGCTCGCTCGCCACCTTGCGGGTGGAATCCGCCCCCGCGGCCTTGTTGGCCACGTCCTCGATCGCATCGCTGTGGTCGGTCGCGAGGCTGACGAGCGTCAGGCCGGCCGCGGCGATCTGGGCGCCGAAGTTCACAGGCGGCGGCGTGACCGCGCCCAGGATCTCGGCCAGGTTGGCGGAAAGGCCGGCCGTGGCCGCCATGCGCTCCTTCGTGGAGAGCTCGTTCCACTTCTTGAGCGTGTCGATCTTCTCGGCAGACTCCTTGGCGGCCACCGTCAGCGCCAGGATCGGGTTCAGGTTGTTCACCAGCATGCGCTTGCCGACGTCGACGCCGAGCTTCGCGACGCCCTCGTGGCCGGGCACGAGGTCGGTGACGCGGTCGGTCAGCGCCGTGAGCCTGGCCGAGACCGTCTTGTCCTCGAGCGCCTCGATCGTCTGGCGCAGGGCGATCGCCCCGTCCAGGCCGAGCGCCGCCTCGACCATCCGATCGAGCCGCGCGCCGCCCTCGCCGGCGTCGAGCCGGCTCGTGCCGCGCGGCTGTTGGCGCATGGCCAGGTGCTGCAGGCGGATGTCGTTGGGGCCGACCGGCGGCTTCGCGCCGCCGTCGAGCCCCGGCAGGCGCGAGGTGCCTTGCCCCAGGCGGCCCGTGCCGGGGGCCGGCCTGCGCATGGCCAGGTGCTTCGCGCGGATGTCGTCGCCGGCGGCCGGGGCCGCGGGCGGCGGCGGCGGC
>JAKFEW010000129.1:0-4616 GCA_036675505.1 Candidatus Sericytochromatia bacterium
GCTTCCAGCTGGTCGCGACGAAGCTCTGCGCCGCCAGGTTGTAGACCTCGTCGGGCCGCGACTCTTCGAGCGCGTCGAGCAGGCTCTGCGAGTCGAGCAGATCGCCCGAGAGCAGGCCAAGCCTGCCCGCCAGGTGCGCGATGCGCTCCTCGGCGCCGCTCGTGCTCGAGCGCCGCGTGAGGCCGAAGACCTCGTAGCCCTTGGCGAGCAGCAGCTCCGCGAGGTAGCTGCCGTCCTGTCCCGTGATGCCCGTGATCAATGCGCGCTTGCTCATGCGCTCTTTCTACCCGCGGCCCCCGCTCTCCGTCACGGATCGAGCGCCGGTTCCGGCCGCGGAAGCGCTCAGCGCCCGGCTGGTCGGCGCTCGGCGAGCGCCCGGTAGAGCGCGGCGATCGCTTGCCCCGCGGCGGCCGGGTCCGCGACCGCGCCGTGGAAGATCAGCACGCGCCGGCCCGCGATCTCGCGCGGCGTCACCGTGAGCCCGCCGGCCGTGAAGGGCTCGGTGAGGTCGCTGACCCGCCAGACCGCCTCGTTGGGCACGAGCCAGCCGCGCAGGCGCGGGTGCCGTTCGACCTCGCTGCCGGCCTTGTACTTCACCTTGTCGACCAGCTCGACCACCAGCGGGCTGCCGCACGCCGTGGCCCAGGCGAAGCGCGCCCAGCGGTGGCGGTGGTACGTCTTGAGCGCGCCCGACGAGGCGCTGTTGGCAAAGCGGTAAGGTCTGACGCCTGTGGCCGGGCCGAAGTCGATCACCGCGTGGATGCGCGCCTTCGGGTGGCCGTCCTGCTGCCAGGCGGCGAGCAGGCCCTGCACGGCCTCGAAGCGCCTCGCCTCGGCGTCCTCGGTCGCGGCGGCGTGGTTCATCGCGTAGCGGGCCACCGCCGCGAACGTGCCGACCATGAGGCTGACGAACAGGCCGATGCCCGCGCCGCCGAACCCCTCCGACGCGAAGCCGATCGCGGGCGGCGCGACCAGCAGCGGGGCTGCGACCATCCAGAAGCGGCTCTGCCTGATCGCGCGGCGCCGGGCGCGCGAGGCGGCCTGCTCGGCGAGCAGCCCCGCGAGCTTCACACAGCAGGCCTCGAGCGTGCCGCGCGCCTCGAGCCGGGCTGCGGGCTCGCCGGCGGCCGCGATCGCCGGCAGCGGCCCCGAGGGCGACCCCGGTTTGCGCTGCGCCCGCACGGCCTCCGCGGCGCGCGCCGCTTCCTTCGGCACGCCCACGAAGCCGACCTTGTCGAGCGTGCCCTTGGTGCCCGCCGCCGGCATGAAGTCCGCGACGTCCGTGTCCACGGCGAAGTACACGTCCCATAAGCCACCTTTGTCTTCCTGGGTGCGGATCTCGGCGAGATCGGCCGGCCCGTATGACCGCACGGCCGGGGTGCCGCCGGTGCGTACGATCAGCAGGCGATCCGGTGTCGCGCCGTAGACGAGATCGCGGCCTGTGCGCATCGCCTTGAAGGGGGCGAGCAGCATGAAGACGCCGATGGCCACGAAGGGCAGGCCGAACACGGCCATGACCACGCGCGTGATCCCGCTCGCGCTCATGAGCACGCCGCCTTCCCAGAACAGCACGAAGGCCGTCCAGGGAATCCCGAAGGCGAAGAAGAACCAGCTGCCGCGGCTGAAACGGCCCTTGGCCGGGAAGCCCGCCCAGGTGAGCGCCTCGCCCGCCTTCAGGTGCGGGCGCAGCTGCTCGCGGGCGGCGGGGTCGATCGAAGCGCGCTGGACAGCAGGCATACGTGCTACCTACCCCCCGACGGCCGCTCGCGCTCGGCGTCCGGCCGCTCGCCCGTGCCGAGCGCGTCGAGCGCCGCGCGCGCCCTGTCGTTCGCCGGGATGCCGAGGAAGCCCACGCGGGCTTCGGGCGCCGGCCGGCCGAACACGCCGGTGGGCGCCATGAAGGGGACGGCGGCCGGATCGTCGGCGAAGAAGACGTCAAAGGTGCCGCTGCCCGCCCTGGCGGCTGCCGGCGCGCCCAGCTGCGCGGGGCCGTAGGCGAACAGGCGCTGCGGCCGGCCGTCGTAGAGCAGCAGCGCGCGCGCGTCCGTCACGCCATAGACCATGCACTGGCCGCGCAGGAAGGCGAGCCCGGCCCGGCCGAGCAGGTACAGGCTCGCGCCGCCGGCGTTCAGGCCGAAGAAGGCGGCGGCCAGCCGGCCCAGCGCGTCGGCCTCGCCGAGCGCCTGCGCGAGGAGCCCGAGCGCGAGCCAGCCGATCAGCAGGCCGCCGACCACGTTGAGCCCGCTGCCGCGCAGGTAGCGGCCCGGCGAGGGCGCGCCGACCCACACGAGCGTCTCGGCCGGCGCCAGGTGCGGGCGCAGGCGCGCCGCGAGCTGCATGTCGAGGCTCGGTCCGTTCATCGACCCTCCCGGGCGCCTGATCGCGCGCGCCCCCTCATAGCGGCCCCGGCCCGGTGCGGCCGAGCAGGCCGTCCCAGGCGCCGCGCAGCGCCGCGCGCAGGCTCGCGCCCTTTTGGGGGGCCGTGAGCGCGATGCGCGCGAGCTTGCGCGGCATGCGCACGTTCAGCCACCAGTAGAGCGCGAACGGCCGCGCGAGCAGGCCCAGCCGCGTGCGCACCACGCGCAGCCCGTTGCGCGCGTCGTAGTAATCGAGCGCAGGCGCCTTGGCGGCCTGCGACTGCGTGCTCGCGCCGCCCTCGTGCCAGGCGCGGGCCGCCGGCACCCAGCCGATCGGCAAGCGCGCGCGCGCCGCGCGCAGGCAGAAGTCCACGTCCTCGTGGTAGAGGAAGTAGCCCGCGTCGAAGCCTGCGAGCATGCGCCAGGCCGCCGCATCGACCAGCAGGCAGCAGCCCGAGGCGAAGGTGACCGCCCGGGGCGCGGCGCCCCGGGCGGGTGGGTCGGTGTCGTGGTGCGGCTCGCCGGTCCAGGGCGAGACGGCGCCGCCGGCGTACCAGAGCGGGCCCGCGTTGGGCGGCAGGCCATGCACGATCGTCGGCGCCGCGATCGGGAAGGCGGCTTCCACCAGGCGGCTCACGCAGTCCGCCTGGAGCACGGCGTCGTTGTTGACGAGCAGCAGGTAGGCGGCGCGCTCGGCGATCGCCTGCGCGCAGCCCTGGTTCATGCCGCCGCCGTAGCCCAGGTTGGCCGGCAGCCGCAGCACCTCGGCCACCGCCTGCAGGCGCTCGCCCGAGCCGTCGGCCGAGCCGTTGTCGACCACCAGCACGCGCAGGTTCGGGTAGTCCTGGGCCTGCAGCGAGGCGACGCAGCGGCGCGTGGCGGCCTCGCCGTTCCAGTTCAGGACGACGGCGAAAACGCTCGGGCTGGTCGGGCGGGGCATGCGGGAGGCTCGGAGGGACGGGGCGCGGTGTCGGTTGTACCCCACGGGCGTGTAGAATGGCCACGCCATGTCCTCCCGCCTGCGCCCATGACCGCGCGCATCCTCGTGATCACCCTCGACGTCGTCGGCGAGCGGATGGCCGGCCCGGCCATCCGCGCCTGGGAGCTGGCTCGCCAGCTCACGGCCGCGGGGCCTGTCACGCTGGCCTCGAAGTTTCCTGTCGAAAGGTCCGATCCGCGCTTCGCGGTCACCAGCTTCGCTGGCGATCGCCGCGCGCTCACAGCCCTCGCGCGCGCGCACGACGTGCTGGTGGTGCAGGGCTACGCGCTCCACGACTACCCGGCGCTCGCCACGCTCGGCAAGCACCTGGTGGTCGACCTCTACGACCCGCTGGTCTTCGAGAGCTACCCGCTCTACCGCCAGCGCAGCGACGAAGGGGCGGACCTGCATGCCAGGCACCTGGCGATGCTCGACGCCCAGATGTTGGCGGGCGATTTCTTCGTGTGCGCCAACGAGCGCCAGCGGGACATGTGGCTCGGGCGCCTCTGCGCGCTCGGCCGCCTGGTGCCCGCCGTGTATGCGGCCGACCCGACCTTCCGGCGGCTGATCGACCTGGTGCCTTTCGGCGTGGGCGAAACGCCGCCCGCAGCCAGCGGCCCCGTGTTGCGCGGCGTCCGGCCCGGCATCGGGCCTGACGACTTCGTGCTGCTCTGGGGCGGCGGGGTGTGGGACTGGTTCGATCCGCTCACGCTGATCCGCGCCGTCGCCGCGATCGGCCGCACGCGCGAGGACGTGAAGCTGTTCTTCCTCGGCGTGAAGTCGCCGAACCCGGACACGCCGGCGATGCCGATGACGGCGCAGGCGATCGCGCTCGCCGAGGAGCTCGGCGTGAAAGACCGCCTGGTCTTCTTCAACGAGGCCTGGGTGCCCTACGAGGCCCGCCAGGCCTACCTGCTCGAGGCCGACGCGGGCGTCACGGCGCACTTCGACTCGGTCGAGACGCGCTTCTCGTTCCGCACGCGCGTGCTCGACTACCTCTGGGCCGGCCTGCCGGTGCTGACCACCACCGGCGACGGCCTGGCCGAGCTGGTGGAGCGGGAAGGGCTGGGTGCCGCCTTGCCCTACGGGGATGTCGACGCCTGGGTGCACGCGATCCAGGCCCTCGCCGACGACGCCGCGGGGCGCGCCGCCACCCGCGCGCGGGTCCGCGCCGTCGCCGCGCGCTACCGCTGGTCGGTGGTCGCCGCCCCGCTCGTGGCCTACTGCCGCGCACCGTGGCGCCAGGCGCCCGGCCTGCGCGCGTACGCCCGGCCGCGGCC
>JAKFEW010000150.1:0-22351 GCA_036675505.1 Candidatus Sericytochromatia bacterium
ACAACGGCGCTCGTAACATCGGACTCTTGGGGGCGTGCGTAACGCGTCCCGAACACTCGCTATCTTGCCTTCTGGCGGGGTAGCAGGGTGAATGCCCCCGGATTTATCCGTGGGGAAGCTTACGCATCCGTCGCCACCCCTTCCGCGAGCCCCACCCACAGCGCCGGCCCGCCGCCGCGTGGCCGCGCCGTCAGCGAGCCCGGCGCATCCGGTGCCACCTCGTAGTCCGCCGCGACCAGCAGCGCGGTCACCCGCGCCAGCGCGTCGTCGGGCGGCAGCCCCGTGCACGGCGACTGCACGACCGCGAGCAGGGCCGGCCCGTAGGCCGTGGCCTTCGCCTCGCCGATCCCGCGGATGTCGCGCAGGTCCGCGAGCGTCGCCGGGCGCCACCGGGCGATCTCCGCCATGGTGCGGTTGTGCAGTACCAGGTAGGGCGGCACCCCGCGCATGGCGGCGAGCCGGCGGCGCCAGGTGCGCAGGGCCTCGTAGAGGGGCAGGTCGGCGGGCTCGAGCGGCGAGGGCTCGGGCAGCGGCTTGGGCACGGACATGGGGATCCTCCTTTCAGGGAATCCCTTGATACCGCGGGGTTGCGCCGTGCCGAAACGTTTCATCGCGGGTTAGCGGGCTGAAAGTAGGAGACCCCGATCACGACGCGGTGGAGCGCAGCCGACGGTTCAGCCTGCGCCAAGCCCATCGTGCCCATCGGGCCTACCTCGGCCCGCGTAACGGGATTACCTGGCGAGCTTCATGGATGTTCGACCAACTGCTCGCGAATCGCGGTAAATCGGCTGATCATTTGATCCGTGAGCTTGCGGGCCGTTTCCACGTCGTGATGCTCGACGGCCGCGGAAAGGCGCTCGATGACTTCTGTTGCGGAGACAGGGCCGCCCCTCAGCATGTCAACGATGCGCTGCTCTCTTTCCGTGAGCACGGGCGCCCGCGGCACTCGCTGACGGCCCGGCGTGGGCGTCGCGGATATCGCGCCGGCGGCCCACAGCCGTTCATCTTCTGCGATGATCTCGTCCGCGCGGGCTGCCTCGTCCGGGCTCAATTCGAAGGTCATTCTTCGTCGCTCCACGCGGCTCCCCAGGGCCTACACGATACGATCATAACCACGCCGGCAGCTTCGTCAATCCAGTACCAATGAAGCCAATGTGTGCTTCCCTCGGAGCGCCACAGGACTCGGCCATCTGTTTGGGTCCGCAAAAGGAACCCGGCGTCCTCTATGAACGTTCGGATCGCGTCGTCGGGACTCGCGCCGTGGCTGATGAAGATGTGGAGTTCGGCCGGAAACTCTGCGTCGTATTTGAAAACGAACCTATCCCCCCACAATTGAACGTGGATTTTACGAAGATTTCACGAACCCTTTGCAAGCCGCAAACGCGTAAACGACCCCCGAAGGGTAAGTTAAGACTACGTGAAGGCGCCGTGCGGGTTTCCCGCCGCCGGCGAATGGAGGGATCGAGATGTTCGCGAACGGCTGCACCCGCATCGCCACGATCGTCGCCGCCCTGGTGCTCGTCACCGGCTGCGGCCGGACCGGCTTCGCCACGGCGCCCGTGCGCGCGGGCCAGGACCCCGCGACCCAGCTCGCGATCGCCGCCGCCGTCGGCCGCGGCCTGCCCGGCCTCTCCGAAGCCGCGGGCCCCCGCCCCGGCGAGGCCCTGCTCGCGCCAGCCCAGCCGCTGCGCCCGGCGCCCGGCGCGACCCGGGGCAACGAGGCCGTGCTCGCGGTCGGCACCGCCGAGACCTTCCCGGCCGTGAAGGCCTTCATCACGGGCGCCCAGCGCACGCTCTGGATCGAGATGTTCGAGTTCGGCGGCACCTACGGCAAGCAGCTCGTGCCGCTGCTCATCGCGCGCGCCAAGGCCGGCGTGCAGGTGAAGCTGCTGCTCGACCAGACCGGCAGCGGCAGCGAAGGCAAGGGCGTCAAGCCTTACATCAACGACCTGCGCCAGGCCGGCATCGACCTGCGCTTCTACCCCTCGAAGCTGCGCAAGAGCGGCCTGCTGTGGCGCTTCAACATCACCCACCGCAAGCTGCTGCTCGCCGACGAGTCGCTCGCGATGGCGGGCGGCACCAACTTCGGCACCACCTTCGAATCGACCACCCACGACCTGATGGTGCGCTGGCGCGGTCCTGTCGTGGCCGACCTCTACCAGGAGTTCGCCACCGAGTGGCGCACGATCGGCGGCGACCAGCTGCCCGTGCCACAGGCCCCCGCGCCGGCGGGCGACGTGGACGCCCAGGTCGCCGTCACCAGCGTGCCCGAAGGCCGCTTCGAGATCCGCGACGCCGTCTTCAAGGCGATCGACGGCGCGCAGCGCGAGGTGCTGGTCGAGCAGCAGTACATCTGGGACGACGACCTCGAGAAGCACCTGCTGGGCGCCGTGAAGCGCGGCGTGAAGGTGCGCGTGATGACGCCCGGCGGCACCAAGGAGCAGCCGGTGCTGCGCGCGCTCAACCATGAATCGCTCAAGCGCCTCGCCGCCGCCGGCGCCGAGGTGCGCGAGTACCTCGACCCCGAGACCCCGGTGGCCCACCTGCACGTGAAGTACTTCGCTGTCGACGACCGCTGGGTCGCGACAGGCTCCGCGAACGGCGACGCCCGCAGCCTGCTCGACCACCAGGAGCTCGACGTGTTCTCCACCTCGCCGAGCTTCGTGAAGACCGTGCGCGATCGCCTCTTCGAGCGCGACTGGGCCCGCGCCGGCGCGCCCTTCGTCTACAAGCCCGTGCCCTGGTACAAGCGCCCGCTGCGCAGCCTGCTCGAGCTCGTCGACTACCTCTTCTAGCGCGCATGGACCTCACCGCCCGCTACCGCGGCGCCCTGCTCGGCCTGGCTGCTGGCGACGCCGTCGGCACCACGGTGGAGTTCTCACCGCCGGGCAGCTTCGCGCCGCTCACGGACATGGTGGGCGGCGGCCCGTTCAGGCTGCCGGCGGGCGCCTGGACCGACGACACCAGCATGGCGCTCTGCCTGGGCGAGAGCCTGCTGGCCGTGCGCGGCTTCGACCCGACCGACCAGCTCGATCGCTACGTGCGCTGGTGGCGCGACGGCCACCGCAGCAGCACGGGCAGCTGCTTCGACATCGGCGGCACGGTGCGCGAGGCGCTCGCGACCTACCTCCGCACGGGCGACCCTCTGACCGCGGGGGCCTCGCACGCGCGCGCGGCGGGCAACGGCACGATCATGCGCCTCGCGCCCGTGCCGCTCGCCTACCGGCGCGATCCGCGCGCGGCGATCCGCTACGCGGGCGAGAGCGCGGCCACGACCCACCGGCACGCCGAGGCGATCGACGGCGCGCGCTACCTGGCCGGGCTGATCCTCGGCGCGCTGGCCGGCGAGCCGAAAGCCGCCCTGCTCGCGCCGCGCTACGCGCCGTACCCGGGCTGCTGGGACCAAGCCCCGCTCGCGCCCGCGATCGACGCGGTGGCGGCCGGCTCGTTCAAGGCGAAGGCGCCGCCCGCGATCCGCGGCACGGGCTACGTGGTGGACTCGCTCGAGGCCGCGCTGTGGGCCTTCGCGACCACCGACGGCTTCGCGGCCGGGACGCTCGCCGCGGCGAACCTGGGCGACGACGCGGACACCACGGCGGCCGTATTCGGCCAGCTGGCGGGCGCGTTCTACGGCGAGGACGGCATCCCGGCGGGCTGGCTCGCGAAGCTGGTGGATCGCGCAGGCATCGCGCAGATGGCCGACGAGCTGGCGGCGCTCGCGGAGGCGTTGGCGTAAAAGTCGCCTTCACGCCTGTTCGCCCGACCGCACGCCGCGAGGATCATGGGCCCTGGAGGGGAGGGGCCATGGCCGATCGTGATTCAGCGAGCCCGGACGCCACCACCGAGCGCCAGTTCGCCGTCCTGCGCGCGATCGCCGCCGACCCCGGCCTCGGCCCCGAGCGGCTGCGCGATGCCGTCGAGGCCGCCACAGGCCACCGCTGGGCGCTCGCGACGCTCTACAAGGACATCGCCGCGCTCAAGGCCCATGGCCTGCTCGAGCCCGGCCGCAACCGCCAGGGCTACCACCTCGCGGGCGCGGGCTTCGCCCACGATGAGCTGCAGGTCCTGCTCAACGGCCTGCGCATCCAGGCCGAGGACCTCGCCAACCCTCAGGCCCAGGCGCTCTACGACAAGCTCCTGCGCCGCGCCGGCGTCAGCCGCCGCGAGCAGGCCTTCTACGCCCTCCCGGTCGAGGCGATCGCCAACCGCCCGGTCGTGCGCACCTTGACCGACGGCGTCAGCGACGTGATGGACCTGTTGCGCGAGCCGCTGCTGCACGGCCAGAAGGTCGGCCTCGAGATGTGCCGCACGCCCTGGTCGCGCAAGCGCAAGGCCAGGCGTCAATTCGACCTCTACCCGCTGCAGTTCCTCTTCCACGACGTCGCCTGGTACCTGCTCGCCGAGGACGCCCGGTGCCGCGAGTTCGTGGTGCTGCGCCTCGACCGGATCCACCCGGCCCTCGCGATCCTGGACGGCCACGCGCGCGGCAGCGAGGCCCAGGCCGCGCGCCAGGCCCTCGCGCGCAGCGTGCTGCGGCACGGCTGGGGCATGGCGATGCCGGCGCACGACGCGCGTGGTCAGCTGACCACCGCCGTCGAGACCTTCGAGCTGCGCTTCGCGCCCCACGTGGCGGGCTTCATCGCCGAGGGCGAGTTCCGCCACGCCACGCAGCGGGTGCGCCAGCTGCCGGACGGCGCGATGAGCTTCGCGGTCGAGCTGCCGCGCGACCCTGCCGTGGTCTTCCAGTTCCGGCGCTGGATCCTCACCTGGGGCCGCTCGGTCGAGGTCGTCGCGCCGCCGTGGTTCCGCAGCCGCATGGCGGCGGAGCACACGCGGATCGTGAATGCCTACATTCGCGCCCAGGCGACCGGGCCGGGCACCGTGACCTTCGCGCCGGCCTACCCGTCTTTCGATGAAATCGGCTCCGGCGTGCCGCCTGAATTGCCGAACTCCAGCGAGCGAGCGCCCGGGATCCCCATCGAGTGAGTGGGATCGCGCGTCGGGATGGAGTAGAAAACCTAGGTGTTGGGCGTCCCACCCGTCATGCTGGGAGTAGTGAGGGTGAAACCCTCGATTGATCGGCATCACCAGGGACGCATGGGACATAAAGGGAAGCACAAACCGGACGGGGACGGCTGGCTCACCGCCAGGGCGGGCGCGCGCTTGCGGCCCGAGGAAGACGGCGCCTGGCGGATCGTCGACGCGCTGGGCCTGGTGCATGCCGCGAACGGCGGCCCGGCGCAATCCGCGCTCGGGCTGCTCAGCATCTGGCGCGGCTCCGACGTGCTGGGGCTCGACTACGGCACCGACGCCGAGGACCCGACCGCCGGCATCCGCTTCCTGGTCACCCCCGAGGCCGTCGAGTTCCGGCTGCCGGTGGTGAACTGGGAGGGCGAGCAGCCGATCGTGACGAGCTTCCTGTGGCAGCGGCTGGAGTGGAAGCACCTGGATCGCGAGGGGCTCGCGGACCTGACGCGGCGGGCGCTGGCGTCGGGCCGGCCCGTGCGCAAGACCTGCTCGGGCTGCGGCAAGCGCGTGGCGCTGGGGCGGTACCGGCTGCAGGCCTCGCGGGTGGTTTGCTTCGGGTGTGCGGCGGAGGAGGCGTAGCGCGGAGGCTCACGAGGCCAACAAGGCATACGCCGTCAGCCAGCGCCCGGGGATCGCGCTTTCCAGCTCCCAGGTGATGTTCATCGGCTTCGAGCCGGTGTGGCCCGCGTAGCGCACCGGCCCCAGGTAGGTGTACACGTCGTTCACGGTCTCGCGCACGAACAGCAGGTACTTCCAGCCGTTCGCCGCCTGCGCGACGTAGCGCCGGCCGCTGGGGCTCGTGGGGCTCACGAGGCTCTGGGTCTGCCAGTGGAAGCGCGTCTCCCCGATCGCGTAGTCGTGGTAGCTCGTGGTCGGTGAGAACCGCTTCTCCCCCTTGTCGAGGGTCACGAACAACAGCTCCGTCTGCTCGGCTTCCAGGCGCACCACGCCCTCGCGCGAATCCGGCTTGGCTTCCTCGTTCCAGCGCCCCAGCGCTGTCAGCACCTCGCGCCGGCCGTAGCGGGCATGGACCGTGAGCGCGCCGCCCGCGTCGCCTCCGCGCACGAAGGCCTCGTCCAGCAGCACGGCGACCAGCGCGCGGAGATCCGCGACGATGGCGGGATGAGCCGCGAGGAGCGCTGCGAAAGACTCGACCGTGTACCGGCGGTCGCGCTCATGGAACAGCTGATACGCGAGCATCAGCACCCAGCGCCGCTCGGTCTCGCTCAGCCCCTGAACCGGCAGCGCAGCGAGCCAGCCTGTGTAGAAAGCCAGGCGCGCGGGCTCGTCGAGGTGCAGCAGCTGCCTCAGCTTCGGCGCCAACAAGGCCTCCTCGGGTCCGGCCGGCGGCACCGGCCGGCCGCCCGCCCGCCGAATCGCGGCCCAGCTCGTGCGGCTATCGAAGACCTGGTCGAGCGTTCGCCCGGTCGCTGCGAGGAAATCGCCGAGCGCGATCGCCTCGCCTTCTAGCGCCCGCAGCTCCTCCGCCAGCCGCCCCAGCCCGCCGCGCAGGCTGCGTCGCAGGCTCGCGAGCACCTGTTCGCGCGCCACCCGATCGAGGGCGAGGTGGCAGCCCGTCGGCAAGAGCGGGAAACCCGCCTCCACCGCGTCGCGCAGCGCGGCCCGCGGCAAGCCCGTCACCGCCGCCAGCATGCCATCGAAGCGGAAGTCCTCGCGGTGCTGGCCGATGAAGTCGAGCACCAGGCAGGCCGTCTTGCCCTCGCAGAGCCGCAGGCCGCGTCCCAGCTGCTGCAGGAACAGGCTCGCGCTGGCCGTCGGCCGCAGCATCAGCAAGGTGTCCACGAACGGCAAGTCGACGCCCTCGTTGTAGAGGTCGCAGGTGAAAATCACGTTCACGCCGCGCCGCTCGAGCTTGCCGCGCGCCTGGTCGCGCAGGTCGTCGGGGGTATCGCCATGGATGGCGATCGCCGGAATCCCCAGCGACGTGAACTTCCGCGCCATGAACTCGGCGTGGGCCACGCTGACGCAGAAGCCGAGCGCGCGCATATGCAGCGGCTCGCCGACGCGTAGCGCCGTCTGTGCGGCCACGAGCTCCGCGCGGCGATCGTCGCCGGTGTACAGCTTGTCGAGGTCGTCGCTGCGGTACCCGCCGCGCGCCCAGCGCACGCCGCGCAGGTCCACGTTGTCGCTGACCCCGTAATACTCGAAGGGCGACAGCAGCTGGCGCTCCAGCGCGTGCCACAGCCGCAGCTCCGCCGCGATGCGCCCGTCGAAGTCGGGCAGCAGCGGCCGGCCGTCGCTGCGGTCGGGGGTGGCCGTCAGCCCCACCAGGATCGTGGGCTTCACGTGCGCGATCACCGCCTGGTAGGACGCGGCCGGCGCGTGGTGGCACTCGTCGATGACGACGTGCTGCCAGTGGTCCGCGCCGAACCGCTCCAGGAGCTTGCGGGAATTGAAGCTCTGGATCGTGGCGAAGAGGTGGTCGTGGGAGGCGGGCTCGGCGCCGCCCGCGAGCAACGTCCCGAAGGCGCCGTCGCGCAGCACGTGCCGGAACGTCGCAAGAGCTTGCGCCAGGATCTCCTCGCGGTGCGCCAGGAACAGCAGCCGCGGCCGGACGACACCTTCGCCGGCCGACCGCTGGTAATCGAACGCCGAGATGACCGTCTTGCCCGTCCCTGTCGCGGCGACCACCAGGTTGCGCATGCGCCCATGCAGCGCGCGCTCCGCCGCCAGGCGGTCCAGGATCTCGGCCTGGAACGGGTAGGGCTTGAGCGTGAAGAACGTGCGCAACGCCGTCATGCCCCGCCGCCCGCCGCGCTCGTCCGCCAACGCCAGGTGCAGCCGGGTCGTGTCGGCCTCACTCGCCGGATCGTAGGCCTCGAACTCCGGGTCGCACCAGAGCGTTTCGAAGGTGCCGCGGAACTTCTCGATGACGGCCGGCATATCCGCCCCCGTCGCCTTGAGCATCCACTCGTGGCCCTCGAAGAGCGCGCTGGACGACAGGTTGGCGGAGCCCACGTACGCCGTGTCGAGCCCGCTCGCGCGGGAGAAGAGCCAGGCCTTGGCGTGCAGCCGCGTGCGGCGGGCGTCGTAGGAGATGCGGACGTCGACGCCGGGCAGCTGCGCGAGCCAGGCGATCGCGGCGGCCTCGGTGTTGCCCATGTAGGTGGTAGTCAGCAGCCGCAGGGGCCGGCTGGCCGCGGACCGCGCCAGCAAGGCCTCGCGGATGGCGCGCACGCCGCCCATGGTCACGAAGCTCACCAGCGCGTCCACGCTGTCGGCCGTGGCGATCTCGCGCGCCAGCTCGTGCCCGAGCGCCGGCTCGCCCTTCGCGCGCGTCAGCAAGGTGCTCACGGAGAAGGGCAGCGCGGTCCGGGCGGGGCGCTGGCCGTCGTGCAGCGAGAGGAGCAGGCGGGGCGGTAGGGCGACCAGCTCGTCCGCCAGGGTGTCGGCGGCGCTCAGGGCTTGCAGGTGCTCGATGAGGCCGTTGGCGATCGCCACCTGGCGCGCGACGCGCTCGGGGCCGTCGCCTTTGATTGAGGCCAGCACGCGGCCGACCTCGCGGGCCACATGGCGCGCCAGTTTCTCCGGCGCCTGTTCACCATCCAGGGTCGTCCATTCGACCCGCTCGGGGGGCTGGTGCTCGATGAGGGCGCTGAGCGCCGAAGTCACCAGGTGCTCGAAGAGTTGGGACGGGTTGGACACGGGGCCTCGCTTGATAGGGAAGCCTACCGTCCCGGCGATTGTTCGTCGAGTGTCCGGAAAGGGCGCTCCACACCACGTCGCACGGAGCCTGACCCCGCGGTTGGACGTAGGTATGGTGCGTCAGGCGTGTGCAGAAAGTAACTTGGAGCTTCTCACTGAGTAAGATAAACCTACTCAGTGGGCGCAGTTTACTGCCGCTTGGGTTATACGGCGACCACGAGCTCACGCTCGCCCTCGAGCTCGATATGGACGCTCACCTTGCCAGCGCCGAGCGCCTTGAGCGAGCGGATCAGGCGCGCGAGCGAGAAGCCACGAAGCTTGCCATTCAGGATCGCGCAGACCTCGGGCTGCGTCAGCCCCAGCAGCCCCGCGGCCTTGCGCTGCGAATAGCCGCGCTCGCGGATGAGATCGGCGACGGCCGTGGCGAGCTTCGCCTTGAGAAGCAGGTCGTCGGCATCGGGCAGGCCCAGGTCGGCGAAGACGTTGCCGCTCGACTCGACCGCCTCGAGATCGTCGGCCGGATCGACCTTCTTAGTCTTGGTTGCCATCGTCAGCCTCCTCAATGGGGTTTTTCCGGTAGTGGTCCTCGGCCCATTTCAAGTGTTCGCGGATAAGGTAGTCGTCTTCCTTCGGGAGCCCGATGCCGCTCTTTGACTTCTTCTTGAAGGCGTGGAGCACATAGACTGCCCCCGAAAGCGCACCGTGTAGACGCAGCGATAAGTGTCCTTGTCGATGTTCTGCTTGAGCTCATAGACCAGCGCGCCGTAGCCGGTCAGCTGCTTCACCTTGAGCCCTGCAATGGCCTGCGCGATCTCGTCGATCTCCTTGCCCGTCTGAACGAGGTAGAGTCCGTAGCCGAAGCCGGCGCGCACATCCTCATCAAGCTCGCGGAGATCTTTCTTCGTGCCCGGTGTCCATCGAATCTCTTTGGTCATGAGTTTTAGAGGCGATATGAGTTTTGCTATCAGCCTCAATGATAGTAAAACCCATGTCGACCGTCAAGGGGGCGTCACGTCAGGAACTCCCGCTAGTCGGCCCTCGACGCAAGGCTCGTGAGGTTGCCCGGCTGTTCAAGGCGCAGGGCGGACCGGGCGAGGGTAAAAGGGCGGAAGTGCCCTACTTCGTGCTGCGCCACCGCGAATCATTCGACTTCCGGGTCGCCTCGGCCACCTCCTACGCCGACCTCGCCGCGCGCGACCTCGCGCGCGGCGATTACGAGCTCGACACGCCCCATGCGTTCCCCTCCTGGGACGCGGCCGAAGGCTTCGTGCGCACGGGGCGCGTCCCGGCCGGCACGCCGGCGCACGAGGCCGCGCCGGCGGCGGTCGCCGAGCCACCAGCCCTGGAAGCGGCCCTGGCGCGCCACTTCGGCCACCCGGCCTTCCGCCCGGGCCAGCGCGCGCTGATCGAGGCCGTGCTGGCCGGCGAGGACGCCCTGGGCGTCTTGCCGACCGGCACCGGCAAGTCGCTGACCTACCAGCTCCCGGCGCTCCTGCTGCCCGGGCTGACGCTGGTGATCTCGCCGCTCAAGGCGCTCATGAAGGACCAGTACGACGGCCTCATGGCGCGCGGCATCCCCGCGACCGCGATCCACAGCGACCTCGAGCCAGGCGAGGTCCGCCGGCGCACCGACGCGCTGCGCGCGGGCCGCTTCAAGCTCGCGTTCGTCGCGCCCGAGCGCTTCGCGACGAAGGCGTTCAGGCACGCGCTCGGCGACCTCGAAGTCTCGCTGTTTGCCGTCGACGAGGCCCACTGCATCTCCGAGTGGGGCCACGACTTCCGGCCGAGCTACCTGCAGCTGCCTGAGGCGATCGCCGCCCTCGGCCGGCCGCCCGTCCTCGCCGTCACGGCCACCGCCACCGGCCGCGTGCGCGCCGAGATCACGGACCTGCTGGGCCTGCGCAGCCCGCGCACGGTCATCACGGGCTTCGACCGCCCGAACTTCACCTACGAGGTGCGCCAGGTGGCCGACCAGCGGCGCCGGCTCGAGCTCGCGCGCGCCGTGCTCGCCGAGCGGCCCGGCGCGTCGATCATGTACGTGGGCGCCCAGAGCCGCACGGAGGAAGCCGCGCGCGAGCTGAGGCGCTGCGACCTGGCCGCCCGCGCCTTCCACGCCGGGCTACCCGCGGGCGAGAAGCGCGCGACGCAGGAGGCCTTCATGGCAGGCGAGCTGCGCGTGGTCGTCGCCACCACGGCCTTCGGCATGGGCGTCGACAAGGCCGACGTGCGCAGCGTGGTCCACCTCGACCTGCCGCGCTCGATCGAGCAGTACTACCAGGAGGCCGGCCGCGCCGGCCGCGACGGCGATCCCGCGCTCTGCGTGTTGATCACCACGCCCGACGACGCCGAGCGCGCGCGCTACCTGATCGGCGCCGGCTACCCGGATCCGCGCCTGGTCGAGGTCATCCACCGCTTCGTGCGCGACAAGGGCGGTGCGTGCCTCACGAGCCTCGAGGCGCTGGCCTGGGCCGTCGGCGCCGGGGACAAGGTGCGCGGCGTCGAGACGGCCTTGCGGTCGCTGGCGAAGCGCGGCTGGCTCGAAGCCCAGACCGACCGGGACGGGACCCTGCGGCTCGTCGTCCTGCGCGCCGACGGCCACCCGTACGACCCTGAGACGCGGGCGGCCGACGCGCGCCGCAAGCAGCGCGAGCTGGACCGCTTCGCCGCCGTGGAGGACCTGGTGCTCACCACCGGCTGCCGCCGCGCGGCCGTGCTGCGGTACTTCGGCGAGGCCGCTCAGGACCGCTGCGGGCGCTGCGACCGCTGCCTCGCGCCGAAGGTGCGGCGGCTCGGCGACCTCGTGCCGGCGATTACCGGGGACACCCAGGCCTGCCCGTTTTGCCACGCGCAGGTGCGGACGGCCTTCCTCGCCGCGCATTGCCGCGAGGTGCACGGCAAGCTGCCGGACGGCCGGGAGCCCGAGGTCACGCGGGTGCCCTGTCCCTTCTGCGGCGGCAGGGTCAGGCGCGAGGAGCACGAGCGGCACGTGCGCACGTGCCAGCCGCGGCGGCGTTAGGAGAATCGGGCCTCGGACGTTCAATCGACGCCATACACGCCGAGGGTCTCGGCGTAGCCGCGCGCGTCGGCGATCGCCGTGAGGCTCTCGAGCTCGTCGGGATCGAACCCTTTCTCGTCCACCGGGCTCAGCACCGAGGTGTACGAGCCCGTCAGCCAGACGCCGTTCCAGGGGTACAGCCGGCCGACCAGGAGGTCGCCGGGCGCGACCGAGACTTCCGGGGGCTCGCTCAGGCGGTATTCGTCTGCGCCCTCTCCGGGGCGGCGCACCGTCACCCCTTCCGGTCCCGCGGCCACCACGACGAAGGCCGCGAACTGGGTGCCGGCGAGCGCCGAGTCGGGGCGCCACGCGGCGGCGGGCGTCTGACCGGCGTGGGGCCCGCAGGCCGCCGAAAGGGGGCGATCCAGCAGGAACCAGTCCGCGAAGATTTCGGCGAGCGCCAGCTGCCGCTCCGGGTCGCGCGGCACCTGGACGTCGCCGAGGAACTCGTCGTGGGCCCGCGCCCACTCGGCGGCCTGCCAGGGCTGGCGCTCCTGCCAGGCCCAGAGCGCCTCGAGGTCCGACGCCAGCGGGAACGTCGGCTCGTCGAAAGGCCCTACGAGCTCGAGCAGGCCCGGCGCCTGCGCGAGCTGCGCGACCGCCGCATCCACCAGGCGCGCCGCGGGCGAAGGCAGGGCCTCGCAGCACTTCTTGAACTTCCGGCCGCTGCCGCAGGGGCACGGGTCGTTGCGCCCGACCTTCGGCAGCTTGTGCTCGGCCGCCAGCAGGTAGGCCAGGTCCGTCAGGTCTTCAGGCTTGTCGGGCTCGACGCCGACGATCACTTGCCAGCCGCGGGCTTTGCAGATGCGCATGACGGCGTCGGAGCGCCGCGGCTCCTGGACGCGGATGACGGCGGGGCGTTCCCTGGTTCCGAGGATGGCCATGGCGTGGCTCCGAAGCTTCTTCAATCCTGGGGAGGGTCAGGTGGACATTGTACGCGTCGGCCTGCGTCGGCGCGACTCTCAGGCGTGCCGTGCAAAAGACGCACGACGGGGGTACTGGCCGACGAGGTCCACCACCAGCCGCCTTTGCCCGTCGTGGGCAGGTCCCTTATTTGGCCGCCTTGCGACTGGTGCTCGCCTTGCCGGCACACGCCTTCGTGTCATGAGTCGCGTCGCCGACTTTCTTGGCGAAGAGACGCTTTTCATCTCGGTCCAGGCCCTCGGCGATGAGTTGCTTGATGTAGCTTTGATAGCTCCCGATGCCCTGCGCCTTCGCGAGCACCTTGGCGCGCTCTCGATCGCGGATCGAGAATCGGAGCGTCACGGGCTTGAGCGCGTCTGCCGGGGCGCCGTAGTCGGCCTCTACGGGTACGACCAGGAAGCTACCTTCCCGCGTCGGCGGCGCTTCGTTGTGGAGATAGCGCTCATCCGCCAGAGCCGCATGGCACGCGATGCAAATACGCGTGCCGTCGTCGAGCTCCATCAGCTCCTCGGTCGGGTGGTGTCGACAGGCGTCCATCGGCATGCAGTTTCCCCGTCTTTTTCTCGTAGGCATGCTTGATCGCTTTGCGCTTCGGGGCGTCACCCGTGGAAGGGCGTTCCTCAGTCAATGCTCGAAACTCCCTCCTGTTGCGAACAATTGTAGATTGAACGACTGGGTGAGTAAATACAATTAACCAGACGTTAATGTGCCTGCGATGTCGATCGTGTTCAGCACGCCGTTGCGGACGCTCAGGTCACGAAGCCCATTGGGCCGGTCGCGACGACCGACTCGGTCAGCTCGAAGTGGTAGCCCTCGCCCGTGTAGCGGTCCTCGTGCCGGACCTTCCGCCAGCTGCCAGGCCGGATGCCCCTCGCGCACCCACGCCGCGACCTCGTTCGCGCCGGGCCAGCCTTCAGGATGCGGGCCTCTGGCCCCTGCGCCGGCTGCGCGGAGGACTTTCCGGATTCCCTTTATGCGCTCCTCGGGTATGTGAAATACCATGAGCAAGCGCGGGTCCTGGCGGTTGGCAGTCGGCGTCGTGGGCCTGATCGCGGCCTGCGCGGCCCCCCCCGTCACGGGCGGCAGCCCCCCGCGCGCGGCGAGGCCGACGGGCATCCGCGCTTCGACCACGGCCGGCGCCACGCCGGCGCCCGGCGCGTCCGCGGGCCTGCCGGTGGCGCCGCCATCGTCACCGGCCTTGCCGATCGCCGGCGGCAACGGCGGCGCGATCATCAGCAACAACGGCGCCGGGCTGATCGGCAAGGTCAAGGCGCCGGCCTCCTTGATCTCCGACAAGGGCGGCGCGATCGTCTCCAACAACGGCGCAGGCTACCGGTTGCAAGCGGCGCCTTTGGCCCAGGTCCCCGTGCCGGACGCGCGGGTGGTCGTGCTCGACGCCGGCGGTCGGCCGCTCACGGGTCCCGACGGCCAGCCGCTGGAAGGCCGGACGGCTGCCGACGGGACCGTACGATTCGACGGCTTCGTGCCGGCGCGTCACGCGATCCTGCGGGTGGAGCTGCCCGGCGCGCGGGGGTTCCTGCAGGCCGTGGTGCCGGCCGGTGGCGAGGCCCGGCGCGAGGTCGAGGTCGAGCTGTTCAGCACGCTGGTCACGACCTACATCCAGGAGCGGTTCGTGCGCCTGCAGGCCGATCCGCAGGCCACGTTGGACAAGTTGCCCGCGGACGTCGAGGCGGAGACGCGCGCCAAGGCGGCCGCCGCGTTCGCCGGCGGGCGGGTGGCCGTGCCGGTGGTCATCTCGCCCGCCCGCGCGGTGGAAGCCGTGACCCGTCTGCGCACGGACGATCCGACCTTCGACGCCCAGATGGAGCACGTGCGCGAGCTGTTGGTGGCCGCCGGTCAGGCCGACATGGGCAGCGGCCGGCCGGCGCTGGAGGTGAGCCTGGGGCAGGTGGAAGGCGTGCTCGCGGCCCCGGACGGCGGGCTGTTCATCAACAGCGCGTACCAGCATCGCATCTGGCGCTTGCGGCCGGACGGCCGGCTTGCGACCCTCGCGGGCGTCGGTACGCCGGGCGCAGGGGCGCTCGATGGCGTGCGCGCCGCCGACGCGGGGCTGGACTACCCCGACATGCTGGGGCTGGATGCCGCGGGGCGCCTGCTGTTCGTCGAGAGCCGGCAAGCGGGTGTCGGGCGGCCCGCACCCGATCGCCTGCTGCGCGTCGACGGCGACGGGACGCTGCGCCAGCTCTGGGAGGCGGAGGGGATCGCGGGCGCCGTGGCCGGGCCGGCGGACGGGGCCTGGGCCTTCCGCGGCGGCAACGGCGAGCCGTTGGAGCGCTGGGAGGTGGCCGCGGGCGCGACGCCGCGCCGGCTCGACGGGTACGACGATGCGGCAGGCCGCGCGGTGCGCGAGGTGTTGGGACGCGACCCGCTGGGTCGCATCCTGGCGGAGACGGAGACCGGGATCGTCCGGCTCGACGTGGATACACGGACGTTCGAGCCCGTCGTCGCGATCGACGGGCCGGTGGGTCAGGCGGGCGAGATCGAAAGCGCCACGGCCGACGCACGTGGCCACGTCTTCCTCGGGGTTCTGCTGCAGGGGCTGCGGGTCTGGCCGGCCGGGGGCGTGCCGCTCGATCTGACGTTCGGCGCCGATGACCCGCCCGTCGGCATGAGCCTGAATGACTACGGCGCGACGCTCGCGCCGGACGGCGCGATCTACGTGGCCTTCGACCAGCAAGTCTACCGGGCGTCGCCGGGCAAGCTCGAGCCCGTGGCGGGCATCTTGAACGGCGGGCAGGTGGGAGCCGACGCCAGCGACCTGAGCCTGGGCGAGCCCGCGGGCATCGCGCCTGCGCCGGATGGCGCGATCTACATCGCCGACGCGGACGCCCAGCGGGTCTTGCGCGTCACCGCGGACGGCAAGGTCTCCCTGGTGGCGGGCCAGGATGGCGAGGCGCCGTTCGACGTCGGCAAGGGCGACGGCGGACCGGCCGCGGCGGCCGACCTGTTCTTCCCGACGAGCCTGGCCCTGGCGCGCGACGGCACCCTGTTCGTGCTCGAGGAGCTCGGCCAGCGCTTGCGGCGCATCGCCCCCGACGGCACGATCTCGAGCGTGTTCCGCGTCGGCTCCGGCCATCGGCTGCGGGACCTGGCGTTCGGCCCGGATGGGGCCCTGTACGCGGTCGGCGTCGTGGACGTCCCCGACCCCATCCAGCCGGAGCAGATGTGGCAGCGCGGCAAGCGGCTGGTCCGCGTCGGCCTGGAGGGGGCAGGGGCCCCGTCGCCCGCCGGAGGCCCGGCGAACGGCGCCCTCGAGGTGTTGTACGAGGAGCCGCTGGACAGCCGCCGCGAGCTCATGGCCGTCGCCGTCGACGGCGCGAGCCGGCTCCTCGCGCTGCGCGTGGCGTACGCGGGCGAGCCGCCCGGCGGCGCGCTGGTGCGCTGGGAGGCCGCCACCGGCGCGACCGAGCTCGTGGCCGACGCCGCGCTCTCCGCCGGGCACCTCGCGCTCGACGCGACCGGCCGCGTGCTCGTCAGCGACCCCGCCGGCAACCGCATCCGCCGCTTCGATCCGGTGACGCGGGCGCTCGCCATCGTGGCCGGACCGGGCGGCCGCGTCCTTACCGGCGACGGCGTGGACGACGGCCTGTCCTTGCCGAGCTACCTCGCCTTCGACGCCGCCGGCGCGCTGTACGTGGCCGACGAAGACCACAAGCAGGTCAAGCGCCTGGCGCCGGGAAGCTTCTGAATCACGCGACGCCCGTTGCGGAACTCCGCAAGCTCGGAAGGCCCCTGTCGCCTCGCGTCGGCGATAGCGAAGCGACCTGACGGGGTATGCCCCCACTCGTTCGCCGCCGGTGATCCCCGATAGAATGACCATACTGCCCGCCAATTCATCTCCAGCCGAATGGACGCTCGTCCACGAACGCCAGTTCCGGGCCTTCGCCGTGCGCACGGCGGCCGCAGCCAGGCTGGACAGCGAGACCTGGATCATCGCGCCCGTCGCCCTGCTCGCCTGGTACCGCGAAGCCCTGACCACAGCCACCCCCGCCGCCGTGGTGGCCTGCCGCGACTGGGAGGCCGCGCTCGACACCCTCGAGTCACGCCTGCTCCTGCCGTCGCCCCGCGCCGCCCGCCGCGCCGACGTGCTGGGCGCCCTGCTGCACGCGCTCCGCGCCGCCGCCACAGCCGGCACCTTGCCGCCGGGCGTCGGCGCGGCGGTGGCGACCGATCCGCTGGGGGTGGCCGAAGCCCTGCTGCCATCGGTCGAGACTGCGCTCGAATACGGCTACCGCCATGACGCCCCACCCGACACGACAGGCCGCATGGCCCTGGTGCGCACCAACCTGGCCCTGCTGTACGCGCTGAAAGATGCAGTGGTCACGGACCTCCGCGCCCGCGGCCTCGCGACCCCGACCATGCGCTGGGCGGCCGTCGCGGACGCGCTGCGCGACGCGCGCGCCCCCGGCCTGCCCGTCCGCCTGATCGTCGACGGCATCGACACCCTCGATCCGGTGCGCCTCGAGGTCCTCACAGGCCTGGCCGACCAGCTCGTCGACGTGCTGCTGCCGCCCTGGCTCGCCCTGCCAGGACGAACCGCGGTGCAGCTGCCGGCGGACGCCGCCGAAGCGCCGAAGCCCGCCGTCAGGGTCCGGCATCCGCGCGACCTTTCCTCCGAGGCCGCGCTCGCCGTGACCTGGGCCCGCGAGAAGGTCCAGGCCGGCGCCCGGCTCGGCGCGCTCGTCGTGATGGCGCCGGCGGGCCAGGGCTACGAGGCCGCGCTGGAAGCGGCGTTCCGCGCGGCGGACATCCCGGTCAGCGTCGGCCGGCACCTGCCGCTCGCCGCCACCGAGCCGTTCCAGGCCCTGCGCGCCTACGCCCGCGCCCGCACGGGCCACGTCGACATGATCGACCTGGTCACCCTGCTGCGCAGCACCCACGCGCTGGAAGGCGCGGCCGGCGCCGCCTTCGCCGACCACCTCTACGAGACCTTGCCGGCCACCTGGGCGGTCGTGCACGACAAGCTCGCAGCCTCGGCCCTGCCCGAGGAGATTCGCCAGCGGGTCGCGCCCGCGCTCGCGCGCCTGGTCGACCAGGCTCAGCCGCTGCTGGACGAGCTCGAGCGCTTCTGGGCCGACTGGGCGCCCTACGCCGACCCCACCATCCAGCTCGCCTGCCAGGACGCGCTGCGCGCCTACATCGAGCTGATGGGCGCCCATGGCTCGCCGGCCGAGCTGCCGGTGGCGATCGAGCGCCTGGGCGAGCTCGCGCCGCGCTACCTGCGGCCGCCCGGCGAGGTGCTCGCGATCCTCACCACCGGCCCCTACGCGCCGCTCGCCGCCTCCGACCTGCTGATCCTCGGCTTCGTCGACGGCCGCTTCCCCTCGCTGCGCAGCCACCTGCCGCTGCTCGGCGCGAGCGAGCTGGCAGCGCTCGCCGCGGCCGGACGGTTCTTCCCGTCGCCGGCGCTGCGGGCGGCCTACGAGATGCGCAACATCTGGCGCCTGCTCGACATCGCCCCCGACGTGACGCTCGCCGTCCCCGAGCGCGGCGCCGCCGGCGAGCCGCTGCGGCCCTCGCCGCTGCTCGGCCTGGTCACGATCAAGCCCGACGAGCCGGCCCCGGAGGCCCCCCTGACCGGGCCCGAATGGCGCCGGGCTGCCGCCCGCGCGCTCGGCGCGGGGCAACTGCTGCCCGGCCTCGCAGCGCTCGCCGCCCAGGGCGAGGCCGGCTGGACGGCCGCCTGCTTCGCGCCACCCCCGACCTTCCGCCTCGCCCCCGCGGTGGTGGCGGGGTTGAGCCGCCCGCTCTCGCCCTCGGCGCTGGACACCCTGCTCGCCTGCCCTTTCGCGTTCTACGCGACGTCCCTGCTGCGGCTCGAAGCGCGCCCGCCCGCCCGGGCCCTGGCCTGGAACCCGGCGACGGCGGGCCAGATCGCGCACGCGGTGATGGAGGGGCTGCTGACGGACACCCCCGACGCCGCGCTCGCCCCCGCGCAGGTCGGGCCGATGCTGGCGCGCACGCTGCGGGACGGCTATCCGGGCATCGCGCCGGCCCATCACCGCCTCGAAATCGAGACCCTGCGCAAAGACCTGGAAGCCTTCGTGCAGCGCTACGCTGCGCTGGCCGCCGAGCTCGGCGTGGTGGGCGGCCGGTCCGAGTGGTGGTTCGGCGGGGATGCCCGCCACCCCGCGACTTTCCCGCTCGATGACGAAGGGAAAGACGTCCTCCGCGTGCGCGGCGTGATCGACCGGATCATGCTGCGCGACGGCGCGCCGATCGCGATCGACTTCAAGTCCGGCGACGTCGCCAAGTTCCGCGCCCAGCGCGCCGCGGGGCTCGGCGCGCAGGTCGCGCTCTACAGCTGGGCGGTCGCCGAGCTCGGCTTCGGCCGCCCGGCCGCCTTCGCCTACCTCACCTTGACCGGGCGCCGCACCGAGATGGACGTGGTGCTGGCCGAGGGCGCCGACCTCCCGCCGTTGCGCGCGGGCGTGTCGCCGGCGGAGACGCTGGAGAAGGTTGAAACCGATTTCCGCGCGGCGGTGGCCGAGGCCCTGGGCCGCGTGAACGCGGGGCTCGTCGAGCCGGTCACCGAGGAGCGGGCGGCGGCCCTGGCGGGCGCGAAGGCGCACCCGTGCACCTATTGCGAGCACGACCTGCTCTGCCGCAGCAAACGGGAGCGTGGCCGATGACGGAGAGAGCCGCCGTATCACCGCCCGCGCTCGTCACGGCGAGCGCCGGCACGGGCAAGACCTACTGGATCGTCGAGCGCGTGAAATCGCTGCTGGTCGACGAGGGCGCGAGCCTCGACCAGATCGGCGTCATCACCTTCACCGAGGCGGCCGCCGCCGAGCTGCGGGCGCGCATCGCGGCGGCGCTGAAGGCGATCGGCCACCCCGCGGCGGACGAGGTGGCCGGCGCGGCGATCACCACGATCAACGGCTTCGCCCTCGGGTTGGTGAAGCGCTACGCCCTCGTGATGGGCCTGGGCGCCGCTGTCGAGACGCTCGACGAGGCCGGTGCCGCGGGCCTGCGCGCGCAGGCGCTGAACCACGCGCTCGAAGACCCGGCGCACGCCGAGCGCGTGGTGCACCTCAAGGAGGCGCTCGGCGTGCGGACGGCCGACGAGGTGCGCCAGACGATCTTCGGCCTGCTCGAGAAATCGCGCTCGCTGCGCCTGGACGCCCAGGGCCTCGCCCACCAGGCCCACCTCAACGCCGCGATGCTCGCCGAGGCCTTCGGCCCAGCGGGCGACGCGCAGGCCCTCGACGCCACCCTGCGCGCCGCGTTCGGCGAGCTGGACGCGTTGCTGCCGCGCACGGGCGGCTTGAAGACCGACGCGCCCGTGGTGGCCGGCTTCGACGAAGCCCTCCGCGCGCTCGGCCGCGGCGAGCTGCGCAAGGCCGCGGCGCTGGCGGCCAAGTTGAAGAAGGCCACCAAGCGCGTCGAGCCGCTGGTGGCGCCGATGCGCGCGGCGGCGGGCGCATGGCTGCGGGCGCACCCCCTGTCGCTCGCGTACCTGCAGGCGACGTCGGAAGCCGTCTACACCCTCGCCGGGGCCGCGGCGGCCGATTACGGCGCGCGCAAGGCGGCGCTCGGCTGTCTGGACTTCTCGGACCAGATCGCGCGGGCGCTCGAGCTGCTGGAGCGCGACGCCGGCGGGGTGCCGCTCGCGGCGGTGGTGGCCGCCGAGATGCCCTACCTGCTGGTCGACGAGTTCCAGGACACCAGCCCGCTGCAGTTCCGCCTGGCGGAGAGCCTCAGGGAGCACGGCTGCCAGGTGTCGTACGTGGGCGACCTCAAGCAGGCGATCTACGGCTGGCGCGACGCGGATTCCCGCCTGATGGGCGCGTTGCTCGCCCGCGCCCACGCCGAGGCGCGCGCCCCGCATACGCTCGATCGCAATTGGCGCAGCCGCCCGGAGCTGGTGGCCTTCTGCAACGACCTGTTCGCGCCGGTCTTCGCCCGGCTCGGTCTGGCCTTCGAGCCCGTGACGCCCGCGCGGGACGCGGTGGCGGGTGGCGACGCGGGGCCTTGTGTCGAGCTGCTGATGCAGAACAAGGCGTTTTATCCGAAGCCCGAGATGATCGTCGGGCGGCTGCGCGAGCTGGTGGCGGGCGGTCGGCGGATCGTGGACCGGGATTCGGGTGCGCTGCGGGCGGCGCGCTGGGGTGATGTCGCGATCCTCGAGCGGCGTGGCGACCAGCTCGACGAGTGGGCGGCCGCGCTTTCGGCGGCGGGGATTCCGTTCGACCGGGAGCTGGGTGGGTGGAGCGCGCGGGCGGAGGTGCGGGGGGCGATCGCGTGGCTGCGCTGCCTGGCGAACCCGCACGACTCGGCGGCGCTCGCGACGGTGCTGTGCTCGGAGTACTTCGGACTGGGCGCGGAGGAGCTGGGCGCGCTGGCGCTGGCGGGGCTGTTCCGGGCGCCGGTCGAGTCGTTGATGGACGATGGGGCGTGGGGGGCAATCGAGGCGGCTGTGGCTGAGCCTTTGGCGCGGATGACGCTGCGGCGGTTCCGCGAGGCCTGGCGGACGGCGTCGCGGCAGGTTCGTCGGCCGCCGCTGACCGCTGGGGTGCGGGCGGCGCTCGGGGCGATCGATGCGGAGCTTGTGCTGGCGAGCAAGCCGGATGCGGTGCAGCGCCAGGCGAACGTGACCAAGCTGGTCGAGCTGGCTGCGCGGATTGAAGGCATGGGGACGCGCGCGCTCGGGATGGCGGGCTTGTCGGGCGCGACGTTGGAGGACTTCGTGGCCTGGCTCGCGGGCGTGCCGGATAGCGACGATGACGTCCAGCCCCTGGTGGCCCGGCGCGGTGGGGAGGCGGTTCAGCTGCTGACGATGCACCGGGCGAAGGGGCTGGAGTTCCCGATTGTGCTGGTGCCGCGGATGCCTTTCGACGTGGGGGCGCGGCCTGCGCGATGTGAGGTGAGCTGGCCGGCGGATGCTGACGCGTTTCTGGGCGCCGGGTTGTTCGGGCGGAGTCGGTTGCGGTTTGTGCCGCCGCATCCGGAGGTGGGGGACTTGCGGGTGCGGTTGGGGCAGGCGGAGGCGGACGCGGGGGCGGCTGTGGATGAGGCGTGTTTGTTGTATGTGGTGTTTACGCGGGCGCGGGATTACTTGATGGTGGGGTGGACGCCCAATGCGCGGGTGGGGTCGGCGCAGGAGTTGCTGGGCGTCGACCTGGCGGCCGAGGCGCTGGCTGGGCATGCTGTGAGGGTCACTCCGTGTGGGCCACCGGGAGACGGTGATGGCGCGGTCGAGGCCCATTTCTAGTTGTGGAAATCCAGCCCGAAGCGCGTCTGCATTCGCCTTCGAGGCTCAATTCTAATTACGACCGCTGCGGAACTCCAGACGGAAGTTTATTATTCAGAGAGAGAATTTTCAATCTCCTGCAGCTTTCGATTAATGTCCTTTATCTCAATTAAGATCTTCTTGGCTCTAGCATCTATTGCCTGGGTTTGATCCCTCTCAATTTTACCTAACGAGGCGGCGATACTCTTAATGTCTGATGACTCGATCCCGACTGTTCCTTTTATTGACGGATTTTCCGGTGGCTCCATCGATAAGACGACCGGAATTCCGCAAAAGGAAGCGTAAGCGTTCAGGCCCACCGCGAGCGTTCGCGGCGGCGTGATGTCAGGGGAGTGGCGTAGCGTGGCGGTTCAGGCCGGTACGAGGGAAGGCGGAGGCAACCCGACGCGATGATTTTGGATCGC
>JAKFEW010000152.1:0-22307 GCA_036675505.1 Candidatus Sericytochromatia bacterium
GGGTCGCGCAGGCCGCCCGCGACCAGCAGCAGCGCCCGTCCGGCGGCCTTGGCGGGCAGCGCCTGGGCCAAAGCCGCGTAATCGACGCCGGCCTCGAGCGGCGCGTCGACGGCCGCAGGCAGGCGCGCGCCGACGCCGGGCAGGGCGCGGGCCAGGCCCTTGAGCAGCTCGCGGCTCAGGTGCCGCTCGTCGCGGCTCGCCTCGGCGAGCCGCGGCGCGAGCGTGTCGAACAGCCCGGCGCGCAGCGCGTCCGCCGAGGCGAGCAGGTCGCAGGCCGCGTGGGTGGCGGGTGGCGGCCCCGCGGCGAGCGCGTCGACCAGCCGCGCGTGCGCCTCGACCCGGCGCATGGCCGCGGGCGGCAAGCGCAGGGCCTGGGCCAGCGCGAGCGCGTCGGCCGCGTCCGCGTCCGCGGCCTGGGGCACGGCCAGGGCTGTGAGGCAGGCGCCCAGCGCGAGCGCCAGCGGGCGGCTCACCCCGGCTCGCCTGCGCGCTTCTCGGCCACCAGCGTCCAGGACATGCCGTTCGTGTGGGCGAGCCGCACGTGTTCGAGCGGCAGCCCGGCCACCAGCGCCTCGACCTCGGCGCGCGTCCAGTAGGCCGCGATCGAGGGGATCAGCTGGTCGAGCACGATCAGCTCGAGCGAGCGCAGGTCCATCGCGCGCAGGAGCAACAGGTAGTCCTTCTTGTGCGGCAGCCTCACATAGGCCCAGAGCGGCAGCGCGAGCAGGCGCGAGAACCCGCGCAAAAGCCCGTGCGGCATGTGCGAGGTCAGGTGCTTGCGCAGCGGGTCGACGATCGCGAGGTAGCGCTCGTTGCCCTCCTTGGCGTAGACCCAGAGGATCAGCGTGCCGCCCGGCTTGAGCGCGCGCACGAGGTTCTCGACGGCCTTGCGCGGCTGGGCCAGGTGCTGGACCACGCCGATCGAGAAGGCGATGTCGAAGCGTGCAGGCTCGTCGAGGTCGTAGAGCGACTGGTGGCGCACCTCGAGGCCCGGGTACTGGGCCAGGTTGCGGCGCGCCTGAGCCAGCGTGCGCTCGTCGTAGTCGAGCGCGAGCCCGCCGGTGGCGCCGGCCTGCATGGCCCAGTGCGCGTTGCGGCCCATGCCGCAGCCGCCGTCCACGAAGGTCTTGCCTGCGAAGCCGCGCTCCTCGAAAGGCGCGATCCAGCGGCGGAACTGCTCCTGGTGGATCGGCAGGATCTCGGGGTAGAGGTCCCACTCGTAGCCGAACTGGTGCTGGGTGCCGGTGGGGGACGTTTCGGTCGGCATCGGGCTCTCAGGCGGTCAGCTGGTTGATCTTGGTGCGCAGCCGGCCCATCGCCTGGGCATGCAGCTGGCAGACGCGGCTCTCGGTCACGCTGAGCACAGCGCCAATTTCCTTGAGCGTCAGGCCTTCGTGGTAATAGAGGCTGACCAGCAGGCGCTCGCGCTCGGGCAGCAGGTCGATCGCCTGGCCGAGCACCTCGACCATCGCTTCCTGGTCGAGCTGGGCCGAGGGGCCGAGGCGGTCGTCGGGCAGCGTGTCGAGCCAGCTGACCTTCTGGCCGTCGTCGCTCAGCGAGACGAGGTCGTCGAGCGAGAGCACCGGCGCTGTGACCTCGGCCAGGCTCTTGGGCAGGTCCTCGACCGTCACGCCGAGCTGCCTGGCGAGCTCCTGGTCGGTCGCCGTGCGGCCGAGCTGGTGCTCGAGGTTGCGGATCTGGCCTTCCATCTCCTTGGCCTTCTGGCGCACCGAGCGCGGCAGCCAGTCCTGGGCGCGCAGCTCGTCGATGATCGCGCCGCGGATGCGGCTCACGGCGAAGGTCTCGAACTTGTAGCCCTTCTCAGGCATGAAGCGCTCGATGGCCATGATCAGGCCCATCACGCCGTAGCCCATCAGGTCCTCGGCGTCGACCGTGGGGGGCAGCGTGACCGCCAGGCGGCCGACGACGTACTTCACCAGCGGCATGTACTCGAGGATCAGCTTCTCGCGCGTGGCGGGATCGGGCTGCTGCGTGTACTTCTGCCATAGGTCGGCGCTGGTCTGGGTCACCAAGGGTTCTCCTGTTCGGGTCTGGACGCGGCCGACGCTGGCGGCCGGGCCGGGCTAGGTTGAGGTGGCTTGCTCCTGGACCACTGACTGGACCTGCTTGGCGGCGCTCTTGTAGTCGATCGGCTGGAACGGATCGGGCGAGGCCTCGGCCTGCGGCACGAGTTGCTCGCGCACCTCGCTGGCAGGCGTCGGGGCTGGTTCGGGCTTGGGCGGCAGCAGCGGCTCATCCTCGCCGACCGTGAAGTCGACGCGCGAGCCCTTGTCGAGATCCTCGCGCAGCGCCCGCAGGCCGCTGATCGTGTAGCCGACCACGACGCCGAGCAGCGTGCCGAGCACGGCGCCGACGGTCGCGCGCATGAGCAGCGTCTCGAACGGCACGTCGGCCACGAAGCCCAGGCACCAAACGATCAGAAAAGAGCCGCTGCCGAAGGCCAGGCCCCAGTTCGGTTCGTTGTCGCGCACCTCGAGCATCTCCCCATCGACGAGTGGAGCCGCCTCCGTATGCGCGGATCCACCCTTCTTGTACCCGAATCGGCCCCAAAGCTCAATCCACAGATCGGCAGAACCCGCGGTTGGACGGTGTTCCAGCGCCTGCCTGACGAGGGTTCCTAGGCGCCCACGCGCTCGTCGGGGCGCGCCGCATGGCTTTCGCGGGCGGTGAAGCGCAGCTGGAAGATCGTGCCGCGGCCGACGGTCGATTCGACGGTCAGCCGGCCGCCCAGCGCCTCGGCCTTGCTCTTCACGGCGTCGAGGCCCACGCCCCGGCCGGAGACGCGCGTGGTCACCTCGGTGGTGGAGAAGCCCGCGTCGAAGATCAGCTCGAGCAAGGCCTGCTCGTCGAGCCGCGCGATCTCGGCGGCCGTGAAGCGGCCCTTGCGCACGGCGGCGGCGGCGAGCGTGCGCGGGTCGATGCCGCGGCCGTCGTCGGTCACCGTGAGCACCACCTGGCCAGCCTCGCGGCGGGCCGCGAGCTGCAGCGTGCCGACCGCGCCCTTGCCCGCGGCATGGCGCTCGCTGGGCGTCTCGAGCCCGTGGTCGACGGCGTTGCGCAACAGGTGCACGATCAGATCGGTGAGCTCGTCGGCCAGCGCGCGGTCGATCTCGAGCTCGGCGCCCAGCACCTGCACGTTCACCTGCTTGCCGAGCTCGTGGGCCAGCTCGCGCACCATGCGCGGGAAGCGGCCGAAGACGGTCTCCATCGGCACGATCCGCAGGCGGCTGAGCTCATCGAGCAGGGCCCCGGCGAGCTCGGCCGCCCCGGTCGCCGCCTCGGCGAGCGGGCCGCTCGCGTGGTCGCGCGCGAGCGCGAGCCTGGCGACGCGGGCGTTGGCCTCGAAGAGCCGCTCAGCCAACGCGGTGAGGTCATCCAGGCGGTCCGCGCCGATGCGCAGCGTGCGCGCCCGCCGGCCGGCGGCCAGCTCGCCGGTGGGCTCGTTCTGGCCGGGCTCCGGGAAGGCGGCCACGCCGGGCGGCAACGCGGCAGGCTCGCTGGCCGGCACCACGGCCTCGAGCTCGCACGGCTCGTAGGCCTCGATGCTCACCGTCAGCACCTCGCCCACGGCGTAGAGCGCGTCGCGCAGGGCGTCGGGCGGGCAGCTGGCCGAAACGAGCACCTGGAACGCCTGGGCCGTGCCGTCGTCGGGCATGCTCGCGGGCTCGGGCGCCCGGGCGATCACCTCGGCGACGGCCGCCAGCGCATTCAGGGCGAGCGCCGCGCGGGCGCCCGGCATGCGGCAGCCGGGCATGAAGGTGGTCGCGACGAGCAGGGTCTGGGCGCCCGCCGCGCGCCCGTGCGCGAGGCGCTCGCGCGCGGGCGCGCCCAGCTCGAGCGCCGGCTGGGCGGCGGCCTGGCGGGTCGTCTGGTGCTCGCCGATCTCGACGCGCTCGATCTCGCCGATGTCGGCGAGGCCCTGGCGGATGGCGGCCGGCTCGACATCCGACATGAGCAGCACCTGGAAGGTGTTGCCGGCCTCGGGCCAGTCGAGCTCCTCGAGCGAGGGCGTGATGTCGAGGACCGCGCCCTGCATCTCGAGCGCCGTCGTGATCATGAAGGCGCGCGTGCCCTTGATGAAGCAGCCGGCGTCGAGCGTGATCTCGACGCGCCAGGTGCGCGACGTCGCCGAGACGCGCACGCCGAACTCGGGGCCATGCTCGGCGGGGGGCTCGGGCTCGCGGTTCGCCGGCCACTCGATGCGGCTCGCGACGGCCTGAAGCTCGGCCAACAGGCTCGCCGGGATCGCGCCCGCCTGGCTGGCCTCGACCTCCGCGAGGCGCGTCTCAAGCGCGACCAGGCCGCGGCCGAGCAGGCGCATGAGCGGTGCGTCGCCCGCGACCAGGCCGGCGCGCAGGCCGTCGAGCACCTCCTCCATCTCGTGGGCGAGGCCCGCGAGGTCGGAGAAGCCCATCGTGTCGGCGTTGCCCTTGAACGAGTGGATCTCGCGGAAGACCTGCGCGATCCGCTCGCCGTCCGTAGGTGCCGCCTCGAGCTCGACGAGCAGGTGTCCGACCTGGTGCAGCTTCTCGCGGCCCTCGTCGAGGAACAGGCTCAGGTAATACGACGACTCCACCGTCAAGCCTCTTTCCCCGGTACGGCGAGCATGGGCTTGCGGTAGAAGAACGGCGCGAAGGCCTCGAAGCCGAGCTCGCGGTGGCCGAAGATGCGCTCCGTGTTGCCGACGAAGAGCACGCCGCCCGGCTCGAGCGAGGCTGCGAAAGCGCGGTAGAGCTTCTGCTTGCTCGCCTCGTTGAGGTAGATCACCACGTTGCGGCAGAGGATCAGGTGGCAGCCCGCGAGCGGCGGATCGGCGAGCAGGTTGTGGGCCTCGAAGCGCGCGCGCGCGCGGATCGGCTCGCCCTGGAAGCGGAATTGCCCGCCTGCCGGCTGGAAATAGCGCTCGCGCCATTCCGCGGGCACGCCCTGGAGCTCGTGGGCGCCGTAGAGGCCGGCCTCGGCGCGCGCGAGGATCGCGCGGTCGAGGTCGGTGCCGATCAGCTCGCAGCGCGCGAGCGCGCCGAGCTGTTCGAGCCACATGCCGATGCTGTAGAGCTCGGCGCCCATCGAGCAGCCGGCGCTCCAGATGCGCAGCCGCTCGTGGCGCGCGAGCAGCTCGGGCAACACGTGTTCGCCGAGCTCCTGGAACTTCTCGGGGTTGCGCAGGAACTCGCTCACGTTGATCGTCAGGCCGTCGACGAACGCCGCGAGGCGCTCGGGGCTGGCCTGGATCTGGGCGTGCAGCTCGTCGAGCGAGCGGGCATTCGAGCGGTACAGCAGCGCCGTGATCCTTCGCTCCATCTGGCGGGGCTTGTAGGCCTCGAGGTCCACGCCGACCAGGGGGCCGACGGTCGCCTTGAAGGCCGCCAGCTCCGCCTGCGTGAAGGGGGCTTGGCGCGCCGCGAGGGCCGGCGGGGCCGGATCGAGCGTCAACGGCAACGGGGACACCTTTTCGAGTTGGATACCACTGCAACATACCCAGTTTGCCCGCGCGTATCCAGCCCCTCTCCCCAGCCCCTCTCCCCAGCCCCTCTCCCCAGCCCCTCTCCCCGGCCCCTCTCCCCAGCCCCTCTCCCCAGCCCGCCGGGCCGGGCCTGAAAGGCGGGCCTGGCATGCTATGATGCCCGGCGACCGAGCAGGAGGAGCAGATGGCCGTCGAGCCGCGGCAGGACCTGGGAGTGCTCGCGGACGCGCGCTTCGTCGCGGCCCGCGCCCGGCACGTCGCCATCGACGAGGCGGCGCTCGCGCGTGCCGCGGGCGAGATCCAGGCCCGCGCGCTGCCGGTGCCTGCCTGGAACGCCGAGCTGCACTTCACCGACGGAAGCTGGCGCACGGCGAACTGGCTGCTCGTGCTCGATGCGCTGAATTTCTCCTTTTGGACCCATGAGCCGGCCGACCGCTGGGGCCTCGACTACGCCGGCCAGTCGCTGCGCGGCTACTGGGCGCTCGCCGCGGCGCTCAAGCGGGCGGTCGAGGAGGGCCTGCCGATCCACGACGCGGCCTTCATGGCCGATTGCCCGGCCGCGACGCTCGCGCATGTGCTGCGCGGCCGCAACCAGATCCCGCTCTTCGAGGCCCGCCTGGCCCACCTGCATGAGGTCGGCCGCGGGCTGCTCGCGCGCTGGCAGGGCGACTTCACCCGCCTGATCGCGGCCTGCGGCGGCAGCGCCGTCACGCTGGCGGCCGCCTTGCCCGCCGAGTTCCCGAACTTCGAAGACGTGAGCATGTATGAAGGGCGCCCGATCCGGATCTACAAGCGCGCCCAGATCCTGCCCGCCGATCTGTGGGGCGCCTTCGGCGGCCAGGGCCCCGGCGCCTTCCACGACATCGATCGCCTGACCGCCTTCGCCGACTACAAGGTGCCCCAGGTGCTCGAGGCGCTGGGCGTGCTGCGCTACGCGCCCGCGCTGGAAGCCAAGCTCGCGCGCGGCGAGGAGCTCCCGGCGGGCTCCGCCGAAGAGGTCGAGATCCGCGCGATGACGATCTACGGCACCGAGCGGCTGCGCGAGGCGCTGGCGGAGGCCGGCCGGACGCTCAGCGCGATCCAGCTCGACTGGATCCTCTGGGAGCTCGGCCTGCGGCCCGACCTGCGCTTCAAGCCCTACCACCTGACCCGCACCACGGCCTACTGACCGGACAGACTGAACCCAAGATGCTGACTTTCGAGATCGAGAAGCGCCTGGAAGGCACCCTGGCCCGCGCCGGCCGCCTGACCCTGCCGCATGGCGTGGTCGAGACGCCCGTGTTCATGCCGGTGGGCACGAAGGCGACGGTCAAGGCGCTCACGCCCGAGGATCTGCAGGCGCTGGGCGCCCAGATCATCCTGGGCAACGCCTACCACCTCTACATGCGGCCAGGCGCCGAGCTCGTCCAGGACTTCGGCGGGCTGCATGGCTTCTCGGGCTGGCACCAGCCCTTCCTCACGGACTCGGGCGGCTACCAGGTCTTCTCGCTGGGCTTCGGTATGGAGCACGGCGTCGGCAAGATCGCGAAGATCTTCCCGGCCGAGGGCGAGGTGAACCCCAGCGCGCCCAAGCCCACCGGCGCGAAGTCGGGCACCACGGCCGCCGGCGACAAGCTCTGCAAGGTCGACGAGGACGGCGTGACCTTCCGCTCGCACATCGACGGCTCGCTCCACCGCTTCACGCCGGCGAGCTCGATCGACATCCAGCAGAAGCTGGGCGCCGACATCATCCTGGCCTTCGACGAGTGCACCTCGCCTTTGGCCGGCCACGCCTATACCCGCGAAGCGCTCGCGCGCACGCACCGCTGGGCCGCCCAGAGCCTGGCGGCCTGGACCAGCGAGCACCAGTCGCTCTTCGGCATCGTGCAGGGCGGCGCCTACGAAGATCTGCGGCGCGCGAGCGCCGACTACATGAACACCTTGAGCGGGCCGCGCGGCGGCTTCCCGGGCTTCGCGATCGGCGGCTCGCTCGGCGAGTCGAAGGCCGACATGCACCAGATCCTCGCATGGGTCTGCCCGATCCTCGCGGAGGACAAGCCGCGCCACCTGCTCGGCATCGGCGAGCCCGAGGACCTCTTCGAATGCATCGAGCGCGGCGCCGACATGTTCGACTGCGTGGCGCCCACGCGGGTCGCGCGCCACGGCGCGCTCTACACCACGGCGGGCAAGATCAACATCCGCAACCTGCGCTTCCGCGAGGACAAAGGCCCGATCGACGCGGCCTGCGGCTGCTACACCTGCCAGCGCTTCACGCGCGGCTACCTGCGCCACCTCTTCCTGGCCGACGAGCTGCTCTTCTACCGCCTCGCGAGCATCCACAACCTCTACTTCATCGTGCAGCTCGTGAAGCGCATCCGCCAGAGCATCCTCGACGGAACTTTCTTCGCGCTCAAGGCCGGGTTCCTGGGCGGCTATTTGTCGAAAGGCGCCCAGGCGTGAAGGCTGGTATCATGGGCCGACCCAACCCTCGCCTGGAGGATCGCCCATGCTTCGCCCGCTGTTTCTGGCCGCCATGCTCGCCACGATCCCGGCCCTGCTCGCTTGCAGCGGGCGCGCCACGGTCAACCCAGGCGGCGCCACGCCGGTCGCGCGCATGACGCCCACGCCGCAGGCCCAGGCGCTCACAGCCACGCGCGACCAGACCTTCACGGTCGTGCTCGAGGGCCTGGCCTCGGCCGGCTACGAGTGGACGCTCCAGGAAGGCTACGACACCCGCGTGGTGCGCCCGAAGGGCGAGAAGCGCTACGGCGAGCTGGCCAACCCGCTGCCCGGCAGCTCGGCGACCGAGATCTTCGAGTTCCAGGCCGTGGCCGCGGGCCAGGCCACGCTGGTGTTCGTGAACAGGCGGCCCTGGGAGGCGCCCAGCCCGGACGACCAGACCCGCCGCTACACGGTGACCGTGCGGTGATTCCCCAGCTCCAGGCCGCCGAGCTCGCGCGGCGCCTGGCCCGGCCCGACCCCCCGCGCCTGGTGGACGTGCGCGAGCCCTGGGAATGGGCGCTCGCGCACCTGCCCGGCGCCGAGCTGATCCCGCTCGGCATGCTGCCCACGGCGTGCCAGGGCCTGCCGAAGGACGCGCCGATCGTGCTGTATTGCCACCACGGCGTGCGCAGCCAGCACGCCGCGCTGTACCTCGCGGGGCTCGGCTTCACGGATCTGGCCAACTTGGTCGGCGGCATCGACGCCTGGAGCCAGGCGGTCGACCCGACGCTGCCCCGCTACTAGCCCGGCCGGGCCAGGCCCCCCGCGCCGCCCTCGGGGGCGCGGGGAAGTTTTGCTTGACAGATCGTGTACACCTGCTAGTATACAAAACAAGTAAACAAGTTTCAGGAAAAAATCACGATGTTTTTACGGGGGTCGTCCGGTCCGACCTCCCGGCCGCGCTCGGATCGGCCGTCGACCGCTCTCCTGGCCAAGATCCCCTCGCTCGTGTGATGCTGATCGGCCGGGCAGGGAACAACGAACCATCTGATCCCGTCCAGAGTTTGCGCCCCGCGAAGGAGGAGCCCATGAAGTCCCGTCTCGCCTCGTACAGCCTGCTGGCCGTCCTGGTGCTCACCAACGCGGGCTGCGCCGCGCCCTCGCCGGCCTCGCTCGGCCGGCCCTCGACCGCCGCGGGGGACGAAACGGCGGCGTCGAAGAAGGCCCAGCCCGCGACCACCACGCCCGGCCAGGGCAATGCGACGGGTGCGGCGAGCGCGCCGCAGGCCAAGCCCGGCTCCGCGGGCCCGGTCGGCAGCGACGGCGCGGGCCTGATCTCGAACAACCCGGGCGGCCTGATCTCGAACAACGCGGGCGGCATGCCGGCCCCGGCGGCCTCGCGCGCGCCGACGGCCCCCAGTGGCGCTGCGAGCGCCGACTCGGGCGCCGGCATCGCGGTCGGCGAGCCGAACCCGGCCCAGCCGCCGGCCCAGACCGCCGAGGCCCTCAAGGCCGGCGCCGTCGACGACAACGCCAAGTTCAGCGACTACCTCGACTACCTCGCGGACTTCGCGTGGCCCGAGGCGAACCCGGTGGCGCGGCCGCGCAAGCTCGACGTCGCCCAAAGGCACGTGATCCGCGTGGTCGACGCCGACGGCAAGGGCGTCGCGAACGCCACCGTCGCGATCAAGGCCGGCGAGACGACCGTCGCGACGGTCAAGACCTACGCCGACGGCCGCGCGCTCTTCCATTCCAGCGCCTACGCCGAGCTCGCGCAGACCAACGCGTTCGCCGTGAGCGTGGCGAAAGGCGAGCTCAGCGCGACCGGCACCTTCCAGGAGGACGCCGAGAACTGGGAAGTGAAGCTCGCCACGGCGGTCGCGACCCCGCAGGCCAAGCTCGACATGGCGATCGTGATCGACACGACGGGCTCGATGAGCGGCGAGATCGCGAAGTTCCAGACCTCGATCGCCTCGATCGCGAGCCGCGTGCAGGCGCTGCCCCAGCAGCCGGCCGTGCGCTTCGGCCTGGTCGCCTACAAGGACGTGCGCGAGCAGTACGTCTCGAAGGTGGCCGCGCCCTTCACCACCGACATCGCGAGCTTCCAGCAGGCGCTCAACGGCCTCGGCGCGGGCGGCGGCGGCGACAAGCCGGAAGACCTCGAGTCCGCGCTGGGCGACACCATGAACACGCTCGCGTGGGACGCGGGCGACACCGTCAGGCTGAGCTTCGTGGTCACCGACGCCGCGGCCCACACCGACTACCAGCAGAACACGCCCTACACCGACAGCATGAAGCGCGCAGCCGAGCAGGGCATCAAGCTCTACCCGATCGGTGCTTCGTCGCTCGAGCCGGAAGGCGAGTACGCCCTGCGCCAGCTCGCGCAGTGGACGATGGGCCAGTACCTGTTCGTCACCCGCGGCGGCGACGAGGCGACCGGCGGCGGCGGCACGGCCTCGGCCACCGTCGACAAGTTCCGTGAAGGACGCCTCGACGACATCGTGGTCGACATCGTGAAGGCCGAGCTCGACAAGCTGGGCCAGTAACCCCCGGAAATCCGTTCGGTCTCCGCTCCGCGTAACCCAGCGCAGGAGGTTCCCCATGCCCCGTCGCGTCGCCGTCACGTTCATCCTCGGCCTGGACTGCATCATCGACGTCGACGGCTGGGGCCCCCTATCCCCGGAGGAGCTGGGGCCCCAGCCGCAAGGACTGCCCGAGCCCGAGGAGTCACCGGCCCCGATCTTCGCGATCGAGGGCCCGGCGACCGCCCGCGCGGGCGAGCGCTTCTCGCTGAACGCCTGGGTCTACCTCGACGGCCATGAGGCGGCCGAGGTGCTCGCGAGCACCTTCGCCGCCGAGGTGGACGAGGCCGCGCGCACGATCACCGTGACCGGGCGCGTGCGGCGGCTGCCGGCCGAGGACGTGCGTGCGTGGGGCCCGCGCATCCAGCGCGCGCTGGTGGTCGGCATCGCGGCCGCGGCGCCGGCCGGTGAGTACTTCGTGCGCGTGCCGGCGGCCTACTTCGCGACCGACGTGGGCCTGCCGGGCGGCCTGGAGCCCGACGTGCCCGCGCCTTGCGCAGGCTGGACGCTACGCATCGGCTGAGTTTTTCACCCCCTTCCGATCCCCGAACCCATCCACCCGAACGCCGCCCCGGACCTCATGCCGGGGCGGCGTTCGGGCGCCGTGGTCGGCCGGGTCGATCTGCACAAAGAACTTCGGCGGACTCTCCAACCGGGTCGAACGCCGTGTGACGTACCGCTTCCGACGATTTGACCGGCCGAGCGCGGCACCCTCATCTGCTCCTCGCTCGCGGATGGGGGCCAGAGCCTGTACTCGGGCCAGTTAGCGCCCCTGTAGGGTGCGTTGCTCCGGCCTCCTTCGCCGGCTAAGATGAGCAGTACCGAATTCAACTGTAAAGATTTACGAAGGCATGCGCTGGGAGCCAGCGTGCCCGTCCACCCGCACCCGGTGCCGGAGGCCCCCCATGATCCCCCGCCGTACCCTTTCGATCGCCCTGCTCACCGTCACGGCCTGCGGCTGTGGCTACGTCGAGCCCGAGGCCGTCGCACCGGCGCTTGCGCCTGCGCCGCTCGCGGTGGTCGGCACCGTCGGCGCGGGGGCAGTGGCCGCGGCGCGCGCGGGCTCGGTGGCAGGCGTGCTGCGCGGCCCGGTCGCCGGACTGATCGCCGAGAACGCCGCGAGCGTGATCGGCGGCAACACCGCCGGCGTGATCGGCGGCAACACCGGCAACGTGATCAGCAGCAACACCGCCGGCGTGATCGGCGGCAACACCGGGAGCTACGTCCTGGCCGGCGCGCCTGGCCGCTACACCTCGCGCGCGGCCGAGGCCCTCTCCGCGCCGATCGCAGGCGTCGCCGTGGCGCTCTTCGACGCGGCTGGCCGGAAGCTCGCCGAGGGCGTCACCACCGATGCCGAGGGCCGCTTCCGCTTCGATGCCCTCACCACCAGCGAGCGCGTGCTCTTCGTGCGGGGGCGCTACGAGCAGGATGGTCACGCCGTCGAGCTCGCGGCTACGCTGCCCGCGCCGATGGCGGGCGAGGCGCTGATGGTCGCCGTCGATCCGGCCACCACGCTGGTCGCCAAGAAGATGCGCGCGATGCTGGGTACGCACCTGATCAACGAGGCGGCGCTCGATCCCGCCGCGCTCGCCGCGCTCGCGGCGAGCCTCGAGGACCTGCTCGACGCGCGCACCGTGGTCGCAGCCGCGATCCTGCCCGATGCTGCCGTCGCCCAGGCCTTCGACCGCCTCGCGGCGGATCATGAGGGCGTCGGCCTCGAGCTGCGCAAGGCGACCGACGAGCCCGCGGGGCCGGTGCCCTCCGCCATGGCGCGGGCCACTGGACGGGTCGAGACCTTCGCGGGCGGCGCCGAGGCCGGCTTCGCCGACGGCCGCGGCGACCAGGCGCGCTTCGCCTATCCGCATGGGCTCGCGCTCGACGAAGCCAGCCACCTGTACGTCGCGGACTACAACAACCATCGCATCCGGCGCGTCGCGCCGGACGGCGAGGTCACGACGCTCGCGGGTGACGGGACGCCCGGCTTCGAGGACGGCAAGGCCGGTGCCGCGCGCTTCCGCAACCCGTGCGGCCTGGCCTGGCACGCGGGCGTGCTCTACGTGGTCGACGCGGGCAACCGCGCCGTGCGGAGGCTCCGCGAGGGCCAGGACGGCTGGACGGTGGAGACCGTGGCCGGCGGGCCGGCGGTCGCGGAGGCCGACGGCTTCGTCGCACCGCGCGACCTCGCGATCGACGCGCAGGCCGAGCCGCCCGTGCTCTATGTCGCCGACACGGGCGGGCTGCGCGTGCGGCAGGTCGCGCTGGGCGAGCCCGGTCAGCCGGTCACCACCGCCTGCGAGCTCGCGGGCGGCGCGCCGGGCCAGCTCGCGGGCCCCTACGCGGTCGCGGTCGACGCGCATGGCGCGCTGTTCGTGGCCGACGCCACCAGCAACGCGATCCGGCGCTTCGTGGACGGGGCCTCGAGCACGTTCGCGGGCGGCGGCGTCGTGGGCCTGCTGGATGGCGACGGCCTGAGCGCGCGCTTCGCCTACCCGACCGCCCTGGCCTTCGACCGAGCGGGCGCGCTGTTCGTCGCCGACCAGCTCAACCACGCCGTGCGGCGCGTCCAGGGCGGCGCGGTCACCACCGTGGCGGGCCGTGGGGCGGCCGGCGACGAGGACGGCGTGGGTGCCGACGCCGGGTTCTTCCGCCCGAGCGGGCTCGTCGTGTGTCCCGACGGCACGCTCTTCGTCGCGGACACAGACAACCATCGGATCCGGCGGATCCGGCCGTGAGCGATCGCGAGGAGGCGCCATGCCGCTGACCACCGTCTCTGCGCGCACGTTGGCCCTGACCGGCTCGCTCGGCCTGGCGCTCACCTTCGCGAGCCAGGCCGGCCACGCCGCGCCAGCGGCGCCCGTGCCGGTCACGACGCCGCTGGGTCCGCCCGCGCTCCAGGTGGTGCCGCGCGCGCTCCTCGCGTCCCCCTTGGTCACGATCGAGCACTTCGACGGCGCCGGTGCCGGCCTGCTCGGCGTGGTCGGGGCCGCGCAGCCGGGGGGCGACGTGCCGATCTACCTGCTCGACCCCGAGGGGTTCACGACCTTCGGTCAGGTGGCGCCGCCCGACGGCGGGCACCTGATCATGCTCGTCGAGTAGCGGGGCCGCGGAGATGCTCATGTTCTTCGCCGCGGCTGCGCTCGCCGAGCCCGCCGCGCTCACGCCGCTCCGGCCCATGACCGATCTGGCCGCGGGCCGGGTCGCGTTCGTCGCCAACGGGCCGCTCGCGGTGCGCGAGTATCGCCTGGCGGCGCCGCCGAGGCTCGTGATCGAGTTCGACGGCGCCCGCGTCGTCGGCCAGCCGCTGCGGATTCCGGGCGCCAACGGCGGCCCGATCCGCGCGGGCGGGCTCTACCAGGTCGGCCCCGACGTGGCACGCGCCGTGTTCATGCTCGACGACCCGGCGCAGCTGGCCATGCGCATCGAGCCGCTCGGGCCTCAACACACGCGCTTCGTCGTCGCGCGGGCGGAGCGGCCCCCGCTTGCGGCACGGGCCGCGAGCAGCGGGCGCATCGATGCACTCGCCTGGGAAGGCGGCTGTCTCAAGGTTCGCGGCTCGCGGCCGCTCGTGGCGCGCGTGTCGCCCTTGGCGAGCGCGCCCGGCTACCTGCTCGAGTTCGCGGGCACGCGGCTCGCCGCCGACCTCGCGACCTTCGCCGTCGAACCGGGCGGCGAGGTGCGGCGGGTGCGCGCGCTCGTGGCCGCGGGGGGCCAGGCCCGCGTCGAGATCGAGCTCGTTCGCCAGGCCGCCTACAAGCTGCGGCCGCTCGGCGCCGATTGGCTGTGGGAGCCCGTGAAGGCGCTCAGGCGCCTGCCGCTCGCGGTCGGCGCGCTACCGCCCGCGCGCGGCTGGCGGCCGGCCGGCAGGCATGCCACGTCCTGGCGCGCCAGCTCGCACTTCCTCGTCACCTCGAACGCGTCGCAGTTCGGCCCCGGCCAGCTGCTCGCGGGAACGCGGCACCGCTACGGCGGGTTCTTCGTGCAGGCGGCCCCAGCGGTCGCGGGCACGCTGATCGGCCATCTCGACGCGCAGTTGCTGCGCTTCGGCGAGCCGCGCTTCGACTACCTCAACACGCTCGGCTCGCTCGCGCTCGCGCACCCGCTCTGGCGCGGGCTGCACCTCTTCGAGGGCGGTGCCGCGCTGCACCGCAAGGAGGCCTACGCCGCGGGCGTGCCCCTGCTGGACGCCAGCCTGTTCGCCGGGCTGGGCTACGCGGGCGCCCTGCCGGGCGGCGGCCACTGGGCGATCAGCGCGCTCGCCGATCGCGTCTCGGCCTCCGACGTGCGGCGGGCGTACTACGGGCAGGCCGCGCGGCTGCGCGTCCTGCTGCCGCTCAGCGGCGGCGTGGCGCTCTCGGGGCAGGCGACGCTGCAGCGGCTGGATCCGGTGGTGCGTTCGCAGGCGTTCTACCGCGAGTACGTGGACCTGAGCGCCGACTGGGCCATCGGGCCAGGCGTCCGGCTCGGGCTGCTCGCGCAGCTCGGGCTGCAGCAGCGGCTCGCGCTGGCCGAGGCCTATGGGTTGGGTGGACCGACCTTCCAGCTCCTGTTCTAGCGGCTCCTGGGCCGAAGTGGCCAGGGGCGCGGGTCGCGCTTAACAAACTTAAAGCACATTTATCGCTGCCGGAGACCGGCTTCGGAACCAGACCCTGGCCTGTGGGGGGCGATCACCGACGAGAACCGTTGTGCAAACCGACCTCCTGACAACGCTTCCACGCAAGGTTAAATTGCCCCGGAGGATTCGCCTTGGAAAGCTTGAAGGGCGTGCTTTTCAGCCTGTTCATGGTCGCGATCGGCGGGTGCACGTACCTGCCCGCCGTCGAGGCCTGGGAGCAGGGCGCGCTGGCGGTCCAGGCGCACTTTCCCGGCGGGCGTCGGCTCCAGCTCATCCCCGAAGGCACGGCGCGCATCGAGGTGCGCGTGAGCGGCGAAGGGGTGCCGGCGGACTCGGTGCTCGCGGCGACGTTGACCCCGGAAAAGTCCCAGGCGATCTTCACGGGCGTGCCGCAAGGGCGCAAGCGCGTGGTGGCCAAGGCGTTCGACGCCGAGGGCCTCGTGCTCGCCGCCGGCGACGCCGACGTGACGATCGTCGCGGGTGCCACGGTCGCCGCACGCTTGCGGCTCGCCATGCTCGTCGACTCCGGGCAGTTCGAGCTCGTCCTCGAGTAGCCCCCCGCGTTGCTTCGAAGGAGACCCATCATGCCGCGTCGTTTCACCTCGCTGGTGCCCGCGCTCGTACTACTGGCCGGCTGCACGAGCGCGTCGCCCGCGCAGCCGCTGGCTCCGGCCGCCTCCACCAAGGACCTGCGCAGGTTGGGCGTGCTCACGGGCGATGCCGCGCTCGAGCCTGCCTACCTGCGCGTCAACCTGGTCGATCGGACAACCGGCGCGCGCGGCAAGTACCACGCGCTCGCGCTGCCCGCCCTCTGGGACAGCGCGCGCATCTTGCTCAAGTCGACCGACGCGACGTCCCGGCTGCTCGCCGACCGCGAGGCGATCGTCGACAAGGCCACCGACTTCACCGGCAACACCACCAGCGCGGCCGTCTTCACGGACCTGCGCCCCGGCAACTACCTGTTCCAGGTGACGCTCTACACGGGTGCCGGGGCCACCGGCACCTCGGCGGCGGTCCACACGGTGGATCTCGCGCTGGTGGGCGGCGTCGCGACCTCGCTGACCCTCACCATGAAGCCCACCGACGGCACCGGCGCCGCGGGCGGCACGCAGCTCAATGCCACGGTCGACAACACGGCGGCGTCGCTGGTCCGCTCAGCGGGCGTCAGCGTGCTGGGCGGCCCGGCCGGCACGCCCGTGCTCGTGGCCGGCGACACGCTGACCGTGAACCCGGACCTCGCGGACTCGACGGCGGCGGGCGGCGTGGCGGCGGGCGGCGGCTCGAGCGGCGCGAACCAGCCGGACCTCTCGCCCGGCGTGCTCTCGCGCGTGCTCTTGACCTACGTGAAGGCGTCGGTCGTGCCCACCGGCGCGCTGCTCGATCCGGCCGAAACGATCCTGGCCGACTGGGTGCGCGCCGGCAACGAGCCGGTGCGCGGCGTGACCTGGGCCGCGCTCGCCGACGGCACCGACGGCGGCACCTGGCCCGCGCGAGGCGCCGGGCTGCGGGCCGGCGTGGGCGCCTTCGCCACCAGCTACTCCTGGGCCACCAACGCCGCCACCACCTTCACGGACCCCGTGCCCTTCTCCGACGAGTCGGCGCTGGCGGCCAACTACCAGCTGGCCTTCCGGTACTACGACAACACCACCCGCCACAACCTGATCGCGGTCAAGACCCGGCCGCTGGCGGTCGTGCAGCCCGCCTCGATCGGGCTGACCGTGAACTAGCGGCCCGCGATGCGACGAGCGGCGGACGCGCTGGCCATCGCGGCGCTCTTGGCGGTCAGCGGCTGCCAGGAGCCCGCCACGTCGGCCGCCCGCTTCGCGATCGGCCGCGCGGACGCGGGCGTGCCCGTGGTGCTCGCGCGGGCCCCGCGCGAGGCCGACGCCCCCCCGCCCGCGTCGCTGCGCGTGGGGCTACGCCTCGCGCCGCGGCGGCTGCTCGCGCTGCCGGCCGCCTGGACCCATGCCACGCTCACGCTCGCGCACCCGACGGCGCTCATCGCGCCGCGCGCGGTGACCCTCGTGAAGGGGGTGGACATCGTGCCCGACGGCCTGGGCGGCTACGTGGCCGGGGCCGCCGTGCCGGGGCCGCTGCGGCCGGTCGCGGGCTACACGCTCACGGTCGAGCTCTGGGACGGCGGGCCGGCCGCGGGCACGCTCGTGGCCCAGCAGGGCCAGGCCGTGAACCTGGTCGGCGGGGTCAACAACCTGACGGTGCCGCTCGGGCTGGTCGGCGCGCTCGCCATCACCGGCGCCACGCCGGCGGCGGGCTGGCAGGGCGACGCCGTGTCGCTCGCGGGCGCGGGCTTCAGCCTCGAGACCTCGCGCGACGGGCTGACCTTGGGCGGCAGCGCCGCGGCGGTCTCGGCCGCGACGGGGGCGAGCCTCGCCACCACGGTGCCGGCGCTCGCGCCCGGCTCGTACACCTGGCAGGCGACCGTGGGGGGCTCGACGGCCACCAGCCCGGCCTTCGCCGTCACGCCGGTCGAGGGCGCACGGCTCCGGCTCTCCGCGACGGCCTCGAGCCAGACCGATCCCGCGGTCGCGGCGGGTGGCGCCGACTTCCTGCCCGTGTGGGTCGACAACCGCCTGGCGGTCAAGGTCGACGTGATGGCCCGCCCGGTCGGGACGGACGGCAGCCTGCCGGGCGGCGACCAGTTCGTCACCGCCGCGCCCTCCACCAGCCAGGTGCGGCCGCACCTGGCCCACGACACCGGCCGAGACCGTTACCTCGCGGTCTGGCAAGACGGCGCGAGCAACCCCGACATCATGGGCCGCTTCATGGCGCCGGATGGCTCGCCCCTGGGCGCCGGCATCTTCGCCGTGGCGGCGGACGCCGGCCAGCAGAAGGATCCGCGCGTGGCCTTCGACGCCGGCAACGACCGCTACGTGGTGACCTACCGCAGCGGCAACGACGTGTATTGCCGCACGCTGAGCGGCGACGGCGCCACGGTGGGGGCCGCGGTCCTGCTGGGCGCGCCCTCGGGCGCGGCGAACGACCAGGACGTGGCCTTCTCGTCCGCCACGGGCCACCACCTCGTCGTCTGGGGGGGCGTCGTCGGCACCGACAACGTGATCCGCGGCCGGCTGCTCGACGCCACCGGCGCGCCGCTCGCGGCGGCCTTCACGATCGCCGTCGTGGCGGGCTTCGCCCAGGTTCAGCCGGCCGTCGCGTGCGACGCGGCGAGCGGCGACTTCCTGGTCGGCTGGGTCTCGCAGGTGGGCCCCGCCGAGGTGCGTGTGCGGCGCGTGGCCGCGGCGGACGGCACGCTGGGGCCGAGCGCGCTCGTCAGCGCCGCGGGCGGCGCCAAGGCCTACCCGCGGCTCGCCTGGGTGCCGTGGTGCGGGCGCTTCCTGCTCGCCTGGCAGGTGACCAACGTGGACCCCGACGTGTACGGGGCCTACGTCGCGCCCGACGGCACGCTCTGGGGCCAGCCCTTCGCGGTCGCGGCCGGCGCCGACGAACAGATCCGGCCCGAGGTCGCGGCCCAGCCCGCGGCCTCGCGTTCGTTGGTCGCATACGAGGAGAAGATCGGCGGCTCGCGCCTCGTCTACGCCCAACGCCTGCGCTAGGCGTAGGCTTTGGGCGTAGGCGCTGGGCGCGTCGTCAGTGGCGGCCGCCGCCGCCGTGCTGGTGGCCGGCCTGGCTGCACGCGAGTTTGGGCTCCCAGGCGTTCACGCCCTGCGGCAGCAGGTCGAAGAGGTGCCAGGTCGCGCAGAAGTCTTCGCCATGGCCGAAGAAGGCCTTTCGAAACGACCCACCAGGCTACCACCCGCGCCGCGCCGCGGACAACCGGCGATCTTAATTCAATCTTAACTCAAGCTTTGCTCTAATTTCGTAATATAGAAGGAGGAACCCCACGACCAGGAAGGAGGATGCCATGCGCCACCGCGTCGCCACGCTGCTCGCGCCGCTCGTCCTCTCGCTGCTGGCTGGCACCTCGCTAGCGGCCTGCAAGGCCCCCGGCACCGCCGGCTTCTCGACCTCGGCCATCACCCAGGCGCAGAGCCGCCGCCCGGCCGGCTACGACGCGGGCTCGGTGCTCGTGAAGTGGAAGGCCGGCGCGGGCGACGCCCAGATCCGCAGCCTCACAGGCGGGCTCGGCCTGCGCACCCGCCGGTCCTTCGCGGGCCTGGGCGCGGCCAGCCTCACGCTGCCCGCAGGCGCCAGCGTGGAATCGACGCTCGGCTCGCTGCGCCGCAGCGGCCTGATCGCGCACGCCGAGCCCAACTGGACGCTGCGCCTGGCGCCGCGCGCCCAGGCCGTGCGGGCCGCCGAAATCCAGATCGACCCGATCATGGGCGCGCAGCGCCAGTGGGGCCAGACGAAGATCGGCTGCGACAAGGTCTGGCTCAGCTTGCGCGGCTCGTCGAAGGTCGTGGTCGCGGTGATCGACACGGGCGTCGACCTCGACCACCCGGACCTGCGCCCGGTGCTCGTGCCCGGCTACACCACCTTCGCCGAGGCGGGCCCGCAGGACTACGAGGGCCACGGCACCCATGTGGCGGGCATCGTCGCCGGCCAGGGGCTCGGCGACCCGGGCGTGCGCGGCGTGGCGCCGGGCGTGCGCGTGATGCCGGTCAAGGTGATGGGACCGCGTGGCCGCGAGGGCCAGGTGGAGAACGTCGTGGACGGCCTGATCTGGGCCGTGGACCACGGGGCGAAGGTCGTGAACATGAGCCTCGGCGACGAGGGCACGAGCGCGCTTTTGCGCGAGGCCGTGCTCTACGCCCAGGCGCGCGACGTGCTCGTGGTGGCTGCCTCCGGCAACTTCGAGGAGGGCCGCCACCACTCGCGCAACACCATGAACTACCCGGCGGCCTACCCGGGCGTGATGGCCGTGGGCGCGACCGACGAGCGCGACCAGCTCGCGGAGTTCTCCTTCTGGGGCCAGTGGCTCTCGGTGACGGCGCCGGGCGTGGACATCCACTCGAGCGTGCCGGGCGACGGCAGCCTCGACGCCGCCGAGCTCGGCGAGTACCAGACCGAGCAGGGCACGAGCATGGCCGCGCCCTTCGCCGCGGGCGTGGCGGCGCTGGTGCGCAGCCGCTTCCCCACGCTCAGCGCGGCGCAGGTCAAGCAGCGCATCGAGGCGAGCGCCCAGGACCTCGGCGAGCCGGGCTGGGACGCGAAGTTCGGCCACGGGCGCATCGACGCGCTCAGGGCCGTGTCGGGCAACTGAGCCGAGCGCAAGCCTGGTTCAGGTGTCGCGCAGCGCGTCGACGCGCGCCTTGAGCGCCTGGAACGCGGCCAATCGCTCGGCGCGCAGGCGCTGGTTGCGCGGGCTGGTGGAGGGCACGCACAGGACCTCGAGGCCCGCCGGCGGGCTGCCGTAGCGGCGGTAACGCGGCAGCAGGCCGAGGCCGTTGAAGCAGAGGATGCGCGGGCGGTAGCGCGCGAGCAGGGCGTCGAGGCGCTCGGCACCCAGCCTGTAGTCGGCCTCGCTGAGCGCGTCGATGTTGGGGCTCGGGCGCTTGACCAGGTCGGTCAGGCCGAGCCCGAAGGTCGGCAAGAGCAAGTCCTCGCCCGGGCCGCGCAGCGGGCGCGGCGTGAAGCCGGCCTCGTGCAGGTCCTCCCAGAAGCGGTTGGCCTTGCGCGCGTAGTAGTGGCCGTGGGCCACGGCGTAGCTGGCCGGGTTGTAGCCGCAGAAGAGCACGTCGAGGTCTTCGGCGAGGATGTCGTCGAGGGTGTCGAGGCCGTCGAGCCGGATCAGGTGAGCCACGACCGGATCATAACACCGCTGGGTAAGAGAGAGACGTGAAACGCCTGCCAGCCTCGCTCCTCGCGGCCGCCATGGTGGCCCTGGCCGCCTGCGACGCGACGCCGCGCGACGAGCTCGCCGTCACGCGCGAGGCGGCCGACTGGCGCCCGCTGGTGGTGACCGACGTCGCGAGCCTCGACCCCGGTCCGCCGCCCGGGGTGGGGTCCGGGCCGGAGCAGGCCGACCTGGCGGGTGCGCGGGCCTGGCGGCGCGCGAAGACGCCTGGGGAGGCCGCCGCGATCGCCCGCTGGGCAGGCGTCGACCCCGCGCGGGCCTGGGCCGAGGAGGCGCGCGTGCTCGCGGGCAGCTACGACGTGAACGAGCCCGCGCGCGCGGCGCAGGCGCTCGCGCATGTGCAGGCGGCCTGCTACGACGCGCTGCTGGCCTGTTGGGCCGCCAAGCGCCGCTACGGGCGGCCTGGGCCCGCCTTCCATCAGCCGGAGGCCACGCCCGTACAGGGCCTGCCCAGCTACCCCTCGGAGGACGCCGCGGTGGCGCAGGCGGCCGCCAGCGTGCTCGGCCGGCTCTTCCCGCAGGAGGCCAGGGGCCTCGCCGCCAAGGCGCAGGCCGTGGCGCAGGTGCCGGTGGCGACGGGCCTGGCCTTCCCGTCCGACGTGGCGGCCGGCCAGAGCATCGGCCACCAGGTCGCGCGGGCGGTGATCGCCAGGCTGGCGGCGGACGAGCGGGTGCGCGCGCCGGTGGCCGGCGGCGGCTGGCGCGACCCCTGGCCGCTCGCGCCCGAGGCGGGCGGCTGGCGGCCCTGGACGCTCGCGGCGGTCGCGGAGGTGGCGCCGCTCAAGCCGGACCCGCCCACCGCGGCCGAGCTGGCGGCGGCGCGCGCGCGCAACCGCGGGATGACGATCAGGATGCGCGCGATCGCCGTCAAGTGGCTCGAGATCGACCAGGCGCGCAGCTGGCACGCGCGCGCGGCCGAGCTCGTGGGGCGTAGCCGGCTCACGGCGCCCGAGGCCGCGCGCGTGCTCGCTTACACGGACGCCGCGCTGGCGGACGCGGCGATCGCGGCCTGGGCCTTCCAGTTCGCCGTCGGCCGGCCGCGCCCTGTCGCGTTGCTGCCCGGCCTCGAGCCTGTGCTCGCGACGCCGGCCCACCCGGCCTGGCCGGCCGACGTGCCGGCGATGGCGACGGCCGCCGCGCGTTACCTCGCCCAGGCCTTCCCGGCCGAGGCCGAGCAGCTCGCGGCCGAGGCGGCCGAGGCCGCCGACGCCGGGCTCTTCGCCGGCTGGTACCTGGACTCGGACCGCGCGGCCGGCGTCAGGCTCGGCGAGGCCGTGGCCGCGCGCGTGCTGGCGCGGGCGCGCGCCGACGGCAGGCCCTGAGGCCGCCCGCCCGGTTGCCGCCCGGCCGCGCGCCGACTATCATGGCGCCATGCGTCGCTTGCTCCCGCTGCTCGCCCTGCTCGCCCTGACCGCCTGCCCCGCGCCG
>JAKFEW010000066.1:0-4502 GCA_036675505.1 Candidatus Sericytochromatia bacterium
CCCGCGCGCCCACGGCCTGCGGCCGGGCCGCCGCGCGGTCGCGGGCGGCCTCGGCCGGGCCGGCCGCCAGGAGCGCGAGGGCGACGAACGCGAGGGTAGCCAGGGTGAACGGCAAGCGGGCCATCGGGTGCTCCTCCGGACAGGGTCGCCTCAACATACCCAGCGACCCGGCCCGACGCTAGCTCGCCTGCAGCTTCGCCAGCACGAAGTCGACCACCGGCCCCACGCGCAGGTCGCTGCGCAGCTCGCCGGGCTTGATCTTGATCTTGAGCCGCATGCGCATGCGCGCCGCGAGCTCGGCGAGCGCGAGCGAGTCGAGGCCCACGTCCTCGACCAGGTGGCTCGCTTCGGTGAGCAGCGGCGCGTCCGCCTCCGTGATCTCGCCGATCCACTCGGCGAGCTGGCCGATCAGCTCTTCGCGGGTCATTTTACTTCCTCTCTGGCCCTCAGGCGTCCTGGGTCGGGTACTTGCCGCCGGCCGGGATCACGGTGCCGCGCGGCACGCGGGCGAAGGGCCGGACCACCGCGCCCTCGCCCACCACCACGCCGCGCTCGAGCGTCGCCTGGTGGCCGATCACGGCGTTGGCGCCGACCTGCACGGCGTCGTAGAACAGGCAGCCCAGGCCGACGAAGGCGTCGGCGCCGATCGACACATGCGGCAAGAGCTTGGTGCCCGGCCCGATCACGGCGTTCTCGCCGATCACGCTGCCTGGCGAGAGCGTCACCTGGCCCATCAGCTGGACGCCGGCCGCCACGCGCACGGGCGCGAGCAGGATCTGGCCGTTCTCGATGAAGTGGCCGGCCGCGAACGTGCCGGCCGCCAGCATGCTGCCCGGCCCCACCTCGAAGAGCGAGGGGTCGACCAGCCGCACGTCGGTCGCGGTCTGGATGCCGAAGGCCACCTTCGCCCCCAGCGCGCGCAGCATGAGCCAGCGCAGGCTCGCGAAGCAGAAGACCGCGGGCTGCCAGAGCGGCAGGTTCGCGATGCGCTGCAGCGCGAAGTGGAGCAGCCAGCCGACCGCCACGCGCGAGCCCGGGAAGGCGTGCGTGCCTGGCGCGAGCCGCGGCAGCAGCAGCCGCACGGCGGCGAGGGTCGCGGTCAGGCCGAGCACGAAGAGCACGTACCAGAGCGGGCCCAGGCCCCAGAGCGCCCAGCCTGGCAGCGGCAGGGCCTGGACCAGCAGCCAGACGCCCGCGAGCGACGGCCCCACGACCACGAGGGCGAGGGCCAGGAAAGCGAGGTCGAAAAGCAAGGCGAGGACGGGGTTCATGCAAAGGACCGGGGGACGCCGGCGCATTGTAGCAGACCCGGCTCTGGCGGGCAGCGTGAACCAGAACGTGCTGCCGCTGCCAGGCCACGTGGGCTGCTGCGGCGGCGCCGCCTGGCGTGATACACTGCACAGGCTTCACCGCGGGCGTCGCTCCTCGCCGGCTGGCCCGCAAGCCCCCTCGCCGACCGGTCGACCCGCCATGGCCTCCTGCTCCGATCCGTCGCTCTCGGCCCTTTTCGCGGCGCGCTGGCGTGCGCGCCCGGACGCCGTCTTCCTCACGCTGGTCGGCGAGGACGGGCTGCGCCCGCTGACGGGGGCGGCGCTGCTCGCGCTGGCCGGCCGCTACGCCGCGGCGCTGCAGGCGCGCGGCGTCGGCGCGGGCGATCGCGTCGCGCTCGTGCTCTCGACCAGCGAGGCGTTCCTCGGCGCCTTCTTCGGCGCCTGGTGGCTGGGGGCGGTGGCCGTGCCGCTCGCGCCGCCGCGCAGCGCCGCGGACGACGAGCTGCTGCGCGTCGGCCGGGCGCTCGTGATCGCCGAGGCGTCGCTCGCCGTGGTGCCCGACGGGACGCCGATCCCGCCGTTCTCGCCGGTCCCGCTCGTGCAACCCCGCGAGCTCCTTGTGGCCTGCGAGCGCGTGCTGGCGGGCCCGCTCCCCCAGGCCGCTCGACCCGCAGCCCCGCCCGGCGAGCCCGCGCTGGCCCTGCTCCAGTTCTCGTCAGGCTCGACCGGCCACCCCAAGGGCGTGGCGCTGCACGACGCGGCCTTGCAGGCGAACCTGACCGGCATCCGGGCGGTGCTCGCCCCGCGCCCCGACGACGTCGGCGTCGCCTGGCTGCCGCTGCACCACGACATGGGCCTGATCGGCACGCTGCTCTACCCTTTGTGGGCGGAGTTCCCGACCTTCCTGCTGCCGCCCGAGCTGTTCATCCGCCAGCCCGCCCGCTGGATCCAGCTGCTCGGCCAGTGCGGCGCGACGCTCACGACAGGGCCGAACTTCGGCTATGCGCTCGCCGCCAAGCTGCCTCAGGCGGCCACCACCGGCGTCGATCTCACGCGCCTGCGCGCCGCCCTGGTGGGCGCCGAGCCGGTGCGGCAAGCCACGCTCCAGGCCTTCGCGGCGCGCTACGCGGCCCACGGCTTCAGCCCGACCGCCTTCGTGCCGACCTACGGCCTGGCCGAGGCCACGCTGGCGGTCTCGATGCCCGCGCCCGGCCAGGCGCCGGTGGTCGACCGCGTGGCGCGCGGCGCGCTCGAGGCCGGGCGGGCGACGCGTGCGGTCGCAGACGCGGCCGGCGAGGCCCGTGAGCTGGTGGGCCTGGGGCCGGCGCTGCCCGGCGTGAGCCTGAGCATCCGCGACGCGGCCGGCGCCGCGCTGGCCGAGCGCCAGGTGGGCGAGGTCTGGGTGCGCTCGCCCGCGCTGATGGCGGGCTACTGGCGCGACGAGGCGGCGACGAGCCAGGCCCTGGGGCCAGGCGGCTGGCTGCGCACGGGCGACCTCGGCTACCTGGCCGAAGGCCGGCTCTTCATCGCCGGCCGGCTCAAGGACCTGATCATCCGCGCCGGCTGCAAGTACCACGCGGCCGACCTCGAGGCGATCGCCGAGGCCGACCCGGCCGTGCGCCCGGGCGGCACGGCGGCCTTCGCCGTGGACGAAGCGGGCGACCGGCCGGAGCGCGTGGTGATGCTGGTCGAGCCGCGCGCGACCGAAGCCGTCCGGGACCTGCCCGCGCGCGTGCGCCAGCGCGTACATGCGGCCACCGGCCTGCGCCTCGACGAGGTCGTGGCCATCCAGCCGCGCGCGCTGCCGAAGACCACCTCCGGCAAGATCCAGCGCGGCGAGGCGCGCCGGCGCTGGCTCGCGGGCAAGCTCCCGCCGGCCGATGCGGGGCCCGCGCCCCATGGCTGAGCCCCCGGCGCCCCCCGCCGCGCCACCCGGTGGCGCGGGCCCCGCCGTCGTGCGCGGCGCCTTGCGCCTGCTGGGCGCAGGCACCGCGCTGCCCACCTGCCAGGCCCCCGACGGACCGCGACGGCCGGTCACGAACGCCGACGTGCTCGCGATCCTGGCCACGGACCAGACCGACCGCCAGCGCGAGGCCGCCCGCCGCGTGATCGACTCGAGCGGCGTGCGCGAGCGCTACTGGAGCCGCTGGATCGGCGGGCCCGTGCGCGCCGACGAGCCGACGGCGGTGGACCTGGCGGAGACGGCTTGCCGGGCGGCCCTCGTGGACGCGCGGGCTGGGATCGGCGAGGTGCGGCTGCTGATCCTGGCGCTCTCCACCTCGACCCTGCCCACCATCGCCACGTCGACCCCGCTCGCCGCGCGGCTCGGCTACCGCGGGCCGAGCTTCGACCTCAAGGGCGGCTGCGCAGGCACGCTCTACGCCCTGCACCTCGCGAGCCAGCTGATGCCCGCCTACGGCCGGATCCTGGTGGTGGGCGCGGACACCATGAGCCGCTACGTCGACCGCCACGCGCTCGCGGGCTTCGTGAACGTGGGCGACGGCGCGGGCGCGCTGCTGCTCGGCCCCGCGGACCGGCCGAACTTCGCGAGCGCGATCGACGGCGAGTATTCGACCTGGGACGTGGCCGGCGTCTTCGGCGCGCTGCCGCCGGCCGTCGAGGGCGGCGAGCCTGACGCCTTCACCTTCCGCGGCACGCCCACGCGCCTGCGCGAGCCGATCGCGGCCGCCTACCAGCAGAGCCTGAGCCACCTGCTCGCCCACACGGGCGTGGCGCCGGCCGACCTGGCCGCCTGGATCCCGCACCAGATCGCCCTGCCGCTGATCCAGGCGATCGCGGAGGCCGTGGGCGTCAGGCCGTTCGTGAACGGGGATCGCTACGGCAACACGGGCGCGGCGAGCCTGCCGATCGCGCTCGCGGAAGCGCGCGCGGAATTCGGCCAGGCCCGCGTGGCGCTCTCGGCGCTGGGCGGCGGCATGCGCTGGGGCTCGGCGATCTGGGAGGACTGGCAAAATAAATAACCGACGGGCCGCCCCCGGAGGGACGGCCCATCAGTTTTGGAGTGGAGTGGAGAGGAGAGTAGGGAAGGGGGCGGAAAACTGATTACGGCTTGGCCTGCTCGGTCCGCCCGGTCCCTGGGATCTCGTCGTTACGCCACCAGCTTGAACTTGGCCGGGATCATCGCGTAGGCCTTGCCGTCGTAGAACAGGTCGGCGAGCCAGGCCTTGGGCAGCGAATGCATGCCGGCGCTCGCGACCTTGCGGTCGGGCA
>JAKFEW010000013.1:0-4494 GCA_036675505.1 Candidatus Sericytochromatia bacterium
GACGGACGAGGCGGAAGGGGTGGCTGGGGCGGAAGGGGCGGGCGCCGTGCGGCTGGCCTGGAGCGTGCTGGCCGAGCGGCCCGAGGCGCTGGAATTCGAGCGCGGGCAGGCGCTGGGGCTCGCGGAGTTCCCGGCGCTGCGCGGGCAGAGCGGCCGCCCCAACCGCGACTGGCTGGACGTGGCCTACCGGCGCCGCCACCGCGTGAGCCGGCCGCCCCTGCTCTTCCTCGAAGGCGCCCGCTTCGCCTGCCAGGGCTCGGGCGACTGCTGCACGCACATGGAGGCCCATGTCGAGCCGGAAGCGCAGGACCTCATCGATGCGCTGCCCTGGGAGCGCATCGCGCCCGAGCTCGTGGGCACGAAGCTCACGCCCAAGGGGTTCGGGCAGCTGGTGCTCAAGGGGAGCGATGAGCGCTGCCGGTTCCTCGATGAGAACGAACGCTGCCGGATCCACGGCTACCTGGGCACGCCCGTCTTCTCGATGTGCGTCGCGTTCCCCTACCGCTTCACCGAGACGCCCGATGGCGTCGCCGTGAGCCACAGCTTCTTCTGCGGCAGCGTGCGCGAGGCCTGCGGCGCCCCGCTCGAGTCCCAGACGGACGACATCTACAACCGGCTGTCCCTGGCGGGTGCCATGAGCACGCCCGCCGTGCTGCGTTTGACGCCTGAGCGGTCGGTGGACTGGCCGACGTTCAGGGACCTGGAGGCGGCGATCCGCCGCGTGCTCGTGGAGCCGGATCGGCCGATGGCGGACAGGCTGTGGATCGTGTCGCGCCTGCTCGAAGCCCGGCTGGCGGGCGAGGAAGCCGATCCCGTCGATGCCGCGCGCTTTGCGGCTGAAGAGCCGCCGGCGCTCGATGCCGATGAGGCCGATTTCGGGGAATCGCTGCTGACGGTGGGGTTCGTGCTGATCGCCCAGCTCGACGCGGCGAAGCTCGCGTCCGCGCTCGTGCCACCGGACGGCTTCGCATGGGCGGGCACGCCGCTGCGAGACGAGCGGTTCGTCGCCAGGTGGTTCGAGACGCTCCACTTCTCCAAGGAGCTCGCCTACCACTTCGATCTGGTCACCGCCCACACCGTGACCGTCTTGCTCTATGCCGCCGCGCTCGCGATCGAGCAGGCCCACGGCGGACGCTTCCCCGACGACGTGCGGGCGGCGCTCGGCTTCGTGACGGGCCATCACCGCCTGACCGATCTGCTCGAGCTGGCCTGCGAGCGCAAGCCCGTGCTGCGCACGATGCTCGCGGACCCCGCCGCGGGCGGCCTCTTGCTGCGTTGGCTGCGCCAGCAGGACCCCCGAACGGCCACTATTTAGCGTTCATTTGGGGATTGTCAAATCTGCGTTAAAAACCGCCAGGTGCCGGTGGTTCCGGGCGATGACCGAGGGACGCCCGCCCATGTCGACCGGGGCGCGGCGAGAGGACCGTTCATGATTCAGCGTTGGGGTTCTTTCAACGGGTTGGGGGTCATGACCTCGTCCTGGACCGTCGGGTCGGCGGACAGCGAGCCGCGCGGCAAGGCGCTGGCGTCGGTCGACTACGACATCGAGGCCTTGCTCATCGCGCTCGGCATCAGGACCGCCGATCCGGCCAAGAAGCGCTCGCTCAAGGAGCTCGACAAGGCCCTCTCGAAGATCCTGAACATCGTCAACCAGATCCCGAGCAGCGGCATCCGCAACATGCTGATGGAACTCTTCGCGAAGATCGTCGATCTGGCGAAGAACGGGATGCTGGACGCCGCGCTGGATATGGCCAAGGACGTCGGCAAGCTCGCCGACGACTGCCTGAACGCCTGCCGCCACATCAACACCAACATCACCACGCTCAAGAACCCCGTGGGCGTGCAGGGGCCGGCCAAGGCCGTGCTCCAGCAGATCGCGCAGTGCGCGAAGGCGGCGATGGCGGGTGCTTCCTCGCTCAAGGAGCTGCAAGACATCGGCTCGATGACCGACAAGGCCGTCGAGATCGCCGGCGAGCTGCGCGGGGTGGAGCCGGGCACCAAAGAATACCGGCGCCTCTTGTCGGATCTGGTGACGATCCTCGAGAACCTCGCCGCGATGGTGAAGCCGGGCGAGAGCGACATCCTGCTCGCGGCCCTGAACGAGTCTACCGGCGTGCGCCGGAACATCGACGAGCTGCGCAAGGGCGTCTCGGATCCGGTCAAGCTGGAGAAGCTCGCGAACCTGGAAGATCGGCTCACGCGGGCGATCGACGCCGCCGGGCCGCAGGCGGGCGAGGCGGGCTTCCGGCGCGAGCTCAACGCGCTCATGGCCACAGCCGCCGCAGGGAAGCTCGACGAGGCGATCGCCGGCGCCGGCGAGCTCGCCGAGCGCACCGAGCGGCTCGGCAAGCTCCACCGCCACCTGGACAAGAAGATGGAGCGGCTGGAAGGCCTGCTCGAGCGCCTGGAGGGACCGGCCCGCGAACGCCTCGAAGCCGTGCTCGACAAGGCGCGCCGGGCCGGCGGCGCCGCCCAGACCCCCGAGCAGCTGATCGCGCTCGACGCCATGCTCATGAAGGCGCTCGAGGGCGCGGACGCCCTGGCCGCCGACAGGGGGAGCACGGTGCGATCGCCCGGCTACCTCAAGCTTCTGGCGGCGGAGCGCGAGCTCGACGCCTGCCTGCCGCCGGGCGAGCCGGCTTCGTCCGGCCTGGGGCGGGATCAGTACGCGGGCCCTGGCGCGGCTGCGCCGGCTGGCCCGGGCAACGGGGCGCCGCCGCCCGGCGGCAGCAGCGGCCTGGCCGAGCCGCCGGACTTCGGCAGCGCTGGTCTGGTCGAGCCACCCGATTTCGGCAGCGCGGGCCTGGCCGAGCCGCCGGATTTCCGCAGCACCGGCCCGGTCGCGGCGCCGAACCTGCTGCCGGGGGCATCGGAAGCCACGACCACGGCGGCGCGCCGAGATACCACGCGGCACATCGCCGCGCTGCGCACCCTCGCCGAGCAGGCCGGTGGCGACGCCGCCAGGGCGATCGCGGGCTGCGCGGATCGCGCGGCCGGGCTGCTCGCCGCGGCCAGCGATCCGATCGACGTGGCCCATGCGAACATGATGGTCCAGGAAGCGGCCAAGGCCGCGAAGGCGCTGGCCGAGGCGTCGCCCGGCTCGGATGCCGCCCAGCAGCTGCAGGCGCAGGTCGTGTCGGCGCTGTAGTTGGTGAAGGCGGCATCCCCGCTTCGTAACTGAACTTTAACGTCAGAACCGCGACGATCTCCTCGACAAGACATCAAGTCCAGTAGAGGAGACACCCAATGGCCGCGCTGACGACTGTTCCGACCACCTCCCGCAACACCCGTGCCGCCGGCACGGCTGCCGAGGTCGGCTCGCGTCCCGCGCCCACCGACGACCGGTCGGTGCTCGAGACCTTCACGGACTCCGCCGCGTTCAGCGCCGTCAAGGACGCGACCACGGCGGTGATCGACAAGGGCGAGGCGGTCATCTCGAAGCCGATCCAGCAGCTCAAGGAGCTCGTCGACGACCTGATGGGCTACGTCGGCCTCAACCTGACGATGGACCTGGGCCGCCGCGCCGACCGCGACCGCGCGCGCCGCAAGTCGCAGCGCGACGAGGCGTACCGCGACTCGATGATCGCCGATTCTTTGAAGGTGTCGGCCAACGCCGAGGCCGAGGGGACCTTCCAGCGCAAGCGCCAGCGCGCCGCGGCCTGAGCCCCACCCGACAACTTTGAATCCGAGGGCCCCGAGGCACGCGTTGCGTGCCTCGGGGCCGCTCACTTGCACCCACCCGGCGAGGTGAAGGGTGCGGGGGAAACAAACAGTTGGATGTTAACGTCGATTTCTTCGCAACTTAAGAAAGCCTGACCCCGCGCGGCCTACAACCTGGAAGAAGGGTCAAACGCGCATGGACAGTATCTTTACAGATGTCCGCCGCAACCCGCAGACGGGCGGGAGGCGCACCTCCCCGGCGATCGGCCGGGGGGTCGACGCATCGCGATCCGTCCCCGCCATGGCCCGCGACGTCTTCCAGCGGTCAGCCGCCCCCCGCGGTGGCAACGCTGCCGATCCGGCCTTCCAGGCCGCGCTCGCCGAGATCCAGTCCGCCGGCCGCCGCACCGGCCTGCCCGGCTTCCTGAACGGCCCGGCAACTCCGGCGACCCCGGCCGCGCCCGCCCCCGCCTGGCCCGCCCCGAACCAGCCGGTTCCTGCCTGGCCCACCCCCAACCAGCCCGTGCCCGGCTGGCCGGCGCCCAACCAGCCGGTGCCCGCGTGGCCCGCCCAGAACCAGCCCGTTCCCGCCTGGCCCGCGCCGAACCAGCCTGCGCCCGCGTGGCCCGCCGGCGTCCAGCCCGCCTGGCCCGCCGCGCCGCCGGCCCCGCCGATGCGGCCCATGCCCCTGCCGGCCCCGTCGGCGGACGTCGTGACGTACAACAGCTGGAGCTTCGGCCCCAGCGCGGTCGCCCCGTGTGGGCCGAGCAGCCCGGGCGGCATGCCCGCGCCGCCGCCGCCGCCTCCCCCCCCCCCCCCCCCCCCCCCCCCCCC
>JAKFEW010000079.1:0-84176 GCA_036675505.1 Candidatus Sericytochromatia bacterium
GCGCAGCAGCAGCCGGCGGCCGGGGCTGGCCTCGGCCGCGAGCGTCGCATAGGCGGCCTCGCGGGCCCGCGCAAGCCGGACGTGGCGATCCGCGGGCGCGGGGCCCGCCGCCGCCTGGCGCACCAGCGCGGCGATCGCCGCCGGGTCGGCGAGCGGCAAGGGCGCGAGCGGATCGAAGCTCGCGGGCAGCGCCTCGCCGCGCACAGCGAGCGCGCGCAGCCGGGCCGCGAGGTCGGGAGGGAGCGCTGTGAGGTCGGGGTCGCAGGTGGCCGCGAGCGTCGCTGCGTCGAGCCCGCGCGCGATCGCCGCGGCCTCGCTGGCGATCGCGTCGGCCGGCCCCGGCTCGCCCGCGAGCAGCGCCGCGACCAGGTCGGGACGGCCCGTCACGCGCCTGAGCCCATGCTCGCTCCAGCGCCAGCCCGCCGAGAGGCGGTGGACGTCCGCCCAGGTCGCGGCGAAGGCGGCCGCCATCGCCTCGCACCAGGCCACGCGCGCGGGGGCGTCGGTCGGCCGGGCGGCGAGCAGGCGATCGACGCGGCGGGCGTGCGATTCGCCGCGCTCCCAGCGGGCCGGGTCGCCCAGGAAGAGCCGGGCGTAGACGAACGGCGCGCGCCAGGCCGCGGACGGCCTCAGGCGCTGGTCGCTGCGGGCGTAGGCCCAGCCGTGCACCGCGCGCAGGGCCGGCCGCTCGAGCGCGATGCCGATCGAGGCGGCCAGCCGCACCAGCGCCTCACCGGCGGCGGGCAGCACGAGCGTCTCGGCGAGCGGCGAGAGCGGGCCCGGGAAGTGCTCGGCGAAGTTGCGGCGCTCCCAGCGCGAGCCGGGCTCGGGCGGTCCCCAGCCACCCGGCGGCGGCGGCGGCGGCAGGGCCGTGATCGGGCGGGCCTGCAAAAGCACGGCGCGGCCGTCCACCCAGGCGAACTCCAGGTCCTGGGCCGGGCCGAGCTGCGCCTCCACCGCCAGCGCCAGCGCATGCAAAGCCGCGATCGCCGCGGGGCCGAGCGCGCGCGCGGCCTGGCGCTCGGGCGTGGCCGGCACGACCGCCACGCCGCGCCCCTCAGGCACCACCTCGACCTCCTTCGCGCCCACCTCGTAGTCGATCAGCGCGCCGTCGGCCTTCGCGACCACCACGCGGTCCGGCGTGGCCCGGCCGGACACGACCGCCTCGCCGAGGCCCCAGCAGACGTCGATCACCAGGCGATCGCGCGCGCCCGTGAGCGGATCCGCCGTGAACGCCACGCCTGCGGCCTCGGGCGCGACCAGCACCTGCACGATCACCGCCATCGCCGGCGCCTCGCAGGCGGCCGCCGCCAGGTGGCGCCGGTAGGCGGCCACGCCGGCCGACCAGGTGCCCGCCCAGCAGGCGCGCACGCCCGCGAGCACCTGGTCCGCGCCGCACAGGTTGAGGAAGGTGCTCTGTTGCCCGGCGAAGGACGCCTGCGCGCCGTCCTCGCCCGGCGCGCTCGAGCGCACGGCTAGCGGCGTGGCGTCGCCCAGGCGCGCGACGGCCTCACGCACGGCGGTCTCGAGCCCTGCGGGCAGGGGCATGCGCATGAAGAGCGGGGCGAGCGCCGTGAAGCCGGCCTCGGCGTCGGGCTCATCGCTGCCGAGCACGGCGGCGATCGCCGCGGCCAGCGGCGGGTGCGCCGCCACCGCCTCGCGGTAGGCCGCCACGTCGAGCACGAAGCCCGCGGGCACCGGCAGGCCGGCGGCCGCGAGCTCGCCGAGCCGCGCGGCCTTCGCGCCGGTGGTGGGCGCATCGGCGCGGGTGAGCGATTCGAGCCAGCGCAACATTTGGGCAGTGTACCCAGCGATGCCGCCGCCTCGCCGCGGCGCGATCGCTTCCCGTCGCCGCCGCGGGGTGCTACGATCCCGACGGCTCCCCCGGCTCCCCGCCTCCCGGAAACCCCCATGAACTCCCAACTGAACGTCGCGGTCGCCTTCGGCGCCGGCCTGCTCTCCTTCCTCTCGCCGTGCGTGCTGCCGCTCGTGCCGGGCTACTTGTCGTTCATCTCGGGCGTGAACCTCGCCGCCGCCCGCTCGGGCGGCTGGGACCAGGTCGCCGGGGGCGTGGACGGGGGCGCCGCCGAGCTGCCGGCGGCGGATCGGCTGGCGGCGGTCGCGGCCGCCCGCCGGGCCGTGCTGCTGAACGCGATCATGTTCGTGTTGGGCTTCTCGGCGGTCTTCATCGTGCTCGGCGCCTCGGCGAGCGCGCTCGGCTCGAAGCTGCTCGAGCACCTGCCCGCGATCAGCAAGGCGGCGGGCGTGGTGCTCGTGCTCTTCGGCCTGCATATGACCGGCCTGATCCCGATCAAGGCCCTCTACCGCGAGGCGCGCGTCCAGGTGACCACCAAGCCGCTCGGCCTGTTCGGCGCCTTCGTGGTCGGCTGCGCCTTCGCGTTCGGCTGGACGCCCTGCATCGGCCCGGTGCTCGCGGGCATCCTCACGCTCGCCGGCTCGCAGGACACGATCTGGCACGGCGTCGCGCTGCTCACGGCCTACTCGGCGGGGCTCGGCGTGCCGTTCCTGCTCACGGCGGTCGCGATCAACCACTTCTACAAGCTCTTCGACGCCCTCAAGGCCCACTTCCGGAAGATCGAGATCATCTCGGGCCTGCTTTTGATGGCCGTCGGCATCATGATCTTCACAGGCAGCCTGAGCGCGCTCGCCAACTGGTTCCCTTTCCTCGGCAAGTTCGCGCTCTGATCGGCTTCACCCGAATTTAACGGTCTGTTGACAAGTTTTGCGGCGACCCGGCGATATCTCCCCTGGAGTTGGTGGGAGAGGTCATGGGTTTGGATCTGGCTGACATCAAGCGAGAAGCCTTCGGCGCTGCGCGCAAAGTCGCGAACGCGGGCAAGGACGCCGTTCGCGTGGCCGAGCGGGCCGTGCCCGAGCGGGTCGAGCGTTTCGGGCGTGACGCGCTCAAGCTCGGCGACGCGCTCACGCTCGGCGACGAAGCCCTCGGCGAGGCCGCCGATCTTGGCCGCTCGATCGGCAACACGGTCCGCCACCTGCCCGAGTGCGTGCCCACCTGGCGCCTCATCGCGCAGGCCCTCCGCACCGGCGAGCACACCAAGCTGCCCGGCAGGATGCCGGCCTACGCGAAAGTCGAGCCCGCCGCGCTCACGGCGGCCGTGGCGCGCGGCGAGGGGCGAACTTTCACCCAGGCGCTGCTGACGAGCAAGTCCGGCAGCAAGCACGAGCCGATCAACCTCGTCGTCACCGGCTCCAAGGCCGACCTGGCGCGGGCGCTGCGCTCGCAGGGCTGGATCGAGAACGACGCCAGCACGCCGCTCAACTACGTCAAGCAGTTCCTCGCCGCCGTGACGCGCTACGACCGCGTGACCGAAGGGCCGGTGTCCGCCATGTACATCGATGGCAAGCTGCCCGCGCTGGCCTTCAGCAAGAACAGCGACTACAACCTCGCGCGCGATCATATGCGCATCTTCCACCTCGGCCAGGACCCCGCGACCGGCCAGGACCGCTGGGGCATTGCCGCCACGCGCGACACGGCGGCCACCTTGACGATCAAGAAGCCCGTGCGCGAGGGCACCTGGCCCTGGCAGTGGCAGATGGAGACGCCTCGCTTCGGCCACGTGACGGATCATGACCTCGACGGCGAGCGCGACTTGATCATGCACGACCTGCTCGGCTCGAAGCAGGTGAAGGATTGGGCCGCCGTGCGCGGCGTGGCGCCGGGCGCCAAGGTCTCGCAGGCCGCGGACGGGCGCCTCCACCTGAACAAGTACACCACCGACGGCCGGGTGTACGAGGTCACGCTCGGTTAAAGCGTGCCTGATTGGCCCACGCGTGGCATGATGAGGGAGCCGGCCCCCATCGCCGCGAGTGTTTTTGCATGGTGCCGCCCGAATATACAGATCGCATCTTGCCCGGCGAGCCCGTCTATCTGGCTCCCAACGGGCGCTTCCACCGTGCCGGCTGCCGCTACTACGTGCCGCCGGGCCCGGACGCCGTGTTCGTCGAGGGCACCTTCACCGAGGCGTTCCTCGCGAACTACTGCAAGCTCTGCTTCCCCCACGGCGTGCCGGTGACCGCCCATGTCACCGAGGAGGCCCGGCCCCAGGTGGACTTGCTCCGGCCCGCGGCGGAAGCGGTAGCGGGCGTCGTCGAGGCACCCGCCCCCGCACCGATCGCCGTGGCGCCCGAAGGCCCGCCGGAACCCTCGCTGCCGGTCGCGAGCGCCGCGCTGGCCGGCCTGCCGCCGCTCCCGCCCGTCCAGGAGGAGCACTTCGGCCCGGCGACGGACGATCGTCCGCGCAAGCGCCGCAAGAAGCAGAAGCTGGGCAACCGCCCGCCGGCCGTCACCAAGATCCAGATCGCGATCTTCCTCGTGATCGTCCTGACCGGCGTGGGCGTCTTCGTCGCGCTCGCGACGCTGTTACACTGGTTCGGCTAGGCCGGCCTGGGCCGCCAGGCGGTCGAGCGCGTCACCGGTCATGCGGCAGCGCGTCCAGCCCGCCATCCGCACGGCGCCCTGCGCCTCGTAGAAGGTGATCGCGGGCTCGTTCCAGTCGAGCACGTTCCACTCCAGCCGGCCGTAGCCGCGCGCGACGCACGCCGCGGCGAGGCTCGCGAGCAGCGCCTTGCCGAGGCCCACGCCGCGCTGGTCCGGCCGCACGAAGAGGTCCTCGAGCCAGATGCCGGGCAGCGTGAGGAAGGTGGAGTAGGTCGTGAACCAGAGCGCGAAGCCCTGCATCTCGCCGTCCACCAGCCCGATCGTCACGAAAGCCGCCGGGCACGGCCCGAAGAGGTGCTCGTGCAGCAACGCCTCGCGGCCCACGCACTCGTGCGCGAGCTTTTCGTAGGCCGCGAGGTCGCGGATCAGGGCGTGGATGGCCGGCACGTCGGCGGGGACGGCGGGCCTGACGGCGATCCGCGCGCTCATTGCGGGATGATCGCGTCGGTCAGGCGCGAGCGGAACTCGGCCACCGACAGCGAGGTCTCGTAGCCCCAGGGGTTGCGGTAGTGCACGCGGCCGCCCTCGATGCGCGTGACGAGCACCTGGTGCGAGCGCATCTGGGTCGGGTAGTTGCCGAGCGCTTGCGCGAACAGGTGCTCCTGCTGCGCGCCCGGCTTGTCGGCCAGGCCGTCGGTGATGAGGTCGACCGGCACGCGCTGGCCGGCCGCCACGGCCTGCGCCACGGCCGCCCAGGTGTCGCCGCGCAGCGGGCCCGGCGCGAGGAACGCGCCGCCGGGCAGATCGCCGACCAGGCGGGCCTTCCGGCCGGTGGTGTCCTGGTAGAGCCTGTGGATCTTGCCTTCCGAGATGCCGAGCTGCCCGCCGGCCTGGCCGACGACCCAGTCGACCGCCCGGCCGACCGTCTTGCGGAAGAAGCCGCCGATGCCGCCCTGGTCGCCGTTGGCGTGGGCGATCGTGTCGGTCTGGTTCGCGTAGCGGCCGCGGAAGTCGTCGCCGTAGTCCTGGAACGCCGACTGCACGAGCCGCTCGACGTCGTCGCGGGTCGTCGTGTCGCGCGCCACCGAGTCGGCGACGCGGGTCATCGTCTGGCCACCGCGCAAGGCCACCCGGCCCTCGCCCGCGAGGCCCGCGACCAGGCGCACGTACTCGCTCGCGGCCTCGCTCGCGAGCACGTACTGCACGGTGGTCGCGCCGCAGGTCCAGCGATCGCCCTGGTTGATCACCGCCGGCTCGGCCACGTGGGCGAGCGCCTGGCGCAGCAGATCGGTCGCGGTGTAAGGCGCGCCGCCGGGCGGCTTCACCCGGCCGAGCGCCGCGAGGTTGGCGATGAGCGAGCTGCCCTTCGCGTCGGCCTGCGTGAGCGTGCCGCTGGCGAGGAGCCTGGCGAGGTGCGCGCGGCCAGGCGCGTCGAGCTGGGCCGCGACGGCGGCGTAGGCCGCGCGGTCGGGGGCTGTGAGCTTCGCGAGGCCGGCGGGGCCTGCCACGACCCGCTCGTCGCCCGCCCTGCCGGCGATCGCGGGGGCCGAGCGGGTGGCCACGGGGCGGCGGACCGCTTGCGGGGCGGGCGCTGGACCTGTGACGATCGCCATGGAACGACTCCTCTCCTCCCGAACTCCGACTGAGTTATGGCGGTTGCGGGCCGCGATCTTGCAAGCCTTATCGCAAGCTTAACGGCGCAGCCCGCTGCGATTGCGCATCTGCCGATCATCCGGCTGGCATAAACTGTTGGTATCAGTCAGCATCAGGGGGCGAGGCATGAACGCAGCGAATTTGCGCTGGTCAGGGCGCTCAGCCGATGGCTGGGAATGGCTGGATGCGCTCGCCAATGAGCCGGCGGAGCGCCAGGAGGGAAACCAGCTATAATCGCCGGAGGGGGCGAACTGCATGCGCCGCAAGTTGCCGATCGGCATCCAGACCTTCGCCACGATCCGCGAGGACGGGCATTATTACGTCGACAAGACGCCCTTTGCGCTGCAACTGCTCGAGCAGGGCCGGTATTTCTTCCTCTCGCGCCCCCGCCGCTTCGGTAAGAGCCTGTTCCTCGACACCCTCAAGGAGCTGTTCGAAGGAAACCAAGGCCTCTTTGAGGGACTCTTCATTTACGACCGCTGGGACTGGGCGGTGCGCCACCCGATCGTCCGCCTGAGCCTGGGAGGCGGGGTGGTACGCGATCGGGCGGATCTGGACGCCCGCTTGCGGGAATGGCTCGACGCCACCTGCCGCATGCACGACCATCAGTTGGAAGCCGAGACGTTGGCAGGCGGATTCGCCGAACTCTTGCGAGCGCTCCACCTTCGCACCAACCGTCAGGTGGTCGTGCTGGTCGACGAGTATGACAAGCCGATCCTCGACCACCTCACCGACCCGGCCCGAGCGGGTGAGATGCGTGACGGCCTGCGCGACCTTTACTCGGTGATCAAAGATTCGGATGCTCATGTCCGTTTCGCCTTCCTCACCGGCGTGAGCAAGTTTTCCAAAGTGAGCCTCTTCTCCGGGCTCAACAACTTGCAGGACATCACGCTCGACGCGAAATACTCGGCGATTTGCGGCTACACCGACGCCGACGTCGACGCCGTCTTCGCTCCCGAGCTCGAAGGCCTCGACCGCGACAAGATCCGACACTGGTACAACGGCTACAACTGGACGGGCGAGGCCGTCTACAACCCCTTCGACCTGTTGCTCCTCTTCCAGAACCGTCAGTTCCGCAGCTACTGGTTCGAGACCGGCACGCCCACGTTCCTGGTCAAGCTGCTCGCCGAACGCCACACCTGGGTGCCTGAGCTGGACGGCTACCTGACCGATGCGGATCTGCTTTCGGCCTTCGACGTGGATCAGATCGGCACCGACGCCCTGATGTTCCAGACCGGCTACTTGACCATTCGGGAGACCCAGGACGTGGGCGGGCGCGATCAATACAGGCTTCGTTACCCCAACCGCGAAGTCTATCAGAGCCTCAACAACAGCTTGCTCGGCGTATTGGTGGCGGATCGCCACGCGCTGGTCAAGCACCGCACCCGCTTGCACGAGTTGCTCCAGGCTGGCGAGTACGACGCCACGCGCGAGCTCTTCCAGGCCTTCTTCGCGAGCATCCCTCACGATTGGTACCGCAAGAACCAGCTGGCGGGCTACGAAGGGTACTACGCCAGCATCTTCTACAGTTATTTCGCCGCCCTCGGGCTCGACGTCGTCGTCGAGGACGCGACGAACCATGGCCGCATCGATATGGCTGTCCGGCTCGATCGGCGCGTGCTGCTTTTCGAGTTCAAGGTGGTGGAGCACGCCCCCGAGGGTCGGGCCCTGGCCCAGCTTCAGGCCAAGCGGTACGCCGAGAAGTACCGGGCCGCAGGGGTGGCGATCGTCCTCATCGGCGTCGAGTTCAGCCGAGAGAGCCGAAACATCACAGGGTTCGAGGTCCAGGTAGACGCTGGTGCCGAAGCGGGCATGGCGCCCTGACTGAGACCGGCTGGAAGTGAGGGGCTCCGCTGGCAAGCCTCGCCGCCTTATGCGGCGGGGCCCGGCGCCTCGTGCGCGGCGGGCACGCGCGCTTCCAGCCCATCCAGCTGCAGCGTCACAGGCCCCTTCACATGCACGTCGTGCTGCGCATGCGGCATCTCCAGCCCGCGCGCCCGGCACTCGCGGTAAATCGCGTAGTTCAGCGCGCTCTTGATCGGCGCCGCATCCTCCGGCTCCTCGATCCAGACCAAGAGCTCGAAGTACAGCGCGTCGTTCGCGAACTCCACCAGCCAGACGTCGGGCGCCGGGTCAGGCAGCACGCGCGGGTGGCCGGCGGCCGCGGCCAAAAGCGCCTCGCGCACCACCGCGGGCTCGGCGCCGTAGGTCAGGCGCACCGGCAGGTGCAGGCGCACGCGCTCGTCGCGGAAGGAGCGGTTGATCACGTTCTTCGAGATGAAGTCCGAGTTCGGCACGATGATCTTCACGTTGTCCATCGTGACGATCGTGGTCGAGCGCAGCCGGATCTCGCGCACGATGCCCATGAACTCGCCCACCGTCACGAAATCGCCCGGCTTGATCGGCCGCTCGAACACCACGATCAGGCCGGAGACGAAGTTGCTCGTGATGTTCTGCAGGCCAAAGCCGATGCCGATCGAGAGGAAGCTGACCATCCAGCCGAGCGAGCCGAGGTCGAGGCGGGCGAGCTGCACGCCGACGATGAAGAGCATCAGCGCGAGCACGTAGTGCGTCACGCGCCCGATCGTGAAGGCGAGCCCGGGCTCGAGGCGGGTCTTGCCGAGCAGCGGCACCGCGCAGCGGCGCTCGAACTGGCTCGAGAGCGCCAGCGCGAGCCAGATCAGGCCGCCGACGGCCAAGACCTGGACCAGCGTGACCTGCGTCGCGACCGGCCCGGTGGTGAGCGGGCTCGCAAAGAGCTGGCTGAATGACTCGAAAATCGCGAATTCCATCAGGAGGGTTCTACCGCGCGGGCGGCAGATCCTTACTCACGGCCCCGGCCACGATCTCGGCCAGGCGGCGGTAACCCTTGGTGCTCGGGTGGAAGCCGTCGAACCACAGGTAGTCCGGGTGCGCCTCGAGCTCGCCTGTGAAGGCGGCGAGATCGATCACCACGGCGCCGTGCGCCTCGCCTTCCTCGCGGATCGCGCGCTGCCAATCGGGCACCACCTCCGCGTAGGCCGCGCGGTACTCGGCGAAGAAGGGCAGCCGATCGAGATCCGGCATGTTCAGCACGTAGAGCCTGGCCCGCGTCGCCTGCAGCGTATCTAGCAGCGAATCGAGGTCGGCGCGGAAGTCCGGCAGCGCGACGCCGACGCGGATGTCGTTAGGCCCGGTCCAGAGCACGGCGACCTCGGGCTTGGCGGCGACGGCCTTCTCGACGTCGAAGCGCCGCATCTCGTCGGCCGTGCGCGCGAGCACGCCGATCTTCGTGAGCGCGACCGGCTGGCCGAGCCGCTCGTTCAACAGCGTCGCCGCGACCGGCGCCCAGCCCTCCTTGGCGGGATCGGTCGCGCCGAGGCCGACGACGTCCGAGGCACCGAGCGCCACGAGGCGCAGCGCGGAGGCGCTCGGCAGCGAAGACGCCGCAGGCGACGGAGTGGCGCTGGCCGCGGGCGAGGGCGAGGGCGCCTGGGACGTGGGGACCGGCGCCGGCGGCCGCGGGTTGGTGGCGGCGCCGGTCGAGGCGTCGAGCGGCGGCGCCGACGCCACGGGCGTGATCGCGAGCGGCGGCGGGCTCGACGGGGCCGGCTGGCAGGCGGCCAGCAGCAGGGCGACGGGCAGGATCAGGCGGAGGGCACGCATCTCGATATCATGCCCCAGGATCGGGCCGATCGCCCAGCCCCGCCGTCCACGTGGGCGGTGACTACCACATAACGCAGGCCTGGAGCGGCGGAACAGAACATGGATCACAGAACAACTCGACATAAGTGATCCAGAATGAAGCGTCCACCGCCCGGATTGCCCCGGAGAACCCCGATGACGCCTCGCCGCCCCTGGATCGCCCTCGCCTTCGTCGCGATCGCCCTCGCCCCGCTCGCCGCCTGCGCCGCCTGGCAGGCCGAGCCGAATGCGCCCGACGCCGCCGCGATGGCGGGCTACGAGCTCTTCGCCGCCAAGGATCTCGACCGTAACGGCGCGCTCACGCCCGCCGAGCTCGCGATCGGCCTCGCGCCGGCGCCCACGAGCGAGGCGCGGCGTGTGTTCGCGCTGCTCGACCGCAACCACGACGGCCGCGTCATGATCGGCGAGTACTTCCCCGACCCGGGCGCGATCCACACCTTCGGCTTCACCGCGCACAGCGCCGACCAGGCCGGCCGCTGACCCCCGGCGCAAGCCTCACGACTGAGGCCGGGCGACCCCGGGGCCCCTGTGCGGGGGCCCTTTTTTTTGCGTGGAACCGGGCAGGCGCCCGCGTCGTTGGGTATCTAGCAGGAGCCGACCGAGCTCGAGCTCAATCCCCACGAGGAGAGGGTCCCCCGTCATGAAGAAACGTCTCGCCACCGCCGCCCTGGTGCTGGGTGCGATCCAGGCCATGGGCTGCCAGTTGAATATCCCCAACGCCATGGTCACGAACAGCGCGAACGTGAACGCCAACGCGAACGTCAACGCCAATGCGAACGTGAACGCCACCACCGACGTCAACATCAACGCCAAGCCGAGCGCCAAGCCGCCGGCCGGCCCGATCGCCAAGCCGTCGCCCAAGCCGCCGGTGGCGGCGGTCAAGGACGTCGCGCTCGCGGACCACGCGGAGACCGATTTCAGCCTGAGCCTGCCCAAGGGCTGGCCGCTCGCGCCGCAGGCCGAGGCCAAGGGCGTGGTCAAGCCGCGGCTGCGCACCGAGCTGCGCAAAGAAAAGGTGCTCGGCGCGCGCATCTCGGTCTCGAACGTGCTCAAGGACATCGATCTCGCCGGGGCAAAGAAGAACGCCGAGCAGCCCGCCGACTCGCAGACCAAGTTCAAGGTGCTCGAGTCGAAGGCCTTCGAGCTCGACGGCGCCGAGGGCATCTACGTGAAGAAGACCTACGCCGTGCCGAGCGGCCAGGTGCTGACCACCGTGGAGGTGATCACGAAGCAGTACGGCGGCGTCTACGTCGTCAACCTGACCTGGCAGACCAGCACCAGGCTCGACGACGTGATGGCGAAGGTGCTCGCGAGCTGGAAGTGGACCGGCACGCCGCCGGAGTTCCTGGCGGCCGGCGCGCCCTCGCCCGCGCCCAGCGTGGAGCCGACCCCCGAGCCCGGCAGCTCGGTCGGCGAGGGCGCGACGGTCGTGCTCGAGCCGCACGAGGACGTCACCCACCACGGCGTCTACTTCACGCCGGGCGTCTACACGATGACGGCCAAGTCCGGCGAGGAAGGCAACTTCGTCTTCGAGCTCTACGACGAGGCCGGCCAATGGCTCGACATGCCGTTCAACGAGATCGGCCCCGGCGAGTGGCAGTACGTGTTCAAGGTCGCCGAGGCCGGCACGTTCTACCTCGTGCAGGACGCCGCGCCCGCGTACTGGACGATCACCGTCGCCCAGGCGCCCGCGGGCACCGAGATGCCCGAGCCGGTTTACGAGGAGCCGGGCGCGCCCGAAGAGCCGGGTGATCCCGAGGACCCGGACGCCGCCGAGGAGCCGGGTGATCCCGATGCGCCCGAAGAGCCGGGCGAAGACGAGGATGTGCTCGAAGAAGGCGACGTCTAGCCGCCTCCACCCCCTGGACCGGGCCGTGCGTGGCTTCACGCACGGCCCGGCGCCATGTCGGGGCCGCTGTATGATCGCGATCACGCTCCCCGGCAGGCGGGCGGTGTTACGCTGGGATCAGCCCAGGAGGATCCCCGCCATGCTCAGCCAGGACGTCTACATCCAGCGCCTCGCCCGCAGCCTCGACGCCGGCCCAGGCGAGCTCGAGTTCCTGCGTCGCCTCTCGGGCGAGGAGCTCGCGCTCCTCTGGGCCAAGGTCTCGCGCCAGCAGCTGCGCCAGCACCCCTACAGCGTGATCGCCCGTCGCGCGTAGCGCATGAGGCGCCGCGCCTAGCTCCTCGGCCCCGCGGTCAGCAGCGCGTCCCGCAGCGCGCGGATCCAGGCGAGGCCCGCCTCATCGTCCGCGGGCGCCCAGCTCGCGAAGGTCTTGTGCGTGGCCGGGTCGTAGGGCCCCTGGATCACCTCGAAGGCCACCGCCACAGGGTCCAACGCCAGCAGCGCGTGCCACGTGCGCGGCGGGATCTCGGCGCCGCGCACAGGGCCCGCCGGGTCGAGCACGGCGTGCGCCGCGACGCTGCCCCGCTCATCGAAGGTGAGCACCAGGAAGCGCCCCTGGAGCGCGACGAAGACCTCGACCTTGTCGGGATCCGCGTGGCGGTGCGGGCGCACGTAGGAGTCGTCGCGCAGCGCGTTGAGCATGCGCTGCACCACCTCGGGGGCCGCGTGGAAATCGTGGTTCATGCGCCGGCGCGGCGAGGCGTCGGCGGCTGCGGCCACCTGGGCGATCAGGGCGTCGTCGATCAACATCATGAGCCTTATTGTAAGGCATAGAGGCAGGCGAGGGTTCGTGGTATAAGGGAGCCATGGTCCGTGCGAACATCCATTTCCCCCACGAACAGATCGCCGTCGGCTTCGAATCCGAGTATGCCTTCGTGAAGTGGCTCGGCTACCTCAAGGAGCATGGCATCGCCACGGCCAAGCTGGCCGAGAGCGGCCGCAGCGTGATCGTGTTCCGCGAGCAGATCACCTTCATCGAGAGCACCGAGGGCGACCTCCAGATCGGCTAGACGCCCCTGCTCAAGGCCAACGCCCCGTCCGAACCGGACGGGGCGTCGTGCTGAGGCTGCGCCGGGCGCTACTTGCGGAAGCAGTCGCGGCAGTAGACCGGGCGCGCGCCGGTCGGCTTGAACGGCACCTGGGTCTGGATGCCGCAGCCGGCGCAGGTGGCGTCGTGCAGCTCGCGCTGCGGACGGTCGCCGAACGACGGGCGCGGCGGGCGCGGCGCGTCGTAGCCGCCGCCGCTGCCGCCGCTGCCCCGCTGGGCCTTGGCGGCCTCACGGCAGGGCTTGCAGCGCTTCGGCGCGGCGAAGCCCTTCTGCTGATAAAACTCTTGCTCCGCGCCGGAGAAGTTGAACTCCGTGTTGCAAGACGCGCATACCAAAATCTGGTCGGTACCGAGCATCGGCTCCTAATTCCTTCCTGGTTCTTCCTGAAAATGGGGTTCCTGTCCGCGTTCTCCAGCCTGAATGTCCGCTGGAACACGCGTCGTGAGCCGTGGACCGGTGTTTCGTTCAGGAGAACGGGCTCCACATTATCACGGGGCGTTCGCGCGTGCAACGCCCGCCCGATAACCGCGCTACGGCAGGCGCACAGCCATCTTCGAGACGAGCGCCTCGCGCTCGAAGATCGCGCGGACGCTGGAGCCGTCAGGGTTCAGCCAAACGACCGTGTGGCGGCGTCCCGCGGCGGTCTCCTCGATTTCGAGGTCCTGGCCGGGGCGGCCGATCGCGGCCACCGCGTCGGCGTAGCTCATGCCGGCGTGCAGCGCCTCGAAGCCCGCGCGCGTCACCGCCGGGGGCGAAAGCGCGGCGAACGCGAAGGGCGCGGCGATCACCGCGATACACCCGAGCAGGCCGACGAACGCGGTGGGCAAGGACATGAGCCGATCGTAGCGCGCGGGTGCGGCGGCGTCGGTGATCCCACCCCACTTGAGCAGGGGTTATTGTAAAAAACGTTACAATTTGTTACAATCGCCGCGACCAACGGTCAACCAGTCTCCGGAGGGAGCGCCCATGACGCCATCCGACCCGCTGCCCGACGTGGCCACCTTCGGCGAGCTGCTGCTCGCCCGCGCCGAGCGCGACGGCGATCGCATGCACCTGCGCCTGCTCGACGACCACGGCCGCGAAACGCTGGTCGGCTATGCCGCGCTGGCGGCCGAGGCGATGCGCGTGGCCGCGGCCCTCGTGCGGGCCGGCGTGCGGCCCGGCGACCGCGTGGCGATCATGTTGACCACCGGCCTGCCGCTGATCACGGCGATTTACGGCGCCCACATCGCGGGCGCGGTGCCGGTGCCGCTCTACCCGCCGTTCCGGCTGCGCGACGCCGGCAACTACCTCGACCGCCTCGCGCATGCGCTGGCCGCCGCGACGCCGACCCTGCTGGTGGTCGACGCGCCGCTCCACCCGCTCCTGCGCGCGGGCCTGGGCGTCGCCTGTCCGCGCCTCGCCACGCCGGGGGCGCTCGTGCTCGGCGTCGATCGGCCGATCTCGCCCGTGCGCCCGAACCCCGATCGGCCGGCGCTCGTGCAGTTCTCCTCGGGCTCCACGGGGCCGCAGAAGGGCGTGGTGCTCACCCACCGCCAGATCCTCGCGAACGCGCGGGCGATCGCGCAGCGCCTCGACCTGCGGTCCGGCATGCGCGGCTGCAGCTGGCTGCCGCTCTACCACGACATGGGCCTGATCGGCGGCCTGTTCATCCCGCTGCTGGTGGGGATCGAGGGCACGCTCTTCTCGCCGCGCGCCTTCCTGCTCGACCCGGCGCACTGGCTGCGCGTGATCGACCGCTACCGCTCCCAGCTCACGATCGGCCCGAACTTCGCCTACTCCCTGGTGATGCGCCGCTGCGACCCGCTCGCGCTGGCCCAGCTCGACCTCTCCTGCATGCGCATCGCGCTGAACGGCGCCGAGCCGGTCTCGCCGGCCCTCGCGCGGGCCTTCGAGGAGCGCTTCGCGCCGCTGGGCTGGCGGCCAGGCACGCTGCTCGGCGTCTACGGCCTGGCCGAGGTGGCGCTCGGCGCGACCATGCCCGAGCCCGGCGCCGGCGTGCGCGGCGACCGGATCGATCCTGCGCGCCTGCGCGCGGAGGGCGTCGCCCTGCCCTCGGACGCCGAGGACGCGCGCGAGGTGGCGGCGGTGGGGCCACCCCTGCCGGGCTACGCGATCGCCGTGCGCGCCCCGAGCGGCGAGATGCTCGCCGAGCGCTGCGAGGGCGAGGTCTGGGTCTCGGGGCCGTCCGCCATGCAAGGCTACCTGGCCGACCCCGCGGCCACCGCCGCCGTGCTGCGCAACGGCTGGGTCGCGACCGGCGATCTCGGCTACCACGTGGGCGGCCGCCTCTTCATCACCGGCCGCCTCAAGGACCTGGTGGTGCGCGGCGGCCGGAACTACCACCCGCAGGAGCTCGAGCAGGCCTGCGAGGCCGTGCCCGGCGTGCGCACAGGCTCGGCCGTGGCCTTCGGCATCGAGGACCCGGCCCGCGGCACCGAGAAGGTGGTGGTGGCCTTCGAGACGCGCACGCCCGCCAAGGGTCATGCGGCGCTCGCGCGCGCCGTGGTGCTGGCCGTGGCCGCCGCCACCGGCCTGGCCCCCGACGAGGCGCTGCCGCTGCCGCCAGGCACCGTGCCCAAGACCACGAGCGGCAAGCGCCAGCGGCGCGCGGCCCGCGACCTCTACCTGGACGGCCTGCTCGGCAAGCCGATCGGCGCGCTCGACGCGATCAAGGCCGCCGTCCGCGTGCGGCGGGCCGCGCGGAGCGCGGGGAGCGTCGGATGAAGCAGCCGGCCGACACGAACCGCGCGCCCGCCGACCTGAGCCGCGCCGTCTGGCTCGCCCGGCTCTCGGCCATGGTCGCCGAGATCCAGCCGGAGCTCGGCCCGCTGGCACTCAGCGAGGACCAGCGCCTCGGCGAGGACCTCGGGCTCGACTCGCTGGCCTTCGAGGCGCTCTTCGCGCGCCTGCGCGCGGAGCTCGGCGAGCCGGCGACCGAAGGGAGGCGAGGAACGAGCATCGATGCGATCGCCTGGCTCGACGCGCTGGAGGCCGGCGACGGGCGCGTGGCCGTGCTGCTCGACCTGATCGAGGCCGCCCGGCGGGAGGCGCATGCCTGACGCCGACGTGATCGTGGTGGGCGCGGGGCCCGCCGGCGCGAGCCTCGCGACGCGGCTGGGCCTGGCCGGCGTGCAGGTGCTGCTGCTCGACCGGGCGCGCTTCCCGCGCGACGCTGTGTGCGGCGAGGCCGTGAGCCCGGGAGCCCACGCGCTGCTCGCGGACCTGGGCGTGGCCGAGGCCGTGCGCGAGGCCGGCGCCTATCCCTACCGCGGCGTGCGCCTGGTGGCAGCCGACGGCCAGGTGGCCGAGGCATACTACCCGGGCGGCGCCCAGGGGCTCTCGCTGCCGCGCCGCACGCTCGACGCGCTGCTCGCCGAGCGCGCGCGCGCCACGCCGGGCGTGGTCCTGCGCGAGGGCGCCCAGGTGGTGGACGTGATCCGGGCGGCGGCGGAGCCCGCGGACGGAGCGCCCGCCGAACCCGCGGCCGGCTTGCCCGGCGTGCGGCTCGCGGACGGCACGCGGCTCACCGCGCGCATGATCGTGGCCGCCGACGGCCGCCGCTCGCGCACGCGCACGGCCTTCTTCGGGGAATCACCGCCGCCCGCCGCGCGGCGCTTCTGCTTCCTCAGCACCTTCACGGGCGCCGCCGATGATGACGACCTGATGGAGTGCGGGCTGGCCGGCCCCGGCCTACAGTACGTGCGCGTCTGCCAGGGCCAGGGACGCTTCGCGCTCGGCCTGGTGGTCGACGAGGCCACGCGGTCGGCCAGGCAGGCCGGCACGGCCGCGGGCTTCGCCAGCCTCACGGCATCGCTGCCGCGCCTCGCGGCCTCGCTCGCGGGGGCAACCGCCGGGCCGCTGCGCGGCATGCCGCTCGCGCCCTACGGCCCGCCCCGGCTGGTCGACGACGGGTTCCTGGTGCTGGGCGACGCGGCGGGCTACATGGATCCGATCACGGGCGAGGGCATGTACCGCGCGCTGAGCGGGGCGGCGATCGCCGCGGAGGTGGTCGCACAAGCGCTCGCGAGCGGCACGGGGGCCGTGCCCAGGGCGGCGCTCGCGCCCTACGAGGCGGCGCTGCACCGCCAGTTCGACCCGGTGGTGCGCTTCGTGGAAGCGGCCGTGTGGGTCACCACGCTGCCGGCGCCCGCCTCGGCGCTCTTCGTGCGGGCGATGAACGCGCTGCCGGCGGTGGCGGAGGCGGTGGTGGCGGTGCAGGGGGCGCTGCGGCCGCCTGACAGCTTGCTGGATTGGCGGGCCTACCTCCGGCACCTTTCCCCCTCTTCAGCCGCCCCGCGAACCCACCCGGAGAGGGAAAGGGTGCGATCGATCCGGGATGGAGAGGGATGACCATGCGCATCACCAGCATCGGCACAGCCCTCCCGCCGCACCGCTTCGAGCAGCAACGCCTCTACGCCGAGGCCCTCACGGGCTACTTCGGCGCCAACCCCAAGGCCGAGGCGATCTTCAGCAACCCCGCGATCACCGCCCGCCACAGCGTGCTCGAAGACCCCGTGGCCTTCTTCGCCGCCCGCCCGGGCGCCGGCGCGCGCAACGCGGTCTACGCGGTCGAGGCGCCCGCCCTCGCGCGCCAGGCGGCGGAGCGCTGCCTCGCCCAGGCGGGCCTGGCCGCCGACGCGATCGACACGCTCGTCACGGTCACCTGCACCGGCTACATGACGCCCGGCGTCGACATCCAGCTCGCGCGCGACCTCGGCATGCGCCAGGACCTCCGCCGCTACGCGCTGGGCGGCATGGGCTGCTACGCGGCCTTCCCCGGCCTCGCCTGCGCGCGCCAGGCGATCCTGGCGGGCGACGCCCGCCGCGCGCTGGTCGTCGCGGTCGAGCTCTGCTCGCTGCACTTCCAGGCCGAGCCCGACACCGACAACGTCGTCTCGAGCGCGCTCTTCGCCGACGGCGCGGCCGCGGCCCTCATCGAGGCAGGCGACGGGCCGGGCTGGGCGATCGAGGAGATGGCGACCGCCACGCTCTACAGCACCGGCCGGCACATGACCTGGCACCTCACGGATACGGGCTTCCGCATGCACCTCTCGAGCTACGTGCCGCTGATCCTGAAAGAGGCCGTCAGGCCCTGGCTCGAAGGCTGGCTCGCCGCGCGCGGGCTCACGCTCGCCGACGTCGCGCGCTGGGGCCTGCACCCCGGCGGCGCCCGCATCCTCGATGGCCTGCGCGACGCGCTCGATTTGCCCGAGGCCGCGCTCGCGGCCTCGCGGGAGGTGTTGCGCGAATGCGGGAACATGTCCTCGGCCACGATCTTCTTCGTGCTCGACCAGCTCCAGGCCGAGCCGGGCGAGCGCGCGGCGCTGCTGGCCTTCGGGCCGGGGCTCACGATGGAGGGCGCGCTCTTGCGCAAAGGACGGCCGGCTTGACCCCCACCCAGGCGCCACCGCTCGCGCTCGAAGACGCCCCGTGTCCCGGCTGCGATCGCCCCGACGGCGAGCTGGTCTACGAGGCCGAGGACTTCATCTACCGCACCGACCCGCGCCGCTTCCCGGTGGTGCGCTGCGGGGGCTGCGGGCTGGTCTACCTGGGCCGCAGGCCGACGCGCGCGGCGATCGCGGCGGCCTACCCGCCGCACTACCTCTGGCGTCTGGCCGACGTCAGGCCGCACGCGCCGGGCCTCGAGGCCGCAGTCTCCGCCTGGTGGTTCCGCCAGGTCTACCAGCGGCGCGCCCAGTTCGTCGCGCCGCTGCTCGCGCCCGCCCCGCGCGTGCTCGAGCTCGGCTGCGGCACCGGCCACTTCCTCGGCGCGCTCGCCGAACGGCGCGCGGACGGCGCCTACGTCGGCATCGACTTCGAGGTGGGCCTGGCCGCGCCCGGCGTGCGCCTGATCGCGGGCGATGTCGAGGAGGCCGCGATCGACGGGCCGCCCTTCGACATGGTCTGCCTCTGGCATGTGCTCGAGCACCTGCATGCGCCGCGCCGCGCGCTCGCGAGCGCCTTCGCGCGCCTGAAGCCCGGCGGCTGGCTGGTGGTCGGCACGCAGAACTTCGACGCGCTCTCGCGCCACCTCACAGGCCCGCGCTGGCCGTTCAACGACGTGCCGCGCCACCTCGCGCACTTCACGCCCGCCACCTTGCGCCCGCTGGTCGCGCGGGCCGGCTTCGCGGACATGCGCGTCCACCACCTCACCGAGATGTTCCCGTCGCTCGGCGGCTTCCTGTTCCCGGCGGCCGCCATGCGGGCGGACGGCCGGCTCGCCGCCTGGCCTGGCCTCGCGCTCGCCGCGGCCTTCGTCCCGCTCGAGCTCGCGGCCGTCGCGGCCGGCCGCGCCTGCATCTTCAACCTCGTCGCGCGCAAGCCGTTCGAGGTGGAAAATCGTGCTTGACAAGTTCCATTTCTAGAATTATTCTAGCCTACAACACCCGGCGGCTCGACCGCCTTTCTTTATCCCCTCCCTTTAGAAGCATTCCAGATTTTAAGTCTCTCGAAAGGAGATCACGATGAGCCGCATCCTCGGAATCGGTGAAGCCTTCCCCGCCTTCGACGTCCCCGCCGTCGTCTCGCTCGACAAGGGCCAGGAGTTCCGCCAGGTGAGCCACCGCGACCTCGCCGGCAAGTGGAGCGTGGTCTTCTTCTGGCCGCACGACTTCACCTTCGTGTGCCCGACCGAGATCGCCGAGTTCGACAAGGCGCTGCCCCAGTTCGAGGACCGCGACGCGCAGATCTTCGGCGTCAGCACCGACAGCCACTTCGTGCACCTGGCCTGGCGCCAGCACCACGACGACCTGCGCGGCCTGCGCTACCCGCTGCTCGCGGACTACCGCAAGGAGCTCTCGGAGGCGCTCGGCGTGCTGCACAGGACCGAGCGGGTGCCGCTGCGCGCGACGTTCATCGTGGGCCCCGACGGCTTGATCCGCTGGGTCGCCGTGAACGACATGAAGGTGGGCCGCAACGTGAAGGAGGTCCTGCGGGTGCTCGACGCGCTGCAGACCGACGAGCTGTGCCCCTGCAACTGGGAAAAGGGCCAGGCCGTCCTCGCGGCCTAGAGAGGAGCACGCCCATGTCGACCACGGCCGTCACCACCGAGAACCTGGCCGAGCGCCTCGACGCGCTCTTCGCGCCCTACCCCACGGCGATCGGGCGCGACCTCAAGTTGAATCTCAAGAAGGTCCTGCTCGACGGCGCGCTCGCGCCGCTCGACGCCGCGCCCGCGCTGCTCGCGCTGGCCGAGACGACCGGCGACCGCGCGATCGGCGAGGCCGCCGCCGCCTGGATGGAGGCCCTCGCCTTCCCGGCCGAGCAGATCCGCGAGGCGCGCGAGGGCGCGGCCTTGATGGCGATGCTCAACACCTATTACTCGTTCCGCGGCAAGGTCGCGGACGAGGCCGCCTACGGCGCGGCCGGCCTGCGCATGACCGCGCTCGCCCGACCGGAGCTCGGCAAGGTGCGCTTCGAGATGCTGGCGTTCGCGGTCTCGGTCGTGAACGGCTGCGCCACCTGCATCGCGGCGCACGAAAAGGTGCTGCGTGAGGCCGGCGCCTCGCCTGAGCAGCTGCACGACCTCGCCCGCCTGGGCGCCGTCGTCAAAGCCGCCTCCCGCCTTCCCTGATCACGCAGCCGCGAAATAGTCGCACCCTCGCCCCTCGGGGGCGAGGGTGCGATGACATGGGGGTGGACCGAACCGTCATCACGATGACACGCCGCCGGGCCCGAAATCACATTTCACCTGTCAGCGGTCATGCAACTGTCCCCCGCTACGATGGATGCATCAGAGGAAGTTGGGAGGACAGGACGATGACGACGACCGCGCAAATTTACGCCAAGGCGAGCCTGGTGTTCGCGTACCAGCTGCTCGCCTACGCGCTGGAGAAGAACTGGGGCCTGCTGGTCGCGAGCCTCGTGCTCACGGTGATCTACCACGCCGTGCTGGTGCCGGAAGCCGGCACGTTCCACGCGATGGTGTTCGGCCCCGAAGGGTTGCACGCCACCGGCCAGCGCGTCTTCGGCGTGATTTCCTCTCGCTAGGGCGCGGCGGCCTCGGCCTCGACGACCTCCGCCGAGCGCGCACCCACAACCGGCGCCCGAGCTGGTCAGACGAAGGCGATCTCTGCGCGGGGACGTCGCGGCCCGCGAAGTGGACGCGGCCTACCGCGCCTGCGCGGGCGAAGGCGCTGCTCGTGAAGCTCGGCGTGACCCGCTGACTCTCGCCCGGCCGTTGGCGGGGATCGGCCCCAACCGACAAGTCCGATCCGATCGCCGCTTGAAAAGAGGGGGGAAATCCGTGGTATGCTGGGGCCGGTGCTCCGCATCGGTCGATATCAGATCCGGTTCGACTGCGAGGTAGCGTGTTCGAATTCCCGCCGAGGTGAAAGGCCTTCCGGGGAGCCGACGCGGGGTTACGACCGCAGAAAGGCAGTTGAATCGAAAATGAGCGATCAGAACCTCCAGTGTGCAGACTGCGCCACGACCTTCGCGTTCTCCGCGTCCGAGCAGCAGTTTTACGCCGAGAAGGGCTTCAGCCCTCCCCGTCGTTGCCGACCGTGCCGTGACGCCGCCAAGGCGAATCGCGGTCAGGCTGGTGGCGGTGGTCGCCCGATGGGTGGTGGTGGCGCGCCGCGCAGCACCGGTCCTCGCGAAATGTTCGATGCTCAGTGCGCCTCTTGCGGCGCGAATACCCAGGTCCCGTTCAAGCCAACCGGCGCGCGTCCGGTTTATTGCCGCGACTGCTTCCGGAGGTAAAACGGACTACATGGCGAAGAAGAACAACCCCAAGGCCGAAAAGGCCAAGCGCAACCTCGAGTACGCCCGCCTTCACAAGAAGAAGGCCCGTCCGTTCGGCCGTGGTGGCCGTCCCGGCGGCCCCCGCTTCGGTGAGCCGCGTCCGCCGATGGGCGAAGGCCGCCCGGCCGACCGCCCGGTCGGCGAGCCCGTCGCTCGCTCCAGCGAAGCGGCGCCGGCCTCGGTTTCCGTGCCCTCGGCGTAAAGCACCTTACTCATTCACTCGTACCGCGGCGGTTCCCCTCCGGGGGAGCCGCCCAAACACTTTTAAGGATACTTGGTGACCACTACTTTCGACTCGTTCGGGCTCGCCCCGGACATCCTGCGCGGTGTGACCGCGCTCGGCTTCACGACGCCTACGCCCGTGCAAGCACATGCCATCCCGCTGGTGCTCCAGGGCCGCGACTTGATCGCCCAGGCCCGCACCGGCTCCGGCAAGACCCTGGCCTTCGGGCTGCCGCTGCTCTCGAAGCTGCGGCGCGCCAACCACCCCCAGGTGCTGGTCGTGGCCCCGACCCGCGAGCTCGCCCAGCAGATCACCGACGCGTTGACCTCGGTCGCGCCGAAAGGCCCGCTGCGCATCATGGCGATCTACGGCGGCGTCGGCCTCGGCCCGCAGGAGAGCGCGCTGCGCAAGGGCGTGGACATCGTGGTCGGCACGCCCGGCCGCCTCAAGGACCTGCTCGGCCGCGGCACCCTGAACCTCTCGCACGTGACCGTGCTGGTGCTCGACGAGGCCGACGAGATGCTCGACATGGGCTTCCGCCGCGACATCGAGCACCTGCTCGACCGCCTGCCCCAGCTTTCGCAGACGCTGATCTTCTCGGCCACGATGCCCGAGGCGATCGAGGCGATCGCCCGCCGCCACCTCTCGGACCCGGCCCATGTGCAGCTCGTGGCCGACGGCGTGACGCCCGACGAGATCGAGCACTTCTACATCCGCATGGGCGCCGACGAGCGGCTCAGCCACCTGATCCAGCTGCTGCGCGAGCAGAACCCCGAGCGGGCGCTGATCTTCACGCGCATGAAGCACGAGACCAAGCGCCTGGCCGAGAAGCTGCACAAGCAAGCGGGCATCAAGGCCGGCTTCCTCAACGGCAACATGTCGCAGAACGCGCGCAACGCGATGATGCAGAAGTTCCGCGACGGCGACCTGCAGTACCTGGTCGCGACCGACGTCGCGGCGCGCGGCATCGACGTCGAGGGCCTCTCGCACGTGGTCCACTGGGCCGTGCCCACCGTGGTCGAGACCTACGTCCACCGCTCAGGCCGCACCGGCCGCGCGGGCGCCACCGGCATGACCGTCACCTTCGTGACGCCCGACGCCGAGGCGGACTTCAACGCGATCCGCAAGCGCGTGAAGGTGCGTCCGTTCCCGGACTTCGCGACGCCGCCCGAGAAGATCGTCCAGGAGCCGGATCCCGGCCCGCCGCCGCGCCAGTCGCGCGGCGGACGCCCCACGCCCGCCCAGGCGCCCCAGGCGCCGAGGCGGAACGAGCCGAAGCCCCACCGCAAGGGCCCCGGCCGCGACGGCGAGGCCGCGGTCGATCAGGCCCGCGAGCCCCGCGACCAGCAGGCCCCGTCTCCGCGCGGCCAGCGCGGGCCAGCCGCCCTGCAGGAGCCTTCCGGCCCTCGCGGGCGCTGGGCCGCCAAGGACGCCGTGCACCAGAGCGAGGACCAGGCCTGGCGCCGGTTCCGCATGGCGCTCACGGACGGCCACCGGCACTCGCCGGACAGCTACCACCGCTGGCTGGTGCGCCAGACCGGCATCGACGCGGCCTCGTTCCGCGGCGTGGCGGTGCGTGACGACCACGCGGTCTTCGAGGTCGCAGGCCCGGCGGTGGAAGCGCTGCTGCGCTCGCTGAAGCTCAAGAAGCGCTAGCCGCTCTCCAGGCTACCGAGGGCCCCGCCGCTGGCGGGGCCCTCGCCGCGTCAGCGGTCGGGCAGTTAGCGCGAAGAGAGCAGCAGGCTGTCGCCGCCGAAGGCCTTGAGCTTGCGGGCGATCGCCTTGTCGCTCAGCGAGCGGTTCGCCGGGATCACGAGGATGTGGATCGCATCCTTGCGGATCTTCCGGAGCACCATCGCGTCGTCGGCGCCCCAGGCCTTGCGAAAGGCCTGGATCTCGCGGTCGAAGGCCATCAGCTGCTCGCGCAGCCTGGGGCCGACCGTGAAGGTACGCTCGAGGGTATCGGGGAGCGGCTGCTTCTTCGCGCCGAACATCCTCAGAGCCCCACGGCCTGGCAGGTGGCGTTGACCCAGTTCTTCGAGGCGTACAGCACGTCGTAGTCGTCCTGCTTGGTCAGGCGGTCGAAGCGGGCGGCGTCGGCCGCCGTGAAGTAGTAGGTGGTGCCGCCGACGTTGCGCCCCAGCTTGAAGTCGCCGTACTTCGTCTCGTTCGCGTCGACCCAGGCCGTGTTCTTCTGACACTCGGCGGTCGGGATGACCTCGCAGCCGATCGAGGCGACGGCCTTCGCGTTGAAGAGCTTGATCGAATGCGTTGCGCCACATGCCATTAGGTTGTCCTCCACTCTCTGGGCGTCCGCTCGCTCGGCGGCTCGCTCCGGTTGACTCACGAGCAGGTTATGGGGCGGGCGACTGACAGGGGTCTGACAGAGCTCCCCGCGCGTCGTTAAAATACGGTTAATTGCGTCGGCTCGCTATAATGGCCGCATGAGCACGCCCGACCTCACAGCCCCCCTCGCCGCCGAGCTCGGCCTGCCGGCAAGCGCCGTCAGCCGCACGATCGCCCTGCTCGACGGCGGCGACACGATCCCGTTCCTGGCCCGCTACCGCAAGGAGCAGACCGGCGGGCTCGACGAGGTGCAGCTGCGCGCCCTGCAAGAGGCGCTAGGCCGGCGCCGCAAGCTCGAGGAGCGCCGCGCCGACGTGCACGCGTCCCTGACGGAGCAGGGCGTGCTCACGCCCGAGCTCGCTGCCAAGCTGGCCGCGGCCGACAGGCTCGCGACCGTCGAGGACCTCTACTTGCCCTTCCGGCCGAAGCGCCGCACGCGCGCCAGCATCGCGCGGGAGCGCGGGCTCGCGCCGCTGGCCGCCCTGTTCGCCCGCCCGCCGCGCGAGGCCCCCCAGGAGGCGGCGAAGCGATTCGTCGACCCGGCGAAGGAGGTGCCGACCGTCGAGGACGCGCTCGCCGGCGCGCGCGACATCCTGGCCGAGGAGGTCAGCGAGGATCCCGAGGTGCGCGGCCGCGCCCGCAACGTCTCGCTGCGCGAGGCCGTGCTGACCGCCAAGAAAGCGCCCAAGGCCGAGGACCCGCAGGGCAAGTACACGCAGTACTACGATTACAAGGAGCCCGCAGCCAGGATCACCCCCCACCGCATCCTGGCCTGCGACCGCGGCGAGGCGGAGAGCGTGCTGCGCGTCGGCGTCGCCCTGCCCGAGCCGCGCATCCTCGCCTTCATGCGCGAGAAGCTCGCGGTGAACGCGCCCGGCTGGCGCGAGGAGGGCGAAGCGGCCCTGGCCGACGGCCTCAAGCGCCTGCTCGGCCCCGCGATCGAGCGCGACGTGCGCGGCGCGCTGACCGAGAAGGCCCAGGTCCACGCGATCGGCATCTTCGCGGCCAACCTCAAGGCGCTGTTGTTGCAGCCGCCGTTGACCGGCAAGGTGGTGATGGGCGTCGACCCGGGCTTCCGCACGGGCTGCAAGGTGGTGGTGGTCGACGCCACCGGCCGGCCGCTCGGGCAGGGCACCGTGATCTACCCGCACGAGCCGCAGAAGCAGTGGGAACAGGCGAAGAAGACGCTGCGCGAGCTTGTCGAGCGCCACCAGGTGAACGTGGTCGCGATCGGCAACGGCACGGCCAGCCGCGAGACCGAGACGCTGGTCGCCGAGGCGATCAAGGGCACGGGCGCGGCCTACACGATCGTGAGCGAGGCTGGCGCGAGCGTTTACTCCGCCTCGGAGGTCGCGCGCGAGGAGTTCCCGGACCTCGACGCCACCCAGCGCGGCAACGTCTCGATCGCGAGGCGCCTGCAGGACCCGCTCGCCGAGCTCGTGAAGATCGACCCGCAGGCGATCGGCGTGGGCCTCTACCAGCACGACCTCGACCAGAAGGCGCTCGCGGGCACGCTCGCGGGCGTGGTCGAGGACGCCGTCAACCACGTGGGCGTGGACCTCAACACGGCCTCGGCGTCGCTGCTCGGCCACGTGGCCGGGCTCAACCAGAAGGTCGCGAAGGCGATCGTGACGCACCGGCAGGAGAACGGGCCTTTCAAGAAGCGCGACGAGCTCAAGAAGGTGAAGGGGCTCGGCGACCGCACGTTCGTGCAGGCCGCGGGCTTCCTGCGCATCCGCGGCGGCGCCGACCCGCTCGACGCGACGGCGATCCACCCGGAGTCGTACGCGGCCACGCGCAAGCTGCTCGCCAAGCTGGGCGTAAACCCGGCCGATCCGGGCCTGGGCGCGGCGATCAAGGCGAAGCGCCCCACGCTCGACGTGCCGGCGCTGGCGGCGGAATTGGGGCTCGGCGTGCCCACGCTGACCGACATCCTGGCCGACCTCGAGAAGCCCGGCCGCGACCCGCGCGAGGCCTTGCCCACGCCGCATTTGAGGATGGACGTGCTCAAGCTCGAGGACCTCAAGCCCGGCATGCGCCTCACCGGCACCGTGCGCAACGTGGTCGACTTCGGCGCGTTCGTGGACGTCGGCGTGAAGAACGACGGGCTGGTGCACGTCTCCGAGCTCTCGGACCGCTTCGTGCGCAACCCGCTCGAGGTGGTGAACGTGGGTGACGTGATCGAGGTCGAGGTGATGGACATCGATCGCCAGCGCGGGCGCGTGAGCCTGAGCCGCAAGCGCGCGCTGCAGGGCGAGAAGGCACCTTCCGCATGACCCGCCGCGCCGACCCCGAGGGCCTCGTGGCCTTCACCCGCGACATCGGCGGGCGCACCGTGGTGGCGCGCTGCGCGCCCGCGCTCGCGCCCGAGGCGGCGCGCCTGCTCGAGGCGGTGGCGAAGAAGTGGCCGAACGGCCGCGGCCTGGCCGAGGGCGCGACGGTCGAGGCCGGCTGGACGCGCCTGCGGCTGATCGGCGCGGAGGGCGCGCTGGTGCTCTGCGAGCCGGATTTCGAGCGGGGCGGGCATGTCTCGCACGTGCAGCACACGCTCGCCGTGGCGGCGGCGCAGGCGAAGCTGCTGCGTCGGCTGCGGCTCGCGGGCACGGCGCCGCTGCACGACGCCACGGTCGTGGTGCGCCGCGGCGCGCTCACCGCCCCGCGCGTGCAGCTCGAGCGGGAGGAGCCGGGGCCGGGGAGCTCGGGCTGGTTCGTGGGCCTGCCGGACGAGGACCCGCCGGCCGCAGCCGACGCCTTCGAGACGCTGGTGGTCGGCGACCTGGTCGAGCGCCGCCCGGCGCTGCTCGCGCTCTTCGCGCTGCCGGCGGGTTACATGGCGATCGTGGCGGGCGATCGGGTGGAGGCGGTGTTCGATCCGGATTTCGAGGACGTCTGGGCCCAGGCGGGCGCGGAAGGAGCGTGAGGATGCGGTTTGGTTACCGGCTGATTCTGGCGGCCGGCCTGCTGAGCGGCCTGCCGGCCTGCGCACACCTGCTGGCCGACCGGGCGGCGCGAGAGGCCGCGCCGGGCCACGAAGCGGCCCCGGCTTCCGCCGATCCGACGGACACCGCGACCCTGGGGATCACGGCGGCCGGCGTCCAGCGTCCTCGCCTGCGCGACGAGCTGGTCCGGATGGCCGCGGAGGACCAGGCCGTACGCGCCGCCTGGGCCGCGACCGGCTTCCGCGACAAGGCGGCCGGGGAGCGGCTGCGGACCCTCGACGCCCGCAACACGGCGCGACTGAAGGCGATCGTGCAGGCGCACGGCTGGCCCGGCCGGCTGATGGTGGGCCCCGAGGGGACGCGGGCGGCCTTCCTGCTCGTCCAGCACGCCGACGGCGATCCCGCGTTCCAGGCCATGTGCCTCCCGCTGGTCGAGGCCGCGGCGGCGCGGGGCGAGCTCGAGAAGCAACACGTCGCCCTGCTCACCGACCGCGTGCTGGTGGCCCGGGGCGCGCCGCAGCGCTATGGCACGCAGTTCGTGTCGAAGGGCGGCGAGTGGGTGCCCCATCCGATCGAAGACGAGGCGAACGTGGACGCGCGGCGCGAGGCCATGGACCTGATGCCGCTCGCCGAGTACAAGGCGCAGCTGCTCAAGGCCTACGGGCGGCCGCAGCCAGACCTCTCGCCGATCCCCAAGACCAGCCCGGCGCACTCGCGCCCCGTTCGCTGAGGAGCCGCCCCGTGCCCATCCCGTCTGTCCTCGTCCTCCTGGCGCTGGCCGGTTCCTCCCCGGCCGCGCCCGCGCTCGCCCACCTTCCGCCGCGGCCCGCTGCGCATGCGCAGCGCCCGTTCGTGGACGCCGCGCTGCGCGCCGAGCTCCGGGCGATGGAGGCCCAGGACCAGGCGATCCGCGCCCGTTGGATCGCGGCGGGCGTGGGCGACCTGGCCTGGGCCGCCCGCACGCGGGCGCTCGACCGCCGGCAGACCGCGCGCCTGAAGGCGATCATCCGCCGGCATGGCTGGCCCACGGCCGCTCGCGTGGGCCAGGACGGCGTCCGCGCGGCCTTCTTGCTCGTCCAACATGCCGACCATGACCTCGCTTTCCAGCGCGCCTGCCTGCCGCAGGTCCAGGCCGCCGCCGCGCGGGGCGAGCTCACGGGCCAGGCGGTCGCGCGATGACGACCGCCTCGTCCGTCGCCGACCAGGTCGCCGCGTTCGAGGCCGCCCTGCGCGCCGTGGCCACGCCCGAGCGCGCGGCGGGCGAGCGGAAGTACCTCAAGTTCGGGCCCGAGAAGGCCTTCCTCGGCGCCACCGTGCCGGTGATCCGCCGCGTCGCGGGTGCCTGGGCGCGCGCCCACAAGGGCCTCGGCCACGCCGACCTCGCCGCGCTCACCGAGGCGCTCTGGGCCACGGACGTGCACGAGCTGCGCTCGCTCGCGATCCTGCTGCTAGAGCGGTACGAGCAGCGGCTCGGGGCCGCGGACATGCCGCTCCTCGCGCGCATGCTGCGCGAGGCCGGCACCTGGGCGCTGGTGGACGGCCTGGCCGAGAAGGTCGTGGGCGCGCTCGCGGCCCGCGACGACGACGCCTTCGCGGTCACCGAGCGCTGGGCGACGGACCCCGACTTCTGGATCCGCCGCTCGTCGCTTCTGGCCCTGCTCGGCCCGCTGCGCGCGGGCACCGGCGACTTCGCGGTCTTCGCGCGCCGCGCCACGCCGATGCTCGGCGAGAAGGAGTTCTTCATCCGCAAGGCGATCGGCTGGGTGCTGCGCGAGACCACGAAGAAGCGGCCCGACGTCGTGTACGAGTACTTGAAGGCCCATCGGTCCGAGGTCTCGGGGCTCTCCATGCGGGAGGGCGCCCGCAGCCTGCCCGCGCCCATGCGGATCGCGCTCCTCGGCAAATAAATCTCATTTGCATATTGACGCAAACGAGAAAGTGAACTACACTTGCATGCAGACGCAAACGAGAGGAATACACCGATGAACCCGACGCCAAACGATCCCGACTTTTCGGATCTGCTGTCGCCGCAGTTCTTCAAGGCGCTGTGCGATCCGACGCGGCTCTCGATCCTGGGCGACGTCGCCCGGCAGGAGGAGCCCACGACGGTGAGCCACATCGCCGGCTGTTGCAACATCGACCTCTCGGTGGTCTCGCGCCACCTCGCCACCTTGCGGGATGCCGGCATCCTGAAGGCCGAGAAGCGCGGCAAGGAAGTCCACTACTCGCTGCGGACCGATGACGTCGTGGGCAGGCTGCGCGCGCTTGCCACCGCCCTCGAGGCCTGCTGCGGCCCCAAATCTGAGGAGAAGAAAGATGAGCACCCAGACCCCCAACCCTGAGACGGCCCACATCAAGGGCTGCACGGACGTCCTGATCCACACCGTCCGCGCGCTCGCGGACGCGCTCGAAGCTTGTCGCGCCAACGGCGGCGACTGCAACTGCGGCTGCTGCTGCTCCTGCAAACCGTCCTAGCCACCCATAGCAGCCTTCCCCTCGGCGGAGGGGAAGGCTGCCGGGGTAGAAGGCGTCCATGACCCAAGCCCGCCAGGCCATCCTCGACACGCTCAAGGCCGCGCTCACCGACCTACCTTCGGCCCTCGCGGCCTGGGAAGGCGGCAGCGCGGCCTTCGGCGCCGACGACGCCATGTCCGACGTCGATCTCGCCGTCGTCGCCCGCGAAGGCACCGGCGAGACCGTCTTCGCGGCGGTCGAGGCGGCGCTCGAAAAACTGTCTCCGATCGCCCTGCGCTACCACGTCCCCGAGCCCGCCTGGCACGGCTTCTCCCAGCGCTTCTACCTGCTGCGCGACACGAGCCCGTACCACATGATCGACCTCTCGGTGCAACGCGAGCACGCCGCCGACCGCTTCCTCGCCCCCGAACGCCACGGCCAGGCTCTGGTCTGGTTCGATCACGGCGCCTACACCGCACCGCCCGCCCCCGACGAACCAGCCCGCGACGCACGCCTGCGCGCCCGCGTGCCCGTGCTCGCGGACTGGTTCGAGCTGACCCAGCCGATCGTCGAGAAGGAGGCCCTGCGCGGCCGCGCGATCGACGCGCTGAGCTTCTACCAGAGCCTCACGCTCCGCCCGCTGGTCGAGCTGCTGCGCATCGTGCACGACCCCTGGCGCCACGACTTCGGCCTGCGCTACCTGCAGCGCGACCTGCCGGCCGAGGTGTACGCCCGGCTCGAGCCGCTGGCTTTCGTGCGCGATCTGGACGACCTGAAAGTCAAGCACGGGCAAGCGGCCAGGTGGTTCCGCGAGGTGCGCGCGAGCCTCTGACGGGCGTCTTCGGCTGCGGCATGGTACAATCGATCATCCGAGACCAGGAACCGCCTGTATCGCAGCGCCCCGAGCGCCGTAGGTTCAAGCCCCGACACGGGGACGAGGCATCCTCCTGGCAGTTACATTTGTCAGGAGTAGACAATTGAATATGCCCGCCGCTTTTGCGGATTGGGAGCTCCGTCCGGAGCTCCTCGCCGGCCTTGCCGAGCAAAATCTCGTCACCCCCACCCCCGTCCAGGACGCGTCCTTCCCGGCCGTGCTCGAGGGCCGCGACCTGCTCGTGCAGTCGCGCACCGGCACCGGCAAGACGCTGGCCTTCGGCCTGCCGATCCTCCAGCGCCTGGAGAAGGGCCCCGGCCGCATCGAAGCCCTCGTCGTGCTGCCCACCCGCGAGCTCGCGCTGCAGGTGGCGACCGCCCTCGGCAAGATGGCGCGCCCGCTCGGCTTCGAGGTCGCGGCGCTCTTCGGCGGCGGCTCCTACCGTGACCAGCTGCGGGCGATCGGCAACGGCGCCCGCATCATCGTCGGCACGCCGGGCCGCCTGGTCGACCACCTCGAGCGCAACCGCCTCGACCTCTCGAGCTGCACCACCCTGGTGCTCGACGAGGCCGACGAGATGCTCGACATGGGCTTCGCCGACGAGCTCGAGAAGATCCTCGCGGCGCTGCCCGCCGAGCGCCAGTCGCTGCTGTTCTCGGCCACCATGGCCCCCGGCACGGCGGACCTCGCCAAGAAGACCCTGCGCGATCCGATGACCATCGCGCTTTCGCAGGGCGGCAAGTCCGCGCCCGAGATCACGCACGTGGCCTACGAGTGCTTCTCCGACCGCAAGACCGACGCGCTCGTGAACGTGCTGCACGCCGACCAGCCCGGCCTCGCGATCGTGTTCTGCCACACGAAGATCGAGACCGAGCAGATCGCGGAGCGCCTGCGCGAAGAAGGCTTCTCGGCCGGCTTCCTGAACGGCGACCTGCCGCAAGAGGCGCGCACGCGCACGCTGAACGCCTTCCGCCGCGGCCTGATCGACCTGCTCGTCGCGACCGACGTCGCGGCGCGCGGCATCGACGTGAAGGGCATCTCGCACGTCTACAACCTCGGCGTGCCGCGCGACCCCGAGTCGTACATCCACCGCGTCGGCCGCACCGGCCGCGCCGGCGCCTCGGGCGTCGCCGCGACCTTCGTGCCGCCCCGCGACGCGGCGCGCTTCCGCCGGATGCTCTCCAACGCCGGCGTGAAGATCGAGATGCGCCCGCTGCCCCAGGCCGCGGACGTGCGCAAGCGCCTGCGCGAGATCTTCCACGAGAGCCTCACGGCCCGCGTGGCCGCCGGCCCCGACGACCAGCTCGCCTCGCTCGCGACCGAGCTGCTCGGCTACATCGAGCCTCAAGATTTGGTCGCGGCGCTGCTCGCGGGCAACGACGCCGCCAAGGCGACGCTGACCGCAGGCAGCAACGTGATGGCGCCGCGCAAGCCCGAACGGACCGAGCGCGCGCCGTACGCCGACCAGCCGATCCGGCCGGGCGACGTGCGCGAGCACTTCGAGAAGGAAGGCCCGCCGCGCAAGATCCGCGAGCGTGGCCCGGAAGGCGTCGCCCCGCGCGAGCGTCCGCTGCGGAAGCTCTCCGAGCACAACGAGCCTGGCTTCAAGCGCGTGTGGCTGAACCAGGGCAAGGCCCACAAGCTGATGCCCGGCGGCCTCGTGAAGCTGGTCTGCTCGGTGTCTGGCATCAAGGGCGAGGCGATCGGCGCGATCGCCATCCACCCCTTCTTCTCTTTCTTCGACGTCCGCGAGGCCGAGGCCCCGCGCGTGGTCGAGCTGCTGAACGGCCTCAACCAGAAGGGCAAATCGCTCAAGGCCAACCTCGTGGCCCCGGTGGGCGAGTCCAAGTAAGCCCACTATCGGCCCCAACTCACGGAATTCCGTGAGTTGGGGCCTTTTCATTGCGGCGTCGCCTCAATCGGCGTCCGGCACCGTGAAGGCGACGATCTCGTGACGCTCGCGGTGGTTGGTCCAGAACCGCTCGCCGTCGTGCGCCAGCGCGCGGCCCTGGAGCGGGACGTGGGCGACGTCGGTCGCCTCGCCGGTCTGCGGGTCGAGGCGGCTCAGGAAGTAGTCTTCCGTCTCCTCGGCGGCAGTCGTGAGCAGGTAGAGCGAGCCGCCCACGAAGACCATGCCGCAAATGCCGCGCGGCGCCTTGTACCGCTTGATCACCGCGCCGCGCTTGTCGAGCACGAGCACCGCGCGGTTGTACCACTGGCTGACGTGCAGATGGGTGCCGTCGTAGGCGAGCTGCGAGCCCGTGTCGTCGGGACACGGCAGCGGGTCGTCCTCGAAGCCCTTGTCCGGGCGGTAGCGCCGGATCACGCGGTGGTCCTCGGCGGTTTCGCCGCAGAGCACGCGCAGGTCCTTCCCCATCGCCGTCATGCCCCACGGTTTGCCGGGCGCCGAGGCCCACTCGCCGACCTGCCAGGCCGCAGGCAGGATGGCGTAGATGCGGCTCGTCTCGATCGAGCCCATCCAGAGGTGGGTGCCGTCGAAGGCGAGGGATTGCGGGCGCGGCGCGGGGGAGGGCCGGCGGAAAACTTCGCGAATCGGCTGCATGGCCCCACGATACCACGCACGGGACGCCGCTCCGCCTCTGATGAAGCTGACGGCTTCAATGGCGGGCGAACTTGAGGTGCGTGACCTTGGGCGTCGCCACCGTCCGGACCAACGTGAGGCCATGCAGGTCGTCACCCGTGCCATCGAACAACCGCTCTCCGCTGCCGAGAAGCGTCGGCACGAGGTTGATATTCATTTCGTCGATCAGCCCTGCCTTGAAGTACTGCCGCGCCACGTTCGCGCCGCCACCAAGGTGCACGTCCTTGCCACCGGCGGCGCGGCGCGCCTGCTCGAGCGCGGCCTCGATGCCGCCCGTGACGAAGTTGATCGTCGTCCCGCCCTCCATTACGAGCGGCTCACGCGCATGATGCGTGAGCACGAAGACAGGATGGTGAAACGGCGGGTTCGGTCCCCACCACCCGGTCCATGGGTTCGCCGGGTCCCATGGGCCAGGGTGGCCGCCGAACATGTTCCGGCCCATCAGGGTCGCCCCGACGTTGGTGAACATCTCTTCGACGATGGCGTTGCTCTCGTTGACTTCCCCGCCTTCGCGCCCGTGTGCCTTTTGAAACGCCGCCAGTGGAGTCGTCCACTCATGCAGGCGTTCGCCGCCGACCCCGAGCGGGTTGTCGACGCTCTGATCGGGACCTGCGACGAAGCCGTCGAGCGACATCGAGATCGTGAATCGCAACCTTGGCATGGCCCTTACACTCGACCGTACCTTAGCCATTCGCGCCGCGATCGTCAATGCTTCGGGGACGCCATCGCCGTGGACGCGCCGAGGGGCTTCGTGCGAGACTGGCCCGCACGAAAGGAGCCACGCCCATGTACGGCACCACGACCCGCACCGACGACGGCCACATCGCCATCGTCTTCGAGCGCCACCTCGGCCACCCGCCCGACCGCGTCTGGCACGCGATCACGGCCGCCGAGCCACTGGCGGCCTGGTTCCCGGCCGCCGTGGACTTCGAGCTGAAAGCCGGCGCGACGCTGCGCTTCGGGCCCACGCTGGAGCAGCACCGCCGCTACGGCCTGACCGACGATGACGCCACCTTCGGCATGGTCAAGCGCGTCGCGCCCGGCCGGCTGCTCGAGTTCACCTGGGACCGCGACCTGCTGCGCTGGGCGCTCGAGCCCGACGAGGTGAACGGCACCCACCTGACCTTCACGCACGTGATCGACGACGTCACCTCCGCCCCACCGCTGGCCGCGGGCTGGCACGCCGGCCTCGAGGTGCTCGAGGCCCAGCTCGACGGCGAGCCGATCAGCTGGTCGCCCTGGACGCGCGCGGAGGAGCTCGAGGACGAGTACCTGGTCCGGCTGGGTTGAGCATCCCCGCGAGGGGTGGTAAAACGAGCTGTATGTTCAAGCGCGCCTGCACAGCCCTCCTGCTCGGCACCCTGATCGCCCCGCCGTGGGCCCTGGCCGCGGGCGCCCCGCCCACGCCGCGCGTGGCCGTCGACTACCGCGCCGCCTACCCCGCGAACTTCTTGTGGCTCGTCAACGCGCTCGCCGGCGACCCGCACGCCAGCACGGCGGCGTTCCGCGCGTATTGGCGGAGCGCCGGCTACGCGCGGCCCGGCGACGACGGCCAGCTGGCCACCTACCGGCGCATCCGAGGCCGCTACGAAGGGGACTACCTGCGCCCCGAAAAAGAGGTGGCGTCGCTGGTGCCGCTCAGCCCCGCGGGCGGCGACCTGCGCCAGAAGTTCTTCTCGCTCTTCTTCTCCAGCGCGCGCATGGACGAAGTGTGGGCCAAGGCCGAGGTGCTGATGGCCGACGCCGACCGCGAGGAGCTGGCGCGGGTCTTCGCCCACTTCCAGCCGGCTTTCGACGCGCACTGGAAGACGAACGGGCACCTGGAGGCCTACCGGGCGAAGTTCCAGGCCTTCGCCGAGGCGCGCAAGCTGCCCGCGCTGCTCGGCGAGGCCGCCGGCTTCCTCGGCGTGCCCGCCGAGGCGGACCTGCGGGTGCGCGTGATCTTCCTCTTCACGCCGGAGGCGAAGCACACGTTCGGCCGCGCCGTCGGCCCCAACCTGGTGGTCGAGATCCCGGCGGGCCAGACGCCGGAGCATCAGGCCGACGTGGTGGTGCACGAGCTCTGCCACTACTTCTACGATCGCGGCGGCGTCGAGCAGGACGCGGGCTTCATGAAGGGCCTCTTCGGCTCGGGCGATCGCCATGCCGGCCCCACCTGGGCCCTGCTCAACGAGGGCCTCGCGACGGCGATCGGCCAGGGCGTCGCGGTGGAACGCCTCGTGCCGGCCAGCTTCACGCGCACGCGCGCCAAGCCGCTCGGCTGGTACCAGGATGCGCGCATCGACGCCTTCGCCAAGGCGATCTACCCCGCGGTGAACGCCGCGATGCGGGCGGGCAAGACCTACCGCGCGCTCGGTCCGGACCTGCTCACGGCCTACGCGCGGGCGCTCGGCGACGCGGACGACGACCCCAAGACCTACCTGGCGAGCTACATCCTGATCGACGGCTTCCCGCGCCGCCAGGGCTTCGTCCGCTTCTTCGAGCGCGTGACGCCGCGCAGCGTCTGGCACAGCCGCCTCGGCTCGGCGCGGAACACGCTCGAGGCGTTCCCGGCCCAGACCGTCCTCGTGGCGGCCACCGCCGCCGACCTCCCGCGCATCCGCGAGGAGATCGGGGCGTACCAGGTCACGGCGGCGCAGCTCGACGCGCTCGCGCGCCAGGAGCGGGCCCTGCTGGTGCTCCGCCGACCCGCCAACGGCTACCTGTTCCTGGTCTACGGCCGCGACGCCGCCGCGCTGGACGAGGCGATGGCGCACTTCGGGGCCCTCGCGCGGTTCGGCGAGGGGCTGCAGCCGCTATAGCCCAAGCGTGGCTTCGTCAACGATGCCAGCCTGACGGGCGGGCCCGACGCGTGGGGCTCAGCCTTCCATGTCCTTGCCCTCGAAGAGCGAGAACACAGCGCCGTAAGGATCCTTGACCACCGCGAAGTCGCCCCAGGGCGTGTCGATCTGGGCCATCAGCACCTGCCCGCCCAGCTGCTCGACGCGCGTGCGCGCTTCCGCGAGCTTCGGCACGAAGATGTGGCCCAGCCAGTGGGCCGGCTTCCCCTCGGGCGTCCGGTCGAAGGAGGCCTCCATCTTGTCGCCCATCTTGAACACGCCGTCGTTCGGGTCGTCCCCCGCGACGGCCTGCCAGCCGATCACCTTCTGGTAGAACCCGGTCGCCACGGCGACGTCCTTGAAGCCCAGCGAGTCCCAGCAGAACTCGGTGGGCGCGGGCATGCCTTCGGTGTCCGGATCGCCGTTCAGGCTGTGGATCACCGCGAAGACGGCGCCCTCGGGGTCCATCAGCGTCGCGAGCGTGCCCACCTCGGGCACGTCCAGCGGGCCCGCCAGCACGCGCCCGCCGGCGGCCTTGGTCTGCTCCACCACCGCGCCGACGTCGGGCACGGAGAGGTAGCCGACCCAGAACGCCGGGCCCTCGCCCTGCTCCGGGCCGGTCTGGAAGAAGCCGCCGATCGCCTTGTCGCCGACGAAGATCTCGGGGTACGCCGCCCCCGCGCCCATCGGCATCTCCTTGATGGTCCAGCCGAGCAGGTCGGCGTAGAACTTCCGGGCGCCGGCTGTGTCGCGGCCGACGTACTCGTGCCAGACGAACACGCCGGGCGTGTACGGACGCTTGGCTGGCTGGGTGGTCGGGGCGGTCTGCGATTCGGTCATCGGTGCTCCTTTGCTGCGGCGATCGGGCGCCGGCGGGCGATTCCTTTGGACCGATTACCCCGCCGAAGGCCCGCTTCGTCGATCAGTCGATCGCCCGGCGCAAATCGAAGCGAAGCTGACGGGCCTGCCCACCCTCCACGCCCGTCAGCTCGATCAGCAAGCGATCATCGGCGACCCGCTCGTACACCAGGTCCTGGGGGAAATCGTGAGCCGCGTTGCGGAAGTGCGCACGCTTCCCTGCGAGCGCATGCAGCGGGAAAGCGACAGGGGCCTGCTTGCCGTTCAGGAACGGCTGCATGGTCACCTTCCCGTCGCGCACGTCGAAGCGCTCGATCTCGAAGAAGCTCACCTTGCCGTCGCGAAACTCCTTGTTCACGCTCAGCACCATGCCCCCGGCGGGCGTCGTGTAGGTGGCCTCGAACCAGTCGTTGCGCCAGGTGCCCGCGAGGAAGTCGAGCTGGGCGAGCTGGGCGTCGGCGGACATCTTCTTCTCCGGCGGATGGGCGAGCGCGGGCATCGCGAGGAAGGGCAGCAGGAGCGCGGGTGCGAGGGCGCGGAGGCGCATGGAACTATCCTCGGCTCCAGGAGAGCGGTGCGGGTGGGGTGAGCGGGTAATTGAAGCGCGGATGCCCCCCACTCGTCCAGGAGCCCGCATGGCCCGGAGAGAGACCGGAGCCGCGCATGCCTGAATCGACCACCTTCCCTACCTTCGACCCTGCGGGCCTCGCTGACGCCGAGCCCCTGCTCACGCTCATGCGCGCGTTCTACGCCGAGGAGGGCCTGGCGTACGAGGACGCCCGCGCCCGGAACGCCCTCGCGGCCCTGCTCGCGGACGCCTCGCTGGGCCGCATCTGGCTCGTGCGCGAGGGCGACGCGCTCGCCGGCTACGTCGTCGTCACGCTCGGCTACAGCCTCGAATTCGCCGGCCGCTTCGCGCTGCTCGACGAGATTTACCTGCTTGAGCCGTACCGCGGCCGCGGCTGGGGCCGCGCCACGCTCGAGCACGTCGCCAACGCGAGCCACGCCGCGGGCTTGAAGGCCGTGCGGCTGGAGGTCGAGGACCACAACGCACGTGCCTACGACCTCTACGGCCGCGCCGGCTACGTCCGGCACGAGCGCGGGTTGATGACGCTCTTCCTGGACCGCTGAGGCTCAGCCCGCGGGCTTCGTGGCGAGGGGCGGCAGCTGGAACCGGCCGTCAGGCAGGCAGGCGCTCGATCAGCAGGTGCTGGAGGCGCACGAGATAGCGCACGCGCGCGCGCACCTCGGCCGAGAAGTAGCGCACCTCGGCCGCGAACGAGCCGTCCCAGCCCACGTCGCGGCGCAAGGGCCCGGCGTAGGTGAACTCGCGCGCCAGCGTGTTGTCGAGCGCCACGAGCCGCAGCGTCTTGTGTGCCGCGTCGGTCCAGCGTGTGGCCAGGTCCCTGCCCGCCGCGAGCGCCTCGGGCGTTTCCGGCGTCAGGTTAAGGATCTCGAGCCCCTGCGCGATCTGAGCGTTGATCAGCAGCGCGGCGTCTTCTCCGGCGAATCGCATCTTGTCGTCCCTCCCTCTCTCCACTCTTTCCGAGGTCCTTATCGCCGCGCGGCGCCAAACCTTGCGGCCCGCATGGCGGGCTGTTCACTCCCCGTACAACAATGTCGATTTAACCGAAATATAAAGGGGCGACAAGAATTAACAGCTTTAACTTCGCGATAACCGTTTCATCACCGTCATACAGGTTTGATTTAACTTCCGAACGGAGTTCAAGATATGAAGAAGATCCTCGCGATCGCCCTCCTGCCCCTCCTGATGGCAGGCTGTGGCACCCACCCCACCATGCCCGGCACGACCCGCACGGCCGCCCCGCTCGCCGTGAAGAACAACCCCAAGGTCGAGATCCTCGTGACGATCGAGGGCACGATCACCGGCCGCATCGAGAAGTCGAACGGCGACGTCGGCGCGCTCGTCGTCGACACCAAGGACGGCGAGCAGACCGTCTACCTGACCGAAACGACCGCCCTTAGCTGGGATCCCCGCATCAAGGCCATCCGCGGCCCCAACGCGCAGCTCGACCTCAAGGCCGGCACGCGCGTCGACGTCCTCGCGGTCGAGGTAAAGAACCAGGGCTGGGGCCCGGCGACCTGGCTGCGCGCCAAGTCGGTCGTGCTCCTGGTCGGCTAGCCGGCCAGCCGGTCGGAACCCGCGCGGCGGGGGGCGATGCCCCCCGCCGTTTCGTTTTGCGCGCGCCGCCGCTCCAGGCGAAGTACGGATGCCCGCTCCGCGCACGGGTTGTACCATCCGGTCGTAAGCGATCAGGGCCCACGCCGACGCGCGGGCCAAGGAGGATTCGGCCGATGCGGCACGCGTGGATTTCCAGGGGGCTGGGCCTTGGCGGCGGGGTGCTGCTGACAGGCTGCGTCTTCGTGACAGCCCCCCTGCCCGGCACGAGCCCCACGCCGGCGGCGAGCCCGTCCGCCGCGGGCGCGCTGGTCAGCGCCACGCCGAGCCCCGCGGCCAGCGCGCCGGCGACCACCGCGCCCGCGCCCGCCAGCCCGACGCCGGCACCCTACCTCTTCCACGACGGCTTCGAGGCCGGCCTCACGGGCTGGGCCACCGGCGAGAGCGCCCTGGGCGGCTCGGCGCTGACCTGGAAATCGTCGCCCGGCGCCGCACAAGAAGGCCAGCTGGCCGTCGTCCTGACCGGCGCGGACGGCCAGGTGCCGGCCGGCCGCGGCCAGGCGCCCGTCTGGATCCAGACCAAGGCGCCGATCGACCTCACGGCGGCCAAGCTGCCGATGCTGAGGCTCTACCTGCGCAACCAGGCGGTTCCCGCCACGGGCGTCACGTTCCGCGTGCTGTTCTCCGAGTCGCCGGTCGCATCCGGCACGATCTTCACCGAGCGCGCGTTCGTGGGCGGCGCCTTCAGCGGCCGCGCCGAGTGGGTCGCGCAGGACGTCGACCTCTCCCCGCTCGAACGGCGGCCCGGCTACCTGGGCATCGTGGTCGAGCTCAGCGCGACGCACGGCAACGCGTTCCCCGGCCCGCTGATCGACAACGTGACGGTCTACGACGCGGGCGCGGGCCAAAAGCCGCTCTGACCGGCCGGGCCGATCGTTGACAAGGTCAATCAGATCGTTGACACTGTCAACGGTATCGACCTTGCGAGCGGAGGGGCCCATGTCGTCGACGATCGAGCGCGAACGTCTCGTAGCAGCCGTGCGGGAGTTCAACCGATTCTACACCCAACGCATCGGCGTGCTGCACGAGGGCCTGCTCGCGAGCCCCTTTTCGTTGACTGAAGTCAGGGTCCTCTACGAGCTCGCCCAGGGCGACCAGCCGTCGGCCAGCGAGCTCGGCCGCGCGCTGGGGCTCGACGCGGGCTACCTCAGCCGCATCCTGCGCGGCTTCGAGGCAAAGGGCCTGATCGTCCGCACGCCGTCGGCCGCCGACGCCCGCCAGAGCCACCTCGCGCTCACCGCCGAGGGTGAGGCGGCCTTCGCCGAGCTCGACGCGCGCTCGAGCGCCGAGGTCGCGGCCCTGCTCGCGAGCCTGCCACCCGCCGACGGGACGAAGCTGGCCGACGCGATGGCGACGATCGAGCGCCTGATCGCGCGCGCCACCGGCGCGGCGCCCTTCGTGTTGCGCCAGCCGGTCGCAGGCGACTTCGGCTGGGTGGTGCACCGCCACGGCCTGCTCTATGCCCGCGAGTACGGCTGGGACGCGAGCTTCGAGGGCCTGGTCGCCGAGATCGTGGGCGCGTTCGCCAAGGACCACGACCCGGCCCGCGAGCGCTGCTGGATCGCCGAGAAGGACGGCCAGGTGGCGGGCTCGGTGTTCCTGGTGCGCGCGAGCGACGAGGTCGCGAAGCTGCGCTGCCTGTACGTCGAGCCCGACGCACGCGGGCTGGGCATCGGGCAGCGGCTGGTGGACACCTGCACGCGCTTCGCGGCGCAGGCGGGCTACCGGCGCATCACGCTCTGGACCAACGACGTGCTCGTCTCGGCGCGGCGCCTCTACGAGGCCGCCGGCTACCGGCTGATCGCGTCCGAGCCGCACCACAGCTTCGGCCACGACCTGGTCGGCCAGACCTGGGAGCTCGACCTGGCCGGCGCGGTCGCGAGCCATTAGAATCGCCGCTTGGATAGTTTTGAAATATCTTTATTGCAAAAGCGCATTGTCTGGACTATGATGCGGCTCATCCGGGGACACCGCGTCCCCGCCAAGTGAGGAGTCGACATGTCTTCAATCGTCTCGCGGCTGGCCGTGCTGGCCGCACTCTTCGGGCTCCCCGTGATCGGCTTCGCCGGCGCCGCCACCGCCGCGCAGGACCATGCCGCGCACCACCACGACGCGCCACCGGCCAAGTTCGTGAAGATCGCCGACGCGCTCAAGAATCCGGGCCTGGCCTTCATCCCGGGCCTCGGCGAGCTGTGGGTCGATCCGGCCACCCTGCCGGCCGGGCCCTTCCTCGGCTACGACAAGGAAGGCAAGCTGGTGAACGTCACCTACATGCTGCCGAGCGCCCAGGTCGACAAGAACAAGGCCTGGAACAACCTGGGAACGGCCGTCGGCGGCATGAAGATCGACCACACGGACGTGCATGTCTCGGGGGCGCACCCGGGCGTGATGGAGAAGCACGTGCACGTGATCAACTGGCTGATCCCGCACGCCGACGAGGTCAAGCGCCTCGGCACCTACCCGCACCTGCACTAGGCGCGGCGAGCACGCCGCCGCGCCGGCTAGAACCCGGGCGTCGGCCGGAAGCGGCAGACGCCACCGCCGCGCACCATGCACTCCTCGTGGGTCAACGGCAGGCCGGTCAGGCGTGAGAGCAGCGCGACGTCGAACTGGCAGATCGCCGGGTGGCGCTTCGCGAGCTCGTGGTAGACGCAATTGGAAGCCTCGATCGCCGCGGGCGCGCCACCGGTGCCTGGCACCGCCGCGGCCTCGTAAGCCAGCTCGTTCATGAGCGCGACGATCGCGGCCAGGCGCGCTTCACCCGTGAGCCCCTCCAGTCGCGGCTGCAGGCTCTCGGCGATCGGCCCCGCGAGGTCTTCGAGCCAGGCCGCGAGGCCCTCTTCGCCGCGCTCCCGGGCGATCGCGTCGAGCAGCAGGCTCGAGAACCAGCTGTACTGCTTGGGGAAAAGGTCGGTGCCCTTCGCGGCGAGCACGTAGGCCTGGCCGGGCCGGCCGGCGGTCCGCCGTTCCTCGCCCTTGGCCACGTAGCCGTCCAGCTCGAGGGCGGTCAGGTGCTGGCGCACGGCCGGACGCGTGACGCCGAGGGCTGTGGCCAGCTCGTCGATCGAAAGGCCGGCCTTGTGCTTGAGCAGCAGCCGGAGCAGCTCCTGCTGCCGCTTGCCCAACAACTCCAACACGCGTGACCTCCGTTCAGGTGCATGGTACCGGAAACGCTCGCCGCATGTTTGCCAGCTGGCGGTCGACCGCCTATCATGCCCGTCCGAATGCCCGCTCGGCGAAAGAGATATGGAGGCACCATGCGCGTCTTGATCATGTCCGACATGGAAGGGGTCAGCGGCATCGTCGTCTGGGAGCAGGTCAACGGCGGCGCGCCCATGTACGAGGAAGGCCGCAGGCTCTACACCGAGGAGATCAACGCGGCCGTGCGCGGCGCGCGGGCGGCGGGCGCCACCGAGATCGTGGTCGTGGACTGCCACGGCGCGGGCGGGCCCTGGTCCTTCAACTCGCTCGTACCCGAGCTGCTCGACCCGGGCTGCACCTGGGTCGCCCACCACCCCTGGAGCCGCTATACCGAGCTGCTCGAGCAAGGCTGCGACGCCTGCCTGCTCGTGGCGATGCACGCCAAGGCCGGCACGCCGGACGGCGTCATGTGCCACACGGTCTCCTCGACCAGCTGGCGCGAGCTGCGCTTCAACGGCGTGAGCGTCGGCGAGGTCGGCATCAACGCGGCGCTCTGCGGCGCGTACGGCGTGCCCGTGCTGCTCGTGACCGGCGACGTGGCGACCTGTCGCGAGTCGCAGGCGCTGCTCGGCGACGGGCTCACCACGGTCGCCGTGAAGCAGGGCCTCTCGCGCTACTCGGCCCGCCAGGTCCCGCCCCTGCGGGCGCGTGAGCTGATCGAGGCGGGCGCGCTGGCGGCGCTCGCGGACCTGAAGGCCGTGAAGCCCTACGTGCCGGCAGGCCCCGTGACCATCGAGTTCGAGCTCTCGACGGTCGATCATGCCGCCAAATACAAGGGCCGCCAGGGCGTCACGATCACGAACGACCTGGTGGTCACGAGCCGCGCTGATACCTGGTTGCAGGCCTGGGATCAGTTCTGGACCTGGGGTCCGGTTTGACCGACCTTAGAAATCCATCGGTCAACCTGCCCATATCGAACCAACGGTCGGTCTGCTAACATCGGCTCATCGCGCTATCCTCCACATTTACTTGACCGGCATGCCACATCATCGCAAGGCCGCCGTGTCCGAACCTCAAACAGCCGCGCGTACGATTGGCTCGTCTGCATGAATTGAGGTTCTCCCGCGATGAAACACAGGATTTCGCTTGCGGTGGCATTGTATGCCGCCGTCGTGCTGCCGTTCGGCTGTGCCACCCACCCCGAAGCTCGCGCGCCGCTGCCCGCGAAGATCGGCCTCAGCCCGTCGGCCGGCATCGCCGAACCGCTGGCCGAGGCGGTCCCCTGGTACAGCCTCGCGGACCGGCCCACCTGGCGCACGCCGAAGCCCACGACGGCCCCGACGGCGACGCCGACCCCCGTGCCCACGGTCGCGCCGACGGCGACACCCGCGCCGACGGCCGCCCCGACCACGACGCCCGCGCCTTTGCCCACGGCAACGCCGACGCCCGCCGCGACGCCGACGCCAGCGCCGACCGCGACGCCCGCCACCACCTCGGTCTATGCGCCGGCGATCGACGCCGAGCGGCTGGCCATGGCGCAGCGCGTGCTCGAGCTCTGCAACCAGCACCGCGTGGCGGCCGGCGTGCGGACGCTGGTCCTCGAGGGGCCTTACGCCGGCACGCCGTCGCGCATGGGCGTCGCGACCTTCCGCAGCGAGGACATGCGCGACCGCAACTACTTCTCGCACACCGACCCGGATGGCCACAGCCCGTTCTGGCACCTCACGCAGGCCGGCATCGGCTACACGACGGCGGGCGAGAACATCGCTTACGGCTACACCACGCCCGATGCCGTGATGTCGGCCTGGATGGCGAGTGCTGGCCACCGCGCCAACATCCTGAACGGCAACTTCGGCAGGCTCGGCGTCGGCATCGCCCTCGGCGGCACCGGCCGGTACTACTGGACCCAGATCTTCACGAACTGAGCCAGGCGCCGGCCAGGCACAGGGCGCGGGTCTCCTCGGTGAGCGCACGCAACGACGCGTGCGCCCCGCTGCGCCCGTCTGGCCCTGCGCCGAGGCCCGCGAAGGCAGCCGCCACGCGGGCCTCGAAGCCGTCTGGCCGCACGGGAAGCCCCTCCACCGCGCGGACGGCGCCCTTCTCGTTCATGCAATAACGCGCGTTCAGCGCGTGGAGCGCCTGGGCGAGCGTGGCCGTGCAGCGGAAGAAGCAGCCCGCGGCGTAGCTGACGTCGCCCCGCCCGAGCGCCTTCTCGGCGTTGGCGAGCGCGAAGTCCGCTTCCCAGACCCCGTCGACGATCGCGCGCTGCAGCGCGGGCGGGTACGGCTCCGTGAGCGATTTCAGGCCCGCGACAGCGCCTTGCGGATCGTGGAGCGGGCGGCAGGCGTGCACCTCGGCCAGGTAGATGGCCGTGTGGAAGCCGTGGGGGTGGCCTGGCTGGTAGTGGATCTCGGGCTTGCCGGCGCGACACGCGTCGATCACCGCGCGCACCTTCGCGAGGTCGCGGTAGAGCCAATCGACGCGCTGGCCGCCGATGTCGAGCCAGCCGCCGCCGTTGATCCAGGGCCCCCAACCGCCGAGCGGCGTCACGAGGTCGGGCGCGTGGCGATCGTCAAGCGCCTGCGCGAGCGTGCGCAGCGCGACAAGGTCCGGCGGCCGGGCGGGGTCGTAATAGAGCCCGAGGTCGACGTCCGAGCGGGAGTCGCCCGCGCCGCGCGCGAGCGAGCCGCCGAGCACGACGGCCACCACGCCATCGATCGCGGCCAGCTGCGCGGCGACCTGCTCGGCGAGCCGGATTTTGGCCGCGCTGTCCGCGAGGCCCTCACGCACCGACCTGCCCCCGCATGAAGGCCACCGCGTCGTCGAGCACGGGGCCGAGGAAGCGCAAGGGTGCTGCGATGGCGGCGACCACGCCATAGTGGTCGAGCCTGTCGTACTCGACGAGCGTGGCCTGGAGGCCGGCCTTCTGGGCCGCGTCGCGCAGGTTGCGGGCGTTGTGGGGCTTCACGATCTCGTCCTTGAGGCCGTATTGCAGGAAGATCGGCGGGTCCTTCGCGTCCACGTAGCGGATCGGCTGGGTGTTGGGCCAGCCCTCTGGCGGGCCCATCAGCTGGCGGATGTCTTCATCCGTGAAGGGCAGGAAATCGTACGGCCCCGACATGCCGACCACGCCCTTCACCGCCCCCTCGGGCAGCCCCTGGGCCTTCAAGAACGACTGATCGAGCGCGAGCATCATCGCCTGGTGCGCCCCCGCCGAATGGCCCAGCAGCACGAGTCGGGCCGGATCGCCGCCGAGCTCGCGGGCGTGGTCGTGGGCCCAGCGCACGGCCTTCGCGCCGTCTTCCACGAAGTCCGGGAAGCGCACCTCGGGGAAGAGCCGGTGGTCCGGCAGCACGGCCACGAAGCCGCGGCTCGCGAGCGCCTCGCCCACGAAGCGGAACTCGCGCTTGTCGAAGCCCTGCCAACGGCCGCCGTAGAAGAAGACAGCGACCGGCAACGCGGCGCCCGGCTCGAGCGCGGCCCTGGGGCGATAGACGTCGACGGCCTGGCGCGGGTGATCGCCATAGGCACGCTCGATGTGCTCGGCGTAGCCCCAGCTCGGCACGACGGCGTTGAGCAGGCCGAGCGGCGTGCAGCCCGCGAGGGCGAGGGCGGCGGTGAGCAGGGCGGCGGCCTGGCGGATCGGGCGCATGGGCGGGTTCTCCTCAGGCCATGATACGCTTGCCAATTCGTTTTGGATGGGGGGTAAGCAAGCCGTATGCGCATTTTCCTGACCGGTGGCTCGGGCTTCCTCGGCCGCAGCCTGATCGAAGCCGCGACCGCCGCGGGCCACAGCGTCCGCGCCCTGGCCCGCTCGGCCGCCTCGGCCGACAGCGTGCGCCGGGCGGGCGGCGAGCCCGTGATGGGCGACCTCGACGACGAGGCCGCGCTGCGCGCGGGCATGGCAGGCTGCGACGCGGTGGTCCACGCCGCCGCCCACACCGAGGAGTGGGGCCCTTATGCGGACTTCCACCGCGTGAACGTGGCCGGCACCGAGCACGTGATCGCGGCCGCCCGCGGGGCCCGCGTGCCGCGCCTGGTGCACGTGAGCAGCGAGTCGGTGCTGGCCGGCGGCCGGCCGATCGTGAACGCGGACGAGACCTGGCCCAGGCCCGCGAAGGCGGTCGGGCTGTATCCGCTCACCAAGGGCATGGCCGAGGACCGCGTGCTCGCGGCCAACGGCGAGGGCCTCGCCACGGTGGTGGTGCGGCCCCGCTTCTTGTGGGGCCAGGGCGACACCTCGCTGCTGCCGAAGCTCGTGGAAGCCGTGCAGGCCGGCCGCTTCAAGTGGATCGGCGGCGGGCGCTACCCGAGCTCCACCTGCCACGTGCGCAACGCCTGCCAGGGCATCCTGCTGGCCTGCGAGAAGGGCGGGGCGGGCCAGATCTACTTCCTCACGGACGGCCCGCCGGTGGAGTTCCGCGCGTTCCTGACCGAGTTGATCGGCACGCAGGGGATCACGGTGGACGTCGGCAGCGTGCCGCACGGGATCGCGGTGGTCTCGGCGTATGTGGCCGAGTTCGTCTGGAAGACTTTCAGGCTCGCCGGGCCGCCGCCGATCACGCTCTCGCTGGTGCGGGTGGTGGGTGAGGAGGTGACGGTGTCGGACGCGAAGGCGCGGCGGGAGCTGGGCTACGCGCCTGTGGTGACACGGGAAGCTGGCCTCGCTGAGATTCAGGCGGGCTCGAGCGGAAGGGCGTAAGCCTGCCGAAATGCCTCGTACGCCGCGGTCGGCAACCAGGCGCGCGCGCGAACAAGCTCGGCTTCCCGGTATCGCGCGTATTCAGCGCCCGCGCGCGGGCGCTGCTCGAGCCAGTTGGCGAGCACCAGCGTGAGGAGATCCGACCAATCCTGGCGCGAAAGCGGGATCGGCTCCCCGTTGTGGCGATCGACGACGTGGAAGCCTTCCTCACGGTCCAGGTTCTGCCAGAGCGAGTCCTTGCGGAAGGCGCCGAAAACGTAGGTCAGGCGCTCGGCCTCCCGACCGATCAATGCCTGCAGAACTGGCCGCAGCGTAAGCGAGACGGCCGGCTGCTGAAAGGACTCGGTGCCGTAGACGCTGTGGCAGAGGCCAGCCTCGCAGACTTCGGAGGGCACGTCCCAATCCGCCAGGAGCCTGTACGTTCCGCGCAGGTGCGCGGCCAGGGTGCCGTCACCATGGGCGAGCGTCTCGACGCCGAAGGGCGCCAATTGGGCCAGGATGTGCTCGCAGCGATCAGTGGTGGTCATGGCCCTGCCAATTTAGCATGATCGCCCTCATGGGCGAGACCGCCCCTTCTGGAGCCTTCGCACCAGCCGTTCCAGCTCGTTCGCGAACGCCGCGCGGTCCTTGTTGCTGTAGGCCTTCGGCCCGCCCAGGTCCATCCCGCCCTCGCGCAGCTCGCGGTGCAGCGCCCAGGTCGCCATCCGGTCGCCGATCGAGCTCTCGTCGAAGACCTCGCCGCGGTGGCCGAGCGCGAGCACGCCCTTCTCGACGACGGCGGCGGCGAGCGGGATGTCGGCGGTGATGACCAGGTCTTCCGGCGTCGCGGCGTCCACGATCCACTTGTCGGCCTGGTCCGGGCCCTCCGGCACGATCACGGGCGTGACGCCCGGCTCGCGGCCGAAGGCCATCGGCGAGTTGCTGACCAGGATCAGCGGGACTTCCAGGCGGTGCGCGGCGCGCAGCAGCATGTCCTTCACGGGACAGGCGTCCCCATCGACGATCAGACGCAAGGGCGATCACCTCCGGCGCCAGCCTAACGAGCCTGAGGGGCGCCGTCAACCTCCTTTCGACGGGCGCGTCGTCACCCCGCGGGCTGGGCATATAGGCGCCATGATCGAAATCGTGCCCTACCGATCCGCCTGGTCCGACGCGTTCGCCGCCCTCGGCGCCCGCCTGCGCGCAGCCGTGGGCGAGCGCGTGCTCGCGATCCACCACATCGGCTCGACCAGCGTGCCGGGCCTCGCGGCGAAGGACGTGCTGGACGTGCAGATCACCGTCGGCGATCTCGAGGAGCCGCTCAGCGAGGCGCTCGTGTCGCTCGGCTTCGATCCGCGGCCCCACCTCATCGACCACTGCCCGCCCGGCATGACGCTCGCGGCGCGCGAGCTCGAGAAGCGCGTCTACCGGCACGACGCGCCGCGCATCAACCTCCATGTGCGCGCCGAGGGCCGCTTCAACCAGCGCTACGCGCTGCTCTTCCGCGACTACCTGCGGGCCGTGCCGATGGCCGCGCACGCCTACGGCGAGATCAAGTGCCAGCTCGCGCGCTACTTCCCGCAGGACGTGGACGCGTATTACGACATCAAGGACCCGGTCTGCGACGCGCTGATGGCGGGGGCCTTCGAGTGGGCGCGCGCGACCGGCTGGGCGCCCGGCCCGAGCGACGCCTAGCTCAGGCGATCGCCCCGAACTTCCCGGCCTCGTAGTCCTGGATCGCCTGCGCGATCTCCTCGCGCGTGTTCATCACGAACGGGCCGTACGACACGATCGGCTCGCCGAACGGCACCGCGTGGCCGAACAGCATGACGGCCTCCTGCTCGGCCACCACCTCGACGGCGTCGCCGTCCTGTGCGAGCTCGGCGAGCCGGTAGGCATCGAGGCGCTCACCGCCCACCGTCACGGCGCCGCGGATCACGTAGCAGAGCACGCTCCGATCGCGCGGCGCGGGCAGCGTCACGCGGCCGCCGGCCTGCAGCGTCACCGTCATCAGGTGGATGTCCACGAGCGGCCGGACCGGGCCTTCCTGGCCGTCGAAGGCGCCGGCGACGAGGTTCACGCTCACGCGGCCGCCATCGGCGGCGATCGCGGGGATGGCGTCGCGCTGCAGGCCCGTGTACTTCGGATCGGTCAATTTCAGGCGCGCCGGCAGGTTGACCCACAGCTGCAGGATCTCGAGCCCGCCACCTTTCTCGATGAATTCGCGTGAGGAGAGCTCCGCATGGACCAGGCCCCGCCCCGCGGTCATCCACTGGATCCCGCCCGCGCCGATCACGCTCTCGTGGCCGCCTGAGTCGCTGTGCAGGAGGTCGCCGTCGAGGATGAAGGTGACGGTCTCGAAGCCGCGGTGCGGATGGGGCCCGAAGGGCAGGCCTTGGTTGTGGGGCGGGTAGGTCTGGGGGCCGTGGTGGTTGAGGAACAGGAACGGGTCGAGGTGGGCGAGCGCGGGGCCGGGCAGCGGCCTGCGGGTGTGCAGATCGCGGATGTCGTCGCGCACGGCCTGGTGGAGGCGCTTCACGGTTCGGGTCGCCATCGGGTTCGAGCCTCCTTCGGGGTCCTCAAGGTACCACCTCGCGCGGGCCTGCGCGGCGGGCAGGCGAGACGCGGGGCTCGAGCGGCAGGCCGGCGGCCCGCCAGGCCTCGTAGCCGCCCTGCAACGGCTGCACCTGCCGGAACCCGACCTCGATGAACCGCTCGGCCGCCCGGGCCGAGGTGAATTCGGACGCTCACGTGCAGTACGTCACGACCAACATGTCCCGATCGTAAGGCAACACGACGCTCTCGGCCGCAAGCAACGTGTCCGGATCGAAGCGCACCGAGCCCGGGATCTGGTAGTCGTCGAGGTTCCGGCGCACGTCGACGATCAGCACATGATCCCCGCGCGCGAGCCGCGCGCGCAGCTCCTCCACGAAGATCCGCGGGATCGGCCGGCCGTGCTCGGCCGCAAGCATGAGGGCCATCTCGTCGTCGTGGAAGCGCACCTCGAGGCCCACCAGCGCGACCATGATCGCGACCCCGACCGCCAGCACGGCGAGCGGCGGCCAGACGGCCGCGAGCGGCACCAGCGCCGCGGCTCCCAGGGCCGCCGCCAGGTAGGCCGCCACGAACGCCCGGCTCAGGCGAGAACGCTCGGCCAGGCGCTGCAGCACGAGGAAGGCCCCGATCCAGGCCGCGGTGCCGAAGCCGAACATCATGGCCGTCGCGGGCACGAGCCGCGCGCCCGCGGCCTCGGGGATCGCATGGTGGATGCCCACCGCCAGCGCGGCCATGGCGGCGACCAGCGGGAAATGGCCGTAGATGAAGGGAAGACCGTTGCCGAGCGAGCACTCGTGGTCCGCGAGGTCCGTGAACGAGAAGTAAGTCCACCAGACGCAGCCGGCAGCGACGCCGGCGAGCCCGGCCGCGATCAGCGGCCCCGGGCTCCAGGCCACGCTCGAGAGCCCGCCCACGATCGCGAGGATCGCTTCGCCGAGCACGAGCAGCACGAACAGCCCGAGCCGCTCGGGCAGGTGCCGGGCGTGGACCGGGAAGCGCCGCAGGCCGGCGCGCGCGAACCAGGGGAAGGCGAGGTCGATCGCCACGCCGAGGCCCCACAGCGCGTATCGCGCGGGCGGCGGCACGAAAGCCGAGGCGGCCCAGCAGGCCATCACCATGAGCGACCCCGCGATGTATACGAGGTTGGTCTCCTTCACGTCCGGGAAGCGCCAGCGCGGCCGGAAGTGGAGCGCGACGAGCAGCCCGCGCGCCGCGACGTAGGTCAACACGAACCCCACCGGGCTCGCATCGAGCACCTGGGGGATCTGCACGGCCATCACGGCGGCCAGCAGCACCAACGCGAAGGTGTACAGCCGATAGGTCAGGTCGTGGTCGCCGAAGCGGCTCGTATAGACCGTATGGCTCGCCCAGACCCAGAAGACGCACTGGACGATCGCGAGGTAGGCGAGCAGCCCGCCGGGGGTCGGGTGATCGCCGAGCAGCGTGCCGAGGGCGGCCACCACCGCGGCGAAGACCAGGTCGAAGAAGAGCTCGAGCCAGGTCACCGGATGCTCGTCGGCCGGCTCGCGGCTCCCCTCGATCGTCGACCGACCCGCCTCAGCCGTCGACCGACGGTCCTCGGCGATTTCCCGGCGGATTTCGGCCATCGGCATCGACGTCCTTCCCTATCGCGCATCACGCCGCAGCCATCGTAGCGCCGCCCTTCCGGAGGTCCTAGCGGCAAGGGGCCGACCGCGCACTCGCGCAAATCACGTTGGCCAACTCCGCATGGCATGCCCCGGGGGGCGGCGCGAAGATAGCGATTGGCGGTCGTCGGCGCCTCGCGCGACGCCCCATACGAGGAGGAAAGCCATGCGACGAATCGGCTTGGCGATCGGCGTGGGTGTGGCCGCCATCGGCGCCTGCGCCACGCCCGACCTGCCTGGGCGCGCGCCCGCGGGGAACCCGCCCGTGCCAGCCGCGGAGGATCCACGCTACAAGCTCGCGGCGATCGGACCGCTCGCCGTCCAGGCGACGGACGCGGACAGCCAACTCTCGACCAACCCGGCCGGCTACGCGACCGATGCCAACACGTCGACCGCCTGGGCCAACGGCGGCTACCGGAACGCCACGGCCTGGCTGCGGGCACGCTTCGCCGCCGACGTGCCGATCGCGTCCGTGGCGATCCGGATGCCGCCCGCGGCCAGCGGATCGAGCTACGACCTGCAGGTCTCGGCCGACGGCACGACCTGGACGACGGCGCTCGCCAACCAGAAGAACACGACCTGGAACCCGGAGACCAAGACGCTCCCGGTCGGTACGCACGGGCGCTATTTGCGCATGTTCTGGCGCAACAGCCCGACCGCGCCGGCGCCGCACGTGAACGTCTACGATTTCAACGCGCGCGGCGAGACCGGCGGGGCCACCCCCACGCCGTCCACGGCTCCCTCGGTTGCGCCGTCCACGGCGCCGACGCCCACGCCGGTCGCCTCGGCGCCCAGCGGCACCTACCCGCGCGCAGCCACGCCAGGCCCGCGCACGGTGACCGGCTTCGTCTACAACAACCGCGTGCCCATCGCGGGCATCCAGATCAAGGTGGGCAGCCAGACCCTGACGACCGACGCCAACGGCCGCTACACGGCCACGAACCTCGCCAACGGCTACTACCAGGCCTACTACTACAACCCGGTCGACCGCAACAAGATCGGCTACTGGCGCTCGCGCGCGGTGGTGGTCGACGGCACGCGGGGCGCCAGCGTCCCGACGGTCGACCTGTACCTCGTCGGCATGATGAACACGCCGCCGATGGATGCCCGCATCAAGCTGCCGTTCAACTTCGTCTGGAAGCCGCCAATGCAGCTGCCGGTCGGCTACTACTGGCGCATCCACGATCGGCCGTACACCTCCTTCGTGCTGGTGTACCAGAGCGCCAAGCTGCCAGGCTCCGCCACGTCCTTCTACTTCACCGGCGCCGGCGTGAACCTCGACCCGACCCACCGCTACTTCTGGGGCGTGCAATGGGACTGGGGCGAGCTCGGCTTCGGCGGCAACCTGTACCAGGCCGCCTACATGTCGAAGTAGACCAGCGGGGGCCGGGCGTGACGCCCGGCCCCTCCGCTTCAGGGCGCCAGGCTCAGAGCCCGAGCCGCATCACGTGCCGGCGGGTGCCCGCGAGGCCCACCTCCTCGAACCCGACGGCCGCGAAGTTCGGCACGAAGCCCATGAAGCGGTAGCTCGGCGAGTCCGGCTCGACCGGGTAGGCCTCGAGGATCGTCGCGCCCTTGCGGCGCGCCTGGTCGATCGCAGCCTCGAGCAGCTGGTGGAAGACGCCCTGGCCGCGGTGGTCGGCGCGGATGAAGAAGCACACGATCGACCAGATCGACGCGGGGTCGACGGCCGGATCCTCCGGGCCGCCGAGCGGCCTGAAGGTCGGCCGCGGCGCGACCGCGCACCAGGCCACCGGCTCGTCGCCGTCGTAGCCGAGCAGGCCGATCGGCACGCCGGTCTCGACCCGCTTGCGCAGCGCGGCCTTGCGGCTCGACCCGTCGATGCGCCGGGTCTCTTCGCCCTGGGCGCGCCAGACCATGCACCAGCAGTTCTTGGGGCCGCCCTTGCCCTGGAAGAGCTTCTCCAGATCCGGCCAGCGTGCGCGATCGACGGGGTGGAATTTCAGCATGGCGCGCCATGATGAAGCGGGGATCGCACCTTGTAAAGCGCGGGCGTCGCCAGGCCCTGGACAACGGGGGCGCCAACCCGCATGTATAGGGGGTCGATCGCCCCCGGAGGCCCCGATGAACGAGACCGACCAGACGCCCCTGTTCCTGCGGGCCTTCCGCGCCGTCGCCCTGGCCGAGGGCGCGAGCTTCCTGGTGCTGCTGGGCATCGCCATGCCGCTCAAGTACGGCGCCGGCCTGCCCGAGGCCGTGCAGGTGGTCGGCCTGGTCCACGGCCTGCTGTTCATGGCTTACATGGCGCTCGGCCCGCTGCTCTTCTCGGAGGCCCGCTGGCCGCTCACGCGCCTGCCCGGCTTCGTGCTCGCGGCCGTGCTGCCCTTCGGCACCTTCGTGCTCGAGCGCCGCTGGCTGCGGGCCTGAGGTGCCTGTCGCGCACGCAGCGTGCCAGCTGGCGCGCGACCTGACCGCCGGCATCGACCGGATCCTCACGCCGCGTGAGGTGCTCGCGGCGTTCCGGGCGATCGCCACGGATCACCCCGGCCTCACGCGCGACGTGCTCGGCCACGACGAGCGCGGCGAGCCGATCGAGGCCTACCGCTGGGGCACGAGCCCGCGCGCGACGCTCTGGTACGGCTTCCCCGACCCCGGCGAGGCCGTCGGCGCGACCGGGCTGCTGGCCCTGCTGCGCGGGCTCGTGGCAGGCGACCCGCGGCTCACGGCGCTCGGCCTCACCTGGCACCTGCTGCCCTGCCTGAACCTGGTCGACCAGCCCGCGAACGGCGAAGCGCTCGGCCTGGTCATGAAGACCGACGCGCAGGAAGTGGACTGGTGCGTACACGCGCCACGCCCCGAGACCACCGCCCTGCTCGGGCTCGCCCGCGCGGTCCGGCCGGTGGCGTCCTTCCCGCTGCACGACGAGTTCCACTGCGGCGAGCCGCTGCCGGTCTATGCGATGGTCTCGGCGCCGCTGCCGGACGCGACCTGCGAGGCCGTGCGCCTGGCGCTCAGGGCCTTCGGTTACGCGATCGACGTCGACACCGCGGACCCGGCCATGGGGCCGGGCTTTGCCCTGATGGGCCAGGCGCCGGACTACGGGAATTCGACCTTCGCGGTGATGGCGGAGCACGGCCTCGTCTTCATCTGCGAAGTCTCGCAGGCGGCCGACCTGACGGCCGCCGAGATGGCGGGCGCGCAGCTGGCTGCCAACCTGGTCGTGCTTCAGCGAACCCTGGCTGGATAGCCCGACGGCAGGAACACCTCGGCGAGCATGCAACGCACGCTGCCCCCGGCGCAGTCCTCGATCGTCTCGATCGGCGCCGCCACGATCCGCGCATGCCGCGCCAACACCGCCCGCTGCACCGCCTCCAGGCTGCGCTCCGCCCGCGCCGACATGGCGAGCACCTGCGTCCCATCGGCCGCCGCGAGCGCGAGCATGTTGCCCGCGAACGCGAGCAGCTGGGCGAAGCCGAGCTCGACCACCTCGTGGCCCGTGACGCGCAGGGAGGCGAGCACGGCCTCGCGCTGACCTTCGGTCGGGATCGCCTCCGCGCAGATCGCGGCGAAGCCCGCGCCCACGCTCATCAGCACGTTCGTGTGGTAGATCGGCTTGCCATCAGGGCCGAGCGCGTCGAAGCTCACGACCTCATAGCCGAACCGCGCGGCGAAGTCCGCGAGCACGGTCGGGTCGGTGCGCGGCGAATGGCAGGCGTACGCGACCCGGTTCACGCGGTCGAGCACCAGGCTGCCGGTCCCTTCCAGAAAGCGCCCTTGGGCCTCATGGTGGCTGAGGTCGAGGACCTCGCCGAGCCGGAAGCCATGAACCTCACCCAGCGCCGCGACGACATCCGGCCGCCGCTCGTGGCGCCGGTTCGCGGCCATCATCGGGTACAACACCACCCGACCATCCGCATGGAAGCTGACCCAGTTGTTCGGGAACAGCGAATCCGGCGTGGCCGGCTCCGGCGTGTCGTCGAAGACGCACGTGCGCACGCCCGCCGCGCGCAGCGCCGCCGCGAGGCCGTCGAACTCGGCCGCCGCGCGCGCCTGCTGGGCGGCCACGTCCATCGCGAGGTCGTCCCGCTGGAAGGCGTTGGACGCGCGGGTCTCGGGGTTGGCGAAGAAGGCCACGGGCCGGATCATCACCACGGCGCTGGCGCACTGGGGCTCGGTGGTCATGGCCGCATGATTCCGCATCCGGCAGGGTATGTCACGGGCATGCGCATCCACCACCTCAACTGCGCCACCCTCTGCCCGCCCGCCCGGTCGCTCGTCAACGGCGAGGGCGGCTGGCACGAGGCCGCGCGCCTGATCTGCCACTGCCTGCTCGTCGAGACCGCGGACGCCCTGGTCCTCGTCGACACGGGCCTCGGCCAGGCCGAAGTGCGGGATCCGGGAAGGCGGCTCGGCGGGCTCATCCAGGCGCTGCTGCGCCCGCGCCTCGACCCCGCCGAAACGGCGATCGCCCAGGTGCGCGCGCTCGGCTTCAAGCCCGAAGACGTCCGCCACGTCGTCGTCACCCACCTCGACGTCGACCATGCCGGCGGGCTCGGCGACTTCCCGTGGGCCCAGGTCCACGTGAGCGAGGCCGAGCACAGCGCCGCCATGAACCCCGCGACCTGGTACGAGGCCCACCGCTACCGCACCGCGCAGTGGGCGCACGAGCCCGCCTGGGTGCGGCATGCGCCCGGCGGCGAGGCCTGGATGGGCTTCGAGGGCGTGCAGGCCCTGCTGCCCGGCGAGCCGGACGTCCTGCTCGTGCCGCTCACGGGCCACACCCGCGGCCACTGCGGGATTGCCGTGCGCACGGCGGAAGGCTGGCTCGTGCACGCCGGCGACGCGTATTACCACCACGCCGAGATGGAGGCGCGGCCGGCTTGCCCGCCCGCGATGGATCTGTTTCAGCGGCTGGGGCAGATGGACCAGGCCGCCCGGCTCGCGAACCAGGCGCGCCTGCGCGCGCTAGCCTGCGCGGGCGAGGTGCGCGTGGTCTGCTCGCACGACCCCGTCGAGTTCGACCGCTGCGCCCTGCTCAGCCGACCGGCGCGGCCTGTGGCCTGAGCAGCACCAGCAGCGCGGTCGCGAGGCCGAGCCCGACGCCCGTGGCGACGAAGACCGCGGGCACCCCCGCGAACTCGGCCAACAGGCCGGCCGCGAGCGGCAGCACGAACAGCCAGGGCGTCATCGCGAGGTTCAGCACGCCGATCAGCGTGCCGCAGCGGTCCTGATCGAGCTCCATCATGTACTTCATATCGACGAGCTGGTTGATCACGGTCACGAAGCCGGCCACCACCAGGCAGGCCACGTAGAAGGGCAGCGACGGCGTCTGCGCCAGGGCGACGTTGGCGACCCCCGCGGCCGCGATCGCCGGCACCTGCACCCAGCGGTTGCCGAACCGATCCGCGAGCAGCCCCCAACCGGCGGCGGTCAGGTTCGGCACGAACACGATCGCGAGCGCGAGCAGGCTGCCCTGCGCCGCCGTCAGCTGGAAGGCCTGCACGGCGTGGACCGCGTAGTAGCTCATCGAGGCCACCGTCACGCTCATGCAGATGCGCGCGAGCAGGTAGTGGCGGAACGGCCGGTTCGTGCGCAGCGTCGCCAGCGCATCGGCCCAGAAGCCGCCCGCGGGACGCTGGCCCTCGAAGGTCGACCAGTCGTGGCGCGTGCCGTAGAAGGTCGCGAGCGAGGCGAACAAGAGCACGGCGCCCACGAAGAAGCACAGCGCATAGCCCACGGGCCCGGGCCAGGCCGCGAGCAAGGCGCTCGCGGCGCCTGTGCCGGCCATCGCCATCACGCCGCCCAGCGCCGTGCGGGCGCCGAAGAACTTGCCGCGGTCCGCCGCCGGAATGATCTGGGCGATGAACGTGGTCCAGATCGGGATGCAGAAGCCCAGCGACAGCGCGTAGGCCGCCCAGACGAAGAAGAAGACCGCGAGCGTCCAGGGCTGCGGGACGAACGGCACCAGGGCCAGCGCCAGCACCCAGCAGCGCGGCACCAGCGCGGCCAGGCGCAAGGTCCGCCAGATGTCCGGCCGGCTGGCCGAGAAGGCGGCGCCGACGAGCTGGGGCAGCGCGATGCCGATCATCAACACAGGCGTGACCAGGCCGATCGGCCAGCGCGCCTCGGTCAGCGTCGCGACGAAAAGCGGCACCAGGCCGGCGTGCGAGAAGAAGGCCACGCCCGTCGAGAAGAGCACGCCATCGAGGATGTTGAGCGAGAAGTTGCGGGTCGCGAAGGCAGGCAGGCGCATGGCGGGCTCAGGCCGGCCGGGGCGGCACCTGCTCGGCGAGCAGGTGGCTCACGCGCGGCGGCTCGGCCCCCAGGTGGAAGGCGAAGGCGCGCGACTCGACGGCCTGGTCCGTGACGGTCATGCGCTCGAGCTGGCGCAGGTGCGTGAGCCACGACTCGACCATGAACGACTCGACGTAGCGGCCGGGCGCGTCGAGGTCGCCGAGCAGGGTCCAGCGCACAGCGCCGCTGCGCATCCGGCTGCGGCGCACGGGCGCGAGCGCGTTCACGAAGTCGTCCTTGGTCGCAGGGTCGATGAAGTACTCCACCGTGACGAAGACCGGCCCTTCGTCCGGCCGCGGCACCACCACGACCTCGGGCGCCGGCCAGTGCCTGGAGCTCGACATATCGAGCTCGGCGAGCCGGGCGAGCGGCATGCGCACCTGCAGCGCGAGGGCCGCGATCATGCCCACCGCCGGCAGCCAGAGCGCCGGGCCGATGCCCTGCCAGGAGGCGACGGCCCCCCACAACGCGCTGCCGAAGGCCAGGCTGCCGAACACGATCAGCAGGTAGACCGAGAGCGCCCGGCCGCGCACCCAATCCGGCGAGATCGACTGGACGGCCGTGTTGAAGCCGGACATGAGCACGAGCCAGGCGCCGCCGGCCAGGACCAGCCCGCCCGCCACCGCCCAGAGGTTCGGCCAGAGCGCCGGCACGGCCGAGCCGGCGGCGTAGGCCAGCGTCCCCAACACGACGCGCTGGTCGATCGTGGTGCGCGCACGCAGGCGCGGCAGCCCCGCGGCGGCCGCCACCGCGCCCACGCCCAGGCAGCCGAGCAGCAGGCCGTAGCCCTGCACGCCCAGCCCGAGCTCGTTGCGCGCGATCAGCGGCAGCAGGGCCCACAACGCGCTCGCGAAGACCATGAAGCCGGCGGTGCGCACGAGCGCCCGGCGCAGCAGCGGCGCGTAGCGCAGGTAGTTGATGCCTGAGCGCATCGCGCCGATCACCCGCTCGGCGGGCAAGACGCTCCGTGCGGCCGCCCTGCGCCAGCGGAAGAGCACGACCAGCACGGCCACGAACGAGCACGCGTTGAGCATGAACGTCGCGGCCACGCCGATCTCGGCCACGATCAGGCCGCCCACCGCCGGGCCGATCGCGCGGGCCAGGTTGAAGCCCACGCTGTTGAGGGCGATCGCCGAGCCCAGCTGGCTCGCTGGCACGAGCTCGGGCACGATCGCCTGCCAGGCCGGCGCGTTCAGCGCGCCGCCGACGCCCAGCATGAACGTCAGCAGCAGCAGCACCGTGGGCGTGGCGGCGCCCGCCAGCACCGCGCCGCCGAGCGCGGCGGCCGAGAGCAGCATCCACGACTGCGTGACGAGCAGCAGTCGCCGCCGATCCACCACGTCCGCGAGGGCGCCGGCCGGCAGGGCCAGCAGGAAGACCGGCAGGTTCGTCGCGGTCTGGACCAGCGCGACCATGAAAGGCGAGGGCGAGAGCGTGGTCATGAGCCAGGCGGCGCCGACGCCGTGCACCAGCGAGCCGAAGTTGGCGAGGAGCGACGCCAGCCAGAGGTTGCGGAACATCGGCTGGCCCAGCGGGGCCCAGGCAGAGGCGGCCCGCGGCGCAGGCTCGCCGTCCGCCGGGGCCGGGACGCCGTGCGCTCCTGGGTCCTGCTGTTCCATGGAGGGTTATTCTAACCGATGTCGGCCCCGCTCGCCCGCCACGCGCCGTCTGCGCGCGCGTCGCTCGCCGCGCGCGCGGCCCGCTCGAAGGCCGGGAACGCGACCAGCGGGCCGCTGTCGGGGCCAGCCCCGATCTCGCCGCCGAGCGCGACGACGTCGCGCGCGCGGGCCGCCCCGGCCGGCACGCCCGCCGGGCTGCGCACGGCCACGGCGACCAGGTCCAGGAAGCGCCGGCGCTCCGGCCAGCGCAGGCGACCGAGCAGCCAGCCAGGCAGGCGCACGATGATCGGCAGCAGCGCCGCCAGGTAGATCCAGGCGCCCAGGCCCTGGAGCAGCTGGATGTCGCGCGGGCCCGTGAGGGCGAGCCAGCTCGCCGGCGTGGGGAAGACGGCGATCAGCGGGTGCATGGCGAGCCCCGCGAGCCCGAGGCCGCCCGCGAGCGTGGCGAAGTAGACGAGCCAGCGCGCGCAGCCGAAGAAAGGCCGGTAGGCGATTTCACGCTCGAAGGCCGGCGCCAGGTCGGCCGCGAGCGGCAGGTCGGCGGCGGCGAGGCGCAGCGGATCGAAGAGGTAGAGGATCGCGCCGCTGGGGGCGACCGCGAGGTCGCCGCCGTAGTCGACGAGCACGCGCGCGAGCTCGGACTCGGCCTGCGCGACGGTCCAGCCGAAGAGCGCGACCAGGTCCACCACCGTGAGCACGCCGCCGCGCGCGACGATCAGCGCGGTGAGGCGCCGTTCGTCCGCCAGGGCGTCCGCGGGCGCGAGCGCCGGGCCGAACAACAGGCCGCCGACCGTGCCCCAGAGGTCGCGGGCCCAGCGCTTCTCCTCGCCGACCACGAACACGAACGCGAAGCCAGCGCTCAGCGCGCCTGCGATCGCCGCCAGCGCGAAGGAACCGCCCGTATGCCGGCCGAGGCCATGGGCCAGGTCCCAGAGCCCGCTGCCCAGGCCGTAGAGCGCGGCGAGCGGCAAGGCGCAGAACAGCAGCGCCAGGCCGGCGACGAGCATCATGGCGAGCGTCGTCGGCACGAGCGCCGCGAAGACGACCCAGCCCAGCCAGCCTTCGAGCAGGCCGCCCGGCCCGCGCGCGTCCGGCAGCGCGGCGATCAACGCGCCGAGGTTGCCCGTGATCGCCCAGAGCAAGGCCGGCAGCACGGCCAACGTGAAGACCCCCATCGCGGCGTCGGCATGTCGGCCGTACCACGCCCGGGCGGCCGCCAGCGCGGGCTGCCAGGGCGGCTGCCGGCGCCTGGCCAGCGAGTCGAACGCGAAGCCGGGCGCGCCGGTCGCGTCGACCACGATGTGCGCCGGGTAGCGCGCCGCGAGGTGGAACAGGGCCTCGCGGCTCACGTCGAGCGGCAGCCCGCTGAGCGCCGTCGCCTCGGCCGGCGTCACGACCAGCCGCGCGGCGCCGAGCAGGGCCGCGCGCAGCGTCGCGGCCGCGGCGGCGATCGCGGCGGGGTCGCGGTCTTTGCGCTCGATGGCGATCCAGCTGCGCTGGTTCCCTCCGGTCATCGGACGGTTCGGCATACCCCCTTAAGTACCCGCGCCCGGCCAGGTCGGCTAGCGGAAGGTCACGAACGAGATGCTCCCCGCCGGGAACGTGATCGGCGCGCCCAGCTTCAAGGCCTGCCCCTCCTTCACCTGGACCTCGTTCCAGGCCGCGCCCCAGGGGTCGGCGGTCGTCGGCGCGATCCGGCTGAGCCTGCAGCGCTGCGGCGCGAAGCCCTGGACTTTCAGGTTCGCCGTCTCGGTCGCGCGGCTGCGGTTGACCACCAACACGTGCAGCGCGAGGCCGTCCGCGGACCTCGCCGCCACCGCATGCAGGTTGCTCACCACCGTCGTGGTGCCGTCGGCGGCCGCGTCGGTCCACGCGCCGCCGCCGGTGGTGCTGGTGGCGACCACATGGTCGCCCCAGTGGGTCGCGAGCAGCCGCCTGAAGTGGTAGATCGGCGTGAGGTTGGCGGCCGAGTTGCCCTGGAAGTAGAGCGAGTCGTAGCCGTTGCCTGCGCCGCCGTGCCACCAGGCGAAGTCGGCGCCGACCGGGATCAGCTGCTTGCCCGCGCGCGAGAGCCCGAAGGCCATCACGGTCGCGTCGGCCGCGTAGAGCGCGCCGTACATGCCGGGGTTGCGGATCGTCGAACCTGAGGCGGCATGGAACTCGTCGTTCCAGAACTCGAAGTCGGCGCTGCCCATCGCCGGGATCAGCCGCTCGTTGAACAGCCCCTCGGCGTAGGCGATGCCCGCGAGCTGCTCGCGCACGGGGTAGAGCGGGTAGAGGTGGCAGACCAGCGCGTCGAAGGTCACTTCGTGGCTCTGGGCCGCCTGGATGAAGCCGCTGATCATGGCGCCGCGCTGGAGCCAGCTGTCCTCGCCGGTGTTGGGGCCGCCGAAGAAGATGTTGGTGGCCGACGAGAGCCCGATCTTGACAGGGTGCGGGCTCGCCTGGCGGATCGCCTCGACGTAGGCCCTGGCGTTCGCCACGTACTCGTCGATCGAGTTGGCCTTGTCGTGCCCACGCATCTGGCGCAGCTGGACCTCGTTGCCGATCTCGAAGAGGAAGGCGCGCCGGGGCTGGTCCGAGGCCATCGCGAAGGGCGGCTCGGTGAACGGATGCGCGTCGCGCAGCGCCGACGCCCCGGCGTTCAGGTATTCCGCCAGCTGGCCCGCGCTCGCGGCCGTGCCGGTGCCGAAGTTGACCGTCACCAGCGGCTCGGCGCCGATCTCCTCGGCCTCGTCGAGCACGTAGCGCAGATCGTCGTACGGATAGCCGTCCCAGGTCGCGGCCTGGCCGTCCAGGCCCCACATCTGCTCGAAGAAGTAGCCCTGCATGGTGGCGTAGTCCGTCCGCCCGTCGGTGGGCCCGTGGCCGGTGCGCATGATCGGGGCGGGCGTGGTGGGCGCCGGGTAGCCCGCCGTCAGCAGCTCGCCGAGGTAGGCCTGGCCCCAGCGTGGGACCAATGCGCGGGTGGCCGCGATCATCGCCTGGCGGTCGGCCGCGCTGTTCGTCGCGAACTGGCGGTGGCTGTGGTTGCGGTTGAAGCCGATCGTGTACGGGCTCGCCGCATGGCGCACGAGCGCCGCGTCCACGGTGATGGTGGCCTGCGCAGGCCGGGGCGTCGGCGAGGGCTTCGGCCGTGCGGCGGCCTCGGCCATCAGCGCGTACCCCCGCTCAGGGGCTGCCGGCGCGCCCGCGGCCGCGGCGGCCGGGGGCGGCGTCCGGCACCCGCTCGCCCCGATCACACAGGCGCCGAGCAGCCCGATGACCGGAGGGAACCAGCGAGGCTGGATCACCAAGCGGCCTTTGGCCAGGGTTCTCTTCACGCGCTACCTCCACGCCAGCCAGCCGAATCGGTCGAGGAGCGCAGGTGGATCGCAGGCCATAGTGCTGGTTCGGCTGGCTGTAGCGTAGCGCGAACGGACCTCCGGCGGCACGTCGCATCGGGCCACCAAAATTCAGGGATTCTACCGAGGGTCGGCGGGCCGGCGCGCTTCCAGGACGTTCGTGCGTCGAACCGAGATTACTGTTATCCGCGAGGCCGACTTGTGGTACAATAGTTTCACAACAGACCCCAACGAATGGGGCGATAGATTTGGAAGTAAAGCGGGTGTTTGCCGGTTTCTTCGGCAGACGCCCGCTTCCTTCTTTTAACGATGGGTCGCCTTATTCCATTCCTCGAAGGAAAAACTCATGACTACTGCGGATCAGACCCTCGTTTGCGCCGATTGCGCCACCAACTTCACGTTCACCACCTCCGAGCAGGAGTTCTTCGCGCAGAAGGGCTTCAGCGCCCCGCGCCGTTGCAAGCCCTGCCGTGACGCCGCCAAGGCCGCCAAGGGCCAGGGTGGTGGTGGCAGCTACGGTGGTGGCGGCAGCTCCTACGGTGGTGGTGGCAGCTCCTACGGCGCCCGCCCGCCCCGCGAGATGCACGACGTCACCTGCGGCCGCTGCGGCGCCGCCACCCAGGTGCCGTTCAAGCCGACCGGCGATCGCCCCGTTTACTGCCGCGACTGCTTCCAGCGCTAAGTGGCCGGCGCTTCCCGCCGCTACCTCGGCCGGGAAACGCCAGTGAAGGCAACGAGCCACCAGACCCTCGGGTCCGGTGGCTCGTTTCCTTTTGGTCGCGCCCGCCCGCCGAGCGGCGCGCTACTTGAGCAGCGCCTTCGCGTTTTCGGAGGCCGGCGCGGCCAGGTAATCCGTGGCCTTGAAGCCGGCGTGGCAGCTGATGCACATCTGCGGCTTGCCGGTCATCTCGACCTTGCCGTCGGCCTTGGTGTTGGCGTAGTACCAGTCGTTGTTGGCCGGGTCGTAGCCCTTGATCTTCTTCATGATGTAGGCGCGCTGCCCGTCCTGCAGCGAGGCCTTGACCACCGTCATGCCGTCCGGCGCGCTCGCGCCCACGGTCTTGAACTTGTCGGCGTTGGCCTTGTCCACGTAGATGTCGACGTCGCCGATGTGCGGCCCGCTCTTGATCGGGGCTGTGTTCACCTTCACGAAGTTCGGATCGGTCCTGAACGAGGCGAAGATCGCCGCCGCGTCCGGCTCGCCGGCGGCCGGTGAGGCGGCCGGCGCCGCGGACGGGCTCGCAGCCCCAGGCGCGGGCGGGCTTGAAGTCCCAGGCGCGGGCGACGCGGCCGTCTGGGCCGAGCCTGTACAGCCTGTGAAGGCGGCGATCACGACGAGGGCGAGGGCGGCTCTGGCTGGGAGCATGGGTGACCTCTCATTCCGGATGAGCGCTTCAGGGCAGGTTGGCCGAGCGCAGCGGCGACATAATGAAGGTTTCGAGGGCGGCGAGTATAGCACGACCGCTCAAACGACGTCGACTCGGCCACGCATCATACAGGCGAGCAGACGGCGATGTTGTATGATTGAGACGCTTGCAGCTGCTCGCCTGCCGAAGAAGGGGCGATGACGAACCTCCTGGCTGACCGCCCGCTCGTTTTCCTGGCCGTGATGCTGCTCAGCGGGTGCCTGCCGCCCGGGGCGCTGGCCGCCGACCCGCGAGCGGCCGTCGGCCAGGCCAGCCGCGAGCCCGACCAGGGCCCGCTGACCCCGGCCCCGGCGAATCGCGACGCGCCGGCCGGCGAGGCGTCGCTGCTCGTCGGCGACTTCTCGGCGGCCGCCTGGCCGAGCTGGGAAAACGTCACCTACTTCCCCTGGAGCCCCAAGGTCACGTACCGGCGGGAGCGCGGCCCCGACGGCGAGGCGCTCGCCAAGGCGATCAGCCACGACGCAGGCTCCATGTTCATGCGGCGGGTCGCCTTCGACCTCGCCAAGACGCCGATCGTGCGCTGGCGTTGGCGCGTGCCGGGTCCGATCGCGGGCGCCAACGAGCGCGTCAAGGCGACCGACGACGCGGCGGCGCGGGTCTACTTCGTCTGGGGCCTGCGCGACAAAGGCGATCTGTTCAAGGCCGAGGCCCTGGGCTACATCTGGGGACGGACGCGGCGGCCGGGCGAGATCGGCGCCTCGCCGTTCAGCGAGCGCATCGGCATCATCTGCCTGCGCGCGGGCCGCAGCGGCGCCGGCACGTGGCAGGCGGAGCGCCGCGACCTGGCCGCCGACTACAGGACCTACTTCAAGCGGGCACCGGCCGGGCCGGTCACGGCGATCGCGATCCTCACCGACACCGACGACACGAACGGCGCGGCCACGGCGTCCTACGGGCCGATCTTCGCCGAGGCCGGGCGAGCGCCATGAGCGCCGAGCCGCCCGACGCCCGCGCACTGCGCTGCCAGGACGTCTGTTTCACGATCGCCGACGCGCTCACGCCCGCGCGCTGCGCGGCGATCGTGGCCGACGCCACGGCCAGGGGCTTCGCGCCGACCGGGGCCGACTACCCGCCCTCGTACCGCGACAACGACCGCCTCGTCCTCGACGACCCGGCGCTGGCGGCGAGCCTGTTCGCCGAGCTGCGCGCGTTCCTGCCGCAGCGTCTGGTCGATCGCGACGGCGTGGCCTGGGCGGTGTGCGGGCTCAACGAGCGCTTCCGCCTCTGCCGCTACCGCGACGGGCAGGGCTTCCGAATCCACCGCGACGGCGCGCATGCGCCCTCGCCCGCCGAACGCTCGCTGCTCACGTTGCAGGTTTACCTGGACGACGCCGCGGGCTTCGTGGGCGGCCACACGCGCTTCTACCCGTCGCGCCAGGGCCCTGCCACGCGGGCCTTCGCGCCCCGCACGGGCCAGGCGATCGTCTTCGACCACCAGCTCTGGCATGACGGCGAGCCCGTCACCGCGGGCACGAAGCACGTGCTCCGCACCGACGTGATCTACGCGCGGGCGCGCGCCGCAGGCCCCGTGCCGGACGCCGATACGCTCGCCGGGCACACGGGCTACGTCCTCGCCGTGCTGGCGCTCGCCGACGGGGCGATCGCCACGGCCTCGCGCGATCGCCAGATCAAGCTCTGGCGCCGCGCCGGTGGCGGCTGGGCCTGCACGCACACGCTCGCGGGCCACACCGCCTCGATCGTCGCGCTGGCCGAGGGCGCGCCCGGCGTGTTGTGGAGCGGCGCGCGCGACCACACGATCCGCCGCTGGGACCTGGCCACAGGCACCTCGCGCGTGGTGCATCGCCACGCGGGCGCCGTGCTCGGCCTGGCGGCGCTCGGCGGCGGCCGGCTCGCGAGCGGCTCGGGCGACGGCACGCTCGCGCTCATCGACGAGGCCGACGGCCCGCCGGCCGTGCTCAGCGGGCACACGGGCTGGGTCTGGGGCGTCACGGCGCTTGCGGGCGACCGGTACGGCGGGCTGCTCGTTTCAGCCTCGGAGGACGGCTCGCTGCGGCTCTGGGACCTCGCGGATCAGCGCTGCACCGACGTTTTGGCCCCGGGTCGCGGCCCCGTGCACGCCGTCGCACCGCTCGCCGGCGGGCGGGTAGCGGCCGGCTTCGCGGACGGCCACGTCGCCGTCTACGCGGTCGAGGCCCGCCACGGCACGCTCCGTGAGGAATCCGCCTTCCAGGCCCACGCAGGCGAGGTCTACGCCCTCTGCGCGCTGGACGCCGACCACCTCGCGAGCGGCGGCGAGGATGACGCCGCCCACGTGTGGCGGCTCAGCGACGGCGCCTGCCAGGCGACGCGCCACCACCAGGGGTTCGTCCGCGCCCTCGCGCGGCACGACGCGGCGACGCTCGTGACCGGCTCGTACGACGGCCTCGCGCGCGCCTGGCGCTGGCGGGACGGCTAGATCCAGTCGTGCTATCGCCAGCGGAGGGTCAGGCTGTGGTCGGGCTCCCGCTGCGCCTGGGTGCCGAACGGCGCGCCGAGCTCGCGCAAGAGGTCGCAGAGCCATCGCGCGTCCGCCTCGCCGGCGCGCTCCAGCCGGAACCGCCGCATCCGCACAGGGACCAGCCGGGCCGCCATGAGCCGGCCGTCGCGCGGGTCGAGCGTGAGCAGATAGATCAGCCGCAAGTCGGGCCGAAACGCCTCGTACCCGCTGATCCCCTCGTAGTCGTCCAGGAAATCGCCGCAGCCATACAGGATCGGGCGGTCCCGGTAGACCTCGATCGCCTTCACGTGGTGGGAGGAATGGCCATGAACGACGTCGACCCCGCCTTCGACGAGCGCATGGGCGAAGGTGACCCACGCGTCGGGGATCGCATAGTCCCAATTGGGTCCCCAGTGGATCGAGGCCACGATCACGTCACAGGGGCGCTTGAACGCGCGCATATGGCTTGCGACGCGCCGGGCGGTCGCCTCGGACAGGTCGTCGAGCAGGTTGACGCCCGGCCGGTCCTCGGCGACGCCCCACTCACGGGGGATGCCGCTCGAGGTGCTGCCCAACGAGAAGACCAGCACCCGCCCCTTGCCTGCCACCCCGACGACGGCCGGCGCGGCGGCCTCCGCCGCATCGCGCCCCGCGCCGGCGCGGGCGATGCCCGCCGCATCCAGCGTCCGGAGCGTCTCGGCCAGCCCCGGATGCCCCCAGTCCAGCACGTGGTTGTTCGCCAGGCAGCAGCAGTCGGTGCGGGCCGCTATGAGGCAACCGATGTTCCGGGGGTGCATGCGGTAGTGGATCGCCTTGCCAGGCCAGGCTTCGGCGCTGGTGGTGATGCTTGTTTCCAGGTTGATGATCCGCGCGTCGGGGCCAGCCCGCGCGAGCGCGTCCAGCGCGTCGCCCCAGATGTAGGCGTCGTCCACCGGCTGCGGGAGCGGGCCGTTGACCTCCTCGGCGAGCCGCACGTAGCCGCGGGCGTCGTGGACATAGGCCTCGTAGAGCACGGGGTTCCCGGGATGCGCCAGGACCTGGTCGATGCCCCGGCCGGTCATCACGTCGCCGCAAAGGAACAGGCCGATCGGTCCGGCTCGGCTCGTCGTCATGCCTCACCCCATGACCATTGTCAACTTGACGTTGATAGATGGTCAACGATCGGTCGATTTGATCTCCCCTGGATCAGTCGGCTGGTTTCCTGGCAGGCCTGATGGCGAGGCGAGCGAGGCCCGCCTCGAGTGCCGCTCGCCAGGTCGAACCGCCGACCAGGTCGCCGATGGGCACCAGGGCGGGCGGGGCCTGGTCGACCGGGCGCAGGGCCCGCTGCCAGTAACCGACGTCATGCCAGGCCCCGAGCTTGTAGCCCACGGCGGCGAAACGCCCGACCTGCTCGAAGCCGAAGCGCTCATGCAAGTTGACGCTGGCCGCGTTGGGCAGCGCGATCACCGCCAGCACCGAGCGGTACCCCTGCGCCGCCAGGAGGTCGAACAGGGCCGTGTACAGCGCGCTGGCGATCCCCTTGCCGCGAGCGGCCTCGGCCACATAGACGCTGACCTCCAGCGTCCACGCGTAGGCCGCGCGCTCATGGTACGGCCGGGCGTAAGCATAGCCGAGCACCGCATCGCCTTCGACGCACACCAGCCAGGGCAGGCGCACGAGCACCGCCGCGATCCGCCGTGCCATCTCGTCCGCGTGGGGCGGCTCGGTCTCGAACGAAATCGCCGTGTGGCGACAGATCGGCTCGTAGATCGCCGCAATCCCCGCGGCGTCTGCCGGGCTCGCGAGCCGAATGCGCAAAGACATGGGATCACCGTCTCCTGAACGCCGAGCGGACTGCCGGGCCTGGGAAAAAGCCTGAGCGGTCATTATCATCGCAGATGTGCGGCCGAATTTCCGCGCGTTCGGTCAGGCCGCCGCCAGGGGCCTGGTGGCTTGCCTCGTGGACGCGCTGGCCGGCTGAGCGGCTGGCGGCGCTCAGGATGGTCTACAATCACAAGGCCATCTCAAGGAGCGCCCGATGACGACCGTCCTCTTCGCCTGCGTCCACAACACAGGCCGCAGCCAGATGGCCGAAGCATTCTTCAACCGCCTCGCCGATCCGGCGAAGGCCCGCGCCATCTCGGGCGGCACCGAGCCTGCGACCGAGATGAACCAGGCGGTCGTCGCGGTGATGCGGGAGCTCGGGATCGACCTGGTGGCCGAGGGGCACCGCCCCAAGATCGCGGACCTCGCGCAGCTGCGCGAGGGCGATCGGCCGATCTCGATGGGCTGTGGCGTCGAGCTGGCTTGCCCCGTGCGCCTCGGGCAGCTGGAGGACTGGGGCCTCGCCGATCCGAAGGGCCAACCCATCGAGGCGGTGCGCGCGATCCGCGACGAGATCCGCCAGCACGTCGAGCGCCTCGTCGACGCGCTCGGCGCGCGTCAAAAGCCCTGAGTCGGGGGTAGGGGCCACGGCGCGGCGACCCTGGCGGTATCGCGCAACGGTTTCGGCGGAAGCGCCCTTCAGCCGCGGCCGGGCTTCCTGTACGCTGAATCGCGCGATCCGGGAGGTGCCTCGTGAGCTTCACAGGGGACGACATCCAGGCGAACCGGGAGTTCTTCCGCGCCAAGCTGCGGGCCACCCGGCAGATCACGGACATCGTGGCGTGGGCCGAGGGCGAGCCCGGTGATCGCGATTTCGTGCTGCTCGACGTGCGCGATCGCGAGAGCTTCTCCAAGGGTCACATCCGGGGTGCGCTCTGCGTGCCGCTCGACGAGCTCCAGGCCTGGGGCGAGCGCTTGTCGCGCCAAAAGGAGCTCGTGGTCTACTGCTGGAACCACACGTGACAGCTGGGCGCGCGAGCGGCTTTGCAGTTGGCGGAGCGAGGGTTTTTCTGCAAGGAGATGGCCGACGGCTGGGTGGAGTGGCTGGCGTTCGGCGGTCCCATGCATTCGGGGCCGATCGCGACCGGCGAGCCGCATTGCGCGTGTGCCCGCTGACGATCCTGGCCGAGCCGACCCGCGTCTCGATTCAAGGAGGAAACCCATGACATTCAGGTTGAAGGCGGCCGTCGTCGTCGTCCTCGGCACGGCTTTGGCCGGCTGCAGCGCCGGGATCGACGCCGTGGCCGTCAACAAGGCCATCGACACCAAGTTCGCCCGGCCAGACACCGACCTGCCGCTCTGGGGCATCCAGCCTGGGCTCGGGACCGTGATGATCGAGTACAACGCCCGGTTCGCCAATGCCTGGTTCGCCGCGGAGGCCGGCAACTGGGACATGGTGAAATACCAGCTGAAGGAAATGCGCGAAATCCAGGCGGTCGCCGAAACGACCCGCCCGGCGCGCGCGGAGTCGCTCAAGGCGTTCGAGGTCGCGAACATCGACCCGCTGGCGGCGGCGGCCGACGCCAAAGATGCGACGGCGTTCAAGGCCCAGTACGCGAGGACCCTGAGCGCCTGCAACACCTGCCACCAGCAGCAAGGCTTCGGCTACATCCAGATCGTGGCGCCGACCGAACCGGCGACGAAGAACGTCGACTGGAAGGCGCCTTAGCGTCATGCTGGCCCGCCTTCGTATCGTGAGCCTCGCCGTGGCATTCGGCGCCGTGGCCGGCGAGCCGGCGGCGGCCCTGCCGGGGCCATTCGGGGCACCCAACCTGGATGGCAGCTGGATTCCCGGCGACGGGGCGCTCGGCTTCACGTTCATCCATCCGTTTCTGGTGGGGGCGCCGCCGGCCTACCCGGTCTCCGTGCTGCCGACGTTCCGGCTCGAGGCGGGTTGGCGCGACTGGCTGGCGGTCGGCGCGAACTACGCCACGAAGACGCTCACCGTGCCGGGCGCGTCCCAGGAGCTCGAGGTCTTCGCGCGCCAGCGGGTCCTCAGCGAGGAGGCCGGTGCGCCGATCGGCCTGGGGCTGGGCGAGGCGTTCAACGTCACGAGCATGTCGCTCGACGCCGAGATCACGGCCGATCGGGCGATCGGGCCGCTCGACGTCGCGGTCGTGGCCCGCGCGATGAGCAATTACCGCTACACCGGCGTGCCACGCGTGGCGCTCGGGCTGGGCCTGGCCTGGCGCTCGCCTTGGGGGCTGGATCTGGCCGCGGATGCGCTGACGAGCCCGATGCGCGGCCCGACGGAGCCACCGCTGGTGTGGGGCCTCGGGCTGCGGGGCCAGGTGCCCTGGTCGCCGCACACCTTGACGCTGCTGGCGACGAACGGTGGCACGGCGACGTTGCAGGGCGCATCGACGCCCGCCGCGGACGTCCGCTACGGGTTCGCCTTCACGATTCCGCTGAGGCCGCTCTGGGCGGCCGTTGTGCCCGCGACGTCACGTTGATGCGCGACAGGAAGGTGCCCCCCATGATGCCTCGCCGACGCGGCGCGGCGGTCGCCCTGGGCGCCGTGCTCGCCGGCTGCACGGCGGTGCTGCCGCCCGCCCTCTATCCCACGGACGCTGGCACCGCAGGGCCCGCGTCGGTCTCGTTCAGGGCCGACGTCGCGCCGGTGCTCGAACGACGCTGCGCGGGGTGCCACAAGCCTGACGGCACGCCGCCCGCGCTCCTCGATGCGGCCGGCAAGGCTCGTTACGACGTCTTGCGCGTCGCGATCGACGACGTCGTCCGCACGATCCGGGACGGGCGCATGCCGCCAGGCGCGCCGACCGCCGTCACGGCCGACGAGCTCGCCACGCTCCGCGCCTGGCGTGCCGCCGGCGCCCCCGACAATTGAGGCGGGCTCGAGGGTGAGCGCCCGTCGCTGGATTTCAGATGATCCCCGCGCCTAGCGCCAGGCCCATGGCGATCAGAAACGCGGCCACGAATCGACGAAGCGTCACGAACGTCACCTTCGGCAACACCCGGCTGCCCACAAAGGTGCCGACGAACGCGCTGGCGCAGGCCACCAGGATCGACGGGCCGGTCGTCGAAAGCACGATCGCCTGGAACTGAAAGGCATACGTCGAGAGCCGCGAAACGTCGATGAGCAAGGCGATCGCCGCCCCGGTGGCGATGAACCCGTCCGTCGACAGGCCGGCCTTGAGCAGGAACATGGTCCTGAGCGCGCCCTGCTGGCCCGAGAGCCCCCCGAAGAAGCCGCTCAACACGCCGCCCCACGGCAGGTATCGCGGCGCGATGGCCGGCAACCTCTGCTCCGGCAGCAGCTCGACCAGCGCGAAGGCCACCAACAAGACGCCGATCACCAGCTTCACGGGCGTGATCGCGAACAGCTGGCCCGCCAGCTGGTACGCGGCGATAGCCGGCATCACCGCCATGCGGCCGAGGAGGGTCGCGCCCAGCCAGGCGGCGAAGATCCCGGGGACGCCGATCTTCCAGACGACGGGCCGGGTCCCCTGCCGGGCGGAAGCACCCGAATCGGGCGCTCAATAGACCCCCGGGATCAGCCGCCGGACCCGCGCCCCATAGGCCCGGTATTCGGCGCCGAAAGTCGCGAGCAGCGCCTGTTCTTCCAGCCTCGCCCGGCCGTCGCCGCCCACGACGATCAGGGCCGCGGCGATCGCCGCCGGCCACGACGCCACCCACACGGCCGTCCCTGCACCCAGGAGCGTGAGCGCGAGGTACATCGGGTGGCGGACGAGCCCGTACGGGCCGGTGGTGCAGAGCGCATGGCCCGGCTCGATCGTGGGCAGCAGGCGCCACGAGCGGAGCGTCGCGTAGGCCCAGGCGAACAGGACCACGCCCGCGACGATCAGCACGGCGCCGCCGATCCCGCTCGCGGTGAGCCCGCGCGGGATCCGGCCGCCGGCCACCGCGAAGGCGACCGCCCCCCAGAGCAGCAGGACGCCCAGGGCATGTACGATCATGACGGGCACCTGGGCGCCGAGCTTCAACTCGGCGCCCAGGCCGGATGGCGCCATCGCCCCCAGATCCTGCCTCGCCAGGCGAACGACCAGCGGGAGGAAGAAAACGAGCTGCAACGCCACCAGGAAAACGTCCAACGCTCGCTCCTTCAGAACAGCGGCAGCCGCTCAGCGAGCAGTTCGTCGCGCAACGCGTCCAGGCGCCCGAGCTCAGCTGCGACAACCTCACGCACGACCTGCTGGATGGCCTCGGAAGGCCCGACCGCGCCAGGTGCGATCGCCACGTCGACCACCTGCGGGTCATCGACGGGATAGCCGATGCGGCTGACCAGCGTGCAGGTCACGTCGGCAACGCCGGGCACGGTGGCGGCGACCGATGCCGCGATCCGCCCCGCAAGGACATTGTAGAGCTTCCCGACGTGGCTCACCGGGTTCTTGCCGGCAGCGGCCTCGAGCGTCATCGGGCGGCCCGGCGTGATCAGCCCGCCGACGCGGTTGCCTCGCCCCACCTCGCCGTCGTCGCCCGCTTCGGCCGAGGTCCCGGTCGTGGTGAGGAAGATCTCGCCGGCCGCCAGGTCGTCGGCCGCGTTCACGCAGACCTCCAGCTCGAGCGCCGTCGTGGCCTGGGCGGCGGCGAGCGCCAGGCCGCGCACGACAGCCGTCAGGCGGGCGTAATCGTCCAGGTCGCGCAGGTGGCGATCGATCGCGGCGCAGCCGATCGTGAGGGCGATGCGGCCCGCGCGCCGCACGCCCATCACCTTGATGTCCTCGCCGATAGCCGGGTGCGCCTGCTTCGTCTCGGCGGCGTTCAGCGCCTGCTCCACGCCGAGCACGACCCGCTCGAGATCGGTCGCCGGGGCGAAGCCCGTGCCGCAGGAGGTGTCGTTCGCGGGCGGGCTCGCGGTGCCGCGCGCGAAGAGCTTCGTGAGGTCCGCGGAACCCGGTCGCAGGCGCGAAACGACGCGCACGTGCCGATCGACGTCGAGCGCCCGCAGGTGGCGCCGCAGCCAGTCGTGGCACGCCTCGATGGCGATCTCGTGCACCGGGACGCTCAGGCCGCCGCAGGCCTGGGTCGCCCGGCCGGCCAGGTAGATCTCGATCGGCGCGACCACCTCGCCGCCGCCGAACGCGGGCCGGGCCGCCCCGCCGACCAGCAGGACCTTGTCCACGTTGTGGTGCAGGATCATGCCGAAGTGGTCGAGATAGTACCGGCAAAGGCGCACGCAGACGAGCTCCGCGATGCCGTCGCAGATCGTGTCCGGGTGGCCGAGCCCCTTGCGCTCGACCACCTCCACCGGCCGCACGCCGGGCGGCACCCCGTCATGCGTCCAGACGCTCAGCTCCACCAGCGGCTCCCTTCCTCGACAGATTCCGCGCGCGTCACGCCTCCTGAGCGCCATCGTAGGCAACTTGGCCGAGCCCAGTCACCGTAGGAACTCCCGAACCGCTTGTCGTCCTCGCCCCATGATCGTCGCTCGGCCGCCCTGCGCGTGGGCGTTTTCTGCCGATGTGGCCCGGGCGGGCCCGTGGGAGACTGGGCCCCGGGTCGTCCGCTGCCCCTCGAGGTCACCTCATGCTCATCCAGGATCCGTTCGCCTACGGCGAGGTGTTCGCCGAGTTCGGACTCCCGCTCGAGCCGGACCTCGTGGAGCCGCTCTATCCCTTCGCCCCGGTCTTCCTCATCGATTGGGACGGCCAGCCGGTGGTGCTCAAGCACACCTGCCGCCCGCTCGAGCAGGCGCTCGCGCTCGCCGGCTGGGTGAGCGGCCTACAGGCGCGCGGCGTGCCGGTGGTGGCGCCCGTGCCGGGGCTTCCCGAGAACCCGCGGGCGGTCGGCGACGACGTCTGGGTGGTCTATCCGTACATCGTGGGCGAGCCCTACGAGGCCGAGACCTCGCAGCTGTATGCGGCGGGGGCACTCCAGGGCCTGTTGCACGCCGACCTGGACGCGGCGCCGGCCTTGGCGGACAAGACCTGGTGGGAGCTGGGCGAGCTCGAGGACAGCCTGCCACGGCTCGCGGCGACGCCCCTGCGCTTCGCGCCGGAGCAGGCCGCGGCGCTGATGGAGGCGATCGCCGCGTGGATCGACGACGCCCCCGCCCGCGCGGCCTGGCTGCGGACGCTGGGCCTGCCCGAGCTGGACTGCTCGTGCGACTTCAAGGCCAACAACCTGGTGTTCACCTCGGCCGGCGCCGTGCTGATCGATCCGGATCTGGCGGGACGCCAGCCGCGGATCGTGGACCTGGCGCTGGCCTGCCTGCTCTTTCACAACGAGGTCACAGGCGGCCAGGGGCGCCTGCTCACGACCGCGGAGTGGGCGGCGTTCCTCGACGGGTACTACGCGCATGTCGCCTTGACCGAGGAGGAAGTGGCGGCCTGGCCGGCGGTGCTCCGGCACGTCTTCCTGGGGCATGGCCTCTGGCTCGTCTTCAACGAGTACGAGATCGACGCGCCGGTGCAGCAGGCCTTCATGGACGACTTGCTCGCGTTCGTCCTCACCCCAGATCGATACGCGCTCTGAAGCGCTTCGCGCGCCGAGCGCCGGGGGGCGGAATCGCGGTGCTCCCCATCCTGAGCCACCTGGCGAAGTTGACGCGCAGCGCCCGATCAGCTACATTCTACTAATGTGGTTAGTATAGAGATGCACATGGCTTGCCCCTCCGGCCGTCCCCTCCCGCGCAGCCCGTTCTGGACGCTGGCGCTGCTGGTCGTCGGCGTCGCGCTCATCGGCCCCGGCGCTGCCCACGCGGCCACCCAGCCGCCAGCCGCGCTGCCCGTCGCCCCCCCCCGCAACCCCGAGCTGGCGCGCCTGCTCGAGGACGCCCGCCGCCGGAGCCCGGCGATCGAGGCGGCCCGGCTGCGCTGGCAGGCCTCCCGCGCGCGCGTGGCGGGCGAGGGGCTGCCCCCCGATCCGATGCTATCGGTAGGCGCCATGAACCTCCTCGGCCTGCAAGGCCCGCAGGTCACCGCGTCCCAAGCCTTCCCGCTCGGCGGCAAGCTCGCGCTCGCCCGCGAGGCGGCCGAACGCGAGGCCGAGGTCGCGCGCTGGGGCTACCTCACCGCGCTCAACCGCGTGGCGGCGGACGTGAAGGTGGCCTACTACGAGCTGTACTACCTCCACCACGCCGCCGCCACCGTCGCGCGCACCAGGGACCTGATGGCCCGCATGAGCCGGATCGCGACGACCCGGTACGCGGTCGGCCAGGGCAAGCAGGGCGACCCCCTGCGCGCGAACGTGCAGGTGAGCGAGATGTTGCAGGAGGGCATCGCGGTGCGGCAGCAGGCCGACGCGGCCGCCGCCCGCCTCCGCGGGTTGCTGGACCGGACCGGCGTCGCGGAGCCCCATACGGCGATCGCCGCCGCCGCGGTCACCTTCAGCGCCGCACTCCCACCGGCCCCGGCGCTCGCCGATGTGTTCACAGCGGTGGAGGCGCGCAACCCCGAGCTCGGCGAGGCCCGGGCCATGGTCGCGGCCGCGGAGACGGCGCTCGCGTCGGCGGGAACGATCGCGACGCCGGACCTCAGCGCCCAGGTGGGCATCGGGCGCGCCTACATGGACATGGGCTGGATGACGGCCCTGTCCGGCATGGTCGGCGTCTCGGTGCCCTTCCCGTACGCCCAGGCCCGGCGCGACGCCGCCGTCGAGGCCGGGCGGGCCGACGTCGCCGCCCGCCGCGCCGCGCTCGATGACCGCCGCCGCGAGGCGCGCGTGCGCGCCGAGGAGGTCGTCACCCAGCTGCGCCGCCGCGCCGAGCAGCTGCGCCTCTACCAGCATGGCATTCTGCCGCAAGCGCGCCAGGCCCTCCAGGCCGAGCTCGCGAACTACCAGACCAACCGCAGCGATTTCGACGCCTGGCTCGCCGCCCAGGTGAGCCTTTACCGCTACGAGCGCGAGTCCCACGAGGCGTTCGCGGAGTACCACAAGATGCGCGCGGAGCTCGACGCCTTGACGGGCGCGTCCGCCGACCAGCCGGAGGACGTCCGATGAAGCCCAGCCGCAAGTTCTTGCTGTCAGCCGTGTCCGCCGCGCTCGTCATGAGCGCCGGCGCCGGTTACACGGCCGTCCGCGCGGGCTGGCTGCCGGGCGCCGCCAGCGCCGCAGCCCAAGTCGAGGCCGGCCACATCCACGACCAGTACACCTGCCCGATGCACCCACAGGTCGTTTCGGACAAGCCTGGATCATGCCCGATCTGCGGCATGGACCTCGTCAAGAAGGCCCCCGCCGCGGCGCCTGCGGCGGCCACGACCGCGGCCGAGGATCTTGGCGGCGTCACCCTCTCGCCCCGCCAGCGCGTGTTGGCGAACGTCGAGACCACGATCGTCGGCCCGCGTTCGCTCGCGCGTACGATCGACGCGAGCGGCCGGATCACGTACGACGAGCGTGGGCTCCAGCAGGTCTCGGCCTGGATCGGCGGGCGCATCGACAGGCTCTACGTGAATACGACGGGCCAGACCATCCGCAAGGGCGCGCCGATGGCCGCGATCTACAGCCCGGAGCTGGTCACAGCCCAGCAAGAACACCTGACGGCCCGCGCGGCGTTCCGCGAGTTGCGGAACGCGCCTTACCCGGAGATCGCTAACGCTTCGCGCGATTTGGCGGCAGCCTCGCGCCAGCGGCTGCGGCTGCTGGGCGTGACCGACGCGCAGATCCGGGGGCTCGAGGCGACGGGCCGGCCCGTCGTCAGCTTTCCGGTCGTGGCGCCCGCGTCGGGCGTGGTGATCGAGCGAAAAGTCCAGGCCGGCCAGTACGTCGAGACCGGCACCCCGCTCTTCGACCTCGCGGACTTCTCGCGGGTCTGGGTCGAGGCCGAGCTCTTCGAGGGCGACCTGGGGAGCATCCGGCCCGGCCAGCGGGCGGAGGTGCGCGTAACCGCGTTCCCTGAGCGGGTGTTCACAGGCCGGGTCGACTTCGTGCTGCCGACGCTCAGAGCCGAGACGCGCACGACGCGCGTCCGCATCGAGCTTGCGAACCCGCGCGGCGAGCTCAAGCCCGACATGTACGCGACCGCGCGCATCCAGGCCCCCGTCAGTCCTCAGGACCGGGGCCGCCACGCAGGGGCGGATGGGGGTCCCCGGACGCTCGCGGTGCCCGCCTCGGCCGTGATCGCCACCGGGCGCCGGCACGTGGTCTACGTCGAGGCAGCGCCGAACCGCTTCGTGCCGCGGTCCGTCATGGTGGGCGCGAAGATCGGCGGGTACTACCCGGTCTTCAAGGGCCTCGAGGCAGGCGACAAGGTCGCCACCTCGGGCGGCTTCCTCCTCGACGCGAGCGCCCAGCTCTCGGGCGAGGCGCTCGACGGCGAGGCGGCCGGGACCGATGGGGGCCAGGCGGGCATGCGGCCATGATCGAGCGGATCATCGAGGCGTCGGTCCGCAATCGCTTCCTGGTGATCGTCGCGCTCGTCCTCACGATTCTGTGGGGCGCCTGGGCGGTCGTGAAGACCCCGCTCGACGCGATCCCGGACTTATCGGACAACCAGGTCATCGTGTTCACGGACTGGGCGGGCCGCAGCCCGCAGGTGGTCGAAGATCAGGTCACCTACCCGCTGGTCAGCAGCCTGCAGGGGCTGCCTGGAGTCCGCGCCGTGCGGGCGCAGTCGGCGCTGGGCTTCTCGATGATCTACGTGATCTTCGAGGATGCGGTCGAGACGTACTGGGCCCGCACGCGCGTGCTCGAGCGCCTCGCCACCGTCCGCAACCAGCTGCCGGCGGGCGTCGCGCCGGTGCTCGGGCCGGACGGCACAGGCGTGGGTCACGTCTACTGGTACACCGTCGAGTCCGATCGTCACGATCTGGGCCGCCTGCGCGCCATCCAGGACTGGTACCTCAGGCTCCAACTCCAGAGCGTGCCGGGCGTCGCCGAGGTCGCGTCGGTGGGCGGCTACATGCGCCAGTACCACGTGGACGTCGACCCCGTGAAGCTGCGCAGCTACTCGGTGACGGTCGCCGACGTCGTGAAGGCGGTGCGCGCCTCCAACAACGAGGTGGGTGGAAACGTCGTGGAGTGGAACGACAGCGAATACGCCGTGCGCGGCCTCGGCTACGTGCGCGACGTCGAGGACCTCGAGAACGTCGTCGTGAAGACCGGTCCAGCCGGCACCCCGGTCTACGTGGGCCAGGTCGCGACCGTGCAGATGGGCTCCGACCTGCGCCGCGGGCTGCTCGACAAGGACGGCGAGGGCGAGGTCGTGGGTGGCATCGTCGTCATGCGCTACGGCGAGAACGCCAAGACCGTCATCGACCGGGTGAAAGAGAAGATCCAGGATCTCGAGAAGGGCCTCCCGCCCGGCGTGCAGGTGAAGCCCGCTTACGATCGCTCGGACCTCATCGAGCGTGCCGTGGACACGCTCAAGCACTCGCTCATCGAGGAGGCCGTCGTCGTCAGCGCGATCATCTTGCTGTTCTTGCTGCACGTGCGGAGCGCGCTCATCATCGTCGTCTCGATCCCGATCGCGGTGCTGGTGAGCTTCATCGCGATGTACCACCTCGGCATCACGAGCAACATCATGAGCCTCGGCGGCGTGGCGCTCGCGATCGGCGTGTTGGTCGACGCGGGCATCGTGATGGTCGAGAACGCCTACCGCCACCTCGCCGAGCGCCCCGACAAGCGCGTGCCGACCGGCGAGGAGCGCATCGCCATCATCATCGCGTCGGCGCAACAGGTCGGCCGGCCAATCTTCTTCTCGCTCGTGATCATCGTGCTCTCGTTCCTGCCGATCTTCCTGCTGACCGGCCAGGAGGGCAAGCTCTTCCACCCGCTCGCCTCGACCAAGACTTTCGCCATGATAGGCGCCGCGGTCCTCTCGATCACGCTCGTACCCGTGCTGATGGCGCTCTTGCTCCGTGGCAAGCTGCGGCCGGAGCGCGAGAACCCGGTCTCACGCTTCTTCCAGGCCGGGTACATGCCGGTGCTGAAGCTCGCGTTGCGCTTCAAGGCCGCGACCCTCGTCCTGGCCCTGGCCGTGCTGGTCGCCACCGTGCCGTTGGCCGCGACGATCGGCAAGGAATTCATGCCGCCGCTCGACGAGGGCAGCCTGCTCTACATGCCGGTCACGCTGCCGAACATCACGGTGACCGAGGCCAAGCGCCAGCTCCAGATCCAGGACAAGATCCTGAGAGGCTTCCCGGAGGTCGCGCTCGTGCTCGGCAAGGTCGGGCGCGCGGAGACGCCCACGGACCCGGCCCCGGTCTCGATGGTCGAGACGATCATCACGCTCAAGCCGCGCGGCGAGTGGCCGAACCCGGCCAAGACCAGGAACGAGCTGATCGGCGAGATGGATGCCGCGCTCCAGATCCCCGGCGTCACGAACGGCTGGACCCAGCCGATCATCAACCGCATCAACATGCTCGCGACCGGCGTGCGCACGGACCTCGGCCTCAAGATCTACGGCAACGACCTGCGCGTGATCGAGAAGCTCGCGATCGAGGCGGAAGGCCTGCTCAAGACCGTGCCCGGCGCCGCGGACGTCTTCGCCGAGCGCAACATCGGCGGCCGCTTCATCGACATCGAGGTCGATCGCAAGGCCGCCGCGCGGTTCGGCATCAACGTGGCCGACGCCCAGGAGGCGATCGAGGTCGCGATCGGCGGCATGAACCTCACGACCACCGTGGAGGGCCGCCAGCGCTTCCCCGTGCGCGTCCGCTACGCGCGCGACTACCGCCAGGACCTCCAGGATCTGGGCGGCGTTTACGTGAGCGCGATGGACGGCACGCCGATTCCGCTCGGTCAGGTGGCGAAGCTGCGGGTCACCGAGGGGCCGCCGATGATCAACAGCGAGAACTCGCTGCTGCGCGGCCTGGTGTTCCTGAACGTGCGCGGTCGCGACATGGGCGGCTTCGTCGAGGAGGCGAAGGCCAAGCTCGAGCGCGAGCTTCGGCTGCCGGCCGGCTACTACCTGGCGTGGAGCGGGCAGTGGGAGAACCAGGTTCGCGCGCGTCAGACCTTGCAGATCGTCGTCCCGCTGGTGCTCGTCATCATCTTCGTGTTGCTCTACATGACGTTCAACGCCGTCTCGAGCTCGCTGCTGATCCTGCTCTCCGTGCCGTTCGCGCTGGTGGGCGGGGTCGTGCTGCAGAAGCTGCTCGGCCACAACTTCTCGGTGGCGGTCTGGGTGGGCTACATCGCGCTCGCGGGCATCGCCGTCGAGACGGGCGTGGTGATGCTCATCTACCTCAACGAGGCCCTCGACCGCCGCATCCAGGCAGGCTCGGTCGCGGCGACAGACATCGAAGAGGCGACCATCGAAGGGGCGGCGCTCCGGCTTCGGCCCAAGCTCATGACGGTGGCCGCAGCGCTGATCGGCCTGGTGCCGCTCATGTGGGCGACGGGCGCGGGCAGCGACGTCATGCGCCCGCTCGCCACGCCGATGGTGGGCGGGCTCGTCACGAGCACCGTCCTGGTGCTGGTCGTGATCCCGGTGCTCTTCGCGCTCCAGAAGCGCTGGGAGCTGCGGCGCGGCGTGCTCGCGCCGTCGGGCGTCGATCACCACGGGAGCGGGCCTGGACACCCCCAGGCGGCGGCGTCGACGGTGCCGGGGGAGCCAGCGGCGCCGGTCGCGAGCGGCGCCGTCCCCGATGACCTCGAGGCGCTGCGCGGTCGGCTGGGAGCTTGAGCGCGGAACCGGCACGCTCCCGAGGCGTGCCGGCTCCGCGCGTCGTCAATGGCCGCCGTCGTCGCCGTGGGTGGCCGCCGCGCCCGGCAGGTGGGTCATGCAGGACGTGTAGTAGCCGAGCGCCGCAGCGGTCAGGAACGGCAAGGTGAGCGCGATCGCCAGCGCGCCTACCGCCGGCGGGCCCCACGGGCGAAGCCCGCCGCCCGGCGCGGCCAACAGCCGCTCGATCCGGCGCTCGAGCAGCTCGCCGTGGCTCGCGAACCCCGCGGCGCCCACCAGCGTGCCCTCCGCCAGGCGGGGCAGCGTGGCGACCTTGAGCAGCGCGCTCGCGAGCGCCCGCGGCCGGCGCGTGGCCCGGGCGGCGACGCTGTCCGCGAACTCCTCGCGCTCGGCCAGGCTCTCGGCCCAGGCGGCGCGGAGCGGCGCCAGGAAGCCGAAGGCACGGAAGACGATCACGTCGAGCCAGGCCAGCAGGTTGTCCTGGTGGCGCAGGTGCGCGAGCTCGTGGGCGATCAGGCCCTCGAGCTCCCGGCGGGACAGCGCCTGGATCATCCCGCGCGAGAGGTAAAGCGTCGGGCGGAAGACGCCCGCGACGCACGCCATCGGCCGGTGGGTCTCCAGGAGCCGCACCCGCGGCGCCCGGACGCCGACCTGGCTGGCCAGCTCCACCAGCGGCAGCTCGCGCAGCGCGCGGGACGCGCCCGTGGCGATCGCCTCGAGCTTCCGGCGGGTCGCCACGACATGCAGCGTCTCGCGCACCGCGGCGACCAGCAGGAGCGTGCCAAAAACGGCCAGCAGCGCCACCGTCCCGCCCGCGTCGGCCTGGGTGAACATCGGGCAGCCGGTGAGCGCCATCTGCGCGCTCCAGCCGCCGGCGAGGCCGAGGGCCAGCAGCGGGGCGAACAGCGCGAGCTGGTGGAGCGCCCGGCGATCGCCCGGCCGCCGGAGCCGGGGGGCGAGCCGCATCGCCACGATCGCGAGCCCCCACCCGAGGGTGAGGCAGGCCAGCAGGATCAGCGAGTGGATCATCGGCATGGGCTCCTGGCACCGCATTGACAGGCCAGCGTACTACTCAGTATAGTAACAATGCCCCGCTCTTTGCAAGCCCCACCGGCGCGCGGCCGGCCTCCCGCCCGTGGCTTCGCCCGCGCGGGAGGCGCTCGCCGCGCGCCCACACGAGACATGTGGCCATGGCGGATTTCTTCATCGGCGAGATCGCGACCCGGCTCGGCGTGAGCGCCAAGACGATCCGCCACTACGAGTCGCTGGGCCTGCTCGGCACGCCCCGCCGCACCGACGCGGGCTACCGCGTCTACGGCGAGGACGACGAGGCGCGGCTGCGCTTCGTCCTCGGCGCCAAGGCGCTGGGCCTCTCGCTGGCCGAGATCAAGGACATCGTCGGCGTCTGGGGCGCGGGTGAGCGACCTTGCGGGCAGGTCAGCCGCCTGCTGGACGAGAAGCTCGTGGGCCTCGACCGACGGATCCAGGAGCTGACGCGCTTCCGCGACGAGCTGCAGGCTTACAAGCGCCAGGTCGATGCGACCGGCGCCGCGGCCGACGTTCCCTGCGGTCACGTCGACGGCGTCGCGCAGGGTCGCTGGGTGCCGCCGCCGGCGCCGGAGCCGACCTTCTTTCACCAGGCCGGCGGGTGAGCGGCCGCCGGCACGGCCCGCTCGGGGCGTTCGGTGTCGCCCTGGCCCTGACCCTGGGGGGGCCGGGGCTGGCCGCGGAGCCGGCCGGCCCGCTCCCGTCGCGCGCGCTGCAGGTGGAGGACGCGCCGTACGGACACTTCGGGCGCACGATCACGGCGCGCTTCCACGTGCGCGCGACCCCGGCCCAGGCCTACGGGATCCTCACGGACCACGCCCGGCTGCGGGAGTTCATGCCGATGGTCGAGGACTCGACGCTCGTCCGCGCGGCCCCGGGCCGGGCCGTCGTGCGCTTCCGCCTGCGCTACTTCGGCTGGTTCGACATCGTCGAGGTCGACGAGCGGGCGCTCGAGCCGCCGCGTCGGATCCGCTGGCATGCCGTGGAGGGCCCGCTGCGGGTCTCGGACGGCGCGTGGACCTTCGAGCCAGCGCCGGCGGGCGCGACCGTCACCTACCAGACCGACGTGGATCCCGGCGTCCCGCTGCCCTCGCCCCTGACGGGGATGCTGCTGCGGCGGGGCCTGCCAGACTTCCTCGAGGCCGTCCGCCAGCGGATCGAGAGCGGCGGCCGCTGGCGCAAGCCCGCTGCCTGACGGCCTCCGGGCGCGCCCGGCCGGAGATGCGCGTCAAGTGCTCAGTCTTCGTCGTACTCGTCGATGATGGCGCGGATCCGCTCGAGCGCTTCGTCACTGAGGCCCGAGCCCTCGAGGGCCTTGCTGAAGTGCGCGAGCGCCGGGTCCGCGAAGTCCGCGACCAGCTCGGAGACGATGCTCCCGACGGCCTGGGCCGTGAACTCCGCCTGGGTGAGCGGGGCGCGGTAGAGGTAAGCCGTGCCCTCCTTCTCGACGACCAACACGCCCTTCTTCGACAGGTTGCCCATGACGGTCATGACGCTCGTGTACGCGATCTTCCGCTGCTCGAGCAAGGCCTCGTAGACCTCGCGCACGGTCACGCGGGCGCCCGGGTCGAAGGACCAGACGACCTCCATGATCGCGGCCTCGAGGTCCCCCATCAGCTTCCGCAGGCCTGGCTGGCGAAGACGGATCGTTTCGCTCATTTCATTTCACCTCGTAGGGCACGGTGACCATGGCCGACTTGCCGCCCTTGGGCGTGACGGCCGCCTTGACCGTATGCTTCCCGGCCATCAGGTGGAACTGGCCGAGCCAGTGGCCGGTGCCGGGGAGCGTCAGCTCCTGCGCCATGCCGTGCGCGTCCGTGATCTGCAGGTGGACCTTCGCGACCACGATGGGCTGCTTGGTCCTGGCGTGCTCGAGCGCCACCCCGATCGAGTGCGTCTGCTTCGCGAGGCTCATCTTGCACTTCGGGCACTTGCCGGGCTTGCCCGAGACGACCTCGGGGTGCATCGGGCAGGCGTACTGGGCGTCCTTGGCCGGGTTGAAGTGGAACGTGGCCTTGACGTCACCCGCCGACGCGGTCGCGTGGCTGTGGGACACGGCCTTCGCGGCCCCGGCCGCCCCATGATGGTCATGCCCGCCATGCCCGGCGGCGAACGCGGCCGAGACCGGGAAGGCCGTCAGCAGGAGCAAAGAGGCAATCAAGCGGCGCGCCATGGGGCGAGGTCCTTTCTCGGCGTTCGAGGGTTCCACAGTACTATAATGGATAGTATTACTCTAGCACAACCTTTACCCGAATTGTAACCCCCCGGTGGGCGATGAGAAAGCGGTGGTCCCGGTGCTGCCTACTCGGCCGCCGCGATCGCGATGAGCACGCTCACTCTTGCTTTACTATGTATATTCGTACTATTGTGCATTTGAGTTACGCAGGTTACACCGATGCCCGCCAGGCCGCGCGTATGCCAGTGTGGACCGTGGAAAGTGGCGGGCCGCCCCCGCTCACGTCCGCTCGATGTAAGCTTCCCCACGGATAAATCCGGGGGCATTCACCCTGCTATCCCGCCAGAAGGCAAGATAGCGAGTGTTCAGAACGCGTTACGCACGCCCCCAAGAGTCCGATGTTACGAGCGCCGTTGTAGTCGGCATGACCCGAGTATCCACAATGCTCACACTTGAACGATTCACCAGCCCTCACGCCGATGTGCAAGCATTGGTGGCAGGTTTGGGACGTGTACGCCGGGTTGATCAAAACGAGCTCCACGCCATCCCGCAGCGCCTTGTACGCCAAGAAACTGCGAAGCTGGAAGAAGGACCAGCGGTGGTGCCGGTGGCGCTGGGCCTTGCGAACTTTGACCCGCTTGCGAATGCCCGTCAAATCCTCG
>JAKFEW010000096.1:0-21927 GCA_036675505.1 Candidatus Sericytochromatia bacterium
CTTCGCCTCGAACCGCTCGGGCGAGACGCAGGCCCTTTACCACGCCGTCGAGGCGGACGGCGCGTTCGGCGCGCCCGTCGTCGTCGCAGGCTTCGAGGGCGCCCAGGATCTGGCCGTCGCGGCAGGCCCGGCAGGCTTGACGCTGGTCGCCGAGGTGATGGGGGCTGGCCTGCTCACGGCCACCAGCGCGGATGCCACGAGCTGGTCGGTGCCGGCCGAGCTCGCCCCGGCGGGCGCTGAGCCTGCCTGTGCCAGCCTGCCCGACGGGCGCACGCTGGTCGCCTACCAGCTCGAAGGCAAGATCTGGCTCAAGGCGGGCAAGCCCGGCGACTGGGCGGCCGCGAGCGAGGCTGCGAGCGCCGGTACGCGCCTGCGCGACCCCGGCCTCGCCTGGGCTGGCACGAGCGGCCTGTTGGTCTATTCCGAGAAGGCCGAGGCCGGCTTCGCGCTCAAGGCCCGCACGCTCGATACGAGTTTCCGTCCTGGTGCCGCAGACGCCCCGCTCGCGGGGCCCGGCGACCACCGGGGGGGCGCGATCGCGATCGACCATAACGGGTCGAAGACGTTTGCTTGGGGTATGAAGACACAGAGCGGCCAACAGGGCGTCATGGTCTCGACCCCCTGATTCCTGTCACGTCGTTTCACCGGAGGACACACCCGTGAGCATCCTGCTCGAGCGCCACAACCCGGCCAACCAGATGATGGGCGAGATCCTGATCTCGCAGCAGTGGATCACGCCCTCCCAGCTGTCCGACGCCGTGTCGGAGCAGCAGCGCTCGAACGAGCGCCTGGGCGAGATCATGGTGCGCCGTGGGTTCCTCACGCGGATGGAGCTCGACTTCATCCTGGCCCAGCAGAAGGGCAACATGGCCACGGGCGACACGGGCGACGTCACCCAGCGCCTGGGCGACATCCTCAAGAAGTCCAAGCGCCTCTCGAACCGCGAGCTGGGCTCGGCCGTCGCCGAGCAGCGCAAGACCAACGAGAAGCTCGGCGAGGTGCTCCTGCGCCTCGGCCTGATCGACAACCTCGAGCTCGACGCCGTGCTCACGATGCAGGACGAGTTCAAGCAGGGCGACCCGATGGCGGTGCGCCTGCTGCTCGGCGAGATCCTGATCTCCTCGAAGCGCCTCACGCGCCAGCAGCTCGCCGACGCGCTCGCGAACCAGCGGCTGACCAAGAAGCAGATCGGCCAGGTGTTGGTCGATCTCGGCTTCGTGAGCAAGTTCGACATCCGCAACGCGCTCAAGATCCAGACCAAGATGGTGGCGGCCGGCCTGCTCGCGATGATGAGCACGGTGGCCTTGACCGGCTGCGGCGCGCCGATGGTGCCGACCACCTCGAACGCGCTCAAGAACATCAAGTACGAGCAGGTGAACAAGCAGGTGCGCAAGTCGACCGGCTACGACACCACCAAGAGCGCCTACAAGGTCGCGAACATCGACGGCCGGCGCCAGCTTTTGAGCTTCTCGGACGGCTCGCGCCTGATCAAGGACGTGCCCTTCTTGAAGCAGGGCGCCGACAACACCTGCGCGCAGGCGACCACCACGGTCGTGCTGAACTACTACGGCGTGAAGCAGGACTACCAGCAGCTCGTGAACAAGCAGAACCGCTTCAACCTCGCGACCCACTACGACGAGATCGTGAAGTACATGAAGGCCTGCGGCGTCGAGGCCAAGGCCATGCGCGGCGGCAACATCGGCTACCTCAAGACCCTGGTCGACGCCGGCCGCCCGCCGATCGTGCTGCTCGAGTTCAACAACGACCTGATGCAGCAGCACTACATCACGGTGGTGGGCTACAACAACCTGACCGGCAAGATCATCTTCCACGACTCGATCGATGGCCCCTACCGCCAGCTCGACGAGGAAGAGTTCGAGGAGATGTGGCAGTCCAAGCACCTGGCCAACTTGCCGGTCTTCGGCGGCGCGAACTACCAGGGCCTGATCATCGAGACCGACAAGCCGGCCCAGCCGTAACTACGGCTTTTTCGGTGCCGGCTTGGCCGGCTCGGGCTGCCTGGGCTCCGGCTTGCTCGCGGGCCGCGGCGTCGCCGCGGCCCGTTCTTCGTCGTCGAGCGCCGCGAGCGCTGCGTGCTCGTAGCCGACCGTGAGGTTGCCGAAGCGCGAGATGTCGCAGGCCACGTAGCCGTCCTCGAGCTGCCAGACCGCCGAGAACTGCCCGTCGCCCGCCTTGAGCGCCGCGAGCTCGCCGCCTGCGCCCACCGGCGTCTTGAAGAGCGAGAGCCGCCGGGTCGGCTGGCCGAGCGTCGCGGCCAAACGCTCCCACTCGCGCTGCCAGGCCGCCTCGAGCTCCTCGAAGGGGCGCCCGAGCGGCTGCAGGTAGACCACGCCCACCTTCCAGAGCTGCCTGGTCTTCGGCGTGAAGAACGCGTGGAGCTGCACCGCGCGCGCGTCGAGCGTGCCTGCGAAGGCCAGGGTGTCCTCGCCGCGCTGGAGCACCTTGAGCATGGCGAGCTTCGCCTCGACCTCGGCGGGCGCCGCGCCGAAGGACACGTCGCGGAACGCCAGCGCGAGCCTGGCTGTGTCGATGTCGGCCGGGGCGGGCGCGAGCAGCGCGGCGAGCAAACAGGCTTGGATGCGCATGGCGATCTCCCGGGCGGGTCATACCCGGCGGGCGGGAGATTGCGCCGGGCCTCGGCTTGACACCGTAGCGCGCGAGTTTGGTATAATGTGGACTCCTCGAGGGCGATTAGCTCAGCGGTAGAGCACTTCGTTCACACCGAAGGGGCCACTGGTTCAAGTCCAGTATCGCCCACCTTGATGAAAAGCCGGCTTTCAGCTTTTGCTGGGGCCGGCTTTCTGCTGTTCCTCAACTTGGTTCATCCCATGGAACCTCGGGCGGCGCGGGCCCGTCGAGGAGGCAGGCGGGCGCGGGTACGAATCCCCACAAGCCCCCCACCAGGAGACGCCCATGCGCCCCATCCGCTCCCTGCCCCTCGCCGCCATGCTCGCGCTCGCCGTTCTGGCCGGTTGCGACGTGCCAGGCGCCATGCTCACGCCCGCGGGCGAGCCTGCACCCGGCCAGGCCGGCGTGGCCGGCGACGACGACCTGGAGCTTGCGGCCTTCCTCGGCGATCGCGCCGAGCTGGAAGCCGACGACGGGGCCGCGATCCGCGAGGGGGCCGGCGCGCTCCGCCTGCCGGTCTCGATCCTCGTCGAGCGCGACCCGCAGGGCCCGGTCGCGGTGGGCACGCCGATCGGGCTCAAGGCCCGCGCGAGCGGCCGGCGGGCCACCAACATGAAGTGGGAGGCGAGCCACCAGACCTCGCTGGTCATGAAAGGATCGGACGCGGCCGCCTGGACGCCTCACGCGCGCCGGACCAGCGCGCTCAAGATCACGGCCCGCTCGAGCCTGGGCGGCAAGGGCGTGTACTACCTCGTGGCCTTCACGGACGGCAAGACCGTGATCTGCCGTGAAGTCACGCTGGCCGGCCAGCTCCCGGCCAGCTGGCTTGGCGCCAACGATCCGTTCCGCGTGGCGGCGAGCCCGTCGCCCATCGCCGCGCCACAGGCCTCGGCGGCGCCGTCGGCGGCGCTCGTGCCGGTGAGCCTGGGCACGCCGCCCGCGTGCGGGCCCGCGCCCGGCACGCTCACGAAGGCGGAGTACCTCGCGCGCCGGAACGTGAACCCCGAGGACTACGCCACGATCTACTGCCTCTTCAAGGACGCGATCCGGGCTTACCCCGATGACTACGACTGCCTGACGATCTTCGCCCACGCCGCGCACAACCACAAGCTGTACGCCGAGGCCATGCCCGCGATCGAGCACGCGCTGGCCGTCGCGCCGGGCAACACCTGGGTCATCGACAACGCCTGGGTGGTGATCGCGATGCAGGGCATCCACCTCGCCTGGGACGCCCGGCGCTGGGCCGACGGCGCGCTTTTCCTCGAGCGCGCGCTGCTGCTCAAGCCCAACGACGCCTGGGGCTGGGCCTCGCTCGGCATCATCCAGCGCAACGCGCAGAACGACGAGGCCGCCCTGCGCGCCTGGCAGAAGGCCTACGCCCTCGAGCCTGCCCAGGTGCCCGTGGCTTACCGCGACAACTTCCTCGCGAGCCTGCGCGACGGCATCGCCCGCCTGCGGCAGGCCGGCAAGACGGCGCTCGCGATCGCCTACGCGGAGCTCGGCCTGAACGCCTACCCGGCCGAGGGCGAGTTCCGCGAGGCGCTCATCGCGCTGTTGATCGCGGACGGGCAGACCCCGCGCGCGCAGGCCCTGGTCGACGCGATGCCTGCGAGCGCGGCGAAGCAGGTCGCGCGCGGCACGCTCCAGCTCGCGGGCGGCGACGAGACGGCCGCGCTCGCGACGTTCCGCGCGGCGTCGCGGGCCTACCCCGCCGACTGGGACCTCGACAGCCGGATCGCGAAGCTCTACCGCGCGAAGGTCGAGACGCTGCCCTACGCCCAGCAGATGGCCTCGCCGTACCAGACGCTGGCCCTCGAGTTCAACCACGCCGCGGTGCCCAAGTACTTCCGCGCGTTCCCGTACACCCAGGCCAAGACCTTCACGGCACCGCTTTCGGGCACGTTCTGCGTCTACCAGGGCGCGGGCGGGCGCTCGTTCCACAACGGCCTCACCGGCCACTACACGTGGGATATGGGCCCTTGCGGCGGCGCGGCGCGTGGCACGTCGATCCGCGCGATCGCGGCCGGCACCGTGGTGGAGGCGATCTACACCAACCCGGACAAGGCCGAGGGCGCCGAGCCTCTGCCCACCGATCGCTCGAACGTGGTCGCGATCGACCACGGCGGGCTCGTGAGCCGGTACGTGCACCTGCAACAAGGCTCCGGCACGCTGAACGTGGGCGATCGCGTGGGCAGCGGCCAGGCCATCGGCAAGATCGGCAACAGCGGCTATTCGACGGGCTCGCACCTGCACTTCGAGGTCGTCCGCAAGGACGCCATCGGCGATGTGCCGGTGCCCGCGACGTTCACGGGCATGACCAGGACCGTGGGCGGCCAGCAGGTGCCCGCCGACCGGCTCGCGGACCACAGCGACGCGGCGAAGACCTTCGCCGCGCCGTGAGCTTCTGCGCTTAGCGGGTCATCGCCTTGGACAGGGCGTAGTACAGCTTGGCCTTGGCCGCGCTGTTGGTGGCTTCCTGCTTCATGGCGACGTCGCCTTCCGCCTTCAGGCCCGCGGCGATCGCCTTGAGCTCGTCCGCCGTCGGCCGCTGGCCCGCGACGGTCACCTTGCTGATCTGGTGCATCTCGCCGGCGAAGCCGTTGTGCACCTCGTACTCGACCGTGACGTCCTTGCCGGCCATCTTGGCCGTGAGCTTGAAGCAGGGGCAGCGCACGGGCAGCTTGGCGATCTCGTCGACCTTGAAGGCGGCCTTGTCGCCGCCGGCCGGCTTGTCGCCCTTGCCTGCGCCCTTGACGCCGAGCTCGGCGGCGATCGCGAAGAGCTGGCGGGCGCGCTCGGCGCTGCTCACGGCCTCCTGGGTCATGGCCTCCTCGGCCTCGGCGTAGATGCCCTGGGCGATCGCCTTCTTCTGGGCGGCGGCGGCCTTCTTGCCGCCCACGTCGAACAGGTCGATCGCGACCTCGGCGCCCTGCTGCTCGAACTGCAGCGTCCAGGTCTGCGTGCCGATCGTGCCCTCGAGCTTGAAGCAAGGGCAGCGCACCGGCAGCTTCTCGATCTGGCCGACCCGCACGGTGGGGGTGGCGGCGGCGGTCACCTGACCCTGGCCGAGGCCGGCGGGTGCCACGGGCATCGGGGCCTTGGCGCAGCCGGCGGCGGCGATGACGATGAGGGCGGTCAGGGCGATCGAAAAACGCATTGGAGGAGTTCCTCTCTTCACGCGACGGATGTCTCTCGGGGACGCGCTTTCTATCGCGGCGCGCGGCTCAGAATCGGTAAAGGAAAGGATAGGTCTAGGGTAAGGAATGGTTAAGGTAAGACGAGTCTAAGATTTGGCACGGGCCTGTTAACCTGGCGGCGTGGGCGCCCGAGCCTTGTTTGCCAATAGGATGCCTGTGGGTGATTCATGGCATGCTACAGAAGAAGACCTGCCCGAAAGGTCACCCATGGCTGCACCCACCCCCGACGCGCGTCCGAACGCCGTCTCCGCCGACGACCTGCGGCGCGCGCTCGACCAGAACCTCCTCACCAACCTGCGCCCGATCGTGATCGGCCTGATCGGGCTGTTCGCCCTGCTCGCCGTCGTGAACCCCCTCGCCGCGCAGGGCGCTGCGCTGCGCTGGGCGGCCGCGCCCACCTTCATGTTCTTCTGGGAGCTCGGCATCCTCGTGTGCTACGGCCTGGTGCTGCTGCTGCACCGCCAAGACCGGATCTCCTTGCGCAGGGCCCATGTCACGGCCTTCGCGATCGCCTGCCTGCCGCTCACCGACACGCTCCTGCACACCTGGTTCAAGGCCGACCCGCTCGAGACGCTCGGCTCCGCCGTGCTGCTCTTCGGCGTGGCCTTCTTCTTCACCTCCAGGCGCTGGTTCGCGGCCTTCCTGGCGCTCGCGCTGGTCGCTTGGGCCGGGGTCGCCCTGCTCGCGCTGCCGCGCGCGCTCTTGCCCAGCCTGGCCGTGATCGTGGCCGAGGCGGCCGTGCTCGCGGTGGTGATGTTCGCCGTGCGCTGGCGCGCGCAGCGCCGGCTCGCCACGCTGCACCTGCTCGCCGAGCGGCGCGGCGAGCTGCTCGACCGCCAGAACCAGCGGCTCAAGGAGCTCGACACGCTCAAGAGCGAGTTCGTGAGCGCGGTCTCGCACGACCTGCGCACGCCGCTCACCAGCATCATCGGCTACAGCGAGTTCCTCGAAGACGAGATCGGCGGGCCGCTCACCCAGACCCAGCACGACTACGTCCGGCAGGTGATGCACGCCGCCGCCAGGCTCGAGTACCTGGTCGACGACCTGCTCGACTTCGCCCGGCTCGAGGCCGGCACCTTCCACCTGCGGCTCGCCCAGGCGGCGGCCGGCGAGAAGGCCCTGGAGATCGCCGAGAGCCTGCGCCCGATGGTGCGCGAGCGCGGACTCACGCTCACGATCGCGGCGGACGAGCCCGACACCACCGTCTGGATGGACGCCCGGCGCGTGGGCCAGGTGCTCACCAACCTGCTCACCAACGCGATCAAGTTCACGCCGGCGGGCGGCCGCATCGTGGTGCGCGTCCACGCGGCGGGCGATCATGTGCGGGTGGAGGTCGAGGACAGCGGCTCGGGCATCGCGCCCGAGCACCAGGCGAAGCTCTTCAAGCGCTTCTCGCAGCTGAGCGCCGGCCGCGAGAAGGGCGGCACCGGGCTCGGCCTCAGCATCTCCAAGGCGATCGTCGAGGCCCACGGCGGGGCGATCGGCGTGCGTAGCGAACTCGGGCTGGGCAGCGTATTCTGGTTCACGCTGCCCGTGCAGGCGGAGCCTGCCGAGGCCGCGCCCGCCCCCGACGACCTGCGAGTGCCATGCCCGTCCACTACCTGCACACCATGATCCGCGTCCGCGACCTCGACGCGGCGATCGCCTTCTACACGGGCGTCTTCGGCTACGCCCCGCGCGCGCGCAGGCCCGGGCCCGAAGGGAGCGAAATCGCCTTCCTCAGGCTGGGCGACGACCCCGGCGAGCTGCAGCTCATGCAGGTGCCGGGCGGCGCGGCCTTCCAGGTGCCCGAGCGGCTCATGCACCTGGCCTACAGGGTCGACGATCTGGACGCGATGCTGGCCACCGTGACGGCGGCCGGGGCGACGATCGCGAAGGGGCCTTACACGCTGCCCTCGGGCTCGCAGGTGGCCTTCGTGCGCGACCCGGATGGCTACGATCTCGAGCTGGTCCAGAAGCCCACGGCCGGCTGAGCGCGCGGCGGGCGTGAAGGAGGCGCCGAAGGCGGGAAAGAAGCAGGCGTTGCGACTGCTCACCCCGCCCAGGAGGTCCCTGTGCCGAACCCGGCTCACGCGTCGATGGCCAAGCGCATCATCGCGCTCTTCGATACCACCACCGAGCGCACGGGGCGCCTCGAGCACGTGCTCGACCCTGCGACCGGCGGCATCGTCACGCAGCGGGTCGGGGGCGGCCCGCCGCTCGAGGACGGCGAGCTCGACCTCGAGGAGCTCGACCTCTCGCTGGTGTGCTTCGCCTCGGAGCAGAAGCTCGACGCGATCACCTTCCTGCGCCAGGCCGACGCCGACGGCAACGGACGCATCGGCCTGGCCGAGCTGACCGCGCTGATCGCCGCGATGGAGCCGCTCGAGCAGGAGAGCCTCGCGATCAAGCTCGACCTGCTCGAGAAGGTCCAAGGCGAGTTCGCGGCGGCGAAGGCCGAGGCCCAGGCCGCGGGCTGGGTCACGCGCGGCGCGAAGTACCGCGAGCTGCGCGCGGCCGACGGCCGCTACGCGGCGGCCCGCCGGGGCTTCGTCGAGTCGCTGGTGGCCTACGCCCGCCCGGGCATCGGCTAGCCGGCCGGTGGGCGAGCCAGAGCGTCCGATGACCGAGCGGCAGCGCGTCTCCTCGGGCGCGCCCTGGGAGGCCACGGTCGGCTACTCGCGCGCCGTGCGCGTGGGCCGGCACGTCTACGTCGCGGGCACCACCGCGACCGGCGCCGATGGGCAGGTGGTCGGCCCGGGCGACATGTTCGCCCAGGCCATGCAGTGCCTCGGCACGATCGAGGCGGCCCTCGCCGAGGCCGGCGCGACGTTGGCCGACGTCGTGCGCACGCGCATGTTCGTGACCGACATCGCGCGCTGGGAGGAGGCCGGGCGGGCGCATGCGGCCTTCTTCGCGGACGTGCGCCCGGCCGCGACGATGGTCGAGGTGCAAAGGCTGATCGACCCCGCGCACCTGATCGAGATCGAGGTCGACGCGGTCATCGCGGGGACGAAGGTTCCGTAGTCTTGCCCGTTTTGCGGGCGTGGCGCGTCGGTTATCCTGGGCCTGAGCCCGCCCAGGAGGACCGCCATGACCGATCCCGACCGCTTCGATCTCGTCGTGCTGGGCGCGGGCAGCGCCGGCTACGCCGCCGCGCGCGTGGCCGCGACCGAGCTGCGCGCGCGCGTGGCGCTCGTCGACCGCGGGCCCCTGGGCGGGCTGTGCATCCTGGCCGGCTGCATGCCGAGCAAGGCGCTGATCCAGTCAGGCCGCGTGGCGCATACGATCGCGACGGCCGGCGAGTTCGGCATCCGCGTGCCCGACTGGGCCTGCGACTTCGCCGCCGTGATGGCCCGCAAGGACCGCCTGATCGCGGGCTTCGCGCGCTACCGCGCGGACGGCATCCGCGAGCTGCCGAACACCGAGGTGATCACGGGCCAGGCCCGCTTCGTGGGGCCGAATGTGCTCGAGGTCGGCGAGCGCCGCCTCACCGCCGACCGCTTCGTCCTCGCGACCGGCTCGACGCCCACCGTGCCGCCGATCCCGGGCCTCGCCGAGGCCGGCTACATGGTCTCGGACCAGGCGCTCACGCTGGCCGCGAAGCCGGCCTCGCTGATCGTGATCGGCGGCGGCGTGGTCGCGCTCGAGCTCGGCCAGTTCTTCGCGAGGCTCGGCGTGGCCGTCACGATCGTGGAAGTCGCCCCGCGGCTGCTCGCGCGCGAGGACCCCGACGTCTCGGCCGTGATCACGCGCAGGCTGATCAAGGAGGGCGTCACCGTGCACGTCGGCGTGAAGCCTGTCCACGTCGAGCAGCGCGGCGCGCGCAAGGTGGTGCGGGTGAGCTTCCCGGACGGCGAGGCGCGCGACCTCGTGGCCGACGCCCTGCTGGTCGCGACCGGCCGCAAGCCCAACGTCGCGGGCCTCGGCCTCGAGGCCGCGGGCGTGAAGCAGGAGGGCGCGAGGCTCACGCTCACGCGCTGCCTGCAGACCACCAACGAGGCGATCTTCGCGGCCGGCGACGTGACCGGCCTGTCGTTCCTGGTGCACGTGGCGATCGCCGAGGGCGAGCTCGCCGCGCGCAACGCGCTGCTCGGCTGCCCGCCCAGCCCCGTGGCGCCGCACCTCTACGCCTCGGCCGCCTTCACCGAGCCGCAGATCGCGCGGGTCGGCCTCTCGGAGGCCGAGGCCAGGCAGCTCGGCCGGCCCGTGCTGGTGGGTCGCTACGACTTCGCCGATCACGGCAAGGCCGAGCTGCTCGGCGAGACCGACGGCTTCGTGAAGCTGATCGCGGACCCCTTCGAGGGCGAGATCCTGGGCGCGACGGTGGTCGGCCCCGAGGGCAGCGAGCTCATCCACGAGCTCGCCGCGGCGATCAGCTTGCGCGCGACGGTCGAGCAGTTCCTGCAGGTGCCGCACGTGCACCCCACGCTGGCCGAGATCTGGACCTACCCGGCCGAGTCGATCCGCGCGCAGATGCGCAAGCTGCCGCACCACCTGACGTTGCCGGCGGGCTACGGCGATTTCGAGGACGCCGCCTGCGAGCTCGGCCTCGAGGCCAGCCGCTAGCTGCCAGCCGGGGGATGGACGATCAGCGTCGCCCCCGCCCAGTGGTGCGCGACCGCGTCGGAGACGCTGCCGAGCACCAGCCGCCCGAGCGCGCCGCGGCCGTGGCTGCCGAGCACCAGGATGTCGGCGTCGAACGCCTTGGCCGCCTCCACGATCTGGGTCGCCGGGTCGCCGGTCTTGCTCAGGAGCAGCGGGTGGACGCCCGCCGCCTCGAGCGCGTGGCGGGCGTCCTCCAGGTGCTGGCGGGTGTCTTCGACGTCGGGCAGCGGCGCGACGGTGACCGCCGGGTAGGGCGCCATGCCCGCCATCGGCTCGAGGCCGATCGGCGGCGTCACGGCGACGACCGCGACCTGGGCCCCGCGCACGGACAGGAGCCGGAGGGCCTCGTTGAGCGCGTGGCGCGCGCTCGCCGAGCCGTCGGTCGCCAACATGATCTTCATGCGTCTCTCCCCGGGCGCTCAGGCCCGCTCGTCCTCGCCCTGGGGGGGCTCGGCTTCGGCCTCGCTCGCGGGTGCCTGCGCAGGCCCGGCCGCGCCCGAGGCCTCGCCGCCACCGCCACCGCCGCCCGCGCCCGCGCCCGCGAGCTCGCGCCGCTCGGCGCCCACGCGCGCGAAGGTGAACGCGTCGTCGAGGTGGTCGACCTGGATGCGGTCGCCCGGCTCGAAGTCCTCGGTGAGCAGGAGCCTGGCTATCGGGGTCTCGATCTCGCGGGCGATCGCCCGGCGCAGCGGCCTGGCGCCGAAGGTCGGGTCGAAGCCGGCGTCGGCGAGGGCCTGCTTGGCGGCCTCCGAGAGCACCAGCGCGTAGCCCTGGGCATGGACCTTGCGCTCGGTGTGGGCGAGCATCAAATCGACGATGCGGCCGATCTGGGCCTTCGAGAGCGGGTGGAAGACCACTGTCTCGTCGACGCGGTTGAGGAACTCGGGCCGGAACTTCGCCTTGAGCGCCTCCATCGCGGCGGCCTCGATTTCGGACCAGGCGGCGCCGCGCTCCTCGAGCTCGAAGATGCGGTGCGCGCCGACGTTCGAGGTCATGATCACGACCGTGTTCTTGCAGTCGACGGTCTTGCCCTTGCTGTCGGTCAAACGCCCGTCGTCGAGCAGCTGCAAAAGGACGTTGAAGACGTCCGGGTGGGCTTTCTCGATCTCGTCGAAGAGCACCACGCTGTATGGCTTGCGGCGCAGCGCCTCGGTGAGCTGGCCGGCCTCCTCGTAGCCCACGTAGCCGGGCGGCGCGCCGACCAGGCGCGAGACCGTGTGCTTCTCCTGGTACTCGCTCATGTCGAAGCGCACCATCGCGTCGTCGTCGTTGAACAAATACTCCGCCAACGCTTTCGCGAGCTCGGTCTTGCCCACGCCGGTCGGCCCCAGGAAGATGAAGCTGCCGATCGGCCGGCGGGCGTCCTTCATGCCGGTGCGCGCGCGCCGGACGGCCTCGCTGACCGCCCGGATCGCGGTTTCCTGGCCGATCACGCGCGTGTGCAGGTGCTCCTCCATCGCGAGCAGGCGCTGGCGCTCCTCGGCGACCAGCTTGTTGGCCGGGATGCCGGTCCACTCCGAGACCACCTTCGCGATCGCCTCGACCGTCACGGTCGGCTCGACCTTGCCGGTCTCGGAGCGCCAGCCCTTGACCATCTCGGCGAGCTCCTTCTCGAGCTCCTCGCAGCGTTGCTTGTGGGTCTGGGCGTCCTCGAAGCGCTCCTTGCCGATCGCCTCTTCCTTGCGGCAGCGCGCGCGCTCGAGCTCCTGCTCGATCTCGGCCACGCGGCCGGGCTGGCGGCGGCTCGCCAGGTGGGTCATGGCCGCGGCCTCGTCGACCAGGTCGATCGCCTTGTCGGGCAAGAAGCGGTCGGTGACGTACTTGTCGGCGAGCTCGACGGCGGCGACCAGCGCGGCGTCGTCGATGTGCACGGCGTGGTGGGCCTCGTAGAGGTCCTTGAGGCCGCGCAGGATCGCGATGCTCTGCTCGGCGGTAGGCTCCTCCACCAGCACGGGCTGGAAGCGCCGTTCGAGCGCCGCGTCCTTCTCGATGTGCTTGCGGTACTCGTCGAGCGTGGTCGCGCCGATCGCCCGCAGCTCGCCGCGCGCGAGCGCCGGCTTGAGCATGTTGGCGGCGTCCATCGCCCCTTCCGCCCCGCCCGCGCCGAGCACGGTGTGCAGCTCGTCGATGAACAGGATGATCTGACCTTCGCGCTCCTTCACCTCGTCGATCAGGCCCTTGAGCCGCTCCTCGAACTCGCCGCGGTACTTCGTGCCGGCCACCATCCCTGAGAGATCCAGCGCGAGCACCCGCGTGTCCTTGAGGCCCTCGGGCACTTCGCCGGCCAGGATGCGCTGGGCGAGGCCCTCGGCGATCGCGGTCTTGCCCACGCCGGGCTCGCCGATCAGCACTGGGTTGTTCTTGGTGCGGCGGCTGAGGATCCGCACCACGCGCTCGATCTCGGGCTCGCGGCCGATCACCGGATCGAGCTTGCCCATCGTGGCGAGCGCCGTGAGGTCGCGCGTGTACTGCCCGAGCAGCTTGCCCTCGCCTTTCGGAGCTGGCTGGCGGCGCTGGCCGTTCGCGCCCGCCTCGGCGGCGCGCGCCGCCTCGGGCCGCCCCATCTCGAGCAGCAGCTGGGCGGCCGCGCTCTCGCCCTCGCCGACCAGGCCGGCCACCAGGTGCGCGGGCCCGATCAACCGGGCGCCATGCGCGGTGGCCTGCTGGTGGGCGATTTGCAGCACGCGCTTGAGCCTGGCCGAAAGCGCGATCTCGCTGGGCGCGGTCTCGCTCGCCTCGGCCGGCGCGAGGTCCTCGAGCCGCGCGCGCAAGCTGCGCGGGTCGAGCCCGAGCATGTGGCCGAGCAGGTCCTGGCTCTCGCCGTCGTCGAGCATGGCGAAGAGCAGGTGCTCGGGCTTCACGTCCGGGCTGCCGCGCTCGGCGGCCAGGACGCCGGCGGCCTCGACGAGCCTGCGCGCGTCGTCGCCGAGCTGCTCCCAGACGCGCACCTGCCCGCGGTTGCGGTGCAGCAGCGGGTGCATCAGCTCCTCGAAGAGCGCATCGAGCGGGCCCGCACCGAAGGAGGGGTTGCCTGCGCCACGCTGGGCCTTGAACGCCTCGGCGCACACCTCGCACAGGTGCATCTCCTGCTTGCGACCATTGACGGTCTGGCTGTAATAGAAGCGCGCGGGGCGCTGGCGGCAATTCTGGCAGAGCATGGGTAGCCTCCCTTCCTGGCGATCCGACGTGGGGCCATGATGCCGATGATAGGCAATCGCGCCATCCGTACAAAGCACCTCCCGAGGGTTGGCGCTTCCGACGCGCAAAAGCCCGCGGCGCTTGCAGCGCCCCGGGCTCGGTTCTGGGTCGCGCGACGGTCCGCGCGGGCCTGGCCTAGCGGTCTTCGCGCTCGGGCAGCGGCAGGCTCTCCTGGCCGAAGCCCTCGAAGGCCTGCAGCGAGGGCAGCGGCATCACCAGCGAGAACGCCACCAACACGGCCAGGAAGGTCAAGGCGAGCGGCAGGTTGCGCCGGAAGCTGAAGGGGACGTGGCGCCAGAGGCGCTTGAGCGGGCGGGCGGGAGCAGGCATGGCACAAGCCTAGCCGAGCGCACCGGGCGGCCGCCGTAATGCGCGGCACACCCGTGCCGCGGGTATGGAACATCCGGCGCGCGCACAGCGTCCAGCCACCAGCACCCACGCTCCTGAGAGGATCCCATGCGCAAGCCCGTGCTCTCTGCTCTCGTCGCGGCCCTCGTCACGACCAGCTTCGGCTGCACCGTGCAGAACGCGATCCTCGGCACGGCCGTGGCGGCGCAGGCGCTCTTCATTGGCGACGCCGACGAGATCAAGATCGGCAAGGAGACGCGCGACAAGGTGCTCGTCGAGTACCCGGCCTACCCGAACCCCGTGCTGCGCGACTACCTCAGCGAGATCGGCGAGAAGCTCGTGAAGCAGAGCGAGCGCAAGAACCTCAAGTACGAGTGGTACGTGGTGGACTCGAAGGAGATCAACGCCTTCGCAGCGCCCGGCGGCTTCGTCTTCGTCACGACCGGCGCGCTGAAGCTCATGAAGAACGAGGCCCAGCTCGCCGGCGTGATCGGCCATGAGATAGGCCATGTCGCGAAGTACCACTCGATCAACGGCATCCGTCAGACGCTCATCGCGCAGGGCCTGGTGGTGGGCGTGGTCGGCAAGGACGGCGACAAGCTGACCCAGCTCGGCGCGAACGTGGCCGCCAACCTGATCCTCAAGCATGGCGATCGCAACCAGGAGCTCGAGAGCGATCGCCTCGGCGCCGAGTACGCCTACGCGCTGGGCTACGACCCGCGCGAGCTCGGCGGCTTCCTCAGCGATCTGAGCGAGCAGTCCGGCGAGACGCCGGCCTGGCTCACCTGGGTGTCGGACCACCCGGGCACCAACGACCGCCTGCGCCTGCTCACCGAGCACTTCGGCGTGAAGAAGTGGACCTTCGCCGGCAAGAAGAAGAACGAGGCCGCGTACCAGGCCAAGGTGCTGACCACCCTGGGCGTGGCGCCCGCGGCCGCGGCGAGCCCCGACCCCGCGGCGTCGCCCTCGCCCGCGGCCTCGCCCTCGCCCGATCCCGGCGCGCTGCCGGCCGCGGTGCCCACGGCGACGCCGGCCGCTGTGGCGAGCCCCGCCGCGCCTGTCGTCAAGCCCGGCGAAGGCACGCCGGCCCCCTCGCCCGCGGCTTCCTAGCCCGACCGGGCCTGCGTGCGCCCGCGCACGGGATCTGAGCCTTCAGGCGTGCTAAAGTAGCGGCATGGCCATCCAGCGGATCGAGCATAAGGGCGTCACGTGGCTGGACATCCCCCAGCCGACGGTGATGGACATCGAGTACCTGCGGGCCAACTTCCCGTTCCACCCGCTCGACATCGAGGACCTGCTCGGCAACCTCCAAAGGCCCAAGCTCGACGAGTACGACGACTACCTGTTCCTCGTCTTGCACATGCCGATCTTCGACAAGGAACGGCAGGTCACCTCGCCCTCCGAGGTCAACCTCTTCGTCGGCCCCGACTACCTGGTCAGCCTGCACAAGGGCGACCTCTGGCCGATCAAGAAGCTCTTCGACTCGGTCGCGAGCTCCGAGCGGCTGCAGGCCGAGAACCTCGGCAACGGGCCCGGCTACCTGCTCTACAAGCTGGTCGACAAGCTGGTCGACAACTGCTTCCCGCTGGTCTACAAGATCGAGCGCAACGTGGGCGAGGTCGAGGCCAAGATCTTCGAGAGCAAGACGCGCGAGACGGTCTTCGAGCTCTCGGTGATCCGGCGCGACATCATCGCCTTCCGCCGCATCATCAAGCCGCAGATCCCGGTGATCAGCCGGCTCGAATACCTCAAGACCCGGATCATCAGCGAGGAGATGGAGATCTACTTCTCGGACATCTCCGATCACCTGGGCAAGATCTGGGACTCGCTCGAGGACTTGAAGACGATCACCGAGAGCCTGAACGACACGCACACCAGCCTGACCAGCTATCAGACCAGCGAGGTCATGAAGGTCTTGACCACGATCAGCGTGATCATGCTGCCGCTGACGCTGGTGTCGGGCATCTACGGCATGAACATCCAGCTGCCGTTCGCCCACCACCCCTTCGCTTTCGCGATCGTGATGGGCGTGATGGCGTCCGTGGCGGTGGGCATGCTCGCGGTCTTCCGCGCGCAGCACTGGATCTAGCGAACGAAGCCCCTGCGGCCCTATTGTCCGGGCGGGGTCAGCTTGCCGGTCTTGGCGCGCTTGATGCGGGCCGCGGCGCCCTTCGCCGCGCGCGCGTCGTCGGCCAGGCGGTAGGAGTCGGTCAGGTTCACGTGGCCGTCCTGGTTGCGCTCGGCGGCCTTGCGCTCCTCGTCGGTCAGGGTCTCCATGCCCACGATCGCGCCCGAGATCTTGTTGGCGAGCTTCACCTGGGCCTCGGCGAGCAGCTCGACGTCGGTCTCGTCGATCTGGCCGTCGTTGTTCACGTCGGCGGCCTGGCGCTTGCTTTCGGGCAGCGCGCTGCCCTTTTCGACCGCCTCGGCGATCTCCTTCGCGCTGACCTTGGTCATCTTGTCGTAAATCGAATCGCCCATCGGCGCGCTCCTCCTCGGTCGGGTGCTCCAAGAGCTGCATACCCGACCGCGATGGGCTTATTTCAGCGAGACCCTGTAGAGCCGCCCGTCGACGAGGCCGAAGTAGGCCTCGGAGAGGCTGTAGCTGCCGCCGGTCAGGTAGATGCCCGCGTTGTCGTCGACCGTCGAGGCCACGCCCGCGGCGATCGCCTTGACGGTGTTCGGCGCCGCCATGTCGGCGCCCGGGCCCGCGGGAATCGCGCCGTTGAACTTGTTCAGGTTGTAGCTGAACGTGAGAGGCGCGGTCGAGCGCGTGTCCAGCACGTGGACGTTGCCCTGGAAGTCGACCAGCGGGGCTGTCGCGTTGAAGTGGAACGCCGTGCCGTTGTAGACCGTGCCGTTGGCCTGGCGGCCGGCCTCGGTCTGGGCGTAGAGCACCTTCGGCCCGTTCGCGTCCTTCCAGCCGTTCGTCGGCGCGGCGCCGCCCCAGGTGCAGTCGTAGCGGAACAGGCAGTTCGCGTTGTTGATGAACACGTAGCGCAGGCCGCCGGTCGTGTAGAAGATCGCGGGCGGCGAGAGGATCGGGTAGGCGATCGTCAGCGAGCCGTAGGTCATGAACAGGCGCGGGTCGGTGCTGCCGTTGGCCTGGTTCGGCGGGGCGGCGCCCTGGGAGGGCACGTCCCAGTCGGTGGTGTAGAAGCTGGCGCTGGTCTCGTAGGGCGGCGCCACGCCGATCGAGCTGGGGTAATAGTAGTCGCCCGCGGCGGGCGGGGTCGCGGGCGGCGCCAGGCCCAGGCGGATGGACTGGCCGATCGGGTTGTTCGCCATCATGACCGCGGCGCTGTTGAGCGTGTATTCATAGTAGTTGGCGCCCGGGTTCGGCGCGGAGTCGGCGAACGCCCAGGCCGGGCCCGCGCCCGGGAAGCTCGGCGTCGCCAGGCCGTCGACCAGGTCGACGTCGGGCGTCTTCGGCGGCGTGACGTCGTCGCCCAGGCCGTCCATCACGTTGGTCTGGTTCCAGACCGTCGCGGTGCCGCGCAGGTAGGGATCGGCCATGCCGACCTGCGGGACCGGCTGGCTGCGAGCCTGACCGTTGTAGAAGAGCCTGAGCCGGGCCGAATAGAGCACCTTGTCGAAGGCCGTGGCCGGCGTCGTGAAGCTCAGGTAGCCGCGCGCCTCGCCGGTGCCCGGCTGGGATTCGATGTAGCGGATGCGGTTGTTGTAGCGGTCGCAGATGTAGGTGCGGCCCGCGCCGTCGCCGCGTGCGCGGTGCGGGTAGGAGAGCGTCGCCGCCGTGGCCGCGACCAGCGGCCCCGCGTTGGAGTCGGGCTCGTTCTGGCCGCCTTCGGCGACGACCGTCTTGCAGGTGCTGGCGGTCGTGCCGGCGACGACCTGGAAGGCGCCTGACTCGTCGACCCTGATCACCCGGTTGATGCCGCCCGTCAGGCCCACGTAGAGGCAGCCGGAGGGCACCTGCGGGTCGTTGTTGGCGAAGGTCACCGAGTCCGGGCTGGTGATCGACAGGTTGCTCACGATCGTGTAGATGCGTCCGCCGGCGGGTCCGGCCACGCCCCAGGTGCGCGGCGCGCCCGCGCCGTTGACGACGTTCGCGATCATCGACAGCGTGTTGCCGGTGGTGTTGGCCACGAACAGGTTGCCGCGGTCGTCCAGGCAGGCGTCGTGCGGCTCGTTGAGCACGGCTGCGCCGTTGGCCGCCACGTTGTTGCCGGTGCCGGTGGCGCCGGCGAGCCCGGCGATGCGCCCGCTGCCGACGCCTGCGGGGCCAGCCCCGTAGGCCGGGTAGACGCCGCCCGCGCCTTCGGCCAGGAAGGCCTGGAGGTCCGAGTCGAAGCGGATCACCGTGTGGCGGTTCGCGCCCGCGAAGCTCGGCACGAAGACGATGTCGCGCAGCCGGCCGGGCGTCGCGAGCGTGGTCGCGGCGTTGCGCCAGACGCCCACGCCCTGGCCGTTGACGTAGCGCGCGATCACGTAGGCGCGGCCGGGCTGGGGGTTGGCGATGCCGTAGTAGTTGCCCACGGGCAGGCCGGTGCGCGGCACGAAGAGCAGCTCGCCGTCGTTGGTCGTGCCGCCGCCCGCGTTGCGCGTCTGGTTGTTGCGGTTGCTGATGTAGAGGCCGAGGTTGCCCACCGCCACGCCATGGACGCGGTTGATCGCCGTGCCGCGCGCGGAGGCGGTGGCGGCGGGGCCCAGGTTGGGCAGCGTGTAGCGGTCGCCGCCCGCGCCGTTGCCGATGTCGCGCTCGGCCGCGGCGGCGGTGTTGCGCCAGGCGTTGTTGCCGGCCGGCAGCGTCGTGCGGCCGGCGTGCTGGCCCGCGTTGTCGCTGAACAGCGTGCCTGCGAACACGAAGTATTGGTTGGTCGCGCCGGCGCCATCGGGCTGCGGCCGGCCGCCCAGGCCGAAGCTGTGGGCCGCGGGCGGCGTGGCCCCGGTCCACCAACGCTGCCAGGAGGTCGAGGTGGCCGGCTTGAAGAGCACCTGGCAGTGGTTGGTATCGGCGACGAACAGGCTGCCGTCGTCGTCGAGGTCGAGCGCCGTCGGGCCCTGCAGGCGTGCGGGGCTGGGGTCGCTGTCGGCGAAGCCGTCGCCGTCGACCACCGGGAAGTCCACGTTCCGGAAGGCGCCTGGGTTGCCCGGCGGCAGGAGGTTCGGGGTGTCGGTCGCGCCGCTCGCGCCGCCCCAGCCCACGGTGCGCCGGTCGGGCCGGTTGAGCACGCCGCTCGCGCGGTAGATGTAGGGCGCGAGGCCCTGCATGACCTTGCTGTGCGAGAGCCGGTAGCGGTCGACCTGGCCGGCCTGGCCGGGCAGGTTGAGCGCGATCGCCGCACCGGTCGGGCTGTGCATCGCCGTGAAGGCTTGCCAGGTCGCGTTCGCGACCGGCGTCTGCGGGGCGGCCAGCGCGATGAAGCTGTTCAGGTTGGCCTGGTTCATGAGCTTGGTCGCGCTGGGCGTCTGCATGAGCGCGTACTGGCCGGGGTAGCGCTGCCAGGTCGTGCCGTTCTTGTGCGCCCAGTAGAGCTGCGGGCCGCTGGCTACGAACATGTCCGTGAGCGCCAGGTTGTCGTCGACGTCGACGGCGATCGGCGCCTCGATCGGCCAGCTCAGGTTGGTGGCCACGCCGACCGGGTTGCTCGGCGAGGCGGCCTGGCTGAAATCGAAGACGTTGGCGTAGCCGCGGCGATCGCCGATCACCATGATGCCGCCCAGCACGACGGGCGGCGACTGCACCATGACGCTGTTGGCCGCGATCAGGGCCGGGATCGCGGGCGTGAGCATCGCCGAGGCGCGCACAGCGGTCGTGAGTGGCGTCCGGATCACGCGCGGGGCGCTCGCGACCGGCGTCAGGAGCGCAAAGGTCGAGGCCGCGAAGGTCGCGCCCGGCGTGAAGGTGAGTTTCAGGCCGAGGCCGTCGTTGGTGACCGTATAGAGCGTCGTGAAGGCGTTGCCGTAGCTGCTCGCGAGCGGGTCCGCGAAGAGCGCGCCGCCCACGCAGGCCTTGCCGGTCGCGAGCAGCTTGACGGCGTGCGAGCCTGCCGGCGCGCCCGGCACGACGCTCACCACGTCGATCGCGAAGACGACGCCCTGGTCGGCCACCACGAAGGCCGTGGAGCCGTTGCCTGCGAGCGTCACGTAGGTCTTGGTGAACTGGAGGTTGGCGATGCCTGCGGCCGCACGCAGGTCCGTGACCGTGCGCAGCTTGGCGCCGGTGGCGCTGGTGGGCGCATCGGGGTCGATCGTGATGAACTTGCCCTCGCGCGTGACGAGGCAGACCCGCGCGCCGTACTTCGTGGCCTGGCCGGAGCGCCAGGCCGCGCCGTTGGTCGCCTTGTCGGAGCCGCTCGCGCCGAGCGCCGTGAGCGCGAGGCCGTTCGTCCACTCGGAGGCCGCGGGCGGCGTGGGCATCGGGTCGCCGTAGGCCATGAGCTGCCGGTCGGCCTCGCGCCAGCGCGCCTGCGAGCTGACGAGCGACGCGCAGTAGTCCGCGACCGCGCGGCCGGAAAGCCTGGCGACGGCCGCTTCGCGGGCAGCGGGCTCGGGCGGCTGGGCCGCACCCGGGGCCAGGCTGAAGCCCGGCGCACCGCCTGTCGCCAGGCTGACCGGCGCGGGAGCCGCGCCCGGCCACCACTGGCAGGAGGCCACCAGCGAGACGGCGGTGAGCGCGCCGCAGGCGGCGCGCAGGCAGCGTTGGAAGGAACGACACGACATGGGGCCTCCTGCTCAAGGCGCCCCGGCAGGGGCCCAATCGGCGACGACGCGCGACCAGCGCTCGACGCGGGTGAGGTGATCCAGGTAGCGCAGCCTGCGCGGTTCAGTGAGGCTCGCGACCTCGTATACGGCGGCGCCCGCACCGGCGAGCGCGACGAGCTCGATCTCGTCAGCCTGTTCGGCCGGCAGCCCGCGCATCAGCACGGCGGGCGCGACGGCGTAGGCCTCCCACAAGGGCGTGGGGATGCCGCGCCGGCGCAGCACCACGCGGTAGGCCTCGGCGCCGGGAACCGGCTGCCAGCGCAGGGCCGCGCCTTCGACCGGCGCGTCGGCGCGCGGCGCGGTGGGCATGGCCAAGAGCGTGGGGGCGAACTCGCCGGGCTCGGCGAGCTCGGCCCGCCAGTACGAGGCCGCGCGGCCATCCGGCGCGTTCAGGCCGGCGCTCGCCACCAGCGCGGCGCCGGGCAGGCTGAAAAAGGGGCCGGTGCTGAGGTCCGCGGCGCTGGCCCAGCGCTTGAGGCCGATCGCGGCGCCTTCGGGCGCCAGCGCCTGCAGCTCGACGCCTTGGGGCAGCTGGCTTGCGAGCATGCGCGTGACGGCGCTTGCGGGCGGCCGCACGACGAGCGCGACCTCCATGCCGCTCTCGGCGAGCGCGATCGGGCGCACGAGGCCGACCAATGCGGCCTGGCCGGCCGCGTCCGCGACCACGGCCCAGACCGCCAGCGGCCCGCCGCGGAAGTCCGTGCGGGCGAGGCCGTCGAACCGCCCGTCGGCGCCCGTGAGGTAGGGGCCGACCGAGGTGTGCCCGGCGTCGCCGCCGATCACCAGGGCGCCTGCCACCGGCGCCCCGGCGGCGTCCGTGACGGTGCCGCGGATCGGCACGAAGGCGTCGTCGGGCGGCAGCGGGATCTGGTCGCCGATCAGGTGAATCGCGAGCGCGCCGCCGGCCCAGCCGGCGACCAGGCAAGGCGCGTGGCCCGGGGCGGTGACCAGCACGTCGCCCGCGCCCGCGGGCGTCTCGAGCGCGAAGCGGCCCGCCTGGTCGGCGATCGCCTCGACCGGCCCGGCCGCGCCGAAGGCCACGATACGCGCACCCGGCACCGGCGCGCCCTCGTCGTCGACGAGCGCCTCGCGCACGACGCCCGCGCGCACGGCGGGCGGCCCCATCGCTGGGCTCGGCAGCGCCGGCAGCGGGGCCGGGGCGACGCCCCTCGCGCCGGCGCCAGAGCCACCGCCAGCGCCACCGCCAGTGCCGCCGCGCGCG